>NZ_JBFRCF010000045.1:0-28256 GCF_040965655.1 Paraburkholderia sp. EG286B | reverse complement strand
TTGCGAAGTGGGCAGGCAGCAAGACTAGGTGGACCGTATTAGGCACCACACCGACAAATGTGCGGCCGCTTTGGGCGCAAACTCAGTCATCCAGCGCCGAAACATTACAGGCCCTTACTGGCCGCACTGCGTCCCACGACCGGGCACGCCGCTCGCCCTCGGCCCACGACTCATGCAACAGGCATAACCGACCCAACTCGGTCAGACAACTTCCTCCGAACCGGTCACTCGGCCGAACCTTGATCTTGAAGACCTGGAATCCGCAAAGCGGCCGGTGGCGACCTCCCTCAATCGGCGAAGAACGGCCACTCGCCATCCGCTGCTTGTTGGCACTTCCGCGCCACACTCATGGCTACAGAAGATTCGAACCGAAATCTGCACCATCGCGGTCCGGTCTTACTCAACACGGTTTTCGCCGCTATGGGCGCACCCGGTCGGCTCGTTACGCTCAGGGTCGATCCCGGAGATGGGAAGGCTTGTCGTTAGTGAGAGCCACCAGCCCCAGAGCTGAACTCCACGGTTGCTCCATCTAGCTCCACCTTCATAGAACCATCGCCTCCATCGAATTGCATAGGAGAATCCTTCACCGAATATCTCGTGTCTTCCGACTAAGCCTGCGTATTTCTTCACCCTGTTGGTGACGATCCGAGGTTCCGGACCACGCTCATCCTGTTCGAGCAGCGGCGCGAGATCGATCGTCTCCAAGCCCCTGCGCAGGAAATCCGACTTCACGTGGCTCGGGCAAGTGACCAGTTCAATGGGTACGATAATGTAAGCGCGTGTGGTTGCTCGCCCGAGAGCGCAAGCCAATGTGGTGTCATCCATGTCGATACCCGCCACGACGATGACGACGGGCTTCTCCATGCCGCGATACGCCGAGATTGTGGATTGTGCGACATCAATCCCCTCAAGCGACGAGGAGAACTGGCTGAGCACGATCATGTCCTGCCTCATGACACCAGCCTTCGAGAGATCCGCCATCAAGGTCTGAATGCTCTTGGAAACATCCCAGCTGATCCTTCTGGACAAGTCCTCCTCGGCGATCGGACGAGGGCAGTTCACCTCATGCCGTGGCGGTCGCATCTCCACCATCGCCTGAGTAATGCCTCCGGGATTCCGGTAGATCGTCGCCAGATAGAAGAATCGCTCTCCGTAGGTATCCTCTAGGAATCGATAGGAGCTGCCCTTCTCGATGCCGGGAAGCACCTGGAGCTCATCAGCAAAGACGAACTTGCGCGCATTTGCAAAATGGCTGTGCAGAGCCAAATGATCTGCCTCGTTGAGCGCCTGGGCTTCATCGACGATCAGCACCGCGTACTGGCGATCTACCTTCCCATGCAGGGCCAGATAATGCTCGTCATAGTTGGTCTCACCAGAGCTGCTGTCCCTGTTCCGTGTGCCCAGGGACTCACAGTAGGAATGGAAGGTCTGAACTGTGACCGCCTGGCCGAGATGGTTCAATTGAGCGGCTACCTTCTGCGTGATCTGACGGTTCTTCAGAAGGAAGAGTACCTTGAGGTCCTGAGACGCGACCTGCTCGGCGAGGGAGCGCGCAATGAGCGTCTTGCCGCTGCCCGAGAAACCCGCGATCAGCCTCCGATCGGAGTCGAGGCACAAGGCCACTTGTTTCGCTTGCTTGTCGTCTAATCGAAGCCACAACTCGCCGTCGGCGACGATCTTGCGTCCAAGATGCCCTTCCCGCGCTTCTCGCGGCCAGACGGCGTTGAGGAATTGATCGATTTCACGACTGAAGTTGTTCTGGCCGCCATAGTTCAGTGCGGTCTTCCAGTGCGCCATTAGTTGCACGATGCGCGAAGGTATATCCCGACGATGCTTCTGTAGGATCAGAATGCCGTCGGGGAGCGGCCGGCCGAGCGGCACGTACGCGTTGGCAATCTGTGAGCTCTCGACATCGAAGTCTGGGAAGTGTACTGCGTAGCCGACCGGACACTTTATCTGCCACGACTGCAGCATCTCGGCGAGGACGAAAGTGTTGTCCTTGACCTGAGTCAGCGGATCGATTTCGTATCCGTCACGTTCGTGAATGAATCGAACACCCGAAGGCTTGTACAGACCCGACTTCGTCTCGATGCAAAGCATACCCAGCTCCGCATGCAGGATTACGAAGTCCACCTCTCCGGACAGATGCTTCTTTTCCAACGAGACCTGCAGGTACTTCTGGAGCTCTTGCGAGTACACCCGCTTGGTCCTGCCTCGCAGCCAAGGAAGCGAGTGAATGACGGTGAACGCATCGTCGAGTGCCGCCAGCTCTTGAAAGAGCGTGAATTCGCCTTGGCTGCGAAATTCAGTGTGATCGAGTGTTGGAAATAACCTGGCCATGAACGAAGGAAACGTTGAGCTGGTTTAGCGTGAGAAGGATTGTCGCCGATTTTGGTAATCAGGCGGAGTGACTGCTCTTGGCCGACCAGAGCCCGACGACCGAGCGCAAGGGTGATCTCCCGACTGTGCTCAATCCAAAAGGCATAACCGGACCCGTTGCTGGCCTTCGGCCCTCCAGCGTTTCAACGAATGCTTCCTGTACATCTCCGGGCGCACAAATAGCGCTTCGTGCGTAGCCGCGGCAGTTGCCCGCAGCAGTCAGTTAGCGGTCGATGGGCCGCTAAGCTGACGCCTTCCTTCGCAGACGCCAAGCGTATAGACAACAAGCGCACCGCTCGTAATCGCGAGCGGCCACATCAGCATGTCGTTGCCGAGCGCTTTCATCGCAGCGCCGGTGACGAGCGGCCCGACGATCGAGCTGGCCGTGAACGCAAGCGAAACCAGGCGCATGTTCCGGACAATCGCAGCCTTCGCGCTGCGTGCAGCGGCGTACATGCCAAGTGTGATGAACGCGCTATTCATGCCCCCGACTGCGAAAGCGCTCGCCGGAAACAACCAGGAGACCGGCGCGGCGAGCGTGAATATGGAAAGCGCAAACGTGCTCGCCGCCGCACAGACGATCACCGTTACACCAAATCCAGCTCGGTCGGCCAGCCAGCCGACTGGAACTTGCAGTGCCATCCCTCCCAGGCCGAGGCACGACAGCATTAGGGTTGTCTGTGTGTCGCTCATTCCTCGCGCATTGGCGTAGAGCGGGAAGAGTCCATAAAGCGCGCCATCACTGATTCCGCCGACTGCCACGACAACCATGCCGAGGCATACCAGCGCGCTGATCGGCGCGGCCTGCGCAGTTGCATGGACGGTCGGCTCATGCGTAACGGGACGCACAGGATGCTCTGGAGCGGTCAACCAGAGCGGGATAGCGGCGGCGAGTGTGAGCGCCACGCCCGCGATAAACGCGACCGGTCCGACCGGGCCTGACCATGCCGCCAATGCGGGCGCGACTACGCCAGCTGTCGCGATGAGCGTCTCGTGAATGCCGACCACGCGACCACTCAGCTCCTCAGGCACGAGACGGTACAGCCACGACTCATTGGCGATCCAGCGCAGGCCGATGCCGAGTCCAGTCAGCACCCCGGGTGCGATCCAGAGAGGCCAGGAGAGCCAACTCACCGCGGGAAACGCGATAATCGTAGCCGTGAGGCCGAGCGCTACCGTTTTCTTTGCACCGAGTCGCGCAACCAGCGCCGGAGCCACCATCAGACCCGCGAGCATGCCGGTCCATTGCGATGCCGCGAAGAGGCCGGCGCGCGGCGCGTCGAGGCCCTGATGGGCAAGCCAGACAGGCAGCACCATGAAGCCGATACCGAACTGGCCGATCTGCGCGAGCGTCGATACAGCAGTCAGTGCGGCAATGGCCGGCCAGCGCACCGATCCCAACGGTTTCACGACACGCTCCGTGGCGGCATCGGCAGACCCTCTTCGCTGCATTCGACCGGACAACCGGCCTTGAGACACGGCTTGTCATCGCAAAAGCGGCACAACTGCATGGCATGCGCAGGGTCGCGGGTCTCGTGCCAGAGCATCTTGATCAGCAAGTCTTCGAGAACTACGCGCTCGTCGTTGTCGAGGTGGCCTACGATGCGCGACAGCATGTTCTCGCGCGCGTCCTGCAGGCGCTTGACTTCCCGCCGCCCAGCGCCTGTCAGTGCCAGCGCAACGGAACGTTTGTCCACGCCAGATCGCTTTTCGGCGAGACCGGCATCGACCAAGCCTGCGACGGCACGGACGGCCGCCGGATGCGAGAGGTCGACGGCGTCGCGCAGCAACTCGATGGACGCGTCTGGATACTGGCCAATCGCGTTTAGCATGGCCCGAGCAGTCGGACCGGCGAGGGCCGGAACGGTGTCCAGCCCGTACATCTCGTCCGTGACCAACACGGCGAGCACGCCGAGTAGATTTTCCGTGCGCTGTGTCATGGGGCATCCCAAATATATGTAGCATGCACATATGCAGTGTGCACATATTTGATCTGAGATGCAAGAGAGCTAGGAAACGCAGGGGAGCTTCGGGGTACGCAGTTCAACGATTGCGAAATACCCATTCCAATACCGCATTTTGCACATGCAGCAAAAATTCCTTCGCCTCAGTTACGCGGCACGCAGGGTGTTGCATCGCTTCAAACGTCACTTCTTCCCCTCGGTGTACTGGCGGACAGGGTATGAACTCGGCGTCCTCCGGCAGATCATCGAGAATCTCGTTGGAGATCTGGTAGCCAATTAACTCAGCAGGATCTGAATTCTCGGGCGAGCAGTCGGTGATAACAATGTTCGCGCCTTCGATTGCCTTCATGTCCGTGCTACAGGAAAAGCGCGGAATCGCTTCTGCACTTCGTCGGGCGTGCCATCTCTCAGGGTAAATCTGCACGACGTCGATCGGCAGCACGGCAGCTGCCTCAATCCACGAGCCCAATATATTCGAGCTCGGCGAAAGGACAGCTACTTTGATACCGTCTATGGTTCGGTGCCCGGAAAAGTAAAAAGCGAGATCTCCCAGAATTTCGCAGGGGTGGTTCTGCCTCGTCCTGGCGTTGATAACCGGGCCGTCAAATGCGTCGGCCAGGGTTCGCAAAATCGACAATTCTGGTGCCCGTGTGATGACCGCGTCGAACCAGTTGCCGAGATAGGCGGCAAGATCGTGTAGATCCTCGCGTGTATCCCAACGCAGCGGTGGTTGTACGCAGATTCCGCCCATTGACTGAATACCCAGATCAAAGGCAGCAGTATTTCGCCAGCCTGTGTCGTTGACAACGAGCGCCACCCGTTTGCCCGACAAGCTCTGCGGCATGCGTCGATCGCGCCAGAGTTGTGCCATCTCGGTTGCGCGCCCGAAAATCCACATCAGGTCCGCTGCCTCAACATCGGTCAACGCAACAACGTTGCGAGAATTTGAACTCATATAACGGCTCGCTTCCGATAGCCCGCAGAGATTCGATGATATATGACACGAGTGGGTCAGCGGCAATCGCGACTGGCCGCCTGGGGCACGGCAAGCGCCCCGAGCGGATCCTTTCATGCAAAAGTCATAACCCGATCTGCAGCGGCCCAGCGATGCCTTAGGCAGCCATCGGCCGGCTCCGAATCGGGGGGTGACGTTCGGTGTAGTTGGAACAGCGACTGTTTCTCGACCTGGGTTTTCAACTCAGTTTCATCGGGCGCCTTTCAACGCGGGCACTTGACCTCGCTTACGGCGAGGCGGAAGCCCTCATCGAGCCATCCAGTGATCCCACCAATCATTACCTTCACCGGCCGACCCAACTGAGCAAGCCGTAGCGCGCCACGTGTCGCACCGTTGCAATGCGGACCCGCGCAGTACGTTACGAAGAGCGTGTCGTTCGGATAGTTAACCAGCTTCGACTCGACTATCTTGCCGTGCGGCAGATTGAGCGCGCCCGGCACATACCCCTCCGCGAACAGGGCCGGACTGCGCACGTCGAGGAGGACGAAACCGGGCGTACCGCTGGCGAGCGCGCTGGCGACATCGGAGCAATCGGTTTCGAATTGCAGCGCCGCGCGGAAGTGGGCAAGCGCGGCTGCGCTGTCGGCGGCGGTGACGGCGGTAACGGCGTTGGTAGTCGACATGTTTGAACTCTGCATAAGTGCTCCGATGAACATAGCGCCTGGCGAAATGATCCAGGAGCCTTATTTTGGTGTCGAGTCGCGAAAAGGGTAAGTGGCGTGATCGCCAACCTACGGTAACATCGCGCCATGGACAACCATCTCGTCGTCGCGTTGGCTTACGACCGGCTCTGTACTTTTGAATTCGGCTGCGTGACCGAACTGTTTGCGCTCGAACGTCCGGAGCTCGGTGTCGACTGGTATCGCTTCGCGGTTTGCGCGAGCGAGCCTGGCCCGCTCCGTGCCGCAGGCGGCATCACGGTCGCCGCGCCCTACACGCTCAAGCTGCTCGATCGTGCGGATACGATTGTGATACCCGGTTGGCGCGATGCGGACGAATTGCCGCCCGAGGCGCTGCTAAAGAAGATCCGCGCTGCCCACCGGCGTGGCGCGCGTCTTTGCTCGATCTGCTCCGGCGTGTTTGTGCTGGCAGCGGCCGGAGTGCTCGACGGCAAGACGGTGACGACTCACTGGCGATATGCCACGAAACTGCAGCAACGCTACCCGCAGGTGCGCGTGCAGCCCGATGCGCTGTATGTCGACGAAGGACAGATCATCACGTCGGCGGGATCGGCTGCGGGGCTGGACATGCTGCTCCATCTGGTGCGGCGCGATTACGGTGGGGTAGTGGCGAACCGGGTCGCACAGAGGCTCGTGGTGCCGCCCCATCGGGAGGGCGGTCAGGCGCAGTTTGTGCCGCGTCCCATGCTGCAGGATGAAAGCGGGCGTCTGGCGAAGTTGATGGACTGGGTACGCCAGCATCCAGCTTTGCCGCACACGCTGCGCTCGCTCGCAGAACGGGCTTCGATGAGTCCACGCACGTTGCAACGGCAATTTCATGAGGCCACCGGTATGGCGCCGTACGAATGGCTTGTCCGAGAACGCGTGGCGGTGGCCCGTGAGATGCTCGAAGCGCAAAAGTCCTTGCCGGTTAGCCGCATCGCTGAGTTGGCCGGGTTCGGCTCGGAGGAGTCAATGCGCAGGCACTTTCGACGTATCGCGCTCACGAGTCCTGCTGCGTACCGGAAGAAGTTTGGCCATGGCCCAAGGGCTCAGAAACTCAATTGTGGAATCGGGGGACGGTCGCGCGCAACTCGTGTTGATACGCACCTCGACTGACCACCATGCGATGCTCACGAAAGGCAATCTTGCACACCGAGTCCTGACTACGCCTTCATTTCGAACAGCTTACAGCTCACTATCCAGTCGGCGGCTTTCGAGTGCAAAGCGGCCGTCTGGACGTCCGGGACGTCGCGAGGACGAATGTCTTTGCCTGGCCCGGCTGCCGCCCGACGCAGTCGGCAGCAGTCGACCCGTTGTCGCCGGTAGCGATGTCGCGACCCAGGCGGCGGGTTTCAGAGTTCAGCAGCCATTCGCGAGGTGGATTCGCCGTAACCGTCCGAACGTGAACGTAGACCGTAAAGGTTTCATTTTTGGCGTTACTCCGTAGTGGTTTGTTGGAGTCGCCATGATCCGAACAAAGAATGAACATCACAAATTCTTGGCTGCGGTGCACGAGAAACAAACGCGGGGCCGCGAGACTTGGGTTGTTCACTCCGCTCCTGTAGGACCGTCTTAAGTTCGTTTACACTGCGCGTCGGGCCAAGCAACGCATAAGGGGAATTCATGGCTGAAGTCAATACCGCGCTCATCGCATTCATCGGCGTGCTTGCTGGCGGCTATTTCAACAATTTCCTTGGCGAAGATTACAGGCGCTTTCGCGATGGGCAGGCGCTCGCCGGTGCGTTGGCCGGTGAACTGGAGTCACACGCCGAGCCCCTCAAATGGATGAAAGACGGGCTGGAGAAGATGGCTCTACAGGCGATGACTGAAGAAGGTTTGACCCTGCCAGAGTGGCCGATTCCGCCCAGTCCGATTTTCGACAGCAACACGGCAAAGATTGGATTGCTAGGCGCGGAGATGGCCAAGGAAGTTGCGTATGTGTACGAGAACTTGCGCGCCTTCCGTATCAACTTCCATCAGCTATCGAAACACCACCACGAGATAAAGAACAAGGAGTGGAACGTGGCGATGGTGAATGGATGCACTGCTGCACTCCACCGCGCAGAGCACCGAGGGTTGCCGCTGATTGCGTCGTTGAAGCGATATGCAGATGTGAAGTACGGGTCACTTCCATCGACGCGCAAACAGTACAAGATTGGCGCGGGCATCCTCATAGCCCTCGTGTT
Source organism: Paraburkholderia sp. EG286B (assembly GCF_040965655.1). Classification (NCBI taxonomy): domain Bacteria; kingdom Pseudomonadati; phylum Pseudomonadota; class Betaproteobacteria; order Burkholderiales; family Burkholderiaceae; genus Paraburkholderia; species Paraburkholderia sp. EG286B. The sequence goes on along the minus strand of NZ_JBFRCF010000045.1, from coordinate 20,050 downwards.
GTTCACCCTCATCGGCTCCTGCTCATCGTCCAGCGGACAGAATTGCACGACCGTTGTAGATCAAGCAAAGGGCACTTCAACTACCGTCTGCAAGTAATCGAGTCCCGCCCGCGTCCCATGATGACTTCGAGCCGCGCGCGCATGGGTTGAAATCGCCTTAACTAGGCGGTCTAGTTGCTTATGGACCCGGGAAGCGAAGATCACCCAACACGTATTCGAGCGTTGAGGCTACATCTCCCGCCCGCTCTCTGAAGTCGCGAACCTTTTCTAGGTCTGCCTTCTTGGTTTCGTCATTGAACTTCCTGATTTCCGACTTGAACTTTGACTCGTCAAGATCGATCCAGATTTGCCAAGGATTGTGAGCAAGCAGGTTCCGTTCGATGGCTAAGTTTTGAGCCTCCTTGAGATGGCGAAGCGCAACCGCCTTCTCTTTTTCTTGCCCCTTCAATCGCTCGACAAGCTTGATCACCAAGTCAGTACGCGCCTTGAACTGCTGGCCGCCCATAAGTTCGTCAAGTCTGTCACTCGAAAGCTTCTTCAAGTAGCTGTATGTCACCCGCTCGATCATCGCAAACGCCCAGATTGCCTCTCCGAGTGCTTGTGCCAGCTCCGCCTTCATATCTTCAAGGTATTGGATTTTGTCCATATTTGGGCCACGCTCCTATTCCGCTGTTGTAGGCGTGTCTGGTACTGGCGGCCATGCGGGCTTGTGCAACTTCACCCACGTCCGCAACCTCCTGCGTGCAGAATCGCCGCCTGTTTGGATCTTCAGATGATCGCAGATTGCCTTCCACGTAGTCAGGCCGCGCTTGTTCTTCAGTTCTGGCACGGTCGCAGCCCATTCCTGAGCGCTTGGGGAAGGCGCTTTCTTTGGTTGCGCTTGCGCTGCTGCCATAGACTCAGCAAGCAGTTCGTTGAAATCGACCTGCGGCTGGTGATTGTCGCCCATGAATCGATCCAGCACGCGTTTGAGCGCGGCGTTAAACGACAGATTCTCAAACGGCTTCGGATTGGCGAGCCGTTCGACAAGGCGTGCTACGTCTTCATCAACTTCGAATTTGGGCATTTGGCTGGTCTCCTACTATGGAGATTCTAGTGTACCACTAGTGGTTAACAGTGCAATAACTAAATCACTAGTGGAAGGCGTTCGGCGATATCCGAGCAGATAATTGCCTGTACAACTCGCGCGGCCTTCTTGAGTTCATCGCTGCTCATCTGGATCAGCGCCCTTGCAAGTCTGGAGGGTCGAGTTTTTCGGTTGCAGCGTTGTGCATGCGTTTTCACACATCTTGACCAATAGTTGCCAACCGGTGTGCAATCGGAGAGAGCGTTGCAGCGAGTGGTAGCGCACGACGCCGGTGAACGGCAACTATCGTGAGCGAAGCGGCCCTTGGAACGTCCGATCGGTTGGCTGGTGGACCGGCCGCTCGTGGCCGCACTGCGTCCCACGATCGGGCACGCCGCTCATCCCCGCCCCACGTCTCATGCAACAGGCATAACCGACCCGTTGCTGCCGGTCAAGTCGTCGGAGGTGCGACGGCTGCTCTCAGAGTCCAACCGTCATTCGCTCGCTATCGTCTGGCCTTAGCTTGTCGGCCATTGCGACATCCACGGGTGATGCGGCTCGAACTCGGCGAACGGCCGGCCGTGCTTCGAGCCTTCCCGCTCGTCAGACCGTCTGCCAGTCAGGCTCTGCTGGCACATCGGACGACCTCGTGGCTGCGGATTGTTTTGAGGGACGCTGTGCGTGACGCGTTGGCAACAGCGTCACCGGCTTCTTCGCTGCATCCAGGACCCGCTCCCGACCCGCTGTCGCAACGAAGGATGTGCCCACTGACCGGTCCTCACCAACCTTGAATACGGCCACGGCTTCACGCAACGCCTGCGCCTGTTGGGCCATCGACTGTGCCGCGGCCGAGGCTTCCTCGACCAGGGCGGCATTCTGCTGGGTCACTTCATCCATCTGCGTGACGGCCTGATTGACTTGCTCGATGCCGGTGCTCTGTTCTTCGGACGCCGCCGCAATCTCGCTCATGATGTCACTTACGCGCTTGACCGACTGAACGATTTCGCTGATCGTACTGCCTGCTTCCTCAACGAGCTGCGAGCCGGTGTCGACCCGAGTGACCGACTCGCCGATCAGTTCCTTGATTTCCTTGGCTGCCGTGGCGCTGCGCTGGGCGAGTGTGCGGACCTCGCCGGCGACGACGGCAAATCCGCGTCCCTGTTCACCGGCTCGGGCTGCCTCGACCGCGGCATTGAGGGCAAGGATGTTGGTCTGAAACGCGATCCCTTCGATCACGCTAATGATTTCGGCGACCTTGGCCGAACTTTCCGTGATCCTGTGCATCGTGTCGACCACGCGCCCGACGACTTCTCCTCCGCGCTGCGCGTATCCCGACGCCGTACTGGCCAACACGGTTGCCTGCTTCGCGTTATCGGCGTTTTGACGCACCGTGCTCGTCAGTTCTTCCATGCTCGAGGCAGTTTCTTCGAGCGAAGCGGCCTGCTCTTCGGTGCGCTGCGACAAATCAGTGTTGCCCTGAGCGATTTCGCCCGCCGCCACCGAGATCGACTCGCTGGAAGTCTTGATGCCCTGCACGATACGAGTCAGCTGGTCTTTCATGGCGCCTAGCGAGAACATCAAGCTCGAACGGTCTCCGGACTTCAGCTGCAACGCGACGCGCAGATTGCCCGCTGCGATGTCGCTGGCCAGCGCAGCTGCATCGCGAGGCTCCCCGCCAAGCTGTTTCGCAATGCCACGGGCGATGATCAGCGCCACGCCCAGCGCAACCGCAGTAGCCGAGACGATCAGGGCGATCACCAGCACGATTGCGTGTGAATAGGCCTGACCGGCTGCCTCGCCTTCCTTGGCCGCCCCAGCCTCGTTGACGGCCACGATCGTCCCGATATCCTTTTCCATCGCGTCACGAAGCGTGCTCGATTGTCCCTGCATCAGCGCCATCGCTTCTGCCTGGTTGTTCGCTCGTCCGAAGGCACGGATCTGCTGGTCGACTTCGAGATACTTCGACATGAGCGTCTGGATATCGGCATACGCCGTCTTCTCTTCCGCCTCGGTAATGAGCTTCTCGTACTCGGCCGATGCGCGCCGGTAGTCTGCAAGGCCGGCGTCGATCCGGGCGTCTGCTTCCTGGCTTGCGGACTGCGTCTGGGCACCGGACGCGCGGTATTCGGCGAGGCTAATCGCACGCAATCCCGCTTGCATCTGCAAGCTGCTGCGCACGCTGGGCAACCAATTATCGCGGAGTTGGGCAACGTGATCGTTTTCACAGCTGACTTCGAATACGCTGAATGCGCCCAGTCCCACCAACAAAACGATGACCAACGAGAATCCCAGGATCAGCTGTGTGACCACCTTCAGGTTTTTGAGAGATTGCACGGTTGACGCCTCGCGTTGAGAAGAAATCGGCGGCCAAAGGTCGACTGGCCCGGAGGAAGCAAATTGAATCAGCTAACCTTCGTATCGGCAGCGAACCGCCAGCCTTAAGGAAATTGCGGGATTTCCCCTAAAATGCATGCATTAGATGAATCTTTTCAGCTTCGGGGATTCAGGCTACCCTTGCAGCCATCCCTCGGTCTCACGCGAAAGGCACAACAGCGCGGCGTTTTCAGGTTTCCGCCGGTTGCCCGGAACGACCGGACTACTTTAGCCGGTTGCGTACGTCAAGAACTGCTCGCCGGGAAATGCCGCTCCCCGTTGAACGCGAGAACCCGCCGCGGACTCCAGCCGTTCGGGCGTGCGGATCATCTATCTCAAGAGCGATTAGGCGAAGGTCAATGGGAACAACTTCACGATCCCCGTTCCTTTAAGGGATGACGGTGGTTACTGCATGGGTGGCTAGGACGTTGACAACAAGATTGTCCGGATCGCGCCGTCCGGTCCCGCCCAATAGGCTGACCGGCGATTTGAATCCGAGTGCGAGGGAAGGCGATTAGACGTGAGTCGGCGTGCCTGAGTCTCTTGTCTGAGACGAAGCCGACGTTCGAGTGACCGCTCCGCTTTACAAGCCAGAGTCTGTTCCTGGCCGACTACTGCCCGACAGGGCCCGCTCGTCGCCGACCCGCGACTACCGGACGATTTACGCGATTCTGCCTGCGGTCTCACATGTCACCGGCTATCTGTTTCTGCGTCGTTCGATGTGCGCAGCCAGGCGGCGAGGGCGAACATGGTATCTGCACCGTGAATCGGGTTCCGGCATCCAATGATTCGACGCCTATCGTTCCCTGATGCGCGGAGGCGATACAGCGGCAAATGTATAGGCCCAACCGGTGCCAGCGGCCATCCCGGTTCGGTCAGGTGAGGGCGCCCGCGTTAGCGGATCGAACAGCGTCGGGAGCGCATGCTCCGGAATCGGATTGCCTTTGTTGCCGACGATCACAGTCACCTGTCCATCGTGAGCACGGGCTTCGACGACAATCTGCCCCGAACCATAGCGAACGGCGTTTGTCAGCAGATTGACGACCAACTGTCCGATTCGGCCGCCGTCCCATCGACCCTTGAGGACGCCCACAAGACGTAGCCCGATGAGCGCGTCCGGATAGGCCGCACGTACTTCATCCGCCGCGTCGCTACATATGCGCCCCATATCCTTAGACGTGAAATCCACCGGCAACGTAAGGTTTAGGGGAGGGAGGGCAAATAAACGATTAAACTCCGTCCGATGGAGCCGACCCGAGGAGCACTCTATTCGTGATCAAGCCGTGGCAGGTCCGCGAGCCTTGGGCCCGCATCGGAATCAGTGACCACCATTTCGATGCCTTCGCGTCCGGCCTCATCGACGACGCGGCGGACTGCTGGGCCTGCGACGCGCTGCCCATCCAGCGGAAAGACTGTTACAACGGTGTCGCCCTTCGCCAGTGCGTCTACCACTTCGATTACAGGCGATGCGTGCGGAGCGACCTCAAATTGGTCTCCATTCACGGACACCTGCCCCCAAAGCACGTGTGTGACCCTTGCCGAATTCCCGTCCATCCGAACCGCCGTTATAGCGTGCACAGCCATCGCTTGCCCTCCCTTGTTGGGGAAATCCTAGCACGAGCGCAATGATCAGCATTTTCGGGACCTAACAGTCCCGCGAGCCGGCGAAGGTCGGAACAACGGGGAAGCGTCTTGAAGATGCCCTAAAGCGGCGATGCCGGAGCGGCGGTTTTTGGCCGATCACTTTCCCCGGTGGAAAGCAGGGAATGGAAGCACTTTATCTAATATGCAATCCTTTGTTATTTGAATGATATGAACGCCCCCACCTAGCCGTAGGCTTCGCGTGATCGGCTCGATGCTGGCAGCAAAAAGTCATCGATCTGAGAATCAGGCTGATCATACTGCTTCACTCGGCGAACCGAAGGGGATCTGTCATGGCGCATACGATTGTGGGCGTGGACATTGCAAAAAACGTGATGCAGGTCCACTGGGTGGACCCGGACACCGGTGAGGTCGTGAACCGGTCGGTCAAGAGGGCGGCGTTACTTCAGTATTTCGCGAATCGGCAGCCGTGCCTCGTTGGGATGGAATCATGCGGCGGATCACAGCATTGGGCCCGGCGATTGATTGAGATGGGGCATCAGGTCAAGTTGATGCCAGGGAAGTTCGTCAAGGCTTTCAACATCCGCAATAAGAACGACGCTGCCGACGCGCGTGCGATCTGGATGGCCACCCAGGTGGACTGCAAGGCCGTTGCCGTAAAAACCGAAGCCCAGCAGGCCGTGCTTGCGCTGCATCGTATGCGTCAGCAACTCGTGAAATTCCGCACGATGCAGATCAACAGTCTTCGCGGGCTGTTGAGCGAGTATGGCGAAGTGATGGGATGCGGTAGGGCAGCGCTCGACAAGGCAATAGTCGAGATTCTGGAAAGGTTGTCAGGACGCCTCCCCGCAATGTTGATCGACACGCTGAGAGAGCAATGGAGAGGTCTGGATGCGATCGACAAGCAGACCGGTCAGATTGAGCGGCGGCTTCGGGAGTGGATGAAGAACGATCAAGCAGCTACGGCAATCGCGGCAATCCCAGGCGTGGGGTTGCTCACCTCGACGGCTGCAGTAGCAACGATGGGGAACGCTGTAGCATTTAAATCCGGCCGCGAGTTTGCCGCCTGGTTGGGGCTCGTTCCGGGACAAACTGGCTCCGGCGGAATCGTCAGGCTACGAGGAATCAGCAAGCGCGGTGACACGTATCTCCGGACTTTGCTGGTACATGGAGCGCGCAGCATTATCTATAAGGCCAAAGAGCCGGGGCAATGGGTTACGCAGATGAAGCAACGGCGACCGTTGAATGTAGTAATCGTTGCCATGGCCAACAAGCTCGCTCGAATAATCTGGGCGGTCCTGGCCCATCAACAGCCATACCGTGCAAATTATGCGTGCACGAGACCGTCATGATTCGATTGCGGTGTCTACTGGCTTCTCTTTAAAGGGGTGGAACGTCAAAAGTTGCGGCGGCATTCGAGTGTGATGACAGATCGGGTTGGACCCGGGACTCGCCAAGCCTGAATTTATGTTTGAGCTTCTTAAGCTCGCGATTTGAATGAGGCGTGAGTCTGCGGATTTCATAGTGGCCCGCAGCGAAGCTGAAGCTGCACAGAGAGGCCGGATGTAGACGTGCAGCCCATCCCATTCGTCAAGACCTCGAACACCTGGCGCAAACGGAGGCGTTCATGTATACATAAATATAATGATCGGTCTTTCAGTTTGTAGTCCTATATTTTTGAATCGAAGCGGCGATGACGTCACGAGGCGATCTGGCCTCAAGGCCGATTATGCTTGTGAAAGCAGTGGTCGTGAGTGTTAAGATTGCGAGCGCTGTTGTCGAATAAAGGGCTAGATCAACGTTTTTTTAAGCGGTCATGTGTCAAAGCGACAGGAATTCCCTGTCTTTGCTGTCATTACGGGTTGTGGGAGGCGGATTTCGCGGCTCAAAACGACAAGAATTGGTTGGAAAACAGCGACATTACTGTAATTGGTGAACTCCACACTGGTGATCCAGCCAGCCATCAATACGGGCGACGGCATTGACCTCCGGGTGACCGATGCCTTCAGGCTCAGCGACCTGGCCGACACTCTGCGCATTTGCATCATGCTGTGCGCCGTCTACAGTAAGGTCCGGAAAAATCATGTACGCCGTCTGGCGCGTTCAATCCGGCCCGTACATCCAGAGGCTGGCTCAATTCGCCATTCGCCCGAATTCGGATTGTTGCTGTGCGACGGCAACACCTCTGCTCAGGCGATTGCCCTGCTGGGATGGCGCCTGTTCTGGGAGCGGCGTTTCAGCATCCAGACACTCACGCGCTGCCAGGGAAATTATCCGCCTTTTGGACTGTTCGAATGGCTGGCCTTCATGCCTGCCCATTTGCCGCCCACGGCCGACCCGCGGGGCTGGCTGCATCGCCACTTCGTTCACGCACTGGGTCAAACCTGGAATGCGTGGTGTGCGATCGCGTCCGGGATGCAGGAAAGCGGCGGCTACGTGGTCTCACCACTGCTTTTCCCCACGCGCCCGCTCTGGCTGGATTATCCCGCCGACGGGGATGTCTTGGGCACTGTGCGTTCGACCACGCATGTCGTCCCGCTCCGCGAGGCGGCCGCTCGCGGCTGACCTGATCGCGCTCGCACCGCCCATTGTTCTGGAACCGCTATGGGCGCTTTCCTCTGTCAACCGCGCGTGAGGCTGGTGCCAGTAGCCAGCGAAAGATCGACCGGCGCGGGCTTTCGCAGGCGGCTGCAGCAACCCTGGTCAGGCCGTGCCGAAGTTGATGTTCGGTGCTTCCCCCTTGCCTTACCAGACCGGAAACACAGTGTCCGGCTGCGGCGTAAATTGAATGCCCGAGCCGGGGCAGATCACGCGGCCCCGGACGGCGACGCGCTGGTTCAGGTAAGGTAGCAGGAGCGTGGGGGCTGGTGCGCCTCCTTCACCAAGGAGAATGTCGGACACCTCCTTGTCATTGCACGGCGACGTCGAGGGGCGATCCAGCATGATCGTTGTATAGTCGCCCGGCGCGTACTTCCCGCTGCCACGCTGAATAGTCCCGGTGATCCAGATGTCGTATTGCAGGGGCAACGTCGGCAGCGGCGGGCTGGCAGACATGGCGTTCTCTGACCATAGCCCGGCAATCACAATTGCCGGGACCAGGATACGCAATCATCTTTTCATGGCGCAAGCCTTTTGACGTCCGGTGCACGTCACTGTTTTCTTTTCACTTCCCCGAAGTCGGCATCTATCACGTCCTCGTACTTCCCGAACAGCACATGGTCTCCAACCTTCACATCCGGCACGCACCGTTTGGCCGTCCTGGAACCGCTTTCCGGGGCCAACGGCGATGACTTCACCCTGATCGGGTTTCTCACCGGCGGTAGCCGGTATGACGATGCCTGCCGCGATCTTGCGCTCCTTTTCGACACGCTTGACCATGAGCCGGTCATGCAAGGGCGTGAGCTTCATGATCCTGCTCCCTGAGACGCCGTGCGGGCGTGGCCAGCTCCCGCATGCGTACCAGTGCGCCTGCTCCCAGAGGGCCTGCGGGCCAGTTTGGCGGGCGCCGTCGCAATATGGCCGACCGGCCCAACCGTGGCCGGTCGCACCGCAGGCGCGATCGAAGCCGTTGCCGCGCACGCCACAGGATCACTCGCGGGGAACGTTTCCTGCAACGCTTCATCAAGCAGTTTGTCGATGTCAACGACGCTATCTCGCGTCAATATCGTGGTCAGTTCCATCGTTGGCCTCCGTCGTCAGTCGGGAAAATACCGTCCTCCCGCGATCAACCATGATCTGGCCGCGCCTGCGTTTTTATGGGATATTGCGCCGTGTCGCCTCGTCAAAATCCCTGGCCAGCCCGGGCGCGAGCGGCAGCGTCCCCGGCACGATGTAACCTGCGGGCTCGGCCGTCGGCTCGGGTATCAGTCGCAGGTCAGCGAGTCTGGCCCTGAGGAACGCGTCGGCATGCGCAAGCCGGTCCTCAAGTTCCGGCTCGGTAATGCCCAGAACCTGCGCTGCGGCATCCGCAGGCTGCGCTTCGAGGCGGCAGAGCGTGACAGCCCGTCGCCAGGGTTCCGGCAGCTCCGCAAGCAGCGTTGCCACCAGCTCGCGAAGTTCCCGGGTCATGACCGCATCCTCCGGCGTGTCGTCCATTGCCGGCACCACGTTCTCAAGACACAGGACCTCGTCGGGCTGCCAGTATTCGAACAGAAGTTCGTCATCCTCATCGTGTGGCTCGTGCAGCTGGACGGGCAGCCTGCCGTCGAGTGAAATGCATCGGCCTTCCTCGCTCTGTCGATGCGCCACTTCGCCGGCAAGCTGTTCCAGCGCGATCTGGTAGAGCCACTGCAGCGGTTCGAGCCGCCGCGGGCGCTCTGCCTGTCGTTCGCAGGCACGGGCCAAGGCTTCGTCGACGATGTCGTCGACCGTCGGGTCGCCTGTCGCGAGATCGCCCCGCGCCTGGAGATATGCGAGTTCCCGCTGAACGAAGCGTTGCAGCGGTGCGAGCAGCGGGCGCACGAACTCGCCGAACCACGCTGATCTGGCGTCCGTCTGCTCCGAAAGTGCCGCCTTGAACTGCCGCAACCCGGCGCGCCGTTCCTTGCGGCGCCAGGCATCCTCGTGACGCAGATGCGCGACGTGTCGTTCGAGCTGCCGCTCCAGTTCAGTCATGGAGAGTTCGATCGCCGTGGCCGGCTCCGGCGAATCATTCCCGCTCGCGAGAGTTCCTCCTGGTAACACCACCTGGAGCCGTACGCGGTAGATACCGCGATGCCGGCTTCTTTCCACCGTCGCATGCAGCCGCGCCAGCCCGGCCGGAAAATGCGACAGATGCGGCTTCAGGCGTCGCTGCGTGAGGCGGCCAATCAGGTCTTCCAGCTCTGGGCGGGAGAGCTTCGCAACGTTGCGGTAACTGATCGACGTTTTCATCTCAAACCTGCGCAAATCCGGGCGCGCCTCGGTGGCAAGCGACGCTAAGCCCGTTTGGCCCGGGCCCCACGCCAATTGGGGCGGTGAGCCGGATCTGTGAATACATGCCTGCTGTCTCGCCAGTCGTGCCAGCCTGTGCCCAGTAGTCAGAGGTCCTGCTTAAAATCGCCAGCCAGGTACAACAGCGAAGCTGACGAGTCGGACACCGGGCAGCGACGCCGCGCATTGCCGGACGTCTCCTTGGCGCGCAACGCCCAGCAGGATGCGCTGCGCGACTCTCATCCCTCCGTGTCGCTAGCGCCACCGGCGTCCGGTTCCCTTTTTTCCAGAGCCAGGTATGTGTGGGCCGCCACCAGCCCGAACACGATGTGATTGAAGAAACTCACCCAGCCCCGGGCATCGGCAAACCAGGAGAACCATTGGGTCATGCCATAAAAGTTGACCACGTACAGCAGGACACCGAATACGGCACCCACCACCGAGGCCATCCCCACGCTGGAATCCAGGCTGAATGGCGTCACGATCACCGCCAGAATGACCGCGAAGAGGATCGCGAGCACGAAGTGCGTGAGCAGCGCCACCATTATGACGCCCGCTGCAAACGTAGCGGTTTGTGCGAGCAAGTCGCGGCCCATCACGATTGCCGCAATCATCCGCAGCGGCGACCATACGCTTCGCTCCGCGACGCCCATGGCAAAAAGTTCGATCACCAGGAAAACCGCGCCCGCCACGCATCCGCCGATAACCGCTGCGGGCCACTCAGGCATGCGGCGAACGAAATGATGTGAATGCATGTGAAGTTCCATCATGACCTCCTCGAGACCTTCCGGGCTTTCCTCACCGACGCCACCGCCAAACCGCCTCCACGACATCCGGCGGCGGTCCGCAAAACGCACGACGGTTCACAAGCCGCACGGCGTATTCCAGTGCTTCCGATTCCGCCTCTGCGCGACTCGGCCAGCGCCGGCGGAGCCGTGGCAGGTGCCAGTTCACGAAAACCTCGCCATCCCTCAAGACCTGAACAAATACAAGATATCCGTTCGCCGCCGTTCGCTCCTGGCATGCTGCCGGGCGTACGTGTCTCACGGCCAGGGTGTGCATACGGACCTCCAGTCCGTTGCGCATCTCGACTCTCACCCGTTCCATTGAGGCCCCCCGTCGCGCGTGCAACGGTATCGCACCAGCCGTGCGGTGCTCCAGCGAAAACCGCTCAGAACCTGGTGCCCAATTCTTCATGGAACCACGGCCGGTGTACTGCATGATCGACGTACCGACGTCGCGAGCGGTGCTCGCACGGCAACCGCGCTGCTAACCGCGGCGCAGGTGAAACGTGAGGTGGCGAAACGTCGGCCGCAGGACGGCAATGCGGTCCGACAGCGAGGGTCGGGCTCGCTGCGCGCCCGGCCGGAAAACGCCGGTCAGCATAACGATCGTAAGGTGGCGGCGCTCGAACAACATAGTCGAAGCCGAGCGGAGATGAAGGCAGCTCATCGTCTTCTCCTTCGACGCAGCAAGGAAGAGAACGGGCTTGCGAGCTCCAGTTCGCCTGCCATGCTGCGGGGCAAACAAATCGAAACACGCAGCATGCAACCGGTCCATCACTGGGCACACTGTCTGAACTGGATATAAGTTAGTTTCACTGATGAAAATTTTCAAGGTCGTGCAATGGTGCCCGGTAACCTGGACGGCGAGCCAGTTTGTGGCTTCCGGCGGCTGAAATTCAGAGTGACCTGGACGGTCGCGGATCGCGTCAGGATATGCAGCCGAGCCCTTACGGAGGACACTACCTTTAGACGGTGGCGAGCAGCAGCGCCGCCGTGACAGGCTTGATGAGGCAGTCGTCCCAGTCCGCTGGTCCCGGCGGCGGCGTCGCCGTTTGCACAAGGATCGGGATGTTTGCCAGTACTGGATGCGCCCGAATCTGGCGGCACAGTTCGCCACCCCCCATTACTGGCATCATCCAGTCTGTGACAATCAGATCAGGCGGCTGACGCAGGGCAAGCCTGAGGGCTTCGACGCCGTTACGTGCACAGCGCACCGCATATCCTTCAGCAGCGAGGATGACGCGGCACGTCTCCAGCAGGTCGGGCTCGTCATCGACGAGCAGGATGGAAGACATGAGCGCCCCGTTCATCTTGATTTTCCCACGGCAAATTGAGCAAATTACGTTCCGAAGCGCTGGTCTGGCCGAATGGCCCCATGCGGCAGGGTGAACGATAATGTTCCTCTCATGCACGTCTTGCGCAAGGGTATCGCTTAATGGGTGCGCATCATGACCGATTCTCAAACGGGAGCCCTGCGCTCCCTTGCCGGATTTCTCCGTCAGAACCAGGCGCGCCTGACGGAAAGGTGCATGCAGGCGGTTGCCGCCGATGCCGAACTCGTCGAGGCGGATCGGCTGACCTGGGAGCAGCTGGCCGATCATCTGCCCGCTATCCTGAGTGGCATCTGCTCCGCACTCGAAGAGCAGGATCTCCACCCGGTCGAGGGGGACATAAAACGCGACGCGAGGCAACACGGGAGTGTGCGCTGGCAGCAGGGTTACCGCGTTGATGAACTCGTGCGCGAACTGGAGCTGTTCCGGCAGGCACTGACCGGCGCCGTCCGGGCCTTCGCTGAGTCCGACTGCACGTTCACCCGCAGCCACGAATCCCGCGCTCTGAGCCTGATCGACGAAGCGCTCAGTTTTGTCACCCTGACGTCCATCCGCGAGGTCATCGGCGAACGTGACCGGACCATCGCGGAATACACGAGCCAGCTGGAAAGCACCAACCGGGAGCTGCGGGACCAGCAACGCCGAATCAGTGAACTGCACCGGTCGCGCATGCAGATCACACGCAGCCTTGTGCACGACCTGCGCAACTTCCTGAACGCCTTTTCGGTCGACCTGCAGCTGATTGCGCGCGTGCCATCCAAAGCCGAGGCCGGACTGGCGCTCGCGACCCGGCAGGCAAATGACATGAAGCAGCTGGTCGACGAAATGATGGAGTATTCTGTCGTCGTCGGCGAAAACAACCAGAACTGCATCGAGCCGGTCGATCTGCCCATGCTGTTCGACGAACTGGTCACGGCCGCCCGTCCGGGGATCGAAGCGAAGGGCCTCCATCTGTCTGCCCGCCTTGAGGCTGGACTGGTCCGGGTGCAGTCCAGCCGCATCAGGCTCAAGCAGGTTGCGCTGAACCTGCTGTCGAATGCGACGAAATATACCCGCGAAGGGGAAATCGAACTGGTCATCGCGAGATGCGGAGACAGCCAGTGGTCCATGCGGGTTGCCGATACCGGTGTCGGCATTGCAACGTCAGACACAGAACGCGTGTTCAGGGAGTTCGAGCGGGCCGCCGGCGATGACGTCCCGGGTGCCGGTCTGGGTCTGGCGATCGTCAGGGAGCTGTGCCACTCGCTCGAGGGCGAGATCCATTTCGAGTCCCGCGAGGGGCAAGGCACGACGTTCGAAATCCGCTTTCCTCTCGACCTGAAGCCGATAGGCTGAAGCTGCGCCCGCCGGCGCGCGATCTGACAGGCTGTGCGCAGGGTGCGCGCCTCGCGAACGGTGTTCTTCGTGTGTCGATGACGCGGACCAGCCCGACCTGCTCCGCGAAAATGCTGAAAAGCGTGCCGTCCGGCACGCCAGATGCGCCCACGGGTAAGGTGCTGTCACGCGGCATCGACTGCGCCTGCACCTTGCCGGACTCCGAAGGTCGTCTGTTCAATCCGCGCGGCGGGTAGCGACGCTCCCTGGGGGGCGGTCTTCGGACAATACCGCACGCCCTGGTCGCGCTGGAGGCACGCTCAGGCAGCCAGTCCTGCCATCCCGTCTGCAGTCCGCATCACTGGATCGGTGGTGCGGTGCCCAGTTTTTCGGCCAGCATCCGCTCGTACACGCCGAAGTGCAGGTCCACTTCAGACTGCTCTACTGCGGTAACGATCAAGGTGATCTGGTCCGGCAGCAGACCAAGCACGCCTGCGATAAACGTCTCGAGCTGCGGCGCACAAACCTTATCTTTGGCGACGGTCGTGCCGATCGTGACTTCATAGTTTTTTTCCCGTCGGCAGACCACCTCCACCAGGCGCGCGCGGGCGCTCATGTTGTTGTCGACCGCAATCCGGATGACATCCACCGCCTTGCGCATTGCTTCTGTCGGAAAACCTTTGGTCGAGCGCAGGCGCACGCGGTGCGGGCCCAGGGTCAACCAGTCGGTATCGAATTCCATCGTGTCCTCCACTAGCTGCATGGTTCCGCCGCGATGATATGACCTGGGAAAAAAATTTCAAGGGCGCACCGCTGCCTTTGCCCCTTGAAATCCTCGCCAGAATGCCTAACTTAGGTTTCGCTCAGGCAGACGCGCGGCTCGCAACGTCCCGCGCGCTGCGTGTTTCGATTTGTTTTGCCAGACGCTGGCGGGCGAACTGGAGCGCGTAGGCCCGTTCGCCTCCCGGCATCACTCGAGGAGAACTGCATCATGAGCGATTTCTACTCCGGATCTGACCTCTTCAGCGAGTTCGACCGACTGCAACGGCAGATGGCGAACCTCTTCGGTACTTTCCCCTCCAGCCTTCGGGCGAGCCGCTTCGGCGCGTTCCCGCCGGTCAACATTGGCGCTACCGACGAGTCGATCGAGATCGTCGCATTTGCACCCGGCGTCAATGCGGCGGAACTCGATGTATCGATCGACAAGGGGCTGCTGACTATCAGCGGTGAGCGCAAACCGGCACAGCCGGATACCAGCGAGGACACACGTCTGTATGCGCAGGAGCGCTTCACCGGCGCGTTCCGGCGGGTGATCGAGCTGCCGGAGAACGCAGATCCCGACAAGGTTCAGGCGCGCTACGAGAATGGCTGCCTGTCGATCGCTATCGGCAAGCGCGAATCCTCGAAGCTGCGTATTCCACGCCAAACCGAACGCTGATTCCACGGCAAGCCGAGCACAGATTCCACAGCAAAGCGAGCGCCAATTCCACGGCAAACCGAGCACGGATTCCACGACTGCCCGAGCGCGAATTCCACGCGTAACCGAGCAGTAAGCTGGAGGGAAGGCGACGCGGGATAACCATGGCACTCTCGACGATTTTGTCGGGCGTGCGAATGTCGAATAAAAGGTTATCCATGCGTCAAATCAAGGAAGTGCTGCGCCTGCGCTTTGTGTGCGAACGCAGCCAGCGCGAGATCGCGACGACGATCGGCTTGTCGAGCGCGACCGTCTGGGACTACCTGGATCGTGCCCGGCGTGCGCAACTGGACTTCGAGAAGGCGATCGCGTTGGACGAGGCGGCGCTTGAGGCGCTGCTGTTTCCGCCGCCACCGTCGTTAAGCCGTACACGCCCGATGCCCAACTGGCCGCTGGTTCACCGAGAGCTCGGCAGGAAAGGCGTAACGCTCGACCTGCTCTGGAACGAGTACAGGGCCCAGGAACCCGAAGGCTACGGCTACAGTTGGTTCTGCAAGCATTACGAGCGTTGGGCGGCAGCCCTGCCGGTCACGCTGCGCCAGACACATACGCCCGGCGAGAAGCTGTTCATCGACTACTCGGGCAACAGGCTGGGCATCGTCGATCCGCACACCGGCGAGATCCGTGAGGCGGAGCTATTCGTCGCGACGCTCGGCGCATCAAACTACACATATGCCGAAGTCACCTGGACCCAGCAGCTCGAGGACTGGATCGGCTCGCATGTGCGCGCGTTGAACTTCATTGGCGGATGTGTCGAGATCCTGGTCCCCGACAACCTGAAATCCGGCGTACACAAGGCCGACTTCTACGATCCGGTTCTCAACCGGACCTATGGCGAGATGGCCGCCCATTACTCCATGGCGATCATCCCGGCCCGCAAACGTCGGCCCCGCGACAAGGCGAAGGTCGAGCAGTCGGTACTCCTGGCGCAGCGGTGGATTCTGGCGCGGCTGCGCAATCAGCGGCTGTTCAGCCTCGATGAAGCCAATCGCGCCATCGCCGCACTGCTCGTCGACCTGAACAACAGGCCGTTCAAGAAACTGCCGGGCTGTCGCCGCAGCGCGTTTGAGGAGCTCGATCGTCCGGCGCTTCGTCCGCTGCCAGAAAGGCCTTACCAGTACGCGCAGTGGAAGGTCGCCCGCGTCGGCATCGATTACCACGTCGAGCTTGACGAACACTTTTACTCCGTCTCGTACTGTCACGCCCGCGAACAGGTCGACGTCCGCCATACGAAGACAACTGTCGAGATCTTCCTGCGCGGCCAGCGTATTGCCGCTCATGCCAGGAGCGAGCGCCGCGGCCATCACACCACGATCGACGCGCACATGCCGCCGAATCATCGGGCGGCCACCACCGAGTGGAATCCGCAACGGCTGATCAACTGGGCCGTCGACATCGGACCGCACACTGCCGCGGTCATCGAACACCTGCTTGGCGGCCGGCAGCATCCTCAGCAGGCGTATCGCGCCTGCCTGGGTGTACTGCGCATGGCCAAGGACTACGGCCGCACGCGGCTGGAAGCCGCCTGCCAGCGCGCGATTGATCTGAAATCGCCGACGTACCGCTTCATCGCCTCGACGCTAAAGAATGGTCTGGAGTGCAAACCCGAAACGGCCCCCCCCCAGACCGAACTGCCGCTCGCCCACGCCAACGTGCGCGGCCCGTCCTACTACCACTGAAAGGAGATCATTGACATGCTGCATCACCCGACCGTTGAACGGCTGCACGAGCTGCGCCTGTTCGGCATGGCCGCAGCGCTGGCCGATCAGCAATCCCAGGGCAGCATCGACCAGCTCGGATTCGAGGAGCGCCTGGGACTGCTCGTCGAACGGGAAGCAAGCGAGCGCCAGTCGCGCCTGCTCTCGGCGCGGCTGCGTCGCGCGAAGCTGCGCTTCCCGGACGCAGTACCCGAAGACATCAACTACCGCGCGCCCCGCGGGCTGGACCGCGCGCTACTCGCCCGACTGCTTGCCGGCGAATGGATACGGGCGCACCAGAATGTGATTCTGGTCGCACCAACCGGGCTCGGTAAAAGCTGGCTTGCGTGCGCGCTGGTCAACCAGGCGTGCCGGCAAGGCTTCTCGGCCTGCTACCTGCGCATGCCGAAATTCAACGAAGAGATGGCCATCGCACACGGGAGCGGGGGCTACGCGAAGCTGCTCTCGCAATGGGCCAAGACCGACATCCTCGTCATGGATGACCTGGCGATGGCACCGCTGTCGGATTCGGCGCGGCGCGACCTGCTCGAAGTCCTCGACGACCGGCACGGGCGGCATTCGACGATCGTTACCAGCCAGATTCCAGTCGACAGTTGGCATGCCGCGATTGGCGATCCGACGCTTGCTGACGCGATTCTCGACCGGCTGGTTCACAACGCGCATCGCTTCACGCTCTCGGGCGAGTCGATGCGCAAGCGCCGAAATGGTTTGACCACCGACGGCGAGGAGGAGTAAAAGAGCTCACCCCGCGTCGCCACGTCCGCAGCGCTCGCTTCGCGGTGGAATCGCTGCTCGACTTCGCGTGGAATGCCCGCTCGCCTTGCCGTGGAACGGCTGCTCGATTTGCGCGGAATACGCATCGAAGCCTCGCGCGATCACCGTCCAGTAACCCGAGGAGCCGAAAATGAGCGATACCACTGAACTGAGCAAGCGCGACCCGTCGGCCGTCACGCGCACCGGGAACGAGCCGTCGGCGCGGCGGATGACGATTACCCCCGCCGTCGATATCTACGAGGATAGTCAGGGCGTCACACTCTGGGCTGACCTGCCAGGAGTTACCAGGGAGAAGCTCGATGTGCGCGTCCATGACGGCAATCTCGCCATCGAGGCGGAGGCTGTCGTGCCCACACCGGCAAATCTGCGGCTGCAGCACGCCGAGGTCCGTGAGCCGCGCTTTGCGCGCACCTTCGCGCTCTCCCCGGACTTCGACACGTCGAAGATCGAGGCAAATCTGAAGGACGGCGTGCTGAAGCTCACGATCCCGCGGCGGGACGAGGCGCGCCCGCGGCGGATCGAAGTGCGTACGGGCTGAAGTCGGCGCGTGGGCCGCAACGGCAGGAAGCGCAGCGGGTGGCGGCGGTCTGGCGGCCTCCGCTGACAGCGGAGGCCCGCATGAGCAAGCTGTTGCCGACAGCGATGTCCGTGGCCAACATTGCGATGGCCGATTGCCACCTGCACCGACATGCACGGCGGTGGTTTACCGCAGCAGAAGCGCCGCACGATGCGCTGTCTTGTGGCGTCAGTCGGATTGGAAAGAGCACATTCGCGGCTGCTGAACGCAAGCTTGCCGCCCAAACCGCTCCCGAGCCCCAGTCCGAAAACGTCGACGGTGGAAAAGCAACGGTGCGGGTGCCATGACCGGTTCTCCTGCCAGATTCCAGAGGAGGAAACGATGAATCCCGATCCGAAAAAGTGGAATCCCTTCAAGTTCCTTCGCGGGGCTGTGCGCAAGTCCGATACGGACAGCACGGAGAGCCCGCCGACGAGCGAAAACGAACAATGGCGGGCCCCCCTGCCTGACATTGCGCGATTGTTCTCACGAGAACCATGGCGCGCAGTGGAGGAGTTTTTTCACGACCCGTTTGCAGGCCGTAGCGTGCTCGAGCGATGGTTCGGCGACTTCAGTTCATCACGCTTCCAGCCACGCATCGACGTCGTCGATGAGGGACCCGTGCTAAGCGTGACCGCAGAGCTGCCCGGGATGGAGCGCGAAGACGTGAAGGTGAGTGTCGAGGACGGCGCGATCGTGCTGCGTGGTGAGAAAAAGCAGGATGTGCGCAGTGAGGAAAACGGCTGCTACCGGCTGGAGCGTGCGCATGGACGCTTCGTGCGCACGATCCCGATGCCTGAATACGCCGATCCCGGTCGCGCCCTGGCAAAATTCGACAACGGTGTACTCACGTTGACCGTGCCGAAAACGGAGCCGGTACCGTCCACGAGTCGCACGATCGATATCAGTTAGGGCGAGCCTGCAAAGTGCAATGACGGCGCGCAGAAAAGTGGACTGGGTCGTTAGCTCAGCTGGTAGAGCAGCGGACTTTTAATCCGTTGGTCACTGGTTCGAATCCAGTACGACCCGCATGCAGCCGGGCAAGGAAAGCGCCAGGTTCGACCAGTCCATGGATGGCGGTCAGCCACCAGTGGTGGACCGCTCGCTATGGAAACGCATCACGTCGGGGGTTCCCGACGCATATCGTACGGCGTGGTCCCTCGGGCCGGGCTGAATCTCACACCAGAATTCCTGGTGGCGGGCGCCGAGACGTCGGGCCGCCTCATAGCGATGAAAATGACTGGCAAGCCAGAACTGGCAGCCATCAAAGAAGACCTTCATCGCCGGCTGCGCCCCGCGCATTGAACCGCGGTGGACGGCGGTCATAGCTTCCTGCAGCGCGGCATCGGCGAACCATCCCCTGGAGGCAAGCTCATCGTCAACCGAGAGCTGCAAGAACTTGAGATAGTCCCTGCCGAGCACGCCGGCGGGAAGTTTGACCGAAGAGCACGCGGGCGAACGAGGATGGCTGGGCATGATGTCTGATTCTGCGGGGGCAGCAAGACGGTCGCGATGCAGGCGATGTCGCGGCAATTCCGACCCGACTGGCCGGGGCAGTTCATTCCTCAGCCATGAGATGACGGATAACCAGCGCCGGGTCGGCGATATCCAGAATCAGCCGGCGAAGGATGCGCCTGCGCATGTGCTCCTCGTCGAGTGTCCACGGCGCGCCCTTTTCGCTGAGATAGCGAGCGAGGGCATCCTGGTTGTCTGCGCCTGCCGGCAGGTCAAGTCGCATGGCCAGCAGTCCCGCCACGACGTCATCGATCTCGATGTCGAGCGGTCTTGAGTCAATGAAAAGTTCGAGTTTCATGACGGTCTCGGGCAAAAAGCGGCACTGCCCCCGCGAAGACTAAAAGAACAGTGCCGGAGAAAATGCACCGGCCGGGCTGGACGACCGGTGCAGAGCGGAACCGACGCGGTCAGTACTCCAGTTCCGGCGCGCTCGCCTGCGCCGGCTTCTCGTCCTTCGGCGCGTCGGCGACCGTTGCATCCGTCGTCAGGATCAGCCCTGCAATCGATGCGGCGTTCTGCAGAGCCGTGCGCGTGACCTTGGTGGGATCGACCACACCCGCCTCGACAAGATCGCCGTATTCGCCGGTGGCCGCGTTGTAGCCGAAGTTGCCCTTGCCCTCGAGCACCT
>NZ_JBFRCF010000044.1:0-30685 GCF_040965655.1 Paraburkholderia sp. EG286B | reverse complement strand
CCAGCAGCCCAGCGCCTGAAGTGCCTTGCGATCGAGCAACTCCGCCTCCTGAATTCCATAAAAGTCAGGACTCAGGTTACGCAATCATCCTCAGAAGCTCCACGGTTTCCTACGAAGAACCTTTTTTTATTGCCTGGCGAAACGGTGAAGCGTTATGCCGTCAAGCGCGTTGCGTTCACGGCTCGACGTAATGCATTTCCGGCGATTCGCCCATCAGCAGCGCGCGATTGGCGTCGGCGGCCGCGCGCAGGTAGTCCCAGAGCGACGTGATGCGCCGCAACTTGCGCAGGTCCTCGCGGCTGCACAGCCAGAAGCGCCGCGTCACCATGACTTCGTCGGGCAGGATCGGCACGAGGCGCGGGTCGGGCTCGGCCATGAAGCAAGGCAGGATCGCGAGCGCGCTGCCCTGCAGCGCAGCATGGTATTGCGCGATCACGCTGGTGCTGCACAGGTTCGCGGTCACGTTCGGCGCCGTGCGTTCGAGGTAGAGCAGCTCATGGCTGAACGCCAGATCGGCGACATAGCTGATGAAGGCGTGATTGCGCAAGTCGGCGGGCGTGCGTATGCGCGCGTGGCGCTCGAGATAGGCCGGCGTGCCGTACAGGCGCAAGCGGTAGTCGCATAGCTTCGTGTAGACGTACTGTCCGCGCTCGGGGCGCTCCAGCATGATCGCGAGGTCGGCCTCGCGCTTCGAAAGGCTCACGAAATGCGGCACCGGCAAGAGGTCGATCGACATGTCGGGATGCTGGCCCGTGAAGCGCGCCAACTGCGGGGCAAGAAAGAAGCAGCCGAAACCCTCCGTCGAACCCACGCGCACATGGCCGGAGAGCGACTGCGCGCCGATCGCGAACTGCTCGCTGGCCGATTGAACCGTGGTTTCCACGGCGTCCGCGTAGGCCAGCAGGCGCTGGCCTTCGGCCGTCAGCACGAAGCCGCCCGAGCGCGATTTGTCGAACAGGACGGTGCCTAGCGCCGCCTCCAGCTCGCGCACCCGGCGCGCAACCGTGGTGTGGTCGACGCCCAGGCGTTTCGCGGCGCCGCTCGCACGCTGCGTGCGCGCGACTTCCAGGAAGTAGCGCAGATCGTCCCAGTTCAGTGTCTCCATGCTACTCGTTGTGTTTTTTTGCATATCGGATGGGCTTTTTCATCTCTATGCCGTGGATATTCGAATAACTATACTCGTTGAAGAACGCGACTGAAACAGCCACGGTCGCAACACAACAAGGATGGAGACAGACGATGCAAATGCAGTCGTTCCCGGCGCGGGCGCCGCAGGCATGCACGCCGGCGCGCCCGTGCTCAGCAGGACTCTCCTTTACCTCGCCCGGCTCCATTCCCGGCACGCTCGACATGACCGCACGCATCTGCACAGCGTGCTTGCGCGCGTGCTGCGATTGAAGATTTCGCTGGTTCCACAGCTTTCGCTATATCCGGCCACGGCCGGCCCGTTCGAATCCATCAGGGAGAGTTCACGATGAACGCAGTGACCCAGGCATCCAACGCGCAAGTTTCGACCGTCAAGCTGCTCATCGACGGCGAGTTCGTCGAATCGAAAACGAAGGAATGGCGCGACATCGTCAATCCGGCCACGCAGGAAGTGCTCGCGCGTGTGCCGTTCGCGACCGTCGAGGAAGTGGACCAGGCCGTGAAGGCCGCGCACGCCGCGTTCGCCACGTGGAAGAACACGCCGCTCGGCGCGCGCCTGCGCATCATGCTCAAACTGCAGGCCTTGATTCGCGAGCATATGCCGCGCATCGCGCAGACGCTCACCGCCGAGCAGGGCAAGACGCTGCCCGACGCCGAGGGCGACATTTTCCGCGGCCTCGAAGTGGTCGAGCACGCCTGCTCGATCGGCACGCTGCAGCAAGGCGGTTTCGCCGAGAACGTGGCGGGCGGCGTGGACACCTATACGCTGCAGCAGCCGCTAGGCGTGTGCGCCGGCATCACGCCGTTCAACTTCCCCGCGATGATTCCGCTGTGGATGTTCCCGATGGCGATCGTTTGCGGCAATACGTTCGTGCTCAAGCCTTCGGAGCAGGACCCGCTCTCGACCATGCAGCTCGTCGAACTCGCCATCGAAGCCGGTATTCCCAAGGGCGTGCTCAACGTCGTGCACGGCGGCAAGGAAGTCGTCGATGCCATCTGCACGCACGACCTCGTGAAGGCGATTTCGTTCGTCGGCTCGACGGCCGTGGGCACGCACGTCTATCGTCTGGGCAGCGAGCACGGCAAGCGCGTGCAGTCGATGATGGGCGCGAAGAACCACGCTGTCGTGCTGCCCGATGCGAATCGCGAGCAGGCGCTCAATGCGCTGGTCGGCGCGGCGTTCGGCGCGGCCGGTCAGCGCTGCATGGCGACTTCGGTGGCCGTGTTCGTGGGCGCCGCGCAGCAATGGGTGGACGAGCTGGTGGAAAAGGCGAAGACGCTCAAGGTCAATGCGGGCCATGAGGCGAAGACCGACGTCGGACCAGTCGTTTCGCGCGCCGCGAAGACGCGCATTCTCGGCCTGATCGACTCGGGCGTGAAGCAGGGCGCAACGCTCGCGCTGGATGGCCGCGACGTGAAGGTGGCGGGCTACGAGAACGGCAACTTCGTCGGCCCCACGGTGTTCACGAACGTGAAGACCGACATGGACATCTACACGAAAGAGATCTTCGGGCCGGTGCTCGTGGTGCTCTCGGCGAAGACGCTCGATGAAGCGATCGCCATCGTCAATGCGAATCCGTTCGGCAACGGCGTGGGCCTCTTCACGCAGAGCGGCGCGGCGGCGCGCAAGTTCCAGAGCGAGATCGACATTGGCCAGGTCGGCATCAACATTCCGATTCCGGTGCCGGTGCCTTATTTCAGCTTCACCGGTTCGCGCGGCTCGAAGCTCGGCGACCTGGGCCCGTACGGCAAGCAGGTCGTGCAGTTCTACACGCAGACCAAGACGGTCACCGCGCGCTGGTTCGACGACGCGACCGTGAGCGACGGCGTGAACACGACGATCAGCCTGCGCTGATGCGCTGCCCGGCATCAACATGCAGTACTGAACAATAAGGGGGAAAGGCTCATGGAAATCGGATTTGTCGGGCTGGGCCACATGGGCGCGCCGATGGCGCTCAACCTGCTCAAGGCGGGACATACGGTGACGGTGTTCGACTTGAGCGCGAGCGCGATGCAAACGCTCGCCGAGGCCGGCGCGCAGCGGGCCGCATCGGCGAAGGCCGCGGTAAGCGGCGCGGAGTGGGTCATCACGATGCTGCCCGCCGCTGCGCACGTGCGCAGCGTGCTCACCGCGGAAGACGGCGTGCTGGCGGGCATCGCGAAGGGCGTGACGATCATCGATTCGAGCACGATCGATCCCGCGAGCGTCAAGGAGTTCGCGAAGCTGGCCGAGGCACAGGGGAACGCGTTCGTCGATGCGCCGGTGTCGGGCGGCACGGGCGGCGCGGCGGCGGGCACGCTCACCTTCATGGTGGGCGGCAGCGCCGCGCACTACGAGAGCGTGAAGCCGGTGCTCTCGGGCATGGGGAAGAACATCGTCCATTGCGGCGAGACGGGCACGGGGCAGGTGGCGAAGATCTGCAACAACCTCGTGCTCGGCGTCACGATGGCGGGCGTGGCCGAAGCGATGGCGCTGGGCGAGGCGCTCGGCATCGACCCGAACGTGCTGGGCGGCATCATGAACACGTCCACGGGCCGCTGCTGGAGTTCGGATACGTACAACCCGTATCCGGGCGTGATCGAGACGGCGCCTTCTTCGCGCGGCTACACGGGCGGCTTCGGCACCGACCTCATGCTCAAGGACCTCGGTCTCGCCACCGACGCTGCCAAAGGCGTGCACCAGCCCGCGTACATGGGGGCGCTTGCGCAGCAGCTCTATCAGGCCATGAGCAGCCACGGCGACGGCAAGCTCGACTTCTCGGCGATCATCAAGCTGTATCGCGCAGAGAAAGGTTGAGGCGCGTTGGTTCGAGTCGCGAAAGGCGCGCTGCGAAGCGCGCTTTTTTTCGACCGGACTTTTTAGGCCTTGATACGCGCCTCGATGCGCGCGAAGAGCCGCTTGAACCAGACGCCGAGCAGCGCATTCGACGGCGCGAGCGCGGTGGAGCAGGCAAGAATGCGATAGACATCGTTGCGCGTGACCTTCGAGGTCTTCGCGGGATCGAGCCAGTCGTCGTTGTCGACGAGGCGCTCGAGCGTTTCGAGGCCGATGAGAATGGGCCACAGGCAGGCGAGGCGCAGACGGACCGAAAGGCGCGGCAGCGCGAACGTATAGTCGATGGCCGCGCGGAAATGATCGAGCGCGATGCGCACGAGTTCGAGCATGATCGGCCGCGCGCGCGCCGAGGCGCCTGGCTGCAGCAGGTCCTGCGCGCTGAGCCCCGCCTGGGCCAGCATCGAAGCGGGCAGATAGCAGCGGCCGATGCGCAGATCCTTGCCGCAGTCCCGCAGCACGTTCACCATCTGCAAGGCCTTGCCGAAGCGGATGCCGCGCGTGTACATGGTTTGTTCCAGCGAGGGCGCGAGCGTGCCTGGCAGGTGCATGTATGTCATCTTCGTCCAGAACTCGCCTACGCAGCCCGCCACGAGATACGTGTAGCGGTCGAGTTCGTCCCACGTGTTGAGCGCGGCCACCTGGCCCGAGCGCTCGTCGGGGAACGTGCGCAGATCGAATTCCATGCCTTCGGTGAGCGTCGTGACGATCCCGCGCACGGCCTGGCGGTCGGCGTCGTCGAGTTGCGCGAGCACGTCGAGCGCGCCGCCCAGCGATTCGAGCAGCAGCTTTTCGTCCGATTGCGTTTGCTGGCCCGCAACCTCGCCTGCGAGATCGGCGAGCAGGGTGTCATGGTTCGTCGCGCCGTTCACGCGCTCGCGCAGCGCGAGCAGCAGGGCGAGCCGCCGCCCGGGCGGGATCAGCGCGGTGTCGGCAATGGTGTCGGCGGCGCGCGCGAGCAGATAGGCTTCGCCCACGGGGTCGCGCATGCCGGCGGGCAGCACGCGCATCGTGAGGTAGAACGAACGGGAAACGCCTTTGAGCAACGGGCCCAACAGGAAGGCCCGGATAGTATTCTGCATGTTGGATAGGGGCAGCGGGGGACGGATCGGACGCAGCCGCATTGTATCGTGGACGAAGGAGACGAGGCCCGTTGAGACCCGAACGCGCGTTTTACGACCTCCAGGTGCGCTTCGCGCGCACGGCGGCGCGCCTCGCGGACATCCCGCTCGCGGCGGCGTTGCTCGACTGTACGAATCTATATGTGCGCTTCGGCGCGGGGCGGACCTTCGATCGCACGCACCCGCTCTGGGCCGCCTATGTCGATGGTCTCGATGAGCACGCAAGCGTTGCAGAGCAGTGCGAGTGGACGTGGCGTTACTTACAGTGCTGCCCAACGCATCAGTCGGCGCCTGAGGTCACCGTCACGGTCGGCTGCTTCTCTTACGCGCAGGAACCGCATGGCGGGGTGCGTTTACATTTCAATGCCCAAACCGACAACAACGGCATGTCGCCGCTCGATGCCGGGCAACTTGCCGCGCGGCAAGGCGAGTTGCGGAGCTTGATCGATCAATTGTGCGGGCAACTGCGCGAAAGCGGTCGTGCGTCGAGCAACGTGCTCGTCCACGGCACTTCCTGGCTCTACAACGTGCCCGCTTACCGGCGCATCTTTCCCGCAGCCTATATTGCGAGCGCGCAGCCCGTCGCCCGCGTGCGTGCGCTTTCGCTTTGGGGCCAATTTCTCGACCGTCACGGCTGCGTGCGCGACGACGCAGCCGCGCTGCTGCTTGCGCGCATCGAACGCGCGAGTGCCTTCGCCGATCTTTTGTCTTGCTTTCCCTTACAGGCGCTCGCGGTGCAGGCGAGCGCCGCGGTGTTTGCCGATAGAAAGCGAACGTAACCGCTACGGTTACCAAAAATTTTTCCCGATGGCGGTGACAGCGTGCAGGCGAGAGGAGATTGAAAGCCGCTGCATGCACACACGGTATTGGCGTGACGCAGAAATCGGTGCGTGCGAAACGACTGAACGCAGTCACGGCGCAATATTGATGAAAGTAATCCCTGTAATGCAGGGGTAACGCCCACACCGCGCCCAGCGCACTAGACTCCGCCGATGCTTTTGTAACGGAGCGCCGCACATGCCCTCGTCCCCGGCTCTTGCCATTCATTCCCTGCGCGATTTCGAGCTGACTGCGGACGGCCAGTACCTGATGGTGAACGGCAATCAGCCGGATAGCGTCGCGCTGCATTGCTCGGTGATGCATGAACTGCTCGCCGCACTTTCCAACGCGATTGGCCGCTCCGAGCGCATTCGCCACAAGACCGCTAGCGTGAAATTCACCATGCCTTGTGAGGCCTGGGAGGTTGGCCGCGAGTCGGGCGACGTGCAGCATCTCGTGGTGAGTTTTCGTCTGCCCGGCGGCGCCGAACTGTCGTTCCGTCTGCAGCCTGCGCAGGCCGTGCACATGACCGAGGTGCTCTCGCTCGCAACAGGGCTCGCGAAGATGCGCCTGCCTGGCCGCGCGAGCATGCAATAGGCGTGGCGCGCCGGCCTCGCGTGGCGCACCCGTTGTACACCCCGCATCCGTGGATGCCGGCCGCGCGCGTCTCGCGCCGGTCATGGCGCATTCGGCACTCCCACGGCTCCTTCGTTGGCTTCACATTCGACCTTCCGCATGACGGCATCAACTACCACGGCGCGCTATGCACGCGCACTGACTCTCGCCGGCTTCGGCATCGGCGTGACCGCTGCGGCGCACGCCACCGAGCCCTTCGTGGTCCAGGACATCCGCATCGACGGGCTGACGCGCATCGAGCCGGGCACCGTGTTCGCCTATCTGCCGATCAAGCAGGGCGAGACCTTTACCGACGACAAGGCCTCCGACGCCATTCGCACGCTGTACGCGACGAGCCTCTTCAGCGACGTGCGCATTTCCACGCAGGGCGGCACCGTGATCGTGCAGGTTCAGGAGCGGGCCGCCATCGGCACGATCGATTTCGCGGGCATCAAGGAATTCGATAAGGATAACTTGACGAAGGCGCTCAAGTCGGTCGGGCTCTCGCCGGGCCAGAGCTACGACAAGGCGCTCGTCGACAAGGCGGAGCAGGAACTCAAGCGCCAGTACCTCACGCGCGGCTACTATGCGGCCGAAGTCACGACGACGGTCACGCCGATCGACCGCAATCGCGTCGGGCTGCTGTTCTCCGTGGTCGAGGGGCCGAGCGCGAAGATCCGCCAGATCAATTTCATCGGCAACAACACGTTCAGCGGCGGCACGCTGCTCGATGAAATGCAGCTCTCCACGCCGAACTGGTTCTCGTGGTACACGAAGAACGACCTGTACTCGAAGGAAAAGCTCACGGGTGACCTGGATAACGTGCGCTCGTACTATCTCGACCGCGGCTATCTCGAGTTCAATATCGATTCGACGCAGGTTTCGCTGTCGCCCGACAGGAAGGACATGTATCTGACGATCGGGATTCACGAGGGCGAGCCTTATACGATCTCGAGCGTGAAGATGGCCGGCAATCTGCTCGACCGCGAGGCGGAGTTGAAGAAGCTCGTGGGCGTCAAGCCGGGGCAGCGTTTTTCGGCGCAAAAGCTCAAGGACACGACCAAGGCGATCGTCGACAAGCTCGGCGAATACGGCTACGCGTTCGCGACCGTGAACGCGCTGCCGGAGATCGACCAGAAGGACCACACGGTTGCGCTCACGCTGCAGGTGGACCCGAGCCGCCGCGTGTACGTGCGGCGCGTGAACGTCACCGGCAACACACGCACGCGCGACGAAGTCGTGCGCCGCGAAATGCGCCAGCTCGAAAGCTCGTGGTTCGATTCGAACCGTCTCGCGCTTTCGAAAGACCGTATCAATCGCCTTGGCTACTTCACCGACGTGGACGTGACCACGGTGCCGGTGGAAGGCACGCCGGACGAGGTGGACGTGAACGTGAAGGTGACCGAGAAGCCCACCGGCACGCTTTCGCTAGGCCTCGGCTATGGATCGGGCGAAGGGCCGATCATCTCGGCGGGCATTTCGCAGGACAACGTATTTGGCTCCGGCAACAGCCTCTCGCTGAACGTAAATACGGCCACGACGTACCGCACGCTTTCGGTCACGCAGGTCGATCCGTATTTCACGGTGGACGGCATCAAGCGCATTACCGACGTCTATTACCGCACGACCGAGCCGCTTTACTACTCGAGCACGAACGACACGAGCTTTCGGATCATTTCGTACGGCGCGGATATGAAGTTCGGCATTCCGTTCTCCGAGACCGACATGGTGTATTTCGGCCTCGGCGTCGAGCAGGACCGCCTTGATGTCGACGCCAACACGCCACAGACCTATAAGGACTACGTGAACGATTTCGGCCGCGTCTCGAACACGGTGCCGCTCACCGTGGGCTGGTCGCGCGACAACCGCGACAGCGCGCTGGTGCCGAGCCGCGGCTACTACGCGCAGGCCAATGCCGAATACGGCACGCCGGCGGGCACGCAGTACTACAAGGGCGATGCGCAAATGCAGTATTACTACTCGTTCGCGCGCGGCTTCGTGCTGGGGCTGAACTTCCAGGGCGGCTACGGCAACGGACTGGGCGGCAAGCCATATCCGATCTTCAAGAACTACTATGCGGGCGGGATCGGGTCGGTGCGCGGTTACGAGTCGGGCTCACTCGGGCCGCGCGATACGACGACGAACGATCCTATCGGCGGATCGAAGATGGTGGTGGGCAATATCGAGCTGACGTTTCCGCTGCCTGGCACGGGTTATGACCGCACGCTGCGCGTCTTCACTTTCGTGGATGGCGGTAATGTGTGGGGTACCGAAGGCAGCAGCACCGGGGCGAACGGCTTGCGTTATAGCTATGGCGCGGGGCTTGAATGGATCTCGCCGATTGGACCGCTCAAGCTTGATCTGGGGTTCCCGATCGTCAGGCACGCCGGTGATCAGTATCAGAAGTTTCAGTTTCAGATTGGGACTTCGTTCTGAGTTTTTTTGCTGTGTTTTTTGCGGCCCAAACAGCCAAAACAAAAACAAATCAAATCAGCAACTCGAGCGAGTGATAAAGCCGCCTGCGCTCAGGATTAGCAGACGCCTCGCCGGCATGAATCGCCTCCTTGAGGCACTCCAGAAAGCACTCAGCCGCGGCAGAAAGCGGCACGCCACGCCGAGCGACCACGCTCACCACCGTCCGATCCACCTCCTCCTGAAGCGCGAGCGCACGCAAGTTATCACGCGCAAAGCGTGTCTCCACCAGCGGCCACGGAAAGATACTCACCATATCCGTGTTCATGATGAGCCCCATCGCGACCACGAACGAATGCGCCAGGTGCACGTTGTCCGGCATCGGCAACCCGTGACGCAGGAAGACGTCGTCGGCGATCATCTCCTTGCTGGCCGGGTCCCAGTTGAGCAACCATTCGCAATCCTGAAGTTCTTTCAGCGATTGTGCCTGCGAGAGCGGATGGTCCTTGCGTACCACCACGGCCGACTCTGTGGCGAAGATCGGCGTCTGCGTGAATTCTGCGTGCAGCGAAGCAGGACCGGGCTTGCCTAGCGAAAAGTCGAGCGAGCCGTCGCGTAGGCGTGGCATCACGATATTGAGCAGGCCTTCGTAGAACTCCAGCTGCATGCCGGGCATGCGCTCGCGAAACAGCGTGACGGCGTCGGGCAGAAAGGAGAGGGCGAGCCACGGCGTCACGCCGATCGCGAGCTTGCCGCCGCCGCGCCCGCGCCGCGCATCGAGTTCGTCCTGGGCGCGCGACATCTGGTGCACGACCAGCCGCGCATGGACGAGCAGCGCCTGGCCCGCTTCCGTGAAGGCGATGCCGTTCGCATTGCGCGTGACGAGCGCGATTTGCTGCTCGGCTTCGAGCTCGCGCACCGCTTTCGTCGCCGCCGCCGGCGAGATGCCGAGCGCACGCGCGGCCGCGCGAATACTGCCGGTATCGGCCATGGCGACGAGCGCGCGGAACTGGTGGAACTTCATAAGGGATAACCCGAGTGCGCACTTCTGGTTGGCGGGCCAACTATTTTAGGGCTGTCGGCGCCAAACAGACGTCATTATTCTCGAGCGAATTCGTCGTCCCCTCTGGAGAGAATTCGTATGAACACGATGGCTATCCCGGCCGCAATCGCCGCGATCGAAGAAGAGATGATCGCGCTGCGCCACGAGATCCACGCGCATCCCGAACTGGGCTTCGAAGAATTCGTCACGAGCGACCTCGTCGCGCAGCGCCTCACCGAGTGGGGCTACGAGGTGCACCGCGGGCTCGGCGGCACGGGTGTCGTGGGCACGCTCAAGGTGGGCGACGGCAAGCAGCGCCTCGGCCTGCGCGCCGACATGGACGCGCTCCCCATCCACGAAAACACCGGCCTCGATTACGCGAGCCGCATTCCGGGCAAGATGCACGCGTGCGGCCACGACGGCCACACCGCCATGCTGCTCGCGGCGGCGAAGCATCTCGCGCAGTCGCGCAACTTCAGCGGCACGCTGCACCTCATTTTCCAGCCCGCCGAAGAAGGCCTGGGCGGCGCGAAGCGCATGCTCGACGAAGGCCTTTTCGAGCGCTTTCCCTGCGACGCCGTGTTCGCCATGCACAACATGCCGGGCTTCCCCACGGGCAAGCTCGGTTTTCGCGCGGGCCCGTTCATGGCTTCGTCGGACACGGTGATCATCGACATCGACGGGCGCGGCGGTCATGGCGCGGTGCCGCATAAGGCGATCGACCCGGTGGTGGTGTGCGCCAACGTCGTGCTCGCGCTGCAGACCATCGTGTCGCGCAACGTGCCGCCGCTCGACATGGCGATCGTCACTGTGGGCGCGATCCATTCGGGCGACGCCCCCAACGTGATTCCGCAAACCGCGCAGATGCGCCTCTCGGTGCGCGCGCTGCGCCCCGAAGTGCGCGACCTGCTGCAGGAGCGCATCACCGCGCTCGTGCACGCGCAGGCAAGCGCCTACGGTGCGACGGCGCGCATCGACTACCAGCGCCGCTACCCGGTGCTCGTGAACGACGCGGCGATGACGGCGTTCGCGCAGGATGTGGCGCGCGACTGGCTCGGCGAAGACGGCCTCATTCACGACATGGCGCCGCTCACCGGCAGCGAGGACTTCTCGTTCCTGCTCGAGCGCTGCGCGGGCAGCTATCTCATCATCGGCAACGGCGACGGGGAGGGCGGCTGCATGGTGCACAACCCCGGCTACGACTTCAACGACGATTGCCTCGCCACCGGCGCGGCATACTGGGTGCAGCTCGCCGAGCGCTTCCTGCGCGGCTGAAGCCCGCAGCCAGCGGGCGCACGCACCACGATACGAGACACGAGACACACGAGGAGACACCCGATGAACGCCACGTCGATTCAGGCGCCGACCGCTGCCGCCCCGGCTTCCACGCGCCGCTCGCGCGCGAAGGCCATCTTCGCGATCACGCTCGGCAACGGGCTCGAGTTCTTCGACTTCACGGTCTACAGCTTCTTTGCCTCGATCATCGGCTCGCTGTACTTCCCGGTGCATGGCTCGCTGAACCAGTTGATGCTCGCCGTCGGCAGCTTCGGCGTGGGTTTCGTCGTGCGTCCGGTCGGCGGCATCGTGATCGGTGCGTTTGCGGACCGCGTGGGCCGCAAGGCCGCCATGACGCTCACGCTCTGGCTCATGGCGCTAGGCTCGGCGCTCATCGCGTTCGCGCCCACCTATGCGCAGATCGGGCTCGCGGCGCCCGCGCTGATCCTGCTCGCGCGTCTCGTGCAGGGCTTCGCGGTGGGCGGCGAAGTGGGCGCCTCGACATCGCTCCTGCTCGAATACGCCGACGACCGTTCGCGGGGCTTCTACGGCAGCTGGCAATTCGTGAGCCAGGGCCTGAACACGGTGTGCGGCGCGCTCATCGGCGTGGCGCTGTCCACCATGCTCTCGCAGGCCGCGCTCGAAAGCTGGGGCTGGCGCGTGCCGTTCGTGATCGGCATGCTGGTCGTGCCGGTGGGCGTGTATATCCGCCGCCATCTCGACGAAACGCTCGCGAACCCCGTCGAAGCCGAAGACGCCGAACCCGTGGCCGACATGGCGCGGCCGCTGCGCGAGATTTTCGGGCGTCATCGCACGGCGCTCGCAGCCGGCGTCGTCACGACCATCGGCGGCACGGCAGCGAACTATATCGTCCTGTTCTACATGTCGACCTATGCGATCAAGATTCTCGGCCTGCCGATGTCGGTCGGCATGAGCGCGGCCCTCGTCGCGGCGCTCGTCACGGCGATCTGCTCGCCGTTCGCCGGCTCGCTTTCCGACCGCCTGGGCCGCAAGTGGGTGATGGGTGTCTCGCGCGTGCTGCTGATCGCCGTGATCTATCCGGCCTTCATGATCATCCACGCCATGCCGAGCGTCGCCACCGTGCTCGCGGTCGTGGCCGTGCTGGGCGCGATCGTCGCGTTCACGGCGGTCCCCAATATCGTGATGCTGCCCGAACTCTTTCCTCAGTCGATTCGCGTGACGGGCATGTCGGTGGTGTATTGCGTGGGCGTGTCGATCTTCGGCGGCTTCGCGCAGTTCTTCGCGACCTGGCTCATCAAGCTGCTCGACAATCCGCTCGCGCCCGCCTGGTATCTGATCGGCTGCGGCGCGGTCTCATTGCTCGCACTGCCGCTCATTCGCGAGCCGGCGGGCCGTCCGCTCGATTGAGACCTCTCTTCGGCCGCTACGCACTTTTAGCGGCCGTGTCCTGTTTATTTACCAGACGTTTACGCGGCGCTGCCTAGAATCGGTTCGTGTTCAACTCAAGCGCGCCGCCCCGAACGGCGGCGTGCGCACAACACGTATGCCGTCTATCGTCTCGCAGGGCCCGATTTCCCGAGGTGCCCGCTCCGCCGCCGCGCCGCGGCCCGTCATCTCGCTGCGCAATGCGCGCAAGCCGCTTCACCCGGCAACTCATCGCGCAACGGTGCAACTGGTCGTGCGCGTGCCCACGAGTGAAGCGCAACTCGCTCGCTGCACGTTGCATGGTCTGGTTGGCAGCGCGCTCGGCGTGCATACAATCGATATCGATCGCCGCAGCGATCTCGCTTGCCTGCACGTCGAACTCGATCGCCGCCGCGTGGCCGAGGCCATGGCGCTGCTCATGCGCACGCTTTCGTGTGCGGAATTCGGCACGGTGCGCCGGCTCGATCGCGCCGCCTGATTCGCAACGCGTGTTGCAGCCGCCGCTGCGACGGCTGCGACACGCCTCTAAGTTCTCCCGTCCGCAGTTCACGCGACGCATTTTCCGTGCGTCCGCAATCTCCGCTTCACGCGCTCTCCCTTTGTCCCTACGCGAGCGTGGCGCATATTCATGCGCACGTTAACGAACCATTAGCGCACCTTCGTTTCGGATTTCGAAACGATTTCGGTCACTATTGCTCCACGAGTGCCGTCTCGTCATCGCGTGCGACTTTTTGGCCGTCCTGATTCAGCGTTCTCCCGAAAAACAGTAGTATCTGTTCGAGCACCAAAGTCAGTTTGGCGATTTGATCCGACTCGATCGCCCGCGCGCGCCTGATTTGGGGTTCGTCGGTCCAGCGCAGATCGTCGATAACAACGGAGAACAGCATGACTCACGGATTTCGGGTGGCCAGCTTGTGTCTGTCGCTTGGATTGCTGGTTAGCGTCGTTGCATGTCATGACAACAAACCTGCTGCTGAAACACGACCTGCCGCAAACGTCGACGTGATCAATGTGGCGCTGCGCGACGTGCCGGTGGTCTTTGAATACGTAGGGCAGACAGAAAGCTCGCAGCAGGTCGAAATTCGCGCGCGCGTGAACGGCTTCCTCGAAAAGCGCGTGTATACAGAAGGCTCGCTGGTCCATGCGGGCGACGTGATGTTCGTCATGGACCGCAAGCCCTTCGAGGCCGCGCTCGACGCCGCGCAGGCCGAGCTTGCGCAGCAGAAGGCGCGGCTCGTCACCGCGCAGGCCAACCTCAATCGCGTGCGTCCGCTCGCCGCGAAGAACGCGTTGAGCCAGAAGGATCTCGACGACTCGGTCGGCCAGGAGCAGGCGGCCGCCGCCGCGGTCGAAGGCGCGCGGGCGAATGTCATCAGCGCGACGCTCAATCTCGGCTATACGAAGATCGTTGCGCCCGTCACCGGTCTTTCGAGCTTTGCGAAGAAGCAGGACGGTTCGTATATCGATGCGACCAATAGCCTGCTCACCTATGTGGCGAAGCTCGATCCCATGTGGATCAACTTCTCGCTCTCCGAGAACGAGATGCTCGATCTGCGCACGCAAACGCAGAACGGCACGCTCAAGCTGCCGCCCGTCGGTAAGCTCGAAGCGGTGATCGTGCTCGCCGACGGCAGCATCTATCCCGAACGCGGTCACATCGCGTTTACCGATGCCTCGCTCAGTTCGGAAACCGGCACCTACCTGATTCGCGCCGCCATGCCTAACCCCACGGGGTCGCTGCGGCCCGGTCAGTTCGTGCGTATCAAGCTGCTGGGCGCGCTGCGGACTTCCGCGGTGGCCGTGCCGCAGTCGGCGGTGCAGCAGGGGCCGCGCGGCGCGTATGTGTGGACCGTCGACAAGGACGGCAAGGCGCAGCAGCGTGTGGTGGAAACGGGTGAATGGAATGGCAACGACTGGGTGATCAAGTCGGGTTTGCATCCGGGCGATCATGTCGTCATCGACAATACGCTGCGGCTCATGCCCGGTGCGCCGGTCAAGGCGAACCTCGTGGCCACGCCGCCCGCAACTGTCAATATCGGCGGGCCCGGCGCCGGCGCAGGCGGCGGGGCGCAAGCGGGCGCGGCCGGGGCTTCCGGCCCGGCGGCTGCGAATGCCAGCGCCAACGCGCAGGCCGGCGCGGGCACGATCGCCGCGCAACCGCGCGCGGCATCCGGCGCTGCCGACGTGATGGGCGAACGCACCGCGCTTTACTTCGCGTCGGGCAGTTCGAGCCTCGACGCCCAGTCGGCCGACGCGCTTGCGGCCGTGGCGCGCCGTCTCGTCGCCGAGCCGGGCATGCGCGTGGTGATTTCGGGCTACACCGATTCGAGCGGCTCGCAAGCCGCGAACCAGCGTCTCGCGGCCGCCCGCGCAGGCACGGTGCGCGCCGCGCTGGTCGTGGCCGGCGTGAAAACCGAGCGCATCGAAATGCGCAAGCCGGCGCAGATCGTCGCCAACGATCCGCCCGACAAATCCCGCCGCGTGGACGTCACGTTCTCGCCCGCCGCGGGAGGCTGAACGATGAAGTTCTCCCACTTCTTTATTGACCGGCCAATTTTCGCGTCGGTCCTCTCGATCGTGCTCGTCGTCGCCGGTCTGGTGTCGATGTTCAACCTGCCGATCGCGCAGTTTCCGGACATCGCGCCGCCCACCATCACGGTGAGCGCGACGTATCCGGGCGCGAGCGCCGATATCGTCGCGCAGAACGTGGCCGCGCCGATCGAACAGCAGGTGAACGGCGCGGACAACATGATGTACATGAACTCGTCGAGTTCCTCGACGGGCAACATGACGCTCACGGTTTACTTCAAT
This sequence comes from Paraburkholderia sp. EG286B, assembly GCF_040965655.1. Classification (NCBI taxonomy): domain Bacteria; kingdom Pseudomonadati; phylum Pseudomonadota; class Betaproteobacteria; order Burkholderiales; family Burkholderiaceae; genus Paraburkholderia; species Paraburkholderia sp. EG286B. The sequence continues at coordinate 15,204 of NZ_JBFRCF010000044.1, read as the reverse complement.
ATCGGCACCGATCCGTCGCTCGCCCAGGTGGACGTGCAGAACCGCGTGAACCTCGCGCTGCCTTTCCTGCCCGACTCGGTGACGGCCCAGGGCGTGTCGGTGCAGAAGCGCTCGTCGGCGTTCATGATGGTGATCGCGATCTATTCGCCCGATAACGCCTACGATGCGTCCTATGTGGCGAACTTCGCGAACGTCTACGTGCTCGACGCGCTCAAGCGCATTCCGGGCGCGAACCAGGCGTCGATCTTCGGTTCTGCCGACTATGCGATGCGCGTGTGGCTCAAGCCCGACCGCATGGCGAAGCTCGGCATTACCGTGGCCGACGTGCAGAACGCGATTGCGCAGCAGAACCAGCAGTTCTCCGCGGGCCGGCTCGGCCAGGCGCCGACCGACAAGCCCGTGAACCAGACCTTCCCGGTGACGACGAAGGGCCGTCTCACCGAGCCCGCCGATTTCGACAACATCATCCTGCGCGCGGCGTCGGGCGATGCGGCGATCGTGCGCCTCAAGGACATCGGCCACGCGGATCTGGGCGCCAAGGACTATTCGCTGCGCGGCCGCTACAACGGCAAGACGGCCACGCTGCTCGCCGTGTATCAGCAGCCGGGCGCGAATGCGCTGCAAGTGGCCAAGCAGGTGCGCCAGACGCTCGAGCAGTTGAACAAGAACTTTCCGCCCGGTCTCAAGTATGAAGTCGCGCTCGATACGACCGAGTTCGTGCACGAGTCGATCAACGAGGTGGTCCATACGCTGCGCGATGCGGTGATTCTCGTGATCATCGTGGTGTACATCTTCCTGCAAAGCTTCCGGGCGACGCTCGTGCCGCTGCTCGCGGTGCCCGTGTCGATCATCGGCGCGTTCATCGGCATGGAGGCGTTCGGCTTCTCGATCAACATGCTCACGTTGTTCGGCATGGTGCTGGCCATCGGTATCGTGGTGGACGACGCGATCGTGGTGATCGAAAACGTCGAGCGCAACATGAGCGAGTTCAAGCTGCCACCCAAGGAAGCGGCCAAGCGCGCGATGGACGAAGTGAGCGGACCGGTGGTGGCGATCGTGCTGGTGCTGCTCGCGGTGTTCATCCCGGTGGCGTTTCTCTCGGGCATCACGGGGCAGCTCTACAAGCAGTTCGCGGTGACGATCGCGGTCTCGGTGGTGCTTTCGGGTATCGTCGCGCTCACGCTTTCGCCCGCGCTCGCGGCCATCCTGCTCAAGCCGGGCGAGCACAAGAAGAACCACTTTTTCCGCTGGTTCAACGAGAAGTTCGATAACCTGACCAACGGCTATGGCAGCTGGGTGCAGACGGCGATACGCCGCGTGATCCTCTCCATCGGGCTGATCGTCGTGATGCTGATCGCAACCGTCGGCCTGTTCAAACATATTCCATCGTCGTTCCTGCCCGTGGAGGATCAGGGCTATCTGTTCGGCGCGGTCGTGATGCCCGACGCGGCGAGTCTGGACCGCACCGGCGACCTTTCGAAGAAAGCGGAAGACTGGTTCGCGAAACAGCCTGCCGTGAGTTCGGTGGCGGCGCCGATCGGCTACAGCCTGATCGACTCGCAGTACAAGTCGAACGCGGGCACGCTGTTCGTGACGCTCAAGGGCTTCAAGGATCGCGGCGAGAACGGCACCGCGCAGGACTTGATCCGCGACGCCACCAAGGCGTTCTCCACGTTCAAGGACGGCGTGGTCGTGCCGCTCAATCCACCGTCGATTCCGGGCCTCGGCACAACGGGCGGCTTCGAGTTCTGGCTGCAGAGCACCGGCGACGGCAGCTATCAGCAGCTCGAAGACAAGGTGCGCCAGGTGATTGCGAAGGCGCGCCAGAACCCGGCGCTGCGCGGCGTGAATTCGACCATCAACACGAATTCTCGCCAGTTGCTCGTGGAAGTGGACCGCGAGCGGGCGGAGACGCTCGGCGTTCCGGTTCAGGACATCTATTCTGCACTCCAGACGATGTTCGGTTCCTTGTACGTGAGCCAGTTCCCGAAGGGCAGCCGTCTGTTCCAGGTGATCATCCAGGCCGAACCGCAATACCGCTTGAGCCCGGACGATATCCAGCAGCTCTATGTGCGCAACCGCAACAACGACATGGTGCCGATCAAGGCCGTGACGACTTCGCGTTTCGTGCCTGGACCTGACATCGTCAACCGCTTCAACAACTTCCCGGCGGCGAAGATCACCGGCGACGCGGCGCCGGGCCGCAGCTCGGGCGAGGCGATCGCGGCGATGGAGCAGATCGCCAACGAAGTGCTGGGCGACGGCTACAGCTACGAATGGAGCGGCCAGGCGTACGAAGAGAAGAAGGCCGGGTCGACGGCGGCGCTCGTGTTCGGCTTCGCACTGCTGATGGTGTTCCTCATTCTCGCGGCGCAGTACGAGAAGTGGTCGCTGCCGGTTGGCGTGCTGCTGGCCGTGCCATTCGCGATTTTCGGGGCGCTGGTGGGCATCCTGTTGCGCGGCATGGAAAACGACGTCTACTTCCAGATCGGCTTGACCGTGCTGATCGCGCTCGCGGCGAAGAACGCCATTCTGATCTTCGAGTTCGCCGTCGAAATGCGCGAGAAGGAGAACATGTCGCCGTACGAGGCGGCGCTGCATGCCGCCAAGCTGCGTCTGCGGCCGATCATCATGACCTCGCTCGCGTTCATCCTGGGCTGCGTGCCGCTCGCCATCGCCAGCGGCGCATCGGCCGCGAGCCGGCGCTCGCTCGGCACCGGCGTGATCGCGGGTATGCTCGGCGCCACGGTGATCGCGCTGTTCTTCATTCCGATGTTCTTCTGGGGACTGGAAACGCTCTCGTCGCGCAAGAAAACGGACGCCACGCCGCATCCCGGCACGCCCCCCGTGGCGCCGCCTTCGCAGGAGGGCTGAGCGATGAAGACACGTTTGAATCTCGCCAATCGCAAGCTGCGGCCGCTCGGGCTGGCCATTGCGACGGCTTGCCTTGGCGCCTGCGCGGTCGGGCCCGACTATCATCGCCCGGCGGTCGAGACGCCGTCGACGTTTCGCTACGCCTCGCCGCAGGCGGAAGCCGTCGATACTACGCTCGACTGGTGGACGCAGTTCAACGACCCGGTGCTCAACGACCTCGTCGCGAGGGCGCTTACGCAGAACAAGGATCTGCTGATTGCGGCGGCCCGCGTCGAGGAGTTCTACGGGCGTTACGTCGTGACGCGCGCGGGCCTGTTCCCGCAGGTGTCGGCGAACTTCGGTGCGTCGCGCAGCCGTGGCGTGCCGGCGCCCGGCTTCCCGCCCGTGGTCGGCAACCAGGTGGAGCTGAACGGCGCAGTGTCCTGGGAACTCGATTTATTCGGCCACTTGCGCAGGCTCACCGAAGCCGCGCGCGCCGATTACATGAGCACGCAGTCCGCGCAGCAGGCCACGCGCATCGCCATCATCGCGAACGTGGCCACGTCGTATCTGCAGCTGCGCGACTTCGACAATCAGCTCGTCATCGCGCAGGACACGCTCGAAAGCCGCAAGGGCGCGCTCGATCTCTTCAACGAGCGCTATGCGGGCGGTGTCGTTTCGCGGTTGCAGGTGAGCCAGGCGCAGTCGGAGTACCAGTCGGCGCAGACCTCCGTGTACTCGATCCAGCAACAGATCGCGACCCAGGAAGACGCCATTTCGCTGCTACTGGGCCAGAATCCGGGGCCGATTCCGCGCGGCAAGTCGATCACCGAGCTCACTGCGCCCGCCATTCCCGCCGGCCTGCCGTCGACGCTGCTGGAGCGGCGGCCCGATATTCTGCAGGCCGAACAAACGCTCGTTTCGGCGAATGCGTCGATCGGCGCGGCGCGCGCGCTGTATTTCCCGCAGATTTCGCTCACGGGTCTGTTCGGCGCGGCGAGCACGGCGCTCTCGGGGCTCTGGACCGGCCCCGCGCGGGTATGGTCGTTTGCGGGCGCGGTCACGCAGCCGATTTTCGAGGGCGGCGCGATCGCGGGCGGCGTGCATCAGGCCGAAGCCGTGCAGCAGGAAGCGCTTTTTAACTACGAGCAGGCGATCCAGCAGGCGTTCGCCGATGTCGAGAATGCGCTGGTGGGCGTCGCGCGCACGCGCGATCAGCTGGATTCGACGACGCGCCAGGTGGCCGCGCTCACGGAATACACGTCAGTCGCGCGCGATCTGTACGAAGGCGGCTACACGAGCTATCTGGAAGTACTCGACGCCGAGCGCAGTCTCTTCAACGCGCAATTGCAGCAGTCGTCGCTGCAGGACCAGGAACTCGCGCAGATCGTGAGCCTGTACAAGGCGCTCGGTTATGGCTGGACGCCGGCAACTCCGCCGCCGGCGGCAGACAGCGCGAAGCCGTCGCAGTCCTGAGCTGCGACGGCTGCGCTTCGAGGCGGGGTGGCGAGGGGCGAACCTGGCGCGGGCGCGCCGGTTCGTTTCATGGAGATTCGGACATCAGCCAGCGCAGCGATTGCGGAGCGGGCTTGGTGGCTTTCGCGGTTGCCTGGGCTTTGGGCGCCGGCTTCGCGACTTTTTGCAGCTGAATGGGCCGGGCGGCGTTGAGGGCGGTTGTGTGGCCGCCGGTTTGCGCGAGCGCAGCAGGGCTCGCCGACGCCAACGCGAGCAGCGCGGCGGCGAACGTCAGGGCGAGGGGGCGAGTCATCTGGGTTCTCCCGCGTGGGCGAGCGGCCGGCGAAGAGGAAAAGGGGGGCCGGCGCTGCAAGCGGGAGTATGTTCTGAGGATAACCGCCACGCGTCCATCATTTGATGGAGAAACGCGTGGCCTGTGTGGGGAACCCCGCTTATCGGATTCCGTTCTAGTCGGCGGGGCGGCGGTCGGCGAGCGCGCGTTCGCAGTCCTTGAGCACTTGCAGGACGAGCTTGGCCTGGTAGTTCAGGTCGTCGGTGTCGAGAATTTCCTCGACGGCGTCGCGCGCCCAGACCGCGTCCACGAACCATGCGTGCTGCTGCGCGATGTCCTGCGCCATGGCGGCGAGGCGCGCGATCGCGAGCCAGTCGGCCTCGCGCGCGTGACGGTCGAGCCACTTGTGCGCCGCCTGGACGTGAAAGGCAGCGTTGGGCCAGGATTCGTTGAGATAGTAGGCCCCGAGGCTCCCGCAGGTGAGCCAGCAGAGCAGCTCCACGCGATCGCGCGGACTCAGATGGTGGCGTACATCACTCATGGCGACGCTCGCGAAAGTAACAGAGTTCGATTGACGGGTGCGTGCAGACTTCGAATCCGATGACAAAACGATATCACGGCTCGTGGAAAATCGCCTGCCCCGCACTGGCGCTGCACGCACGGGTGTTACATGGATAGCGTCGCCTGGCGGCGCGTTGTATGCAAACCAGGAGTGACACCAGGATCGCGCGTGCCGTTATGCGTTTTGCAGCGTTTCGCGTGCCTGCCCATCGCGCCCCAAGATTCACGCGCTCTTTTCACGCGTTTTTGCCGCCGCTTTTCCCGGCGAGCTGGGTGGCCGTGTCCACCGCGCCCATCGCGTTCGCCACGTCGAGCGCGGTGTTGCCCGCGGCGTCGTGCGCCGCCGGGTTCGCGCCACGCGCCAGCAACAGGTCGACGATGTCGGAGCGGTTGAACATGGCGGCGATCATCAGCGCCGTGCGGCCGTCGGGAGAGGCGCCTTCCACGTCGGCGCCGTTTTCCAGCAGGGTGCTGATCACGTCGGCGTAGCCCTTGAAGGCCGCGCCCGCGATCGGCGTTTGCCCGTTGTCGTTGCGCAGATTGGGGTCGGCGCCGTGCTGCACGAGCGTGCGCACGGCGGCGGCGTGGCCGTGATAGCTCGCGAGCATCACGAGGCTGTCGCCTTTTTCGTTGCGAAGGTTCGGCGGCAGGCCTTGTTCGATGAGCGTGGCGAGCGTGTTGGCTTCGCCGCGGCGCGCGGTGTCGAACACCTGGCGCGCGAATTCGACGAAACGCGGATCGAGCTCGCCGCCGTCTTCGCCGGAGCCGGACGATGACGATGAGGGTGGGTTGGGCGGCGCGCTGGCGGTCATGGCAGTCTCCTGGTTCGCATCGCAGATCGATTCGGGGCGGCGTGCCGCCGTCGAGGCTTGCCCATTGTCGCCGATCTTCGCGAGCCGCGAGGCCAGCGCGGCTCACGCGCGCCGCATGAAAAAAAGGCGCTGCCCGAACCGCTAAGAGCGGCCGGCGCAGCGCCTTCCTTCGTGGCGCAACCGCTCGACGCTCAGGGCACGAGCCAGAGCGCGGCGGCGTAGATCACGAGCGACACGGCGAACGTCACCGCGGTATAGCCCATCACGCGCTGGATGCGGATGCCCGCGATCGCGACGATCGGCACGGCCCAGAACGGCTGCAGCATGTTCGAGACGTTCTCGGCCATCGCCACGCCCATGGCAGTGCGCGGCACCGAGGCGTGCAGGCTCAGCGCGGCGGGCAGCACGAACGGCCCTTGCACGGCCCAGTGGCCGCCCGCGCTCGGCACGAGCAGCGTGATGATGAGCGAGCTCAGATAGCTCCAGAGCGGCAGCGAAAGCGGCGTGGCGATCGTGACGAAAGCCTTGGCGATCATCGAGGCGAGGCCCGTGCCCTTCATCACGCCCATGATGCCGCCGTACACGGGGTACTGCAGCAGCATGGAGCCGGTCTGGCGCGCGGCGCGGCGAATGGCGTTCGCGTAGGCGATAGGCGTGCGCTGCAGCGCGAGGCCGATCAGCAGGAAGATCAGGATCGTCGTGTTGATGTCGAGATCGAAACCCTTTTCGCTCCATTCCATCGCCAGATAGCCCGCGCCGAGCACGATCAGCAGCAGCGTGCCGAGCATCGACTGCTCGAGGCGCGATGCGAACGAAGGCGTGCCGTTGCCGACGCGCGCGTGCGGGTCGTCGCTGGCGCCGGCATCGTTCGCTTCGGCTTCGGCCGCCTGGCTGAACGGCGCCACGTGCTCGGGCTTCGGATGCATGCGGATGAAGATGAACGTCATCACGACCACCACGAGCACGGTGGGGATGAAGACGAACGGCGCGAAGACGGTCTGGCTGAGCGGAATCACCTGGCCCGTCGCCTTTTCCACGAGATTGAGCGCGTTGCCGTGCGAGGCCTGCGAAAGGGCGATCGAGCTGGAGAGCCCGCTATTGCAGATCGACCATGCCGAATAGCTGCCCGCCACGAGCCACGCGAAATCCACGTTCACGCGCTTCGCGATTTCGCGCGAGAGCAGCGCGCCCACGATCAGGCCCAGGCCCCAGTTCAGCCACGCGGCGATCGCGACCACCGGAAACACCAGCAGCGCGGCGCGCGCCGGCGTTTGCGCCTTGGCCGCGAGCGCGCGCAGCACGCGCTGGATCACGGGCGCTTCGGCAATGGCGTAGCCCGTGGCGAGGATCAGGATCATCTGCAGCGCGAAGCCGAGAATGCCGAACGTGCCTTCGTACCAGGAGCTGAGCAGCGTCGGGAGATTGCCGTGCGGCGCAATGACGAGCGCGAGCACAGCGACGAAGAAGGTGAGGCAGATGGACAGAACGAAGGGGTCGGGCATGACCCGCTCGAAAACATACACGAGGGCGGCGACGACACCTTGGCGGGAATCGCGCGTTTCAGTCTGGAGGTCTCTTTTCATGCTCTTTGCGCTAGTTCGTAGCGTGTGGCTACTGGCTGGCCGGAGCGGACAGGAGGCGTTGCATGCGGGTGGTCCCGGCACCGTGCGGCTGGCGAGCCAGGCGCGTGGTGGGCGGGGAGGCAGGTGCGGCTCCTCCATCAGCGAGAGGCGATGCCGCCCCGGCGCAGCGGGTTCATATCACGCCTTGCACGCGCGAATATGCACGGCAAGGCGGCCAGCCCGTTCTTGTTATTCTCGTGTTCGTAATTCGAACGCGGATTCGATTATCGAACGACGCATTATTCGCTTCATGCGGAGTGGATGTCAAGGCTGCGATAGCGTGCCGATGCAGGTTTTTAACGCTAAATGAGGGCTGAATGTATGATTGTTGTAATAAAAATGAAACCATAAAGAAATTTCATAAGCGTCACGCGGACTACCTAAAATGCAGAAGCGGGAACCACTTTCGCGCGCGAGCAGATCCCCTCACGAGCTGTAAATCACTGCATTCAGGAGACAGAAGATGACGATTCGTCTTGGAGAAGATGCACCCGATTTCACCGCGGAGACCACCGAAGGCAAGATCCGTTTCCACGAATGGATCGGCGACCAATGGGCCATTCTGTTTTCGCATCCGAAAGACTTCACGCCCGTTTGTACGACGGAACTCGGCTATATGGCGAAGCTCAAGCCGGAGTTCGACAAGCGCAATACGAAGATCATCGGTCTGAGCATTGACCCGGTGGACGACCACGCGAGGTGGGCGAAGGACATCGAGGAAACGCAGGGGAGCGCCGTCAATTATCCGATGATCGGCGACCCGGATCTGCACGTCGCGAAGCTCTACGACATGATCCACCCGAACGCGAGCGGCGCCAGCCCGCGCACGGCGGCCGACAACGCCACGATACGCGCCGTGTTTCTCATCGGGCCGGACAAGAAGGTGAAGGCGATGTTCGTCTACCCGATGAGTTCGGGCCGCAATTTCGACGAGGTGCTGCGCCTGCTCGATTCGCTGCAGCTCACCGCGAAGCACACGGTGGCGACGCCGGTGAACTGGAAGCCGGGCGACGACGTGATCATCCCGACTTCGGTTTCCGACGAGGCGGCGAAGCAGAAGTATCCGCAGGGCTTCAAGACGCTCAAACCGTATCTGCGCACGGTCGAGCAGCCGAAGTAACTGTTGGCGCGCCAGGCAAAAAAACGCGGCGCACTGGCAGTGCGCCGCGGATCACGGACCAGGCAAGCTCTCGCGTCTCACGCGGTCCGGACAGGGGAAGCTGACTGAATCAGTTCGAAGGCGTGGGCCGCCACTTGAGCAAGCGATGCTCGAGCGCGGTAAGCACATAGTCGGCGGCCAGCGCGACCACAGCGAGCACGATCATCGCGGCGAACACGCCGCTCGCATTGAACGCGCCCTGTGCCGTCGAGATCAGCAAGCCGATGCCTTGCTTCGAACCCAGGAATTCACCCACCACGGCGCCGACCAGCGCGAAGCCGAAGCTCACGTGCAGGCTCGCGAGAATCCACGAAAGCGCCGAGGGAATCACGACCGAGGTCGTCACCTGGCGGCGCGACGCGCCGAGAATCTGCGCATTGGCGATCATGTAGCGGTCGGCCTCGCGCACGCCCTGGAACGCATTGGCGAACACCACGAAGAACACCATCACCACGGCGAGCGCCACTTTCGACGCCATGCCGAGCCCCAGCGCGATCACGAACACCGAGCCGAGCACCACGCGCGGAATCGAGTTGGCGATCTTGATGTAGAGGCTGAACACGTCGGAGAGCAGCTTGTTGCGGCCAAGCACGATGCCGCAGAACACGCCGGCCACCGAGCCGATGATGAAGCCGAGGCCCGTTTCTTCCAGCGTGACCCAGACCTGCGTGAGCAGCGGCCCCTGCGAGGTGCCGTTCACGAACCAGTCGATGATCTGGTCGAAGATCGCCGTGGGCATCGAGAAGAAGAACGGGTCGATCCATTTGAGGCGCGCGGCGAGTTCCCAGCCGCCGAGCACGACGACGAGCACGAGAATACGCAGCGAAATGACGAGCAGATTGCGCTGACGAATGCGCTTCTGCGCGGCGCGCTCGACGGCGTCGAGCGAGGCGGTATCGAGGCCTTGCGGCAGGGTTTGTTGCGGGGTGGACATAGTGAACGGCTCCGGTGTTAGGCGATCTGCACTTCTTCGCGCAGGTCGTGCCAGATCTGGCGCGACAGTTCGACGAAGTGCGGCGCGTAGCGGATTTCGGACGTTACGCGCGGGCGCGGCAGATCGATCTCGTAGACCTTCTTGAGCGTGGCCGGGCGCGCGGTCAGCACGAACACGCGGTCGGCGAGCGCAATGGCTTCTTCGAGGTCGTGTGTGACGAACACGACCGAGCCCGTGCCGCCCCACAGCTGCAGCAGCTCGTCCTGCATGAGCGTGCGCGTTTGCATGTCGAGCGCCGAGAACGGCTCGTCCATCAGCAGGATTTCTGGCTTGTTGATGAACGTCTGCGCCAGCGCCACGCGCTTGCGCATGCCGCCCGACAGCTGATGCGGATAGTGCTTGCCGAAGTTGGCGAGGCCCACGCGGCGCAGCCATTCGTTGGCTTCCTCGTAGGCCGCCGACTTCGAGCGGCCGCGATAGAGCGGACCGGCCGCCACGTTGTCGAGCACCGAGCGCCACGGGAACACGGCGTCGGCCTGGAACACGAAGCCGATGCGCGGATCGATGCCGTTCACGGGCGCGCCCATCACGCGCACTTCGCCCGTGGTGGGTTTGAGCAGGCCCGTGATCATGCTGAGCGTGGTGGACTTGCCGCAGCCCGTGGGCCCGACGATCGCGACGAACTCGCCGCGCGCGACCGACATGCTGAAGTCGCGCAGGGCGACGGTCGCCTTGCCGTCCGGTGAAATGAAGCGGCACGAAACATTGCGCAGCTCGATGGCCGGCGTGCCTTGGGAATGGGAGGAAGTCATTGTCTCAGTGGGCTGAACGTGGGGCCGGTTGCGTGGTTTACTTCGACGCCGTGGCGGTCGCAGCCGGCAGATAGTCGTTCGAGTAAGTCTTCGCGAGGTCGATGTGCTTGCCCTTCACCGAAGGATTGAACGCCGAGAGCACCTTGAGCACCGTATCGGGGCCGTCTGCGGGCATGCGGCCGTCCTTCGTGAACATCGGCAGCGAAGACTTCAGCGCGGCCACGTAGAGATCCTTGTTGTTGCCGTAGTAGTCCTTCGGCATCTTCGCGGCGATTTCGTCGGCGCTATGCGTGGCGATGAAGTTGAGCGTACGTGAGAACGCGTGCGCGAGCTTCGTCGCTTCGTCCTTGTGCGACTGCGCCCAGGCGCGCTGCACGTAGAAGCTCGAAGCGGGGTAAGTGCCGCCGAGCGCCGCGCGCGTGCCTTCGAGCGTGCGCATGTCGATGAGCACCCTGGCGTCGCCGGTTTGCAGCAGACGCGAGACCGTGGGCTCCGTGGTCATGCCGGCGTCGATGCGGTTCTGCTTGATCGCCGCGATGAAGGTGTTGTCCGCGCCCACCGGCAGCAGCGTGTACTGGTTGGAGGGCACGCCCGAGCGCTGCGCGAGGTACTGCGTGAGGAAGCTCGTGGAGGAGCCGAGGCCCGTCACGCCGAGCGTCTTGCCCTTCACGTCGGCCATGCTCTTGACCGTGCCGGCCGCCGCGTTCGACACCATTTCCACTTCGCCCGGCACCTGGCCGAACACCACGAGCGTCTGCACTTCCTTGCCCTTGCTCTGCAGGTCGATGGTGTGATCGTAGAAGCCCACCACACCTTGCACCGCGCCCGCGAGCAGTTCGTTCTCCGCGTCCACGCCGGCCGGCTGCGACTGGATTTCGACGTCGAGGCCCTCGTCCTTGAAGTAGCCGAGCTGCTCGGTCAGTTTGGCGGGCAGATAGATGATCTTGGTTGCGCCGCCAACCATGATCGTGATCTTTTCCGCGTGGGCAGCCGTGGAGCCGGCGGCGAGGGCGAACGCGACACTCGATACAGCGGCGATCTGGCGCAAGGTAGGCATCGTGGAGTCTCCTGAAGGTGTGCGCCGTCCATGCGGGCGCTTTTTGGTGGATGCAGCCGATTATAAAAACCGTAAGCCTTCTGCCAGCCTTCGGGCGCCGTGCAAAATCGTCCGTGTTAACCCGCAGGGCGGCGGCGCGCCGGCAGCGGCACAATCGATTCCCCCGAAACGGCCTTCGCCTTTGCCCGTACCCGCCCATGAAGTTGCTGCTGATCGAAGACAATCCCACGCTGGCGCACTGGCTCGTCAAGACGCTGGAGGAGCAGGCGTTCGCCTTCGACGCCGTGCAGGACGGCGAAGCCGCCGACCACCTGCTGCAGTCCAACCACTACGATGTGGTGCTGCTCGACCTCAATTTGCCGAAGCTCTCGGGCAAGAACGTGCTGCGTCGGCTGCGCCAGCGCGGCGACGCGACGCCCGTGATGGTGCTCACGGCGAGCGGCTCGATCGACGAAAAGGTGGAGCTGCTCGGCGCCGGCGCCGACGACTATCTCGTCAAGCCGTTCGAGGTGCGCGAACTGGTGGCGCGCATCAAGGTGCTGATTCGCCGGCAAACGCCCGCGCGCGCGAACGAGATCGGCTGCGGGGACCTCGTGTTCGACCTCAACACACGCCAGTTCACGCTGAAGGGCGCGCCGCTGAACGTCACGCCGCGCGAGCGCACGGTGCTCGAAACGCTGGCGCTGCGCCTCGGCCAGACCGTTTCGAAGGCCGCGCTCGTCGATGCGATCTTCACGCTCGCCGACGAACCCAGCGAGGACGCCATCGAAATCTACGTGTCTCGGCTGCGCAAGAAGCTCGAAGGCAGCTCGGCCGTGATCGTGACACTGCGCGGCCTCGGCTATTTGCTGCGCAGGAAGGATGAAACGCTATGACGACTTGCGCGTGCCGACATGACGGGTAGCCTGCGCGTTCGCCTGCTGTGGTGGATGCTCGTGCCGCTCGCGCTCTACGTGAGTTTCACGGCGACCTCCGAGTACCGCGCTGCGCGCCATACCGCCGATCTGGTGCAGGACGGCCGGCTGCTGTCGTCCGCGCGCATGATCGCCGGTTCCGTGCAATGGGCCGATGGCGCGCTGCGCGCCGACGTGCCGCCCGCGGCGCTCGAACTCTTCGCCTCGCCGCAGCAGGATCAGGTGTTCTACAACGTGCACGTGGAGGGCGGCTCGCTGCTCGCGGGCATGCCCGATTTTCCGCATGCGGCCTCGGCGCCCGCCGTCGATTCGCCTGTGGCGTACGACGCGGATCTGCGCGGCCAGGCCGTGCGCGCCGTGAGCGTGGTGCGCTCCATGTACGACAATGGCCGCATCTGGCGCGTGCGTGTCTCGGTTGGCAAGACCGAGCGCTCGCGCGACGCGATGGTGGAGGCGCTGTGGCGTCCCCAGCTCTATCGCCAGATCGGCATGGTGATGCTGGCCGTGGCGCTCGCCTGCATCGGTCTCACGTTCGAGCTGCGTCCGCTCATGAAGCTCAAGAACGACGTGGCGGACCGCGATCCTTCGCACCTCGAACCTATTCGCGCCGAAGGGCTGCATGCCGAACTGCGGCCCGTCGTGGAAGCCATCAATCAATGCATTGCACGCCTTTCGGCGCAGACGGCGGCGCAGCGCCGCTTCATCGCCGATGCCGCGCACCAGCTGCGCACGCCGCTCACGCTGCTCGGCACGCAGTTGCAGTACGCGCGCCAGCAAAAGGCCGTCGATCCCGCGCTCGACGAAGTGCTGGCGGCCATGCACGTGAGCAACCGCTCGATGGTCGCGCTCACGAACCAGTTGCTGCTGCTCGCGCAGGCCGAGGCGCTCGACCCGGCGCAGTTGCCGGCCGCGCCCGTCGACATGGCGCAGCTCGCGCGCGAAGTGGTCGAGGCGCTCGCGCTGCTCGCGCAGAGGCGCGGTATCGATCTCGGCGCGGAGCTGCCGCGCGAGATTGGCGAGGCGGTGGTGCAGGGGCATCGCGAACTGTTGCGCGCGATGGTCAGCAATCTCGTGGACAACGCGCTGCGCTACACGCCGGCTGGCGGGCATGTCACCGTGTCGGTGCGGGCGAGCGGCGAGACGGTCGCGCTCGAAGTGCTCGACGACGGCCGCGGCATTCCCGCGGAAGCGCGGGCGCGCGTTTTCGAGCCTTTCTTCCGCGCCGCCGCGGAGACGGAGGGCACCGGTCTGGGTCTCGCGATCGTGCGCGAGATCGCGCAGTCGCATCGGGGCGCGGTGAGCCTGAGTCCGGGCGCGGACGGGCGGGGCGTGCGCGCCTGCGTGGTGCTCGCGCGCTGGCAGCCCGCGCTCGTGGCCGAGCCTGCGTAGGGGCCGCTTTAAGGGGCGGTACAATGTGGCCGCCTGAAGCTGCAAGCCCACGCCGCAACTGGCGGCCATCGCTGCGGCGACCACCCGTTCATTCGAAGATCGAGACCATGCAAAAGAAGACGGTCCGCAGTGCCCCGTTGCCCGCCTATGAGCAGATCAAGCGCCATGTGCTCGCGCAGATCGAAAGCGGCGCCTTGGGGCCCGGCGACGTCGTGCCTTCCGAAACGGAACTGGTGAAAGAGTTCGGCGTGGCGCGCATGACGGTGTCGCGCGCGCTGCGCGAGTTGATGGCCGAAGGCGTGCTGAACCGCGTGCGCGGCTCGGGCACGTACGTGGCGCCGCGCCAGTACGAATCGACGGTGCTGCAGATCCGCAATATCGCCGACGAAATCGCGGCGCGCGGCCATCGGCATGCGGCGCGCGTGCTGGGGCTGGAGGCGAGCGACGATCCGAATGCGATCGCGGCGCTCGAACTCGACGCCGGGCCGGTATTCCACTCGCGCATCGTGCACAGCGAGGAGGGCGAGCCGATCCAGTACGAGGATCGCTACGTGAATCCCGAGGTATTCCCCGACTACCTCGCCCAGGACTTCACCGTCGAAACGCCGAATCACTACATGGTGCGCCTCGCGCCGATCCAGCGCGCCGAGTTCCGCATTTACGCGCAGAAGCCCGACGCGCGCGTGCGGCAGTATCTGGAGATGGAAATCGGCGAGCCCTGCCTGCTGTTGCTGCGGCGCACGTGGGTGGGGCGTCATGTGGCGACTTCCGTGCGCCTGTGGCACCCGGCTTCGCGATTTCATCTGGCGGGTACCGTTTGAACCCGGGCGGCGAGGCCGCCCATTGCCCGCAGTCTTGCTGAGAACCGCAGTCCACCGGCCTGGCCCTCTGCGCTCCGTCCCTCGTGATCCCTACCTGCCTTGATCCCGCCTTTTTCGCTTGCGCGAGCGGTCTGACTGCGTCCACGCGCCATGCGTCGTGTCTGGCTGTTTGCAGACTTCTTGTCTAGACAAAGTTTCGCAGCCTCGCTACCGGTTCCTCGCTCACGCAGGCCAATCTCTGCCATTTTCGCCAGGGTAACTACTAACCCGCGTTTGCTCGAAACGAGTTGTATATACAACTTGGCGGCGGTAGACTTAGTCCACGTTGCAGCGCTCATTGGACCTCCGCGGGCGCAGCCCTCCAGCTTGCTATCCAGACTCGACGGACTCGAACAAATGAACCAACCGAACTTCACCGACCCGCGCCTCGACCCGACCCGCACGATCCGCGCGCCGCGCGGCAGCGAGAAGGTCTGCAAGACCTGGCTGGCGGAAGCCGCCTACCGGATGCTCCAGAATAATC
>NZ_JBFRCF010000043.1:0-31086 GCF_040965655.1 Paraburkholderia sp. EG286B | reverse complement strand
CGAACACCGATTCCGGAATTCCCCGAAACCGTTCGACTTCAAGCGAAACGGCTGTTCACCTTCCTCCGGAAACCCTGTTCGACTTCAACCGAAATCCGTGTTCGGCTTCGCCGAAATACGCACCAGGTGCACTCGGGCCGTATCTCGACGAGTTCACCGCGGAGCTTGCAAACTATGGATATGCACAACTTACGATTTCCGAATACGCCGCGTCGATAGCGCATTTTGGAGGCTGGCTTGAACGCCATCGTATAGCTGTCGACGCGATTGATGACCAATGCGTAGAGGCGTTTGCAGCCCATCGATGTAGGTGTCCGGGCGGACGTCGACAGCAGTCTGTTTCTCGGAAGTATGTACGACGGGTTGCGTCATTCATTGGGTATTTGCGGCGCCGCGGCATACTTGACCCGGCTGAGGATCCTGTTCGCGTCGAACCACCTTCTGTGCTCGATGAATTCTGTGTCTGGCTTCTCCATCATCGCGGCCTGTCGCTGCGGACCATTGACCGGCACAAACGCCTGATCTGCAAGTTGCTGCCGGCGTTGGGCACCGACACGACGCGATGGGACGCTGCAATGGTGCGCGATGTCATCACTGCCGAAGTGAAGCGCAACAAGATTCCCAATGCAAAGTGTGTTGTCTCGGCGTTGAGGATGTATCTGCGGTTCCTGGCGTCGGTCGGCCTGTGCCGCCCAGGACTGGACCTCGCGGTGCCGACAGTTGCACACTGGCGGCTCTCAGCGCTCCCTAAGTACCTGGTGCAAGCGGACATTGAACGTATCGTTAATTCATGCGACCTCGAAACGGATACCGGTGTGCGCGACCATGCGATTCTGCTTCTCCTGGCCCGTCTCGGTTTGCGTGGCGGAGACATCGTAAATCTACGTCTTGACGATATCGACTGGCGCTTGGCGGAACTCCGGCTCAGAGGTAAAAGCCGTCGAGAAGTCCGGCTCCCGTTGCCGCAAGATGCTGGTGACGCATTGCTCAAGTATCTTGTGCGAGTTCGACCACCGACTCCAGTCGATCACGTGTTCCTGTGCATGAATGCGCCGTGGCGACCATTTGCGACCTCTGCAACCGTGTGTTCGATTGTTGGCTTTGCGTTATCCCGCGCCGGTATTGCCGGCCCTCCATCGAGGGGGGCGAATCTTCTGCGGCATTCAATCGCGACATCAATGCTGCGGGGAGGCGCTACGCTGGATGCTATCGGGACAGTTCTAAGGCATCGATCATCCGAGACAACGGCGCACTATGCGAAGGTCGACATAGCTTTGCTGCGCGAGATCGTCCAGCCTTGGCCGGGAGGTGCGTCATGCTAGCTAACGCCGTAAGCCGTTATGTCGAGCTGCACCGTGCCATGGGGTTCAAGTACCTTGCCCAGGATCGGCTCCTGCGCAGCTTCGCGGTGTTCGCCGATGCCCGCGAGGACGGATTCATTCGAACGCAAAGCGTCATTGACTGGGCGGGACAGGCTCCATCTGGAGCACAACGCCGGAATCGCCTGCTTACCGTACGACGATTCGCATTGGCAATGCAGGCGGAGGATTCACGCCATGAGTGTCCGCCATGTGATGTATTTGGTCATGAGTCTCATAAACGCGGTATCCGGCACATCTATTCCTGCGCCGATCTGACCAAGCTTCTGGCTGCAGCGGCGCGACTTGAACCTGCGGGGTCGCTGCGCCCGGCAACATACGTTACGTTGTTCGCGCTGCTCGCGGCAACGGGACTGAGAATCTCCGAGGCTCTCGCGCTGACGATCGACGACTTTACTGATGACGGACTCGTCATCCGGGCGACCAAGTTCAGCAAGAACCGGCTGGTGCCGCTTCATGAGACCACCGCTCTCGCGTTAAGTGCCTATCTTGCGAGGCGCTCGCGGATCGGAGACTCCGATTCGACCTTCTTCATTTCTGCGGACGGGCATCGCCTCTGCTACGACACAGTTATGTCCGTGTTTCTAAAGCTTGTCCGATCAATCGGACTACGCGACGGTCCCGGCAGACCAGGGCCACGGATTCACGACTTGCGCCATACGTTTGCCGTGCGATCACTGGAACAGTGTAGTGGGGATCAACGATCTGTAGCGCGACATGTGCTTGCTCTCAGCACGTACCTAGGCCACGCCCACGTGGCGGATACCTACTGGTATCTACAGGCTACGCCGATCTTGACGACACAGATTGCCGCTGCTGGCGAAGCTCTGTTCTCGGGAGACCAGCCATGACCAAGCTCGCACATCATCTCGGATGCTTTCTACGCGAGCATTTGCCGCATGAGCGCGGCGCCAGCGCAAACACGTGCGATACGTATGCATACGCCTTCCAGTTGTTGATCTGTTTTGCGGCAAAGCGTATGCACACTCAACCGTCTCTACTTGAGATTGATCAGGTTGACGCTCCACTGATTCTCGCATTCCTGGACCATCTTGAGAATGTACGACGATGCTCGCCACGGACTCGGAACGCACGTCTCGCAGCAATCAAATCGTTCTTCCGCTACCTCGAATATCATGATGTTTCGTGTCTCGACCAAGCACGGCGAATTCATGCAATCCCCCAGAAGAGAGCCGACGAAGCGCTCGTCGACTACCTGACTATGCCAGAAATGCAATCGATTCTGGATAGCCCGGATTTGATGACTTCAATGGGTATTCGCGATCGTGCCATGTTGCATCTCGCCTTCGCGGCGGGTCTTCGAGTTTCAGAGCTGGTTCAGTTGCGGATCGACCAACTGGAGCTTTCGACGCAGGCCGCGATTCACATCTACGGCAAAGGGAGGCGAGAACGTATACTCCCGCTATGGAAGCAAACCGCAACGGCGATACGTGCATGGCTTGCTGTGCGAGCGTCAGCGGGCGACCCAGAAGTGTTTCTGAATGCACGCGGCAGCGCGATGACACGCGCTGGCTTTGAATACATCCTGGCCAAACACGCGAAAGCTGCGGCGGTGCTACAGCCATCGCTCGCGAAGAAACGCGTCTCGCCACACGTACTGCGGCATTCCTGCGCGATGCATACCTTGCAGGCGACGCACGATGTCCGCAGGGTTGCGCTGTGGCTCGGTCACGCCAAGGTTCAGAGCACGGAAATCTATCTCCGCGCAGACCCGACAGAGAAACTGGATGCGCTCGCGGCTGCCGGAATTCCGAACCTTCGGAGAGGACATTTTCGTCCCCCCGATGCTTTGATTGAGATGCTGAGACCGGTCAAGCACTAGCCCGTTATGCGCAGCGCCATCATGCCTAATGCTCGACATGTCCGACGGACTGGTGACCAACTGCGCATAACCGGCAACACCGCATAACATCGCATATCCGTGATGCCCGCGACAAGCCAGATACGCGTACCTGTTGGCAGAGAAATCACGAGCGCAGGCTCTCCAAAACCGTTCGAAGCATCTCAGCGTCGACAATACCGTCGACCTTAACCACTGCCCGGCCGATCCGAACCTCGATTGAACCAGCGGGCACAGCCGGCCGCACGATCTCTGGCTCTGGCGGCGCCGGAGGTTCATCGACCGATGACGCCTCGTTCACGATCGCCACCGGAACGAGTTGCACCGGCTCGGCTTGCTGTTCCGCCAGATACCGGCGCCGCCACGCGAACACGAGGTTCGCGTTCAAGCCGTTCTCACGGGCCAACCGGGCGATTGACACCCCTGGTTCGCAGGCTGCCTTCGCCAAGCGACGTCGGAATTCGGGATTATGGTTCGGGCGACCTTTACGGCTGCCGGGCCTCTGTGTTGGCTCTGACAAAGTGGCGTCCATCACTTCGAAAATGATGGACATCACTTTGATGCCGATCCCTGCAGCCGTCTACGACGGCCGCCGCGAGCCGCTTACTCCCCGTCAGCCGTCTGACAGGTAGCAAAATACTTGAGCCAACGAGCCTAGCTCGGTAACAAAAATCTTGAGTCAATGCGCCGGCGGCGGTTGTAGTTGAAGCCAGACAGTCTGCCGTTACTAATTGCTTTGGAAATCTGTGGATTTATTAACACGTCCTGTCTCAGTTGTCGCATTTGCGACTTGAAGGTGTTATCGATCGGTTCGACGCCCGACCGGAATACGGGCCTCAGAAGGCGCCATATATGTCCGCGCAAGCTGCGACTGAAAGGAGCCGTATCGCCTTTGAGAGCAGATGTCGTCGAGCGTAGTCCGATCCGTTACCGGAAGCTGGCATGGAGCTTGCCTCGGTCGCTGTGTCAATCCGTTACACGAAGGCAGTCTTCGGCATCTGTATCAAGCAATTCTGCCACTCTGGACTGCGCTCGTTCCGTACCAACTGGAGATATGTCAATGAAAAACATCTGGCTCCGATCGGAATCCAAGCCATTTGAGCGGCGAACGCCACTTACGCCAACCAACGCGGCTTTTTTGATCAAGAGGGGGGGTAGAGTGACCGTCGAACGTTCGAATATGCGGTGTTTCGCAGATGATCAATATGAAGAAGTCGGTTGCGAAATCGTCGCGCCACACTCATGGCAGCACGCGCCGTTGGACGCTTACATCCTAGGACTGAAAGAGCTAAGGAGAGATTTCACTGAAATTCGCCACACGCACATTTATTTCGGTCATGTTTTCAAGAAGCAGACGGGTGCGACTGAGGTGCTTGCCCGGTTCCGAAGAGGCGGAGGTACTCTACTTGATCTCGAGTATCTGCGAGACTTTCGTGGGGTTGAGCTCGTCAGTCGGGGAGTAAGCTTCTGGGCAGGGGTGTGCGGTGCGGCTGTAACGCTTGAGCTTATGGAGAGAAAACTAGATGGCGCAGCAAAAGCGGATCTTGCGAAGCTCTTTTTCAATGATTTCGAAGAACTCGTGGAGAATCTGCGAAAGGGGATAGAGAGCATAAGAAGTATGAGGATTCTCATACTCGGGGCGGGAGGAGCGACTGGTTCAGGAGTCAAGCACTTACTGAATTCTCTCGAAATACGTCACGAGTGTTGGGGAAGAGTCGAGACGGCATCCAAACCTCGAAATGAGTTATTGGACTTTGATTTGCTATTTAACTGCATCCGTTCAGACGAAACCACGTCAGTACTGCTTGACGAAACAATGCTTGAGTCACCACATCGGCTTTCCATGATCGGCGACGTAAGTTGCGACGCGGCTAGCCCATACAACCCGATACGAATTTATCACGAGTCAACCAATTTTATCGAACCAATTCAAAGATGTGGTAAAGAAATCGGTGGCGTCGACGTCGTTGCTATAGACAACGTTGCGTCGTTATTACCTTTCGAATCCAGTGAGGCTATAAGCAACGAGTTATTTCCCTTCCTGTGCGAACTTGGGGCACCCGGGAGCTATGTGGCCGGATCTGCATGGTCAGTGGCGCACCAGCATTTCTCTGCAAGTCTCGTGACGGCATGAATGATACCCAGAAGTCGGCACGCTCATCCTCATTGAGCCGGACCACGCAACACACGCTATGACGCAGAGCGAACCATATCGAGCTTTCCAAATTTTCGCCGATTGCTCACTTGCTTCGAGCGACCCACGTTCATCGGTGACGCTTTTGTACGCGCAGCTTGATGGCGGTGCGCGTGAACGAGAGCGGGAATCGAGCACGGACAGCCCCGGGCGCACTTGTTTCGCAAGAGCCGGCGCACCGGTGTGCGCTGCTTTGCTACATCGGCCATCTGCTCACGGATACTCGGCATGGTCTGGCGGTGAACGCGCAGCTGACTCATCGAGCAGATCTTCGGATGGGGCAACACGGTCGGCCGGATTCGTCAGGCGAAGTATCGCGGTCGCGAGCGCGCCGAGCGGTTGTTCCTCCTAACTCAGGCGGCCTACAACCTCACGCGTGCGTACGCTCGCGAGCAGAACGGCGTAGAAGCGAAAATCGAGGAGACGGCTTTGGTTCCACCTTAGTTAAGAGACCATTTCAAAAAGACCCCAAGGGGGCTGTTAACCTTTTCGGCAAGCTGTTAACCTTGGTCGTCTGAACAACTGGAACCAAGGGGATGGGCGCACCGATCATTGATGACGAACTGTGGGCATTGATCGAACCTTTGCTACCGCCGCCGAAGCCGCGTCGCAAGAAATACCCGGGGCGGCTTCCGATTTCAGACCGGGCTGCGCTGAACGGCATCCTGTTCGTATTCAAGACCGGAATACGCTGGTGCGACCTTTCAACCAAGCTGGGATTCGGATCGGGGCCGACCTGCTGGAGGCGTTTGCGCGACTGGCAAAAGGCCGGCGTGTGGAGCGCGTTGCACGAGTTGCTGCTCGCCAAGTTACGCGAGGCCGGCGAACTCGATTTCTCACGGGCAGCGGTCGATTCATCCTCGGTGCGAGCCGTTGGGGCGGGCGAAAAACTGGCCCGAACCCCACCGATCGCTCGCGACCAGGTTCGAAGCATCACATCCTCGTCGACGCCAACGGCGTGCCCATCAGTGCAATCCTGACTGGCGCGAATCGTAACGACGTTACCCAGTTGCTGCCGCTCATTGACGCGATCCCGCCCATTCGCGGCGTACGCGGCCGACCGCTTCGCAAGCCCAAGGTCATCTACGCAGATCGCGGCTACGACTCCGAGCCGCATCGTGAGCGGCTTCGTGCGCGCGGTATCGAACCGGTGATCGCCAGGCGCCGTACGGAACACGGTAGCGGACTCGGCAAATTCCGCTGGGTGGTCGAGCGGACTCACGCATGGCTGCACAATTTTCGTCGTCTTCGCATTCGCTTTGAGCGTCGAGCCGACATTCACGAGGCATTCCTTAAACTTGGTTGCTCGCTCGTCTGCTGGAACATCTTCAGACGTGCCGAGCAGTCTTTTGGAAACGGTCTCTAAGGACGCAAAGCATATTGATTGCGAGCCAGATAGTCGACTAGGTTCACATCATGTTGAGACGAAGTTCCAACGCTCAACACGTTAGATCCTGAAACTTGGCACCGCATTTCCCAAGAGAGAATGATGGCGCGCCTTCGGGACAACATTTATATAAGGCATGCAGATCACAATGAGATGCATCGAAAAAATGGAACAGCGCAAGCATTTGCACAATTCAGCAAGATGTTTTTTTCAGACTGTTCGCCGCGACGCCTTCAGGCATCCGTGGCGAATCGCAACCTTTTGAGAGGTACGGTATGTCAAAGCGCGATATTGTAGTCGTCACAGGCGGTATTGGCCCAGAGCGCGAGGGAGCACTCGTCTCTGGCGATACGGTAGCCAGTGCAGTGGCAGAGCTCGGACACAATGTTTCAGTCGTAGATTTTCAATCCATAGACGACCTAATTACATTACCAAAAGATGCAATCGTATTCCCTACAACACACGGCTGGTTCGGCGAAGATGGCAGACTGCAAAGCGTGCTTGATTTGCAATCGATCCATTATCTCGGATCAGGCGTAACCGCCAGCGCCATCTGTATGTACAAGCCGGCATGCCTTCAGATTGCGGATGCCCTTCATATCCGCTGCCCACCGTGGACCCACTTGTCGCTCCAAGCCCGAGCAGACGAAGAGGCAGCGCGAATTGTGACGCAGCTTGGCAATCAGCTCTTTGTGAAACCGTCATCAGGCGGCTCAAGCCTTGGTGCTACTTCGATAGATGGTCGTGATGCGTTGGAGGCTCATATCCGAGGATTGCGGTCGACAGACGACTACATCGTCTGTCGACGCATCGTCGGTACCGATGTCTCAGTTGGTCTTCTCACCGTTGAGACGCAGCTAATCTGCCTACCAATGCTTGCGACGTTTCATGAGGCAGAATTCTACGATTACGAGGTGAAGTGTAATAGTGCACTTCATCGGCACGAATGCCCCGCTCCGATACCAAACGCGGCTAAATCATATATGGAGAGCGCGGCGCGGCGTGCGTTCGAGGCAATTCCGTGTTCAGGCTTTGCCCGGGCTGATTTCCTTGTGGATCAATCGGGAGACCCTTGGTTCCTAGAGATCAACACGCTCCCTGGGATGTCGCGTCAAGGAATTTTCGCGACGATGGCATCCGCAAGTGGTCTCTCGTACACTGATCTCGTTTCCTCAATGATCAACTCACACATTCCTCGCAATGGATATCGTCCTTAACGCGGCTGCGCCTGAAGACTGGCATCCGCGCCACGACTGAATATCCGTTCCGCGTGCTCCAGCAATAGTTCGGTGGAGTTGTCCCCTGTAACTCCAGGACACGCGGAAATCGTTAGGATGATGGCAGTGCAAGGCGCCTGAACTTGAGCGGCGAGCGGTATTTCACGGCTTTATGCGGGCGGCGCTCATTGTAGTGTTCAAATTTTCAAACGCGATAGCCAGACGCGAGAGCGCCGTTGTTGAATCGGGCTTGTCCATATAGGCGACGTAATTATGCTTCATCGTCTTCACGAACGATTCGGCCATGCCATTACTCTGCGGCGAACGGACCGGCGTGGTCAGCGGCTCAAGTTCCAGCTCGCGAGCGAAACTGCGTGCGCGGTGGTCGATGTAGCCCGAGCCGTTGTCCAAGAGCCATTCGATGGGCCGAGTAGTCTGCGAGGTGCCGAAGCACAGTTGGACGGCGGCCAACGTCGCCTCGCCCATTACATCACCCCTATGGCCGTCGGTCGTCGCCGCCCAGCTGATCGCTTCCCGGTCGCAGCAGTCCAGCGCGAACATGACGCGCAACGGCGTGCCATCGTCGCACGGGAACTTAAGATAGAGTCACGAAATGACTAAAGATCTCTTCACGCTTTTCCATTCCCAAGAAGACAGACGCTTCATCAAAGTGCATGGTCTGGGAAATGACTTCGTTCTGGTGGACGGACGAACCGAATCGTTTAAACCCGATCGCGAATTGATCGCAGGTATTTGCGATCGCCATCGGGGAGTTGGTGCCGATCAGTTACTGGTCGTGGAACAAGCATCTTCGGCGAGCGCAGATGCGTTCTTGCGCATTTACAATGTGGACGGGATGGAGGCGCAGACATGCCTGAATGCCACACGTTGTGCCGCGCGCTTGCTCTTGGCGGAATCCGGTGCTGCTAGCGTCGTGGTAGAGACACTTGGGGGCATTATAGAAGCCTCGTTCAAACGCCATAATCAAGTGTCGCTAAAGGTGCCGCGTCCACGCTGGGGCTGGCAGGAAATACCCTTGTCCCGCGCCAATGATGGGTTGCAATTGCCAATCGAATCCGGCCCTTTGAAGGGGCCGGTAGCCGTGAACATGGGTAATCCCCATTTGGTATGCTTCGTCGGGGACTTCGACGAAGTAGACATTCCGCTCTACGCGCCCGCATTGCAGAGGCATGTGATGGTCCCGGAGGGCGCGAACGTCGGCGTCGCTCAACTTCTGTCACGGGAACGTATCAAGCTGGCTGTTTGGGAGCGGCCAGGTATACTCACCCAAGCGTGTGGAAGTGGTGCCTGTGCCGCGGCGTTAGCTGCGCGCCGACTGGGGCTATCGGAGTCGAATTATTTTGCGCTTCAGATGCCTGGCGGCGAACTGGCGGTTGAGGTGCTTTCCGACGAGACTACTCTCTTGACCGGGCCTGTGGCTGTGTCGTTCACAGGTCGCCTGCGGGTAAGTTGAAGTGTACTTGGAGATGCCGGCGTCATATGGTGGCTGCTTCATCGAAGTAGCCGCGAATGCGAGCGTAAAGCTCTGGGTGACAGCGGCTAAGCTCACACCAATTTGCGCGCGGTACACATGGCCAATGACGTGACCGGAGCCCACGACCTTCCAACTTGAACGGACCAGGAGGGAAGAGCATGCTGCGGCGTCGCATAAAAGAATTCGCTGCTTCGCAAATCCGCAGCGGCCGAATCTCTGCGTCGAAAGTCCCCAGAACCGTTATATGCCGTGGCGAACGACCCGCTGTGTCAGCCGAGCTTGGGAATCGGAGAGCTCATTTAAGGTATTCGTACCTTTCGTGCAGTGGGGGGTTCGGACGAAAACTTGGACTACCTTGGAGGTATTCGGTTTGCCTCCTGCCCTGCTCCGTCCGCCGGTAGGTACAGGCGCGTGCAGAAGCCGAGTGAAAGCCGCCATAGGCGGCTACGTGGCATCCCGGCGTCGGGCCTAGCCGTCAGATCGAGTCCCGGCTAATACATCTAAGCGTGAAATATGAGTCCTCTCCTGGGCATCAAACGATCGCCCGAATAAGTACAGAGGAGTCCAAACGCTAATATCGACAATCATTCGAATTTCCGCACGCGCACCGCGGACCACTCACACTCGACCACATCGGTGCCCGGCGGCGATGAATGTGTACGGTCGCGAGAGACCGAGAACCCAAGGGATGACCGGCCAACGCTTATGGCGTGCGCCACTGGCGACAAACTCGAGATGAACAGCGCATCTCTACATACTCGTCGACCGCAGCTGCTGCGCAGCGCGAACGACGCAGCAAGCCGTCGGGAGTCTAAACCAGCCATCGTTCCGTCAATTGCGATCGTCTTCAATGGCGGAACCCCACCCGGGTATCGGTCGCGGATGATTGGACCCGGTCGAGGCCGACCGCGCAACACTCCCCTCCACTACGCCAATTTGATCGCGGGCAGGAGGTGCACGCGAGTTCGATACCTCGCCGCAAACGCCGACACCGTTGCGACGACGTTCTAGATGATCGACCTTCCGAGGACTACCCCGACAATCCGCTGGCAACCACTTGTCATTTGATGGTCGATTTGCAGGTCGCAGAAGAACAAAACCCCGCAGAGCCTAGACTCTGCGGGGTTTCGCCACCATTGCTGGCGGAGACGGAGTCCAACGGATTGGGGGCTCATACGAGAGCCTCGACCTTAGCCTAGCTAATTATAACGGGAAGACGGTAGCCGATGAGCCCGCGCGATCCCGCGACCAATGCCCCTTCATTTTGCAGCGACGCTCAAGCGTGTCGCCCCACTGATAAACGTTAGCAAACACACACGTTAGCTGATTTCTTTGGCGAGCATGCCGATCCAGCCCGGCAATTCGAGTGCTTGCCGACGGACCTCCGGTATGTGTTCCCTGTGTAGAGTGAGCCGATTCATGGCCAATGCAAGCATAAATTCTGGAAGAGCTTCGCCAGCAGGAGCGTCGTGCAGTCGTATGAGACGCAATATAAGCCGCTGCATGTCACTGCTCATGTCGAGGCTTGCTGCAAAGTTGAGCTCCGGTTTATAGGCCGCTCTGAGCAACGCCGCCTGAATTGCAGGGTCGTTAAATCGGGTAAAGTTAGCAGGTGCAATAAGAGTCTGCTGAAAAAGTCCGCTGACAAGGCTCGTCTCGCTATTCTTTGTAGCGCCCGTACGACATGCTTCAAGAAACGCCGCGACGCTCATGAGCACACCGGCGCCAAGATCATTTCCGGCTATGGCCGTCTTGCTTTTCCAGAGGAGAAACCCCGGCGACATGGCAAGTGCATTTCCGCGATACGACGGCAGGAACGCCAGTTCCCCGGGTAACCCATTACCGGCGCGAAATCTTGCAAGTCGTTCCTCAAGGCGTGGTGGCACTTCGATTCCCTCGTCGGCGCAGGCATCGACGACGTCGGCCAGAATTCTCGACTCCTGATACCAGTCAATGTCCTGATCAAGCTTGCCTGTCGGCAACGCAATGGCGCACTTGAAGTGATAAGCGCTGTCATCCGCGTTCGATTGCAGATCCGCGCGAAGCTCATGCAAGCGCTCCTGGCTTTCGGGAAGTATCGCGAGGGAAAGATAGAGCCGCGGCCCCTTGGGCTGTATGACTCTGAGCGCTGCGCTGATCTGCTTGAAGATGAAGCCGTTGCCGACAATTGGAGCGGCTATCACCACTCCGGCGTTTCGTATAAAAGCGGTCAGTTCCCCGCAAGGATGGTCAAGATCGTAGCTACTCACGACCTGCACGATCGCTGCGGGAGAGGCCCACTGAAGCAGTTCCTGGATCCTTTCAGCCATGCGCTTCGGCTCCCCTTCGTCCGGGCGCCCGCCTTCCAGCGTGTCGACCGGATATACGACTACGGCGTTTCCTGCCGCAGCGTAGTTGGTCAGCCAGCTACGTAAAAGGCACTCTCCATTCTCGTCGTCGACGCAGTAGCGATCCACCAGCGAAGCGAGATCAAATGATAGAGACCAATAGGACTTATCGTCGGGACGCCGCCGGGCAGCAAGCGCGATGCGGCCTTGCGCAATCTGGGCAAGTTGGCTTTTCCTGCCATCGTCAAGAGCCCCGTGAGCGAGCCTTGCGCCTTTCGGCCGAAAGTTCTGGCTAAGGAAGCGCTCGCCGATTATCTGGACGGATTCGCACCCTGGCGGCACCTCGGTAATGTCAGTCTCGAAACGCTCCCGTAACCCCTCAAGCGCTGACGAGCCAAACAGCTTACGGGGAATAATAAATAGACACTTGCTCTGGTAGAGCGCGGCTTGCTCACTGCTCATCGCCGCGTTCGGCTCCAGACCAAGGACGGTGTGGAATGTCACATGATTCGACCCGAGCTTGTCCAGTAACCCTCTCTCGAGCCCTCCCGACGTTGACGCAGAAATGATCGTAAATGCCGGCCCAGATTCTATGGAGTCCTCAGATAATCCATCGTAAGAGCGAAAGCTCTCAACGATATAGCGGCGCTTAGGATCTTTGCCCCGCCTCATGGTCGCCAACGCTTGCGCTAACGGCCATATAGACATTGAGTCAATCAGAATGCGGACCTTGCGGTCATCGAGGCCGTCGCAATATGCCCGGAACGGCTCGAGCAGCCGGAGAGCGAGGAGTTCGATCGACTCCGTGCCGCTCAGGAGACTCTCCGCACGGATGAAATGCGAGGAATGCCGGTTAGACAGCTTGGAAAAGTAAAAGCCTGGCGGTGCCGCGGCGACGACTTTGCCGGTCTCGAGCTCCGATGTGATCAAGCTTTTGACTGCTGGCAGGAGCATTTCCTTCGCTCCATCAACTGCCATCCGATCTTCAGTTTTCTTTTCTACATGACAGATGTAGCCATTTCCGTCAAAGGAAAAGAGCCGAACCCGGCATAGTCTGCTGATTACCTCGATCGAACTACGGCTCTCCGCATCGCTCTCTGAAGCTTCCCGTAGAGAGCGCGCCGTTTCAACGGTGGCGAGGATCAGGAGTTCCGGCGTGATGACATTGCTATCCGCCCACTCCTTGAATTTCTCTCTTATTTCTTGCCATGTCGGGGAGTCGGTGCCGAGAAATAACAGCAGAGCATCCCGCGTGAGCGCTGTAGGCCCAGAAAATGGAATGAAAAGCATGTCTGTCAGACTGGCAAAAGGATGGAGTAGGCCGTGCCTTCTACTGGGCCAGCTTCATTTTGAGACCACGGACGGAGAAAAAAGACCATCTCTCCATCTTGCAAAAAGACGTGGGTCCCGTCGGGTAACTTGAGGTAGTCAGCGGAGGGACCGATCCTCTTCAGCTGAATTTCGATGTCGTTTATAGCGGACTGTGTACCAAAGAGAAATCCAAGTCGGCCGGTCCTGAGTCGCAAAAAACCATTGCGCTTCCGGAGGAGGCTGGCGACGCTGAAGAGGCCGATTCCACGCAGGCTGTTGCCGGAGCTGGTCCTCCATTTCTTGAAGCATTCGATGACCGCATCTTCCTCTTCCTGCACACTAATCTCGTCGATCTTTCCGAGTGAGCGTTTGTTGTCCTGCCGGTTAGCCAGCCAGCGACGCGCAAGGCCCGGTCCGGAGTCCACCATGGATAGTTCCACGAAGCTCAGTTTTCTTATCGTGCCGGAATGTGAGCTTGGCGGTTCCTCTCTCGCACGTTCATGTGTGGTGAGATTATGGATAAGATAGCTCTGAATATGAGTGTTGCCGCCTGCGAACATGGGCAGGTTATCTTGATCAATGTCGATCAGTTTGAACGTCACGGCACGTATGCCCCTCGCGTATTCGACGCCATGCTGGTCGACCCTCGCCCACCAGTCGGAATTCTCGACGAGCTCTCTAACTAAGTGAGCAAGAGATTCAGTAACCTCCCGCACGTAACGCGCTACCCATGCAGGCGCAAGCTGCATCAGGATGTCCTGTATGATGACGCGGACATCTCCCTCGCGCTTCACCTTCCATTTCGACTCGTAAAATTCGTAGAAGGGGCGAATAAACTCCCGTTTGCCGCCTTGGACGCAGATCAGATTAGCTCGGGTCTCCAGCGTTCCATGCGTATGCTGGAAGTCAAAGTTTTCCATTGCATCGAGGAAATCTGAATATCCCTTTGCTTCCCTCCGTTTCAGCAGATTACGATTTGCATCGTAGAGGCGTCCGGCGAGAACCCAAGCGGCCAGGAAGTAAGGCAACCCAAGTTGCTTACGCAGTTCTGCCTCGAATGAGCCGGTCGTAGATTCAAGGTGGGAAAAGACGGCGACACCCGATCGTTCCGCCAAGCGAGCCCACGTAACGACGAACTGGAGGAGCGCCGATTCCGCACAGAATGACGTCACACCCCTTGTTGTCGCCGGGACTATTAGCTCAAGCTCCGGCTGCTCCTGAAGGGCAAGGATTGCACGCTCGACGCTTTCGATATCAGGCTCAGGTAGTTTCATCATGAAGTTCCGGTGAACGCGCCGCAATCACGACTCCTCCGCCGGACGGAGCTGGGGATCAGGAATTTTATAGGTATCGCGGCCCTCCTCGGGGATTTCGTACGAGGGAGCCGAGTCGGCGGAGACGAGGAGGCAAGATTTTCGGCTACGAGAGAATCAATGCAGAACTTGTCAACCGCTGTTGCAGATTCGAATCCCCCACGCCCACCAAAGCATCAAACAGCAAGCCCGGTCATGGCGACCGATTTTTTTTGCGTTTCCGTTGATATCTGGCGCAATCGCTGTGAGGATCGCAAGGGGCAAGTCGATCGCCCCTTCACGTGCCTAAAGGGTCAGGTTCCGGTTGCTCCGCCCCTTCAACCCTAGAAGCCTTGTTCACCCCTGAATGCTGTGCAAGTTGTGTGCGCCCGAGCGTTGTCGTCACCACCTGAGTACGGTTCTGGGCGCAGCACCGCCTCGCATGCGGAAAAGTCCGCTCCCTTCCAAAGTGACCCACCCATCGTGTGGGGGCAAACGTGGGGGCAAATTCGGCGCTCCAAAGGAAAAGGACTTACGGCTTGCACCGTAAGTCCTTGATTTTTCTGGTCGGGGCGAGAGGATTTGAACCTCCGACCACCTGCACCCCATACGGAATGGCTACTATCATTCCATCGATCCTGCATCGCATTGATATAAAATGTTTTTCGATACCCAAGCGATTTTCTAATATCGACCAGTTTTGAAGTGTTGATCTGCCGCGCCGGCGCTAGTCCGCGCCACAGTTCTAGAGTCCCGGACGAAGTGCCTAGAATCGGCTGTTGACGGTAAGTCCAACACTATGGGGCGGACAACGTTGAGCAAATCGCTCGACAATCGACAGCAGATGATGCTGCCGACGTTCGGAGGGATCGATGTTGACGGATCAGCTCGTACAGCTGACGCCACAGCGCACCAGATCCGTCACTCATTCGGCGAAGGCAATGGCACTGGTACGCACGTCGTTTGAGTCTCTTTGCCACTCCTTGCGGCAATGTTTTGCGTGGCGATCTGCCCGTCGTTACGATCACTATCGGCTTCCGTCATGAACGACCCATTTTACCCCGCACCATTACTGCGACAGAACCTTCGTGGCAATTCGGCCCGGGCCCGGGCACCTGTTCCCCGCGCAGCAACCGCCTGTTGTCGTCACTACCGGAGTGAATCGATGCTCGTCCCTGCGACGTCGGCGTTCAATGTGCGCGAACTCGCTGCACCGCGTGCATCCGCTGCAGATATTGAAATTTTTTGCGTCACCTTCGATTTTCGCGTGACGCTCGACTGTCCCGCATTCGCCCCGCTCTCGGACGATGAGCGTGCGAAGGTCGCGCGCTTCCGACGCCACGACGATGCGCTGCGTTATGCGATGACGCGCGTCGCGCTGCGTCAGTTGCTTGCGGAACGAACAGATTTGAAGGCCAGTGAATTGCGTTTCGAGCGAGACACCGGCGGACGGCCGCGCCTCCATAAGTCGATGCAAAGTGGGCCCGGTGGGCAACTCGACTTTAACGTTTCGCATTCGGAGCAGTATGCTCTGATCGCGATTGGCCGGCAACGGAGGGTCGGTGTCGATATCGAATTTGCTCGTAAAGACATGAACTGGCGGAAGCTCACGTCAGCGGTGTTTGCGCCGCGCGACGAGGCACACGTGACGGCTTTGCCGATGCATAAGCGAGCCGACGCGTTTTATGACGTATGGACGGCAAAGGAAGCGATGTTGAAGGCACTTGGCGCCGGCATCGGAGGGGGCATGACGTGGTTTTCGGTACTTGGCGACAGGCAGCACGAGCCACGCATCGTGGTAAGCGAGGAGAGCGTACGCGATCGCGACGTGATTGCGAATCTCGACGCAGTTTGGCTTCGCGCCCTGAGCGGCTATGCCGCGTGTGTCGCGTGGTCGCGCGACGCGGCTTGGTGGGATGCGTAGGCGCAATATAGCTCGAGCGAAATTTGACACCGGTCAAAGTCTGCGGCTGGGGCGAAGCGTAATTGGTTCGCGCCGGGCCGCTATAGACGGTGACCGAAGGAGGCACCAAAGTGAGTTGCCCATGGGGCGTAGGATTCATCGCGTACCACGTCGCCTCACTGCATCGATGCCCCTATTCGTCGAGATCAAAAAGTGCGCCGTCCGCGGGGCGCGTGAGTGCGTCGTTCATCATTTGGCGAAACTCACTCTCGTCCCATTCTCCGCGCTCTACGCGGTGGAGCACGGCTTCGCCAACGAGCATGACCTTGCGTTCACGATCGACGCGGCTCTGCCTGTACGTCTTCCGTCGCGCGCGGTCGGAGGCCTTGCGTGCTTCCTTCAGTGCCTTCAGTTTTTCTTCGGTAGCCGCGACGCGACTCTTGAGTAGTGTCATATCCGTTCCAGAAAAGAGGGGCGAGTGGTTCCGGCCGCCAGACGGTCATCGGCGATTGTCAGGTACGGGCTCTGATAATCATGTAGCCGGCCTCACGCCGTTGCGGTGAAACGGCGGGCGTAGAGTTGAGGTTGCGAGACCCACTTGACGCACAGGAGGCCGGGATGGACAAGTTTAGCGGAATCGGCCTGCACTCGAATAACAGTACGTCACCCAAACTCCGTCGACTGGCTTCTGAGCCGCAGTGCGTTATGGATCGTCATCGACGAAGTCAGCCAAGTTGACAGTGCCTTCGTATCGTATCCGCGTTCCCGCGGTCCGGTTGGTCGGGTTATCCACAATTTCTGTGGGCATTCGTGCGAACCTAAGAGACCATTTCAAAAAGACCCCAAGGGGGCTGTTAACCTTTTCGGCAAGCTGTTAACCTTGGTCGTCTGAACAACTGGAACCAAGGGGATGGGCGCACCGATCATTGATGACGAACTGTGGGCATTGATCGAACCTTTGCTACCGCCGCCGAAGCCGCGTCGCAAGAAATACCCGGGGCGGCTTCCGATTTCAGACCGGGCTGCGCTGAACGGCATCCTGTTCGTATTCAAGACCGGAATACGCTGGTGCGACCTTTCAACCAAGCTGGGATTCGGATCGGGGCCGACCTGCTGGAGGCGTTTGCGCGACTGGCAAAAGGCCGGCGTGTGGAGCGCGTTGCACGAGTTGCTGCTCGCCAAGTTACGCGAGGCCGGCGAACTCGATTTCTCACGGGCAGCGGTCGATTCATCCTCGGTGCGAGCCGTTGGGGCGGGCGAAAAACTGGCCCGAACCCCACCGATCGCTCGCGACCAGGTTCGAAGCATCACATCCTCGTCGACGCCAACGGCGTGCCCATCAGTGCAATCCTGACTGGCGCGAATCGTAACGACGTTACCCAGTTGCTGCCGCTCATTGACGCGATCCCGCCCATTCGCGGCGTACGCGGCCGACCGCTTCGCAAGCCCAAGGTCATCTACGCAGATCGCGGCTACGACTCCGAGCCGCATCGTGAGCGGCTTCGTGCGCGCGGTATCGAACCGGTGATCGCCAGGCGCCGTACGGAACACGGTAGCGGACTCGGCAAATTCCGCTGGGTGGTCGAGCGGACTCACGCATGGCTGCACAATTTTCGTCGTCTTCGCATTCGCTTTGAGCGTCGAGCCGACATTCACGAGGCATTCCTTAAACTTGGTTGCTCGCTCGTCTGCTGGAACATCTTCAGACGTGCCGAGCAGTCTTTTGGAAACGGTCTCTTAGCTTGTTGACCTCAATCTGGATGCTGTAAAAGATAAGAAGCATGAGCACAAGGTCCGGTACAGATCGGATCAAGGTCGTATATGCCAGACCGATTGTGCGAAAGCCACGATTCTGCGATAGTTTCGCCACGGCACCCAAGAGGCCCAAGACAAACGCGGCCGCGAGGGACAGCACCGACAATTCGATTGTACGGACAGTACCGGCCAGCAGCTGCGGGCCAAATCCGAATAAAAACACACTCGTCTCCATGCTTGTCGTAGATAAGTTAACGGCTAGAAGGCCGCGCAAATCTCCCCATGCGGTCACCAATCAGTCATCCCGGACGGCAAAGAGAATTCAGACGGGCCGAAAGGAGCACCCCCCACCTGGCGCACGGTCCTTTCCATTCGTTATTTAAACAGGGCTAATTCGAATAGAACCGACGTGCGGCAGCAAATCGGCCAGCTTTTTGCCGCCGAACTCCGTATGAGGTGAGATTCCTTGTCGCTGAGTGGCCCCCAGCGGGTCACGCACAGTCACCTCCACTGCCCAGACTGCGAACGGGGCGACATACACGGATGGTTTCCAGAGCCGATCAGAGCACGGTTCACCGTTGGTCTAACACCGCCTGCAGGGCATTAGCCGGGCCGCCAATGGATTTGCTCACCATCATCGGGTACCGATTCTCAGGCCAAACGTTTTTGGGATAGCCGCAGCGACTCGAGGTAACAATCGTGACGTCTTGCCAACTTCTTCGTCTTCTTCGCATCGGAGAATACCCCAGCGCACAAAGCGTCCGCCGACATATCGAAGAGGCTCGGGCGGCAACGCTCGTGGTTCACGCGTACAGAAAGGTAGCGAACTCCATTCGTCTTTTGACCTCAAAACGAGCGACGCAAGACATTGCCCCCCAATGTATGTTGGATTAACACCATGCCCCGAAAATCCGCAGGCGTAGTGGACGCGGGTTCCAGGTAACGTTCTAAAGAACGGTAGCCGGTCAAACGATATATCGATGCCACCGCCCCATGTTCTGTCAATCTGAACGTCTCTGAAAGCCGGCAACAGGCGACGGAGGCCGCGCTCCGCACGTACTGCCGACGCCAGGTCAGTAGTCAGCCGTGGATCCGACGTATTTCCCCCAAAGCCGATCGGACCCGAGCCTGAGCCCATGAGGATCCGTCCATCGATAGTCTTCCGAAAGTAGTGGACGAACATCCGCAAGTCAGTAATGCCTTCCTCCCGCTTCCAGCCCATTAGACTTATTTTCTCCGGTGCCGGTTGCGTCATCAATGCGTAGGATGAGAACACGGTAAGGTATGGGACGATCTCCCTGCGCTTCGCGAGTTCGATATTGGTCGCGAGCACCACTTCCTTTGCGATGATTTCACCGTTAGGGGTGACGACGCGATTGAGCGTTCCCTCGTCGAGCCGAATCATCGGCGTGCCTTCGAATACCTTCACATCCGCAGCAATCGCCGCAGCTCGCAACTGGCGCGCCAGACGTGCTGGTTGGACAGTCGCGCCCTCGGGGAAATATACGCCCTCCCGGAAAACGGGAGATCCGCAAATCTCCTGCACTTCTTCGGGCGTCAGCGACCGTACGGTGTCCGGGACGCCGAGTTGCCGTGCCGTATCAAGGTATGTTGCGATCTGGGCATCTTGCGCCGGTGCGGCGGAGACGCGCATGTGACCGTTTTCACGCCACCATACGTCGCGACCAGGCTCGGTAGCAAACAGCCGAATAGCGTCCTGAGCCCGCGTGCCGGCTCTTGCAACGGCCAACGCCGCATCAGGGCCAATGTTCGCCGCGATTCCAGTGAGAGACGGCCAGTACCCGCTGGCCTTCCCACCATTTTTACCGCTAGCGCCGGAACCGCACTGGGACGATTCAATGAGAGCGACGATGAGATCTGGGGCGCGCTCCTTGAGGGCCAGTGCAGTCCACAGTCCCGTATACCCGCCACCAACGATCACTACGTCAACCGTGAGCACGCCGGTAAGGGCAGGCGCCGCAGGTTGTACACCCTCGCTCCGCAGCGCCTCCTCAAACCACCATGACGGATCATTCGGAGCTTTTCCATGCAGATTCATTTGCCCTTCCCTCTGATAAACGTATATCGCTCTCGCAACATCACGCGTCTCCTCTTCAAATTACCGCTTGAACCTGGATCTCGACGAGGATGTCTTCCCCAGCCAATTTCGACTCGACCGTCGCGCGCGCGGGGGGATGTTCTTTATCGACCCAAGCTTCCCATACTTCGTTTAGCTCATCGAAGGCGCTAACATCCTTAAGCCAGATATTCGCAACCGCAATACGCGATTTGGCACTGCCGGCGGCCAGCAGATAGTTATCGATCTGTGCAAGGATATCTGCTACCTGCTCCTTGACGTCCCCTGTAGTGTCGCGGGCCGTTAGGCCAGAAAAAAAAGCGAATCCATTCGCGATCAATACCTTGCTCAATCGGCCCGTACTCTCCAAACGGCGGATCATGAAACCTCCTCTTTCGTTAAAAAATTCTGGCGTAACGGCTCACTCTCGGATGCTGCACCGCGCACTCGCATTGACGTCAATCGTTGTCTCGATTCGAATACCTAGAAGTTTTCCGCTCCGAGACAACGAATGACTTCCACGCTTCTGACGCGCCGCGCCGCCTGTCACCCCGATAGCGCGAGTACACGCAAACCAGCAGTACCGCTATCGTGACGCGCGCCCCACAGGCGGTCAAATGCCAATACAATCGATGCCTATACCATTTCCTTATAGGTGGCCCAATGAAGCTCCGACAGATCGAGGCATTTCGTGCAGTAATGGAGTCAGGGTCAATGACCGGTGCAGCGCGCGACTTGCAGACAACCCAGCCCAACGTGAGCAGGCTGATTGCGCAATTGGAGAATGAAACACGTCTTGTCCTGTTTGATCGAACAGGCGGACGCTTGCTACCACGGCCGGAGGCCAAAGCTTTATTTCGCGAAGTTCAGCGCGTTTTTGTGGGGCTGAAAAGCCTGACGTACGCGGCAGATACCATCCGTAACCTCGGAAGCGGTCGCCTCCGCATCGGAGCTGTGCCGGGTATTGGACTCAGTTTCCTTCCCAGGGTCGTTGAACGTTTCAAACGGACGAGACCGGGAGTCAACATCTCCATACATACGAACTCATCGATTACGGTCGAGCAGTGGGTCTCGTCCCAGTTTTGCGACGTCGGAATCGTGGCGTTTGTTTCAGGGGCGGCGACGTGTCAGATTACCCGGTTACCGGACGCTCAGGCACTTTGCATGATTCCGAAAACGCATCGGCTTGCTCGACGCACTGCGATCAAGGCAAGCGACCTTCGCGGGGAGGAGTTCATCTCCATGTGTCAAGGCGATGGTTCGCGGGAAAACATTGACCAGTTGTTTGAAGAAGAAGGAGTTGAACGCAAGCTAACACTCGAAGCACAGTACAGTGCTACGTGTTGTGAGATGGTGAAACTGGGTATGGGTGTGACGTTGGTTCATCCACTCGTTGCAACAGACTTCGTCGGCCAGGGAGTGAAGGTTCTTCCTTTCTCGCCGTCCCTCCGTTACCACAGCTTTCTTCTTTATCCGCCACATGATGTCGCCCCGCAACTCGTTAGCGAGTTTGCAACTCTGCTCCAATGCGAAATCGAACGCGAGCTGAAAATCTGGAACGAATAAGACATGGATAAAGCGAGAAGGCTCGACTGTCTGGCGGCCCGTTTTTTGTCAGGTTTATCGTAGGAAACCGTGGAGGGCTAGAGTAGCCGCCCGCGCGGTCAGCACAGGCGGCTAGCACACGAAGACGTTGTCGGGCCTGTCGATTGACAAGACATGTCGACGCTGACGGGGATAAGCCTTCGACTTCTTCTATCACTTCGTCGCTTAAAAGGAAGAAGCTAGCGATAAAGCTACCAGAAACCTCCGTTGAGCAATGAGGCGAGATGTAGTTTTTAATGGTTCATCCGCATCTACGAGGTCGCTCGTGTAACAAGCTTGAGACGTTAGCAGATGCCCATAGCTATCCCGGGAACACTACAACACGGGACTCGTTGGCAAATCATGCTCGATGCAATCATACGTCGCGTTCGAATACTTTCAGCATGTTTGGAGGTTCCCCAGAAGGTCAGCCGCCGTATACATCATATGTGAAGTACTTTTTGGCGAGCCTGTCATAGGTACCGTCCTTACGTATGACATCGATCGCGTTATTGATCGCATTGAGAAGGACCTTATCGCCCTTTCGGACACCGATGCATACGCCGTTACCAAAGATCGCGGCATCCCTGATTGCAGGGCCCCCAGCAAAACCATAGTCGCGACCTTGAGCTGTCTTCAGAAAACCGCCCTCAGCCTGCGGGGCAAATGCGAACACCGCGTCTAGTCGACCGCTCAAGAGGTCTGCCCATGCCTGGTCCTGCGTCTGATACGAAACGATGTCGACACCGTTTTCGCCCCAGTACTTTCTCGCATAGGTTTCCTGCGTACTCCCCTGAAGCACGCCAACGCGCTTTCCTTTGAGGGATTCCACTGTTGCCGCCAGTCCGGAGCCACCTTTGACGACCAGTTTTTCGATTGGCGCATATAACTTGTCGCTGAAATCGATGATTGCGGCGCGCTGTGCGCTCTTCGACAGCGACGAGTTGATTGCATCGAATTTCCGCGCCTGAAGTGCGGCGATGATCCCATCAAAAGAATTTTCAACCCAGACGCACTTGACTTCCATCCTCGCGCAGATCTCATTGCCGAGGTCTATGTCGAACCCAACCAGCCGTCCATCTGGAGACTTCGACTCAAACGGCGGATACGAACTGTCTACGCCGAAGCGGAGCTCTTTAGGGTCTTGCGCCGATGCGTTCGTCGAAAGACTGGTTGCGACGAACGCAAGCAGCAAAGTTGTAATCACCTTCATTTTGGATCTCCTCACTGGTCCCTCAAAAGCGGGCAAAAGAATTTGCGTGGCGACGCGCGGTCGCCGTGATTGCCGCGCGGCAGACTTCCTTCGATGATCCAAACCCGATCGATTCCGGAAGTGGCGCACCAATTGAAGTCTTCCTGCACCCAAGCCCCCAGCCATCTGACGACGTACGGGGCGGCAAGCTCATCATGCTTGGCAACCTGGCATCGCGTCCAATGCGGAAAAATTTGGCGCCCATACGGATTTGGTATACCCGTGGGGCGTACAGCGTCGCAAACATGCGTCCCTGCGGCACAGGCTTTTCCAAACCGAGTGGCGCCGACCATCTTCCTGAGCCGTTATAGCTTGATAGTAAGAACTGGTCATCGGGGATCATGCGTCTACGCATATAACTGAGGAAAGTGCCTTACGACCATGAAGAACTGCCGCCCTTTTTAGAGGCTGCCCACCCTGTCGCATAGGATGATTTTGGTGCGTTCTGTGGCTGTTCGATAATGGCTCGGCACACGAACTCGAACACTGCGTCCGCAGCTTGCCACAGCGTCCTTCACGGCGGTGTAAGCGATCATCGCGTTTAACGTGACCGAGGCCGCGTCCAGTACGGTGCGCGCGATGTCGGCGACCGCCAGCGGTGTACCGCGTGCCGATACTGCCGCGTGCACCAACAGCGGTTCCATGCGCCAGAGCGTCCTAAAGCGAGCTGAAATGCGTTGTTTGGCACGCGTGGAAAGATTGCGCAGTACAGCGCCCCCAGGACGGGATGGGGAGCTGACCGAACAGCGGATCACGATACGCGGCGCTCTCGATGCGTATTAACCACGTGGTTGCGCTGCGACCACGATGGTCGGTGGCCGACCGAGGAATTCTTCAAGGTTCGGAAAACGTTCCAGATCGCCATAGGAACGGTTACGCTTCGAGTTCCATTCGTCTTGCAGCATTTGCGACATCGACTGACCGCGGAACGCGATGCTCGCCGTACCGAAATGGCGTGCTAGCGGACGAAGGCCATGCCGCGTTTCTGATCTTGTCGGTCAGTAGTACTACCGTCCCTTCCTTATGCGACTGGGGCAGCACAGTATATCGCGGCTGCGTCTCGTAGCCGACTCTGGCCGATTTCTCAAAACGAGTCATCTCTGTCTCGAGCGCCGCGAGCGATAGCTCGGGGACATCGGCGTCATCTGAAAACAAGACTCTGCGATTGCTCGGGGGCGCGCCCAGGACTACGTCAGATATCTATGAAGACCGGACGGCGGGCCAGTCGATGAACGACCTCGTATGAGTTGGTGTGACTGGCCCAACATGATCGATCCGATATCGCATGCCAGTAGCGCTCACCCGTGCGCGAACCAGCCAAAGTCGCACCGCCCGATCGGCGCAATAACGCCGTATCGATCATTTTTCAACCGGTACTACGCTTGATCGTCTGAAGTTCAGTTATCGTTGTGACCTTCTCGACATTGAACCGCGGATTCGCGAGCCATGCATTCGCCAGAGCATGATACTCGGCGAGATTGCGGCACGCGATCCGCGCTAGAAAATCGAACACGCCGCTCACCAGCCAGCAGTCGAGCACTGCGGGATTGGAGCGCACTTCTTCCGCGAACATCTCTTGAGAATGCACGTGATCGCCGAGCGCAATTTGCGCAAGTACAATCACTGGTGGCTCGTCTTGCGGTAGTCGCACTACGGCGCAGTACCCCCTTATTACACCGAGTGCCTCCAGCCGCTGAGCGCCACCCTATCGCCCGCACGGGCATTATCTCGCAGCTCATTCTTTGTGCAAGCTACCGTTCGATGGCAGACTCCGCATTTTTTGCCCGGGCCGATATTGTCCTAGAAGCGCAGCGACAGGCAGGTCAGGCCGCCGTCCATCTTACGGAACTCACCAGCGTCGAGCACGTGCAGCGGCATACCAAGCGCTTCTAGACGCTCTTGCACTCGCGGGTAACCTGCCGGAGTGATGAGTTCACCGTTCACTTCGAGCGTGTTACACGCATATTCGTCGGCCATATCAACGGCAATCCGGCGGAACTTCTTGAATACGGATTCGTTGGCAAGCACGTCGCAAACAAGCAGTGTCTCGTCTCCCAGGTAGTTCACCGATGACTTCAGATGCAGGCTGGCACCGATTGGCATCGCCTCGACGTCGTAGCCAAAACGCGACACGATGTCCTTGAACGCACGCACACCCGCTACGTCGGTACGGGCCGACAGCCCGACAAAAAAACGCTTGTCGATCAGCATTACGTCGCCGCCATCAAGGTGCCCGTCACGCATCGGCTTGATCTCACGGCATGCGGCTAGCGGGACTTCGATTGAATCTGTCTCGCCGCTGCGTGCTGGCGCGCCTGGACACGTCACCACGGCGAATTCCGGGGTAATCACTGCCACGTCTTCAACGAAGTGGGCATCCGGAAACGCGTCAAGCGAAGGCAGTTCCGTGATTTCAAGACCCAATTCGCTTAACTTCGCGCAGTATGCCTCGAACTGCTGCAGTGTCTTTGCATAGTCTGCTTGACCGAGTTGGGCGTTGGTTAGGCCGTTGCCGCAAGACGCGGCCGGACGACGAACAATTGCCTGTGTGAATTTCATTTGATTTCCTCTCCACAATGACCGGCGCAGGCTGCCCGTTCTGGGACACCAGCCTTCCGGATTCGGAGCAATTATCGGCCGGGAAATCTCGCCATTGCGGTTGACTTGGCGTTCGCACGCGACGATTCCGGTCGAATTTTATGCTTTACACAGCCGAATTGGCTGCGTGAAGAGAGCGAATGAGTAACCGCAGAAGAAAACCTACCAAAACCATATCGTGGTGAGCCGATACAGTGATGACGTGTTCAGACTTTATGCGTCGACAAGAGAATGCTCGTTTCAGTGTTCGCGATTCCGTCAACAAGACGAACAGCGCCGAGCACGCGATCGAATTGCTCCAACGAATCGGCATGCAATTCGACAACGAGGTCCCACCTGCCGTTTGTACTATGGATCGAGACGACGCTCGGATGCCCGCGCAGAAGTTTCACGACTTCGGTGGCACGATTGCCCTGCACCGCGATCGACATAAGCGCACGGATGCGGTGGCGCTCGACCGCGGGCTTCAGCCGCACGGTATAGCCGATGATCACACCGTCTTTCTCGAGTCGAGTGATCCGGTTCTGCACGGTAGCCCGCGCGATGCGCAAGGTCTTCGAAAGCGCGACGACCGACAGCCGCGCGTTATCGCGCAACAGCGCAATTAGCTGACGATCTACGTCGTCGAGAGTAACCATTGGACTTGTCGCTCCTGTTAGATCTCGTCCAGCTGCAAGCATGTCGCGTCTGGCCGTGCACGACCAGCGCGAACCGATCACGTTGACGAATCGGAATGAGCATTCTGGATAGCTTATCGACAAATTTGGCGATTTTGTCATCTATCTGCTGGTCGCCCTGGTTGGGACAATGTCTCCATCGAGCGGTCGTTTTCGCCGCGTTCACTCAAGGAGATACACCAATGACACGCTTCCTCGACGTTCCCACCACCGCGCGACTGATTGCCACGACCGGCGTCACGCCGTTCCTGCGTGAACTCGTCGACACGCTGCGCGCCGATTACCTGCACTGGACCGACTTCGACAAGTCGCCGCGCGTCGCCTGTCATTCGCGCGACGGCGTGATCGAGCTGATGCCCGTCGCGAACGCGTCGCTGTTCGCGTTCAAGTACGTGAACGGCCACCCCGTCAACGCCGCGCGCGGCATGCACACGGTGATGGCATTCGGCGCGCTCGCCGAAGTCGACACCGGCTACCCGCTGCTGCTCGCCGAACTCACGCTGACCACCGCGCTGCGCACGGCCGCGACGTCGGTGCTGGCCGCGCAGGCACTCGCCCGCCCCGACTCGCGCACGATGGCGCTGATCGGCAACGGCGCGCAGAGCGAATTTCAGGCGATCGCGTTCCACACGCTGCTCGGCATCGAAGAGATCCGCGTGTTCGACGTCGATCCGCACGCGACCGACAAGCTGGTGCAGAACCTCGCCGCCTATCCGGCACTGCGCGTCGTGCGCGCCGCGTCGACCGCCGACGCGGTGCGCGGCGCCGACATCGTGACGACCGTCACCGCAGACAAGGCGTACGCGACCATCGTCACAGCCGACATGATCGAGCCCGGCATGCACCTGAACGCGGTCGGCGGCGATTGCCCGGGCAAGACCGAACTCGAAGCGGGCGTGCTCACCGCGGGCCGCGTATTCGTCGAGTTCGAGCCGCAGTCGCGCATCGAGGGCGAGATCCAGCAGATGCCGGCCGACTTCCCGGTGACCGAACTGT
Source organism: Paraburkholderia sp. EG286B (assembly GCF_040965655.1). Taxonomy (NCBI): domain Bacteria; kingdom Pseudomonadati; phylum Pseudomonadota; class Betaproteobacteria; order Burkholderiales; family Burkholderiaceae; genus Paraburkholderia; species Paraburkholderia sp. EG286B. Next base: position 3,781 of record NZ_JBFRCF010000043.1, on the reverse strand, counting down.
GGCGCGTGCTGCAGGGCAAGACGACCGGCCGCGAACGCGCGGACGAAGTCACGGTGTTCGACTCGGTCGGCTTCGCGCTCGAGGACTACTCGGCGCTGCGCTACCTGTATGCGCTCGCGCAGCAGCACAACGCGGGCGTCGAAATCGCGCTGATTCCGCCGGCCGTCGATCCGAAGAACCTGTTCGCGCTGATCGATGATCCGGCCGCGATCGCGCACGGTCACGCGGAGTCCGTGACGGAAGCCGTCAACGCGTTCGCGCGCTGACCGTCCTGCTCCGGCGGCTCGCGCCGCCCGGTCCTTTGCCTATCGCTCAGCTCTTCATGAATACAGTATCGATTCAGGCGCCGTCTTCCGTCGTGATGATCCGGCCTCACTGCTTCCTGCCGAATCCGCAGACCGCAGCCGACAACGCGTTCCAGCACACATCCGACGACGACGCGAGCCGCTCGGCGTCGGTGTCCTCCACCGCACGCGACGAAGTCACGGCCGCTGCCAAGGCGCTCACTGATGCCGGCGTGCGCGTGCACATCTTCGAGGACCACGGCGAACGCGACACACCCGACTCCGTGTTTCCGAACAACTGGTTCTCGACGCATCCCGGCGGGCACGTCGCGCTGTATCCGATGGCCAGCGCGAACCGCCGCCGCGAGCGGCGCTCGGACGTCATCGAAATGCTAAAGACCGAGTACCGCGTGCAGGACGTGATCGACTATTCGGGACTCGAATTCGACGAAGTTTTCCTCGAAGGAACCGGCGCAATGGTGCTCGATCATGTGGCGCGGATCGTGATCGCATACACCGCGCGATCGCGCCGCGCCGATCCGATCGCACTCGAACGCTTCTGCACCCACTTCAATTTCGAACCGATCTGCTTCGATACGGCCGACGCGGAGGGCCGGCCGATCTACCACACCAACGTGATGATGAGCATCGCGACCGAGTTTGCGATGATTTGCCTAGACTTGGTAACGGATTGCCACCGCCGCGAGGAGATCGCGCGTCGTCTAAGCGAAACGGGACGCACGTTGATCACGCTCGATCAATCGCAGATCGAGAACTTCGCAGGCAATACGCTGGAATTGTCCGCCAAGACCGGGCGGGTGCTCGCGCTGTCACGCCGGGCGCTGGATTGCCTCACGCTTGACCAGCGCGCGACAATCCAGCGCTCGGCGCGGTTGGTCCCGCTCGACGTCCCGACGATCGAACTCGCCGGCGGCTCGGTGCGCTGCATGCTGGCTGGCATCCATCTCATGCCCCGTAGCGCGCGATGTGTTTCCGACGGTTGATGCAGGGCGGTGACAAGCGAATAGCTATCTCCGGAGCGAGATCACAAGGATCCGGGCAAAGCATCTGCCATTTGCTTACCGTCGGTCAGCAGAGGTCATCGAAGGCGGTCCTCCGGCACAGCTTCGTGGCGGGCGGCATGTCACAAACGTCGCATAGCAGCGTTTCTGGCATATAAAAAGGAGACAGCGGCGGTAGTGGTCGGCCTATCGGCTTTGGGCGCGAAAATGTCGTGGCATAGCACTCGGTAGACCTCGAAGCCTTCGCTCTCGAATGACACGGCGATCGCATCGAAAACATGGTTGGTCTTCTTGTCCTGCGATGACGCAGCAAGCACCTTGTCCTCCGCGAGAAATTTGCCCCAGCAATCCATATGTTCGGTGTAGGTGCCCGTCGGATCACTCAGCACGTGATACGTATGAAGCACATAAAACGGTTCAACTGCCCCAGAATGTAGTCCATGCGCCCGGCGACGACATCCTCGCACTGGCCGTCCTCGCCGCCAGGCGGCTCATTTTGCCAGGCGGCAAAGTAACGCGAGGCCACCACGCTTTTGCCGTTGACCATGTAGTTGCCGCCTACGTTGAGCAGTCCGAGGTAGTACCAATCGTGGACCGAAATCTGCGGCTCTGTTTGTCGCCGGCCCATCTGGCCGTGTTCCATTTTCGGATCGGAGCATTGAGAAAATCGGATAGTTTGACCGCGCCGTAATCGTCATTCGGACCGAATATGCCCAACCCTACCAGCGAATTGCCGCTCTCCGCACTCTCTATCAGACCTACAGAGCCACCGCCAAGCGTCGTATGGGTGTGTTTCGCGATCGCGTAAGTATCGTTCTTCAGATCGTGCACCCACCACCGATCGTAGTTACGTGTTCAAAGTATCTGCGTCCCAGCCGACCAGATGAAGACGGTCTGCGTCGAACCTCAGCAACATCTCGTCGGCCGTGTTTTTCAGACCCCGCAGGATGATCTCGCGCTGATTGAGGTCCGCGCACGTGACAAACGTGAACTGGCTTCACGATATCGTTGTGCTGCAGACGAATCAGCTCTTTTCGAATACTAAATTATCACGGCCTGCCCGCGACGCGGCTCCTAGCTATGGCCGATTGGCGGGCGGGACGGTACCGGGATATGCAATTAGAACCGCCCTCATATCGGCAAATTCTGGTACGGCGCGGACCGGCGACGGCGTGTCGTTGCGATAGACTTTGCCGGGTGGCGGACGTTCGCAGCCGGTGCGAGCGACGAAATAACAATCGGCGAGCTACTCAGAGGTGGGGTCGATTCAACAACTCTTGGTTGACGTGTTCATCTCCGTCGTAATGGAGAACAGAACAGCGATCCATAGAATCTTGAATTCTATGTGAGTGGAATATAGCGCACCAAAGTGGTGGGGAGATGTTGATCGCTATTAGATATTTCCGGAAAATTTTTATCGGTAAGGATTGACTTGTTGATGCCGCAAGCCATCTCGGTCCCGGCCGTGTTTACATAGGACGTATGGGACAATGTGGCTCGGCAGTCGGGTCGGTGCTGTCACGTTAAAGAAGACAAGGCGATGCCGGCACGGGCGAGTTGTCGCTCAGAATGAGGCAGACGGAGTTTGGATGAGTTCGGTGAAGCGATGTTACGCAGCAAGCTGCACCGCGCGTTGCTAGCGATAGCGTGAAACCCGTAGGAGATGTAGCCTGAACGCAAAGTGCTGCGGGCCGGACCAAAGCTATACAAGGTCGCTTGGGTGGGGTAAGCGACTCGGATACCAGGCATCCGACGCCCGCGTTCCGCGTGTGCCCGATGACTGTATTCGGCGCGGTCGTTCACCCGGGCGCTGGCTCTGACGCAGGCATGGCTGGCGTTTGTCGGCTCGGTGATTTCAGCTTGATAGCTGCGCAGCTGCTTGGTGACAATCTTGCCCGGCACCCTAGGACAAACGGCTGGTAGGCGCTTGATGAACCGCTTCGCCGCGGTCTTGTCGCGGCTGCTTCTGCAGCAGAGTATCGAGTCGAGCCTGAACAATTCGGAGAGCCTTGTGCGGCAGAGCTTTGAGGCCGAAATGGTGTTGTGAGATTTGCAGGAACCTGGCACATTAACGTGAGAATCCTGCATTTTTCGACGAGGTGCGGATGGGTCCGAAGACGCCTGTGACGGAGGGAGATTTCTTCCGCCAACCGCTGCGCGAACAGATCAACCTGAAGCATCCGTTGATACGGTTGGCCGACCTGATCAACTGGGAGCGACTGGGCGCATCAATGAGCGAAAGCTTTGTATCGCGCAAGGGGCGCCCGGCGACGTCGCCCAGGCTGATCGCCGGGCTGCTGTATTTGCAGCACGCGTTCGACCTGTCCGACGAAGAGGTCGTCTGGCAATGGGTGGAGAACCCGTATTGGGTGCGCCGGGAGACCGGCAAGGTGTAGGTGGTGAGAGTCCACTACGATGAAGGCATAGCGAGCCACATCGCCCCCGAGCCGTGCGCGGGCATCCGCGAGGAGGTCA
>NZ_JBFRCF010000042.1:0-33542 GCF_040965655.1 Paraburkholderia sp. EG286B | reverse complement strand
CAGCGTCATGGTCGTGAGAGGCGACCCGCCGCCCGCCCGTGGACAACCCGCGACTCAACACTCAGCGGAGGTTAGATCGCATCAAATCGCTGGCTGCAAATCCGTCCGTCGAACCGGGTCAGCCTCATGCCGCTGCCGCAACCCATTTCGCGAGGTAGCAGGTCCCAACGCAGCCCTGTCTGTAAGACGAAGAGAATGCCGGTGAGCACTGCACGATTGTCGAGCGGCTTGCGCCCCGGATAACGGGTTCGCCGTGGTTTGGGAGGGGGCAGCAGCGGTTCGATGAGTGCCCACAGTTCGTCTATATGAGCGCCTCCCTTTGCACAAGGTCCGTATGTTCAATCCTGACAGGATGGGTTGCTGCTCTATATCCGGGCTTGTTGCAGCCTACGGCCGCGGCCCTCTATGAAATCCGCTGACTCGACCCTCATTCGTCAAGCGAGCTCGAGGCTCTACGAACTGTCCAAGTTTAGCGAGTCCCGGTCCGACCTGTCGTGTCATTACATACATTACCTGCGCAACCTTTCTTCACCCTGTTTAAACCCTTCCTGAATGTCTCTCATTGCGCCGACCGTTCAGGGTTATGCCGGTTTTGAACTCACATATCCCGACTCGTACCGCCGGTTATGCGCCAACACGGCCCAGATCGTTCGCGCAATCTTGTTTGCCATTGCTACGATCACCACGTTCAGCGGTCGCCGCTTCCTCATTTGCTCGACCGAGGCGCCGGGTTCCTTTGCTTGTGTCACGACGCTACGCGCACCGTGAATGAGCAGCGTACGTAGATACGTGTCTCCACGCCTGCTGAATCCATGCAAGTTGATCTTGCCGCCTGATCCGGTTTGTTTCGGTACGAGCCCAGCCCACGCAGCGAATTCACGGCCAGCCGCCCATGGAGTACCGAAATTAGCGCCGCTATCCGGACCGATTGTGATTGTTGGGCACGACAAGTGGGTCCGTGATTCTTTGGCCGTTCTGCTCGACGTAAAGGGTTACGGGCGGTCGAAGGCGCGTGCCTTTGATTCGTGGCATGAAGTCTGGCTCGAACCATCACAACTGATCGTCGTCGATGTCTCGCGGTTTTCTCGCGGCGCCTCCATGTTGTTGATAGAGGGCTTTGAGACCTGCGTCAAAAAACCACCCATCATCGCACTGGTGTGGCCGCAGGACGCGCCGGCTTTCACCGGCAAGGTCGACGAGATCGTCACCAAACCATTGGCGCTCAATGCGCTGCTAAACGCGATAGACAGGATCGGCGGTTGCGACGTCGATCGTATCGCGGACGACCGCTAACCGCGTGCCTATCAGGGCTCTCCTGTGGGATCGCCTAACCGGCCAACGAGAAAACCGCCGGAACACCCGTCCGCTGCGTTCCGATATCCAATCCGTTCCGGGCAACCCGATGGTCCCGTTCGTTCGTCCTGCACGGGCCGCCTCAATGAGATCGCGCAACGGCTCTGCCGAAAACGGCTTGCGCACGGAGGCGAACGCAAAGCCCCGCATCGCGGGCGGGCGGCGTGTCTGTGCCCGAAGCAAGGATGATTTTCAGCGCTGGCACCCGCTGAAGTGCAGGCCGCGCGAGTTCGACGCCCGACCCGTCAAGCAGCACGACCGGCCAGGATGATTGGCGCGCCCCGGTCCCCGCCTTGAGTCGCGCCTGAAGTAACAGCAATGCAAGCTGAAGCCCGACGAGCAGATGCAGTGTACCGCGGCTTTCGGCTGCGTGAGCGCCGCGCCAGGGAGTGACGAACGCGGCAATGAGGCAGATCTGCAACAGACGGCGATAGCATGCAGCAAAGAGTGCTTCGCAAAAGGCCCCGTCACCCTGACCGTTCACGAAGGGCCCTGCTGCGTGTCATCATCAATGCCGCCACTGGCGCGATGCCCAGGCGCGCCGATCCTGTTGGCTATTCGACCACTGCCTCGCAATCGATTTTCCAGCAGGAAGTCTGGGTTCGGCAGTGTAGGCAGGATTGCGGTCGTGCGGGCGGGGTATTTCCCCGAAATGTGCCGCGTAGATACGATTCACCGCCTTGTAGTCCTCGCGTCGTCCGAGGAATACGGTCACCTTTACCACGCGGTCCCACCCCACTCCGGCAGCCTTCAGTGCCAGTGATGTTATCCATCACCTGTTGTAGTTGCGCAAGCAACTTTCGCAAACGAAGTGCGACCAGCGCGATTGCGCGCTGGCGACCGCTTCCATTTGAAGATATCAGAGCCCCCGAACACGCTCCTCTCCTGCGACCGTTCAAAACCAACGTCGCATGGCGAATTGGACGATGAGCAACGGATTGCGTCGAGCGGCTCACTCACGAACAAGGGGAAAGGCTGCCAATTGGACAACGGCCGGATAGACAACGCCCAATGCGAATGCTACCTTTCCATGCGGGTACGCGGTACCCCGCGTGCCCAGCCCCCGGGAGCTCTCGCAACGGCTCCCGGATCTCATGCCCGCCGCATTCCCGATGATGTGACGGGCTTTTTTCATACCCCTTCGGCACTGCAACCCGCGACACAAAGCCGATTCACGACACGATCCGCGCTGCGGCACGACGAAGCGCAGGAGCGTGAATAGTCAGCACCTGCCCTGCGATTTTTACAGCCAGCTGCACCGACATTCCGTCGCAACCCCAGCGTCTTCGACGCTCTGAGCATGCACTTCGAAGCCACCGCATACCTCCGGTGTAGCGACCTTGTTTCGTGTGATGCGCTCAACAGGTTCCAGATATCCATTTTTGCACTTGCGCCGGCCTTTGCTGTCTCCCGGAGATGGATCGGGATTAATTTGCGCCGTGCCCGATTGAATTGTCCGTTTCGTGACGGTTTCTGATGTCCGAAAGGCCGGCGTTTTGGACCTCGACGTGGCACAGTCCGCGGCAATCCAGCGCTCGATGCCTGGGATGCAACAGATGGCCATGTGTGCTGCAGCGCCTGGTTTCGCGTTGAAGTCGAAAATCAGTTCGTGTGCAAGGAGGCCCGTCCGCCTCGCCCGATTTTTGCTTTGGCGTATGCTTCCCCAGTACCCTCCGCCCTTGTCCAGATGAAGCGACCATCGTTCTCGACACAGCTCGTCGCCCTGTGGGCACTCGTGGCAACGATATGCGCCATGCTCGTCGCCGTCGTGTGGTTCATGGCGATATCCGCCGAAAGTCAGCAGATTACAGGTGCAAGACACCAGGCAACGGGTACGTGCCAAGCGGTGGCCTCGCGGTACCACCTCTCGCAGCCGATGTCGGCGGCAGTGGCAGGAAACGTTGATCTCATGCACGCCGTGCTCGACATTGTTCTCGGACAGGCACAGGGCGTCGAGGGCGGGTTCTGGACCTCCGACCCGATCGCGTTCGCGGCGCCTCTGGAATCAACGCCAGGCGGGGAGATCGAGGCTGGCAACGCGCCGGGGAGCGGATTTCTGGCCTACGCTTTTCCGACTTACCAGGGCAGCGGCATCAAGCGAGATATCCCGGAAGCCGAAACGCCACTGATTCTGCGCACCCTGCGAACTGCTGCTGCCACGCATGCCGTCGCAGTCGATGTCATCCGCAACGGAGCAGATGCGGTCGTCGCCGTGGCCTGCCCAGTAAAGGATGAGCCCGCCCTGTTCGCGTGGATGCTCACCCGCGCCCGTCCGCCCATGGGACCGTATGGAGAACTCCTGGTCTCGGGACTCGCCGTTGTGCTGGCCATCATTCTCGTGGTCGCGGCCACACTTGCATTGGCGCTGCGTCGCTGGCGACGCAATCTCACGCGACTCGAACTGGCGCTGTCGTCTGAGGGCGATATCGAGCGCGACACCCATCTGCCGCGTCTTGACGAGCCCGAACTCGACAGAATCGTCAACGCACTCAACCAGTACGCGAGGCGTGAGGAGCGACTCCGGCAGCAGACAACGGACCTCAGTGACAGACTCGCCCGTGCCGAGCGGTTCAGCGTGCTGGGCAAACTGGCGGCACAGGTGGCGCATGAAATCCGCAATCCGGCCGGCGCCATGCGGCTGAAGGCCGAGAACGCACTGACGGGTGACAACGCAAGACAGCAAGGCGCGCTTCGCTTTATCCTCGAGCAGATAGGCCGAATCGAGACGCAGGTCGCGAGCCTGCTCGCCCTGACTCAGCCCGTGACCATCAAGCCGCATCCGGTGCAAGTCGCGGCATGGTTGGCCAGAGTCGTCGAATCGCACCGTGAGCTGGCACGCCAGCGTGACATCCGGCTGATTCTGGTGACGCGACTCGATGAGCTGGCCGAAGGGCCGATGTCAAAGCAGCCGGAATTCGATGCGGACCAGCTTCAACGAGCGCTCGACAATTTGCTGCTGAATGCGCTGCGCCATGTCGACACGGGCGGCATGGTGACCGTGACCGCTCAGCGGGATTGGCCACGGGGGGAGCCGCATCTCAGAATTGCGGTTGCCGATGACGGGCCGGGCGTGCCGGCCGGGCAGCGCGAGCGCATTTTTGAACCGTTCGTGAGGGGCGCCCAGACGGTTCCGGTCTCGGCCTTGCCGTGGTCCGTGAAGTGGCCTGCGCCCATGGCGGGAATGCCTGGCTTGACGACACCGTGAGCGGAACCTGTTTCGTGATTGAGATTCGATGGCAACCATCCTTGTAGTCGATGACGACGATGCATTCCGTGATGGGCTCGCGGAAACCCTGTCCGACCTCGGGCATCGCGTCGTGCCGGCCGCTTCGGGAGAAGCCGCCCTTGAAGCGCTGCGCGGCGGCCAGGCACCCGCCTGCGTCTTTCTCGACTTCCGGCTTCCGGGTATTGATGGTCTGGACGTGCTGGAGCGGCTGCGGGCCGACACTGCCATGAAGGGCGTGCCCGTGGTGATGCTGACTGCGCACGCAACCAGCGACAACACGATTGGCGCGATGCGGCTGGGCGCCTTCGAGCACCTCACGAAACCGGTCGGGCGCGACGACATCGTTTCGCTGCTCGAGCGCATTTTCTCGGCCAGCCAGCCACCTGCACCGACCGGAACGGAGGAGGCGCCATTTGCCGGGGAGCCTGTCTCGGACAAGCCCCTGCTGCTCGGGGTAAGCGAAGCGATGCGCGCGGTTCAAAAGCAGCTCGGACGGGCTGCCACGAGCGATGCAACTGTCCTCATCACGGGCGAAACGGGAACCGGCAAGGAAGTCGCCGCACACGTCCTGCATCAAGCGTCCAGTCGCCGGGATGGCCCCTTCATCGCCGTGAACTGCGCAGCTATCCCCCACGACCTGCTGGAAAGCGAACTGTTCGGACACGGAAAAGGCGCCTTCACGGGGGCAGCGACCGACCGTGCTGGCCGTATTGTCGAAGCAGATGGCGGCACGCTGTTTCTCGATGAGATTGGCGACATGCCACCCGCGATGCAGGCCAAGCTCCTGCGGGTACTGCAGGAGCGAAGCGTTAATCCGCTCGGAACCAACCGGTCCGTGCCGGTCGACCTGCGCGTTATTGCCGCCACGCATCGTGACCTCGATGCGATGGTCGCCGCGGGCGGGTTTCGCGAGGACCTGATGTACCGCCTGAATATCATTCCGCTCCACCTGCCGCCACTGCGCGAACGCCTGGCCGACATCCTGCCGCTGGCCGAGCATTTCCTCGGGCTCGCGGCACGGTCGGCCGGACGACCGATGCACCTGTCCGCCGGGGCGCAGCGGCGTCTCGTCGAGCACCTGTGGCTGGGGAATGTCCGCGAACTGAAGAACGCGATGGAGCGCGTCTGCTCGCTCGCGCCAGGCCCCGCAGTAACGGAAGACGACCTCGCTTTCCTCCGGGGAGCTTCGGTGCCGTCAGGGCAGGCGCTGCCCCCGGAATTCGCCGACCTGCCGCTCGGTGAAGCCGTGGAACGCGTCGAACGCGTCATGATTGCCCGCGCGCTTGCGCTCGCGAACGGTAACCGCGCCGACGCCGCGCGCCGGCTGGGCATCAGCCGGCAATCGCTCTACACGAAGATGGCAAGCCTCGGACTGACGTAATCCGTCAACGAACCCGACGCCCGGTGTCCAGCAACCGGACGCTTCTCCCCTGGCGCGCCCCGTCACCCCCTTGTCCGGGCGTGCTTGTGCCCATGGCATCGACCTTGCAATTCACTCGCTGTCCCCTGACAGGAGTGAAGCATGTCCCCGACATCCCGACTCGACACGGAACACGCGAAGCGGCCGGCAACGCACGCCATGCGAGGTGCGCTTCGCATGTTGCTGGTCTCGCTCACCCCCTGGACCAGCGCATGTGTAGCCCAGACGCCGCCAGGACCGGCCGCGGCAGACGTGCCGCCTGCGGTGGCCGCTTCATTTGCTCCATGGGGCCTGCCCCGTGGACCGCTGTCCGCACCGGCTCCGGCTCCGCGCGCGCATGGGCGCCAGGCGCAGTCCAGCCGTCCCCTGTGGCGCAAGGCACCGTAATCCGGTTTGTCACCAACCCTGAGGGCGATGTCGACGGATTCATCCTGACTGACGGGTCGCTCGTGCATTTCCCGCCTCACCTCGGCACGCAGCTCGTCGCTGCCGTGAGGCGAGGAGACGCCGTTCGGGTCGCTGGCTTCACGGACGGCAACGGCGACGTCAAGGCACAGCAAATCGTCAACCAGCGCACCGGCCAGCAACTCTTCGACCAGCCGCCGCCACCGGACGCACCGCGTCCACCGCCCGCGCTTCGGGGCGCCGGGCTCGTTCGGCTCAGCGCGCAGGGCGAGGTCATGCGCGTGACGACCGCCCCTCGTGGGGAACCCGACGGGGTCGTGCTGCACAACGGCACCGTCATCAAGCTGACGCCTCACGCGGCGCAGCAGTTCACGAGCCTGTTGCGCCCAGGCGCGAGCGTCGCCGCTACAGGGTACGGCACCCGCAACCAGTACGGCGAAGCCCTGCAGGCCACCGCTTTTGGCACCCCCGGCAACCTCACCCGGCTGTATGCAGCCTTTCCCAACTGAAGGAGAAACACCATGCACTGGATTGACCCGGCATGTCTGCCCGAAACAAAGGGCACCGTCACGCAGTTCCTGCTCAACCCGCGCGGCGAACCCGACGGCTTCATTCTTGACGGGGAACGGCAGGTCCACTTCCCTCCGCACCTTGGCGCACGCATCGCGCAATGTGTTGCGCCCGGCGACGTCGTCGCGGTGCGAGGCGTCAAGCCACGCGCGGCGGACATCATCGCGGCGGTTTCGATTGCCCCCGGGGACCGCGAGACCATCGTCGACGATGGCCCCGGCCACGACGACGAACCTGAAAGGGCCGAGGCTGAACCGCACCCGACGGAAGTCGCGGGAACCGTCGTGCTGTCGCTCCATGGCCCGAAGGGCGAGTTACGTGGTGCATTGCTCGATGACGGCACGTCGCTGCGGATGCCCCATCACGTCGCCGAAGAAGTGCGGGCGTACCTCACACCCGGCGCGCGCGTGCAGGCGTGGGGTGACCTGGTCGAAAGTGGCGACGGCCGCACGCTCGACGTGAGCGAGATTGCGGAACAGGCTGATACCGGCACTGATGCCGGGACTGACGCATAAGCCGGCGGAGACAAGGATGAGCCCCTTGCCACGCGCCGACACGAGTCATCGCGAAAGCGGCCGTTCCCCGTCGGCACGAAGCCTCAGGGGGCTCGACGCACTCAGTTTCCTGATGGCGGATGTGCGCGACGGCATCGGACCGTTCCTCGCTGTCTTCCTGAAAGGCACCCTGCACTGGTCGTCGGCTGATATCGGACTCGTCATGGGCGCGAGCGGCCTGGCCGCCGCGCTCAGCCAGATACCTGCCGGGATGCTGGTGGACGCCACACGGGCAAAGCGGGCCGTCATTGCCCTGTCCGCTGGCATCGTCGCGGCGGGCTGCCTGCTGATTGCCCGTTTTCCCACGCTGCCCGTCATTCTGGTGACGCAGGTCGCGCTCGCGCTCGTCTCCGCCGTCGTGGGTCCGAGCCTTGCCGCACTGAGTCTTGGTGTGGTGGGACACCGGATGCTGGCTGCGCGCGTCAGCCGCAACGAGGGCTTCAATCATGCTGGCAACGTGACCGCAGCCGTACTGGCCGCCATGCTTGGACAGTATGCGGGAACCGTGTGGCTCTTCTGGCTGGTGTGCATGTTCGCCGCCGCTAGCGCGACGACGGTCCTGCTTGTGCGGCCGTCCGACATTGACCATGAGCTGGCGCGGGGCGGTGAGGTATTGCGCACGGCTGAAGGCAGGGGCCGGCCGGTGCCGCTCTCCGAACTCGTCCAGCGGCGGGACGTCATGATGTTCCTCGCCACTGTCGTGCTCTTTCATTTCGGCAACGCCGCCATGCTGCCGCTCGCAGGGCAAATGATAGCCAGGGCGGCGCCTGGCCAGGACGTCGTCGCGCTGGGCGCATGCATGATTGCTGCCCAGCTTGTGATGGTGGTCGTGGCTGCCGCTGTGGGCCGCGCAGTGCGGGCGGGCGTGGGCCGCCGGAAGATTTTCCTGGTGGCGCTTGCGGTGCTGCCCTTGCGCGGCCTGCTCTTCGCACTCACAGACAACCCGTACGCGGTCGTTGCCATCCAGCTGCTGGACGGCATTTCGGCGGGCATCTTCGGGGTTATCGCCACCGTCATTGCATCGGACCTCATGCGCGGAACCGGACGCTTCAGTCTGGGCCAGGGCGCCATATCACTGGCGGTCGGCATCGGTGCCGGGTTGAGCAATCTGACCGGCGGCTTCGTCGTTGACCGGCTCGGCTTCCCGGCGGGCTTTCTGGCACTTGCGACGGTGGCCATCGCTGCGTTCGCCCTGTTCGCGCTATTCATGCCTGAGACCCGCGAGTACGACGACCCGGCTCCTGTGCCACCCGAACATGCGTTGAGCGTGCCCGGCTCGCCTCGCTCCACAACGAACTGCGCAGAATGAACGCCATCCTCAATTCCGCTTTTCCGGTCTGGGCCATTGCGGCTGTCACGACCCTGGGGGTCATTACACGACCCTTTCGCCTGCCCGAGGCCATCTGGGCCGTCCTTGGCGCCTTGCTGCTCTGCGTCTGCGGCCAGCTATCGTGGCTGGAGGCCCTGCACGCCATTGGCAAGGGAACGGATGTCTATCTGTTCCTCACCGGCATGATGCTGGCTTCGGAACTTGCGCGTAAGGAAGGGCTGTTCGACTACCTGGCGGTGCTCGCTGCCCGGAAAGCAGATGGCTCGCCGACGCGCCTCTTTTTCCTGCTGTACTGCGTTGGCACAGTCGTGACCATCCTGATGTCCAACGACGCAACCGCCGTGGTCCTGACTCCCGCGGTGCTAGCCGTTGTCCGGGCAGTCCGCGCCGAAAGTCCAGTGCCATACCTGTACGCCTGTGCATTCGTTGCGAACGCAGCCAGTTTCGTCCTGCCCATCTCGAATCCCGCGAATCTGGTTATCTTTGGCGAACACATGCCGACGCTTGGACAATGGCTTGCGCGCTTTGCACTGCCGTCGGCGCTGTCGATTGTCTTCACCTATGTCGCCCTGCGCTTCCTGCTGCGTGCGGGACTGGTCCACGACATAGAAAAGGAAGCAGACGTCCCCGACCTTTCTGCGGCCGGCCGGGCAACCGGTTGGGGTATCACGATGATGGCAGCTGTCATGCTGGCTGCTTCCGCCTTTGGGGTATCGTTGGGGTGGCCGACCTTCGCAGCAGGAGTCGTCATTTTCCTTGGCGTCAGTATGCAGAAACGGCGGTTCCTCTGGAGTTGTCTCGCAGAGATTTCGTGGTCCGTATTGCCGCTGGTTGCCGGTCTTTTTGTGCTTGTCGAATGCCTTCAGCGAACCGGGGCCATCGACTCGCTCGCCCGTGCTGTCGGAATCCTGTCGCTGCATTCGGTGAGGTACGCGAGCGCGCTTTCGGGCATGACGGTCGCACTTGCCAGCAACGTCATCAATAATCTCCCAGCCGGGTTGATTGCGGGCTACACAACTGCCGCGGCTCACGTACCCAGTCAGGTATTGAACGCGGTGCTGATAGGTATCGACCTCGGGCCGAATCTATCGGTAACCGGGTCGCTTGCCACCATTCTCTGGTTGCAGGCGCTGAGGCGAGAGCGAATTGAAGTGCGAGGCCTCCAGTTCCTCATGCTGGGCCTCGTGGTCATGCCGCCGGCATTGATCGCCGCGCTGGCTGCGCTCGCACTCGCAGGGACGGCCTGAGCAGGTTTGCGACAAAAGTACAGTCAACGCCCCGGGCTACATCGCACGCCATCACGAACGGGAATGCTATCTGCAAATCACCTTCCAGTTCGTTTCTCCGACAGGCGAACAGAAGCAAATGAACCTGCGTCGACTTTGACGGCATGACGCCGCCAATCGGGAGCGGACTTGCGCCACTGGATGCCTGGATAGTCGAGCGCACGCACCTGATTCAGGACGTGACCGGCATCTGCTACGAAGACGCCGCTGACGCGTAGCTGCCCGTGATCCGCGATTCGTTCAATCTGTCAGCGCATGTTCTCGGGTCGGCCACGACAATTGATGCGATCATTGTCATCGCTCGAAGCGAGCGGAATTGGCCGCATCGGATCAATATTGAAGCGACGCAATCCAGGCTACTGATTGGGCCAGGCACCACGTCCCCCAGTCCGCGACCGCCGGGAGGCCCAGCCCATGAGCCAGCCCCCGGATCCTGTGGCAGGAGCATCCGAGGATGTGGCGATTTTTTTGCGCTCCCCGGTGGTGAGTCCGACGTCTCGTCAACGACAAGATTCATGCTAACGCTGCCGACGAAGCACGAGAACGTGGATGACCAGCGCCCGCCCTGCTATTTTTCAATATGGGTCGCACCGACTCCGCGCCTCCCGACGCCTGCCAACGCGGGTGCATGAGTTTCAAGGCCGCCGCATCCTCCAGACGTGGCGGCCGCTTTTTTGCCCGATGCGCGGAAGAGACAAGGGGCGGCTCGGCAACCTGGGAGGCGGGTGCCCGCGGGCCAGTCCGGCAGCAATCTCGCTGGGCTTCAGTCGCTTATTTGATCGGGACATCGACCGTCAGTCACGCCCCGATGCGGGACGCGCGTTCGCAATCAGGAAAGCGCCCTGCGGAGTTCCTCGGCCGTGTATGGCTTACGCAGCGCGCGCCACAGGAACGGCAGTTGTCCCGTCAGCGGAACGTCCAGGCCGGATCCGAAAATGACGCGAATATCAGGATGCGCTTGCACCGCCTTCCGCGCCAGATCGACGCCCGACATACCGGGCAACGAAACATCGGTCAGCAGGACGTCATATTCCTGCATGCCCAGTGCATCGTCGGCGCTTTCGGCCGAGCTGTGCAGCTCCGGACGATGCCCGAGCAATTCCAGGAGCGCTCCCACGGCATCTGCCGAGCCCGCGTCATCATCGACCACCAGCACGCGCAACGGGCCGGGCGGCACGGAACCATGGATCGTTGCATCGCCAGCCGCTTCGAGGTCCGTGCCCGGCGTACCCAGCACGTTCCGGATCTTCCGCGCAAGCTGATCCCGGCTGTACGGCTTGCTGATGAGCTCGACGCCGTCGTCAAGCCGACCGCCATGTACGATGGCGTTCTGGGTATAACCGGAGGTAAACAGCACCTTCAGGTGCGGCAGCATTTCAAGAGCCTGCCGCGCCATGTCCGGACTCTTCAGCGGGCCTGGCATGACCACGTCGGTGAAGAGCAGGTCGATATGCACGCCGCTGCGGATAATGGCCAGTGCCTGCTGCGGGTCATCAGCCTTCAGGACCGCATACCCCAGCCCACCCAGCATGTCAACGACGGTCGATTGCAGCTTCGTGTCGTCCTCGATGACGAGTATGGTTTCCCTTCCCCCACGCAGTGGCGCATCGGCGGTCAACGGCCGCTCTGTTGCGCTGCCTGCCGAGCGCGGCAGATAAACCTTGACGGTCGTGCCGTGACCAACCTCGCTATAGAGGCGCAGATGTCCTCCGGATTGCTTGACAAAGCCGTACACCATGCTCAGACCCAGGCCGGTACCGGAGCCTTCAGGCTTTGTCGTAAAGAACGGATCGATTGCCCGCGCCAGTACATCGGCCGACATCCCGACACCCGTGTCCGTCACCGCAAGCATCACGTATTGCCCCGCCGGCACGTCCTGCAGTCCGGCCACATAATGGTCGTCCAGCATGGCGTTGCCAAGCTCGAGCGTCAGTTTCCCACCGTCCGGCATCGCGTCGCGGGCGTTGATCGCAAGATTCAGAATGACGTTTTCAAGTTGATGGACGTCCGCACAGGTGTTCCAGAGGCCGCCTGCGATTACCGTTTCAACCTCGATCGTTTCGTCGAGCGCCCGGCGCAGCATGTCGTCCATGTTTCGCAGCGCGGTTGCAAGGTTGACGACGACTGGCTGCAATGGCTGGCGTCGCCCGAACGCAAGGAGCTGCGAGGCGAGCTTTGCCCCTCGCTCGACGGCGTCGATCGCCTTGTCGAGACGTTCCCGTACCAGGCTCTCCCGACCGAGCCGGCTCTCGATCAGTTCGAGATTGCCGCGAACCACCTGCAGAACGTTGTTGAAATCATGCGCGACACCGCCGGTAAGTTTGCCGATCGCCTCCATCTTCTGCGACTGGTACAGCGCCATGCGCGTTTCTTCCAGGGCGCGTTCCGTCTCGCGCTGCTGCGTGATGTCGCGCGTAATCTTCGCAAAACCTGCCAGCGCGCCGTTGTCGTCGCGAATCGCGTCGATGACCACGTGCGCCCAGAAGCGGCTGCCGTCCTTGCGCACGCGCCAGCCTTCGGATTCGAAACGGCCTTCGCGTGCCGCCGTTTCCAGTCCTCGCTGGGGCAGCCCTGCCGCAGCGTCCTCGGGCGTATAGAAGCGCGAAAAGTGCGCGCCGATGATTTCCTCCGCCGCGTAGCCCTTGATACGCCGCGCGCCCTGATTCCAGTTCGTTACGTGCCCCTCAGGCGAGAGCATGAATATCGAATAATCCGTTACGCCGTCCACCAGCATCCGGAAACGTCGCTCACTTTCGACCACCGCGTCGTGCGCGCGCTTTTTGTCACTCACGTCGCGCACGATCTTGCCGTAGCCCAGGAGCCCACCGGCGTCGTCGCACAGCGCCGTGATGATCATGCTCGCCCAGAACAGGCTTCCGTCCTTGCGCACGTGCCAGCCTTCTGCTTCGCAGCGACCCTTCTGCCGGGCGTCGCGCAGCACGCTGTCGGGTACCCCCACGCGACGGTCCTCGTCCGTGTAAAGGACGGGTAATGGAGAGCCTAGGATTTCGTCCGGGGAATAGCCATAGATTGCTTTACCTCCGGGATTCCAGCTGGCGACACGACCGTCGGTCGTCAGTGCGAAAACCGAATAGTCTGTCGTCGCCTCTATCCACCGTGCCGCCCAGAACGGCGCTTCCCATCGTGTGTTCGGCTCGTCGGTATTTTCCATGCCGGTGCGCCTCCTTCGCTACCAGGACGGCATTGCTTCGCACCGGCGGAGAGAGCCCGCGTCGGTGCAAAGCGACGCCAACGGAAAGTGATCCCTCCTTTTGCACGCCCAAGGGTACATCGTTGCGGTCTCAGTGAGAATGTATCGCCAGACCGGCGTCCGGTCAGGCGTATTCCGCACAAGCCTGCCAGGCGCATCGCTGCCTCCTGGCTGCGTGCAGACGCGGGCTCTACCGTGCGGATCTGCCACGCACGCACTCCACCGTGCCGGCTGGGCAACCGTGGCGGTCAGCAAACAGTCGCTGCGGGCGCGCACGGCGTCGCGCGGCGCGGCACGTGATCGCCGTCACGCTCGACGCCGGGCCGGTGACTTGACCGCAGGCTGCCTCCTGGCGGAAATGACATGTTCGCACAAGCCATGATCCCGGATGAGCCGGTTGACATGCGAACGGGAGTACCGGATGCCGAACTGCCTTTCAATGAGTTCGACAATGGCTTCCCTGGTCCACCAGGGGTCAGGGAACCCGTGTAGAGACGGCGCATGCTTTACCGCGGCAATGAGCCAGTTCGTCCCATTTTCCGGAAGCTGCCTGCGGCGCCCCACATCGCCCATCTGTTGCAGGGACCCGCTTCCGCCGGCGTTGTACAAGGCAGCGTAGCAGCGGGCCGTCGCGCGACTAAGGCCGAGTGTGGCCGCGACCTGCTGGATGGAATGGCCTTTTTCGAGCATCTGCGCAGCGGCAGCACGCCGTTTTGCCCACGGCGGCCCGCCAAATCCATCTTTTTCTTCCATGATCGCGATCATCACTGGGTGTTTGCGGTTGCTGGATCATTGCAGCCATGGCCCCCGTACGCGATCAGCCCACGATCGTCGCACGATACTGCGTTGCTCCACGGGCACCGGCATCCTGGGAGACGCGTGCGCTCAGGTCTCTCCACTGGTTCCTGCTGCTTGCCAGTTCAGAGACCGCATCCGGGCGCCGGGTCTCCCCGAATCCATTGAAGACACCGCTCTACCCAAGCGCGAAACCACCAGTCGATGCAGCAGCGCGCGTGGTGGGGCCCTGCAACTGGATAATATTCGTTTTCCTTCCACGCAAGCGCTTGCAGCCATACACTGCCAATACACAATCGCAACCCGAATCGCCGACGCTGCCGACGAAGCAGGTCAGAGCCAGGCCAGAAGGAGAACCCGATGCTTACGATTGTCGACGAACGTCGTCGTCTGCGTCTTGCCGACGATCACCTGCGCATCGCCGGCTATCTCGTTTCCGCCCAGCAAGATCGCCTCGCGCGATATCGAGCTGCCGGGCTGGACACCCAGCTGGCCGGGGAACTGCTGCTTACGATGCAGGCAATCCTTCGAAATCTTGTCGCCCATCGTCGACTGCTTTGCGATGCGATCCGGAACGAACGCCGCGCGTTGCTGCGGCTAAGCGTCACCTGCGATCCGGATAAGCTGTCTTGGCGGAAGCGTGCGTAGAAGACGGGCCCCATGGGCAGGCCGGCCCACCCCGTTGCCCGGTGGCGATTTCGGCGATACGTCCGGGTGCAGATTCCGGTACCTGGGACGCACACGTTCAGGCCTTGCATCAGGGGGAAGTATTGTGAACCGAGAGCTCGACGAGTTCTGTGATGCGTACCGGGCCATGGCGGCCACGCGCCGCCTCTTCCAACGGTACTTCCACGAAAGCGAGGCGGCGGGCCAGGACGGTCGCGATGTCCGGATGCTGACGACCACCCTGAACGAAGCAACTTTCCGGTTCCTGTCCGAACGTAACGGGCTGCGCGCAGCTGACGACGGGAACTGAAACGAACGCCGGACGCGATGTTGCGCCCCAGCGTGTCCGATTCCATCAACTTTTCGGGAGCTTAGTGCCCGCCTGGGGGAGACGCGCCCCGCCGAGGCGTGGCAGGACGCTCGCCGATAGCCCCCGTCATCGTCTACGCTCTGCAAAAGTTGGCGAGCGACAGTAAGGCAAGACGGCGCAAAAAATGCCGGACCCACGCGGGCCCGGCTGAACGATCCTGACGCGATAGCGAAACCGCGTCGCAAATTTCTGGCTTCTGGTCCTGGTCTCCTGCTACCCCGTTTCGTCTCTTTCGTCGGTCTTCTGCATCCGGGTCCCGGTGCGCGAATGAATTATCCGCAAAATGGGCCCCTAAAACATGCGCGAGCACACACAACCCCGTTATCCCCATCTTCCATTTTTCATGTCAGCCGAGGGGAGGCAATCACGGAAATGCCAGCTTTGAGGCGCCGTTCCCCCACAGATTTAAATTCCCATATATTGGGATATCTGGCACCATAGAACGACATCCACCCAGGGGAAACGGTTCATGAGGCACACGTCGAGCATACCGGGCGTAGTGCACTTCGGGCACGCCCGAAGCCACTTTCCGCAGTTGGTAGTGCCCTCACGACTTTCGGCCCGGAGAAGCGGGTGCCACTCGTGACACCCAACAACTGGCTGGTCCTCGGCGCATTGCTGCTTGCCGCATCGATCGTCGTACTATGCGTATGGCATTGATCTGAGCGCATGTCGACCCGCACAGGATTCCCTGCCACGAAAGCACGCGTCTGGGTCTGGCTCAGGCTCGACTGGCCGTGCGGCGCGTCAATTTCCCTGGCAGGGGTTGTATCGTTGTTGGATGCCTACGACGTGATCCGCTATGCCCAGGGCCGGCAAGCGTTCGGGTCCCCACAGCGAAACCGTGGACGCAATTGTCAACCGAGCGGGCTCGCAGTTCGATCCGCAAACGGTTCAGCGATTTCTCAGCGTAGTCGCATCCCTACACCAATGAGAAAACGAATCCATCCTCCGGCAGAGCACTGAGGGTTCTGCGGGCGGCGACGCGCGGGGGCGCACTATGTCGACCGATGCCGCGCGAAAAATTGTGCGAGATCGCACGCATCTGAGACTCATCAACACTGCAGATGCCGCGCCATCGAAACAAACCTTCGATATATCGGGCAGCAGCCCTGCACGCCGCTGAGCTCTCGCGTCATGACGCATTTTTCCCGGCGGGCAGTGTTCGAGGGGACCGCGAAAGGCCTCAGGGTCGTTGCCCGTCAACACGCCTGCGCTTCCGAGTAGTACCGGTTCGGTGCGGGAAAGACTCCCGTCATCACTTCAATCAGGAACGGACCGTCATATTGAGATGCTTCATTGAGAACCTCATCCAGCTCGTCGATTCCGTTAACCACGCGTGCCGCCACACCGAGCGACGATGCAAATGCGGTCCAGCTATGACGGGGCAGTCTCGTGCTGCTCCGAAATCAGACCGCCCCTCATCGCATCGATATGGATTGCGCCGTGCGCAGCATTGTTCAGGATAACATAGATTACCTTGATGCCGTAGCGAGCTGCCGACTGAATCTCCGTTCCGTGCATCATCATGCAACCGTCGCCCGTGACGACAACGCAAGGGCGTTCGGGCGCCGCAAGCTTTACGCCGATTCCGGCTGCGATAGCCCAGCCCATCGGCGCGAGCGAGCTGGATGAAAAGTAGTTGCCCATGCCCGACGTCAGCCAGTAGTGGGCCATGAATATACGATGGGCACCAGAATCCACCACGACGTTGCTATCGCTGGGCAACAGCTGGCACAGGCGCTTGATGATGGTGCCAGGATAAAGCGGCTCATTGCCGCTGGAAGCTCTCGTGGCAAAGTCCTCGAACTGGCTGTCGTAGAGGGGAATCTGCCTGAGCCCGGCGACCCATGCCCTTCTTCTTTCGAGCACTTTCTGGAACCCGTCGTGGGCGCCCGTGTTCATCCGGGCGAGCAACCGGAAGCTGGCTCCGATCCCCGAGAAAATGTTTCGCTGGGCAATGTGTCCCATCGGCGGGTGATCGAAGCTGTCATCGAAGACAAGCAGATCCTTCCCCTCGGTCAGCTTCCTGCTCCAGTTCATGCTGTCACGCTGGTTCAGATCGCTGCCGAATACGACGAGCGCGTCAAGCTCGTCCGAATGGATCACACGTGCCGCGCGCGAATGGCTCGAGAAGCCGTATATGCCGAGCGCGAGTTTGTGTCGCTCGGGAAATGCGCCCTTGCCTGCCAGCGTCGTCGCAACCGGAACGTGAAACTTTTCCGCAACCTCAAGAAGCGCCCTCGCAGTCTGCGCGTCATTCCCGCGACTCCCAACCAGAAACGCGACTTTCTTCGACTGGAGCAGATACAGGTGGCACAGGGCTTCCAGTGCGGTACGGTCAGGCGGAACTTCGCCCATATTGAATTCGTGCTGGGCGTAGGGTTGCCGTGCTATCTGCGGGCCGGGAGGTACATCCTGCCTTTGAATGTCGACAGGAATACTGACGAATGATCGCGCCCGACGCATCCAGTTCAGGCCCTCCGTCGCACGACGCAGCTCAGCCTGAACGTTTTCCCTGTTCTTCAGCTCGACCACGTCCGTCATCAGCCCTCTGACCACGCCACTTTCAAAGATGCCACCTGACGTCGCATCCTGGAAGGCTCCTTTACCCTCCGCACTCGACGAGATGCCCCCCGCGATATAGAGCATCGGAATCTGGTCGGCCTGAGCGGCCGCCATGCCGGGCACGAAGTTCATGGTGCCCGGACCGGAAATGCCTGCGCAAACGCCGAACTTGCGGCTGGCACGTGCGTAGCCATCGGCCATGAAGGCGCTGCCCGTTTCATGAGCGCCAACGATGCCGCGAATGGAAGGCGAATCATCAATTGCACCCAGCAGCGGATAAATCAGCTTTCCGGGAACCAGGAACACATGATCGATTCCTGCAGACTCCAGCGACTTGACAATGATTTTTGATACGTTGAGTGGCGTGGATGATCTCATGTTGCTAGTTGACGATCTGGTCGGAAGTCGATTCTCGAACCCCACCGCATTCCAGCATGAGCTGACACACGGCCTGGCGGCTTGCAACCTACCCGAGCCGGCGCTAACCCCTCTCTGGACACAGCAGGATGGCCTTTAGCACGCTGCTCTTTCCATGCAGTCGTGCCCCGCGTTACGTCCGCGCTCTTGAAATCGCGGGCACGCTTGTCTCCATCCATGAGTTCTCTTCCGACCGCACCTTCACTCGCCGGCGCAGCCTGCGCCGCGGAGGCGGTTCTTATGGCTGTCGATGACCTTACAGCGCACGTCATCGTGGGTCGTTTTTACCGGTCGACCTGGACCGCTGCGCGCGGCGAGTGTGGCTCCTCGCCCCGGCATCGCAGTCCCGTTCAGAACGTCTGCCACTCCGATGTCCCGGTAGCGGGAGCAGCAAATACCTTGCTCCCGCGCTCCGATGGGACTGGCATCGACGCAGGCCTTGTTGCTGCTGCCGGAGGAGAAGCAAGGCGTCGCGGTGCGCTCCCCTGGAACGCCGTCTGCGGCCTCGTCTCGCGCGATGAAATCGTCCTTTCGCCACGGTTCCTGAAGAACGCCACCGTCTTGCGCAGGCTCTCCGCCTGCTGTGCCATTGCCTGGGCCGCGGCCGAAGCTTCTTCTACGAGTGCCGCGTTCTGCTGTGTGACCTGGTCCATCTGGTTGACCGCCTGATTCACCTGTTCGATCCCGGTGCTTTGCTCGCTCGATGCCGACGAGATTTCGCCTACAACGTCCGTCACGCGCTTCACCGATTGCACGACTTCCCGGATTGCGCCGCCTGCTTCTTCGACGAGCCTCGAACCTGCTTCCACCCGCTGAACAGAATCGGAAATCAGCTCCTTGATCTCCTTCGCGGCAGTCGCACTGCGCTGCGCGAGCGTGCGGACCTCACCTGCAACGACGGCGAAGCCGCGCCCCTGTTCTCCTGCGCGAGCCGCCTCGACTGCTGCATTCAGTGCGAGGATGTTGGTCTGAAATGCGATGCCCTCGATGACGCCGATAATCTCGGACATTCGGGTCGAACTCGTGGAGATGTCGCGCATCGTCTCGACGACGCGACCAACGATTTCGCCGCCGCGCTGCGCCACGCCCGAGGCTGTACCTGCGAGCGTGGCAGCCTGCGTTGCGTTGTCCGTGTTGTGGCGCACCGCTGCGGTCAGTTGCTCCATGCTGGACGCAGTTTCTTCGAGCGATGCGGCCTGCTCCTCGGTGCGGCTCGACAGATCGAGGTTGCCCTGCGCGATCTGCGCGCTCGCAGTCGCGACACCTTCGGCGTTTTCGCGTACGTCCGACACGACTCGCAACAGCGCCTCGCACATGGACTTCAGCGATGCCATCAGGCTGTTTGTGTCACCGGCGCGCAGGTCAATGCTCACGTTCAGGTCACCCGCAGCCACACTTCTGGCCACGGCGGCAGCGGTCGCAGGCTCCGTACCCAGTTGCCGGGTGACGCTACGCATCATCCAAAGGCCGACACCGATGCCGATCGAGACGGACATAGCCACGAGGACAAGCATCAGATTCCGGCCGTCGTCGTACACGGCGTCGTTGGCGTCGGCAGTCCTTTGCGCGTCGCCCTGCTTCAGGGCAACCAGGTTGCCCATCAGGACGAGCGTCCTGAAACCCTTCGTGTGGTACTCACCCAGCATGTATTCAGTCAGGCCATCCCGATCCTGCAACGCGGCCGAACTGATCTTGCCTTTCATTTCGTTGAAGGCCTGGATGTAGTCCTGCCAGCCCTGGTCAAGCTCGGCGAATGTCGCCTTCCCCTTGTCGGTATAGACAAGGGGTTCTGCCTGGTTGAGGTGATCGCGCGCCTGGGCCAGTGCCTTGTCAGCCTGGTCCAGCGAGCCAGCCCGCTGCTCGGCCGTTGTGGCCAGCACCGCATTGCGCAGATACGTACCAACTCGCAGGACGTCCGCGTTAGCCTGCTGGATCAGGTTCAGTCCGACAAGATCCTGTCGGTAGGTCTTGTCTGCGTTCGCGCTGATTTGCGCCATGTTGCGCAGACCGATCCCGCTGACCGCAGCGCTGATCGCCGAAACCAGGATGAAAGCGCTGATCAGTTTGGTGCCAAGTTTCATGTTGCCGAAATTCATGATCCACTGTGTTAAGGGTGAAAAAATAGATAAGCGGACCGGCGCGCAGTTTGGTCGCGGTACAAATTCGACAGGTCCGTTAACCCCGACCTGACTCGACGGACACCTGCAAGCCCAATCTCATGGTGCGCCTGGCGCTGGCATGGTGCGACCGCAAGGGCGGCACAGAGCGGTAACAACGTAGTTATCGGCGGCATGATTTATTTCTTCATACAAATTGGTCATTTGCCGGTGAAGATTTTTTATATTGGTGTAACGCCGTTGAAACAGATCTCCGGTACAGCTGGCAGAACGGCCCATCGGTCACGAAGCTTGCGGCGATGCAGGTCGCGATGATCGCGGACGCGATTGCGCATAAGCACGTACACTCGGTCTTCCACACTGCACCGTGCTCGAAGGGCCGCCATGACAAGGGATGAGACGTTGCTGCGCCTCGCAGCTGACACCGGTTTTGATCCGCGCGACAAAATAAAGGTAGGCGGAAATTACACGCCGGTGCTGATCAACGGCAGCGACGCTTACATCGCTGGCCAGATTCCCCGCATCGGCGACGTCGTTCGCTTCGCGGGTATTGCAGGAGCCGACATTTCCCTGGACGACGCGCGACGTGCAGCAGCGATATCGACACTTCGTGCCCTATCGCTGATTTTCCAGCAATGCGGGACGCTCGACGTGATAGCCGCCGTACTGCGCATCAATGTCTTCGTACGCAGTGCGCCTGACTTCACGATGCAAAGCGAAGTCGCCGATGGCGCGTCCGACGTGCTTTGCGCTGTCCTTGGCGAAGCTGGCGTGCACACGCGAACGTCCGTTGGCGTTTTGCAATTACCGAAGGGCGCGTCAGTCGAAGTGGATTTTGTATTCAGGTTGCGGAAGACATAGCATCTTCAGACCGGGGCAAGCCACCCGAGATCAGAGAGCTTTTGACGATAACGGCGAGTGCTGGACGCTCGCCGGGGAACCGGAGAGCTCATGCCTGTCACAGGGGGACGGCGAACGAGGACTGGCCGCACTGACTACACCCAGTCTTGCCCTATCTCCCGTAGCGAACGTCGCTGATTCCGGTAGACCATTGCCCTCGCCGAAGTCCGCCTCCATGGCGCGCTGCGCTAGCAGGCACATACATGGACGTCCCTCGACTGAGACGTCTCACCCAACTGTATGAAGCGCACGTCAATCTGGGTCGCCCGCAATGGCACACCACGCACACTTACGCCATGCTTTCCACGCGTGCCAACTATGCAAGCTGATTCAAGAACGTCCTGGAAAACGCCGTAAACGCGGCTCATAGCACTCACTTCGCAAACGCATAAGATAGTCAGACAAATGCGGGCGATGGAATCGTTTTCCGGGGATAGAACTTGAATCGCAGTCAAACATGGTCGCGTACGGCGGCGCCGGGCGAGATCATTTATTCGGAAGGCTTTGCAGGCGAACGATTGATTTTCGTGATCGCCGACGGCAAGGTCGAAATCTCCACGCGCTGCGACGACAAGAAAGTCGTGATGGCCACGCTCGGACGCGGCGAATTTTTCGGCGAGACCGCGTTGCTCGGCGCGGAACCGCGACCGAACACGGCGAAGGCGCTCAGCTTTTGCCAACTGACCGTCGTGCCGGCGAGCCTCATCGAAGAGGAACTCGAACGCGTCACGCCGATGCTGCGCCATGTGGTGCGCACGCTCACGCGGCGCGTCAAGGCGAAGGACGATTTGCTCGCCACCTACACCCATGCCGACTTCATGCCGGGCGTGCTGTCGTACGCGCATGTGCTCGCGCTGATCGCAGGCGCGAGCGATCGCGCCGAAGGCGGCGATACCTGGTCGCGACACGGCGCGAGCGGCGTCGAAGTGAGCGTGCCGCTCGCCGACGTCGTGCAGAAATGCCGTGCGGTGGCCGGCCATTCGCGTCCGCATGTGATGGCCATGCTCCGGCGCATGGAAAAGCTCAATCTCGTCGCGATGCAAAGCGGGCAGGCCACGCACCTCGCCAACAACGCGGCAGCGGCGGAAGGCGCGTTGGGCCGCCAGGTGGTGACGTTCGACCCTGTGCGCATCGTGGAGCGCGCGACGCAGGTCGCGGACAGCGATCTCGATGTGTCGATCAACAGCGAACTCGAACTGATCGAGCTGGGCGATCTCGAAGCGCTGATCGGCGTGGAGCGCAAGGTCATTCTCAACAAGCTCTCGCACGCTGAAATCGCCGACGAGGTCTTCGCGTTCCGCAAGTCGAAGGTGCTCAACTTCGTCGAGCAAAAGGGCGCGGCGTATTTCTCGAAGCGCACGGGCCGAGGCTCGGGCGAACTCAAGTCGCTCGACGATCTGTTGTTCGTCGATCAGCGTACGCTGTTCGAAGCCGTGAGCGCGCTCGATACCTACGATCTCGCGAAACTGCTCGCTTCGATCGAGGATCCGGCCGTATCCGAGCGCCTGCTCTCCGTGATGGCGGACGCACGCAAGAACGAAGTGTCGTGGGTCATGCGCCGCGACATCAAGATCGATCCTGTGGAAGTCGAAGATATCGAGCAGCGCCTGCTTGCAGCGGTGCGTGCACTCAAGACGCCTGGCGGACGCCAGGCGGATCGCTGAGTTGGGAGACGCGCATGGATCTGCTTACCCTGATTGGTATCGCCATTGGCGCGCTCGCCGTAGTCGCGGGCTTCTCGCTCGAAGGCGGCCATTTCGTCACGCTGCTTCAGCCTGAGGCGCTGGCCATCGTGCTGGGCGGCACGCTCGGCGCCGTGATGATCCAGAACACGTGGGCGCGTTTCTTCGATGCCATCAAGCAATTGCGCATGGCCTTCGTGAAGGCGCCGCGCGTCGATGAAGCGAGCCTCGCCGCCGTGCTGGAATGGGGCGATCAAGCCAAGCTCAATGGTCTGCTCGCGTTCGAGTCGATGGATCTGCAGGGCATTCATCCGTTCGCTCGGCGCGGGCTCGAACTGCTTGCGAGCGGTGTGTCGACCGCCGTGCTCGAAGATGCGCTCCAGCGCGAACTCGAAGCCTCCGGGCGCAAGCACATGGCGGCGGCGCGCGTGTGGCAGCAGGCGGGCGGCTATGCACCCACGTTCGGCATTCTCGGCTCGGTGCTCGGCCTGATTCAGGTCACGGGGCATCTGATCGAGCCTGCCGAACTCGGGCCCGGCATTGCCGTGGCCTTCATCGCCACGCTTTATGGCCTGGCTTTCGCGAACCTGGTTTTTCTGCCGCTGTATGGCAAGATGCGCGCGCATATCGAAAGCGAACTGCGCCTGCGCAAGCTCTATCTCGACGGCCTGCTCGCCATTTCGCGCAAGGAGTCGCCCCATACGATCGCCACGCGCCTCGCTGGCGAGGTGGGCGGCAAGCGCGGCGGTTTGCAGGGCGAAGCGAACGTATGGGCGCTGGACACGACGCGCGCGAGCTGACCGCCCATGCTTTCCGATAAAGATTTGCCGCTCACGGCACAATTCGATCACGACGAGGACGAGGGCGGCGAATCGAGTTCCGGCCGCTGGCTCATCTCCTACGCGGACCTGATCACGACGCTGATGGTGCTGTTCCTCGCGCTCTACGCGATGCAGCTGGCGAAGCATAAGGAATCCGAAATACGATCGGCAGCGCAATCTACGAACACGGCGGCAGCGGCCGTGAAAATGCCCGCCGTCGATCAGGCATTGCTCGCCGCGCTCGAAACGTTGCGCCAGCGCGGCGAGATCACGATCGTGCCGGCGGCGCGCGGCGTGGAGATCGGCATCAACGCGAAGATCCTGTTCAACGCGGGCGATGCCACGCTGCTGCCCGATTCGCTTGGCGTGCTGGGCCGTATCGCCGAGGTGCTGCGCGCGGCGCCGGCGGGCAATATCCTCGTGGAAGGGCACACCGACAGCACGCCGATCGCGAACGCGAAATTCGCTTCGAACTGGGAGCTCTCTTCGGCGCGCGCGGGCGCGGTGGTGCGCTTTCTGGTCGAGCGCGGCATCGAGCCTCACCGGCTCGCCGCGATTGGCCGCGCCGACAACTTCCCGCTCGTGGCAGGCAACGACCCCGCGAGCCGCGCGCTGAACCGGCGCGTGACGCTGATCGTGCAGCGCTGAAGCCGGAGCATGGCGACAACAGCCGGGCGCCCGAGCCAGATCGTCAATCGCCGATCCGGGTGTTACTCGACGGCAGTAGTCCGGTCCCCTTCGAGGCGATGCTGGCGTGCCGGCAGGAGCGCGGCAAACGCAGCCGCGGGTAGCGGCCGGCCGAGCAGGAAACCCTGCACTTCGTCGCACCCCAGTGAGCGGAGATGCTCGAGCTGGGACGCAGTCTCGACGCCCTCGGCCACCACTTCCATCTTGAGCGAATGCGCCAGACCAATGATTGCCGAGACGATTGCGCTGCCTTCCGCGCCATGTTCGTCAAGCCCGTTTATAAAAAAACGGTCGATCTTCAGCTGCTTCGCCCGAAAACGCTGCAGGTAGGCAAGGCTCGAGTAGCCCGTGCCGAAATCGTCAATCGCCACCTCGAAGCCGTTGTTCTGGAATTCGTGGATCACCGTAGTCGCGCGTGCCGCATCCTGCATTGCCACCGTCTCGGTGATCTCGAATATGAGCTGGTCAGGTTCCACCTGTTCCGCGCGGACAATATCGAGAATCGTTGCCACCAGATCCGGCTGGGCCAGCTGGCGAGGAGACAGGTTGATCGCCACACGGACGTCGGGCAGTCCTTCGGACTGCCACCGCCTGAGCTGACGGCAGGTCTCGCGCACGACCCAGTATCCGATCTGCCTGATCTGGCCTGAGCGCTCCGCAACCGGGATGAACTCCTCCGGCATGAGTGCCCCCAGTTCGGGATGGTTCAGCCGGAGGAGCGCCTCCGCGCCGGCCAGTTCGGTGCCTGTTCCGCGAAATTTGGGCTGAAAGTGGACTTCGAAGTACCCGGCTCCGAGCCCGTCATGCAACGCGCGCTGGACCTGAAGCGCACGCGTCGCCGCCTCCTTCATGGCGACCGCGAAGAACCGGTACATGCTGCGCCCGCCTCGCTTGGCTTCGTACATGGCGGCGTCGGCGTGCTTGAGCAACGCTTCGACGGTCTCGCCATCGCGAGGGAAAAGCGCAATGCCGATGCTCGGCGTCACCTGGAGCGGCTGACCGTCATTCCAGACACCCTGGCGCATGCGATCAAGCACGGCTTGGGCCAGCCGTGCGGCTTCTCCAGCAGACCCGACGTCTTCCCGAAGGACCACAAATTCGTCGCCACCCAGCCGAGCTACCGTATCGTGGTCACGCACGCACTGCAGCAACCGCTGCGCGAAAGCCTTCA
Source organism: Paraburkholderia sp. EG286B (assembly GCF_040965655.1). Lineage (NCBI taxonomy): Bacteria > Pseudomonadati > Pseudomonadota > Betaproteobacteria > Burkholderiales > Burkholderiaceae > Paraburkholderia > Paraburkholderia sp. EG286B. Next base: position 7,993 of record NZ_JBFRCF010000042.1, on the reverse strand, counting down.
GGACTTCGTCGCCCGCCGTATGACCGAGCGAGTCGTTGATCGTCTTGAAGCCGTCCAGGTCCATGAACAGGACGGCGAACCTGCTGGAATTGCGGCGTGCAGTATCGATCGCACGATTGATCCGCGTCGTGAGTGCGCGCCGGTTCGGCAGGTCAGTCAGCGTGTCGAATGTCGCCATGCGCACGATCTGGCCATTGAGCTCGGAAACCGAACCGGTCAGGAACGCGGTCCGCGCATCGAAGCGCGAAAGGATCAGCGTGACGATCAGGATGGCGAATGTGAACAGCGTCACGGTCGTTGCCAGCCATCGAAGGTCGATGCCCTGGGCTGCGCCGCAAACCGAGCCGGGCAGGAACGTGGCCGCTGCATCGGCGGTGTAGTGCATGCCGGTAATCGCGACGCCCATTACGAATGCCGCAACCGTACGCTTGGCCATCACCCGCCGCACGCTCGCGGCGCTGAGCGACTGCGCGATCCAGAGGGCCGCGCCGGACGCAACGATTGCGATGCCGATCGACGCGGCAAAGAGCACCGGGTCGTACACGATGCCGGGCTGCATCTTCATTGCAGCGTCGCCGGTATAGTGCATACCCGCAATACCGAGCCCCATCAGGACGGCTCCGGCGGCCAGACGCGGCGGCGTCAGCTTCGCGCGCGTAATGACATGGAGTGCGAACCACGACACGATGATTGCGATCGCCAGCGACGCCGCCGTGATCGCGAAGTCGTAGCCGATCGGGATTGGCAGGGGAAAATGAAAGGACGCCGATGAAGTGCATCGACCAGATGCCGACGCCCATCGCCACGGCACCTCCCGCGAGCCATGCATGACGCAGCCGCGACTGCGTCAGCAACGCAATGCGCGCGGAGAGATCAAGCGCAGTGTATGAGGCGAGCGTCGCCACCACCAGCGACAGCGCCATCAGCCACGGGTTGTAAGTGCCGTGCAAGAAGTTCCCCGGTTCTCTCCGGACGCTTGTTGGCCGACCCGGAATTTTCCTGAATAGTCCTGACGTCGAAGATCCCGCAATATTGGGGGACGACCACCGTCGCCCGCGAAAGGACACGAGCGCGAGTATCGGAGGATCGTCGCGTCCCTGCAGTATAAGGCACGTTGTTTTCTTGCCTTCTCTGCACGATCGTCACTGAATGCACGCTGTGTACATCGATGAAGGAACGGGAAGCAAGCCCTCCACACCGCAGGGATATCCCGAGACCTCAGCCTTCACGCGTAGGCGCCACTTTTCGTTACCCCTGGGACTACAAAATAATCTCGCCCTCAGTCGATAATCCTTCGGGCCGTGGTGTATCAGGCCATTAGTGCATCGGCCTTCGTCATGAAGTCACGGCGGCCAGATAGCCAGCGTCGTCTGCTTGCGCTTGCCAGTTCCGATGATGATGTCGCCCTCAACGCAGATTTCAGGCGTAAGGCCATCATTGTCTCGTAGCTGCGATTCATCGCAGTCTTCCCTTAAGTCTCGCGTCGATGTTCGTGCATAAATGGCAAGGGCTCAAGCCCCTCACAAATCGCGGATACACGACGCCGGAGCTAGCGAAGCGCCTGCCAGATAATCGTCATGAGAACCGCCGGAATCCCTGACAGCCAGGGCCTGTACGAGGAGATGCAATGTCAGCCACTGACTGGCCGCCCGGCTCCAGGACGCACGTGCAACCGGTGCATCGATCGAGAGCCAGACGGCAAGGCCGAGCGCACCGTGCGCGGGACGCTGTAACAGGCAACCCGGTGTACTCACGCCTTCCCACTTGCAACGCCATCGCGAAAACGCATGTGCGACGAGCAAAACGGCGTCGTCGCGCAGGCGGCCAGCGGCGACGCCAGGTGGCGCGCAGCGGTCGTGTTGCACGCGTGGTGTCCATGGGCGTAGATGCGCACTAACTGTCGCCGCACGGACTTGTAACAGGCACGAGCCCGGGCGTCGATATCGTTGGGTGACCAACCCAGCGGGGGCGTCTCCCCCCTGTTAATCCCTGTCAGCTTGCCGGATTGCGTCCTATGACGATCCACGCCGCGCCGTCGATCATCACCGACCGCTCGCCCGGCAGGCCCACGAAGGCGGCGCGAACCGCGGCCGACGCGCGGGCGCGGATGTCGTCGGGCCGATCAGCGAGCGCGCGCGACAGCGGGCCGACCTCGAGCGTCATCTTCACCGCGTCGTCGATCGCGGCGTCCCGCGTCCCGCCCTCGCCGAACGGGACGGAAGCATCGAAGGGCGCGATAGCGATATCGGCGAAGCCGGCTGCCGTCAGGATGCGCGACACCCGCCCCCGGTCGCCGAACGAAAATGGGCCGGGCGCTTCTGGATCAGGCGGCGCGCTTGGGGGGAGGATGCCCTTGAGCGCGCCCATCGGCAGGCGCACCCAATCGTTCTCGGCCGCGCTGCGCCAGCAGACGAAAGCGACCCGCCCGCCCGGGCGCAGCGCGCGTCGCATATGGGCGAACGCCGCTGTCGGATCGTCGAAGAACATCACCCCGAAACGCGAGAACAGGATGTCGAACGCGCCCTCGGGCAGCTCCGCGCTGCTGGCGTCGGCCACCTCGTAAAGGACCGGCGTTTCCGGTGGCGCTAGCGCGCGCGCCCGGCCGATCAGCGGTTCGGATATATCCACGCCGAGCACGTGGCCGCCCGCGCCGACGCGGGCGGCCAGAGCCAGACTCGACGCGCCTGCGCCGCAGCCGACGTCCAGCACGCGCTCGCCCGTCATGGGCGCGGCGGCTTCTATCGCGGCCTGGCCGAACACCGACACCATGGCGTCGAGCCGGGCCTGGTTGGCGACCCAGCGCTCCCCGCTTTGACCATTCCAGTCGGCCACCTGATAGGCATTTTCCTTTGCCATGTCATCTCCTTGTTCTGAATCGTTCTTAACTAGCTACCCTTAGTTCGAGGCAACGGGGAGCCGAGCCTATGCCAAGGTGCGCATCGTCTCGAACAAACCCGCCCCCAGCTGCGATGAGGCGCAAGACCTGCGTGTGGTCGGTCGGGCGCCAGGCGGCACCGGTCTCGGCGCCTGAGCCCGCCGACCTTTTCGACAGCGACGACGCAACGGGAGAAGGGAATCCGCCTCTCAAACCAACATCGACTGCTGGGCAAAGATACCCGCCATCGCGCCCTGCGATGATGCCTGAGTGACCGAGGGCAAGAAGGGCGTGGTAAGGTCGCCGGCGGCGTAGATGCCGGGCATGATGGTTTGGCGGCGCTCATCGACCTTGATGACGACGCCGGTAGGCGTATCCACCGTCGCGAGGCCCAGTGATTCATGCAGGCTTGCGGACGGCTTGTTGCGCGGCTGGGCGAACAGGATGTCGACCGCGACGTTGCGACCGGTATCGAGATTGACGGTGGCGATATGGCCGTTGTGATGGGCGATCTCGACGATCGAGCCATCGACGACAGGTATGTTGCGGCACGCCAGATCGGCCTGGATATCGGGCGCTATGTCATGGCCATCGGCGAAGACAGTCAGCTTGTCGGTCCAATCGCGGAACAGCCTGACAGACTGGTGCGACTGCGAGCCGGACCAGACGAGGCCCCACTGCTGGCCGGCGACTTCAAAGCCGTCGCAATAGGGGCAGGGCACGATGGACATGCCCCAGCTTTCGGCAAAGCCCGGAACATCAGGCATCTGGTCGGCGACGCCATAGCTCAGGATCAGGCGGCGCGCCCTAAGGCTTTCGTGATCGTCAGTGACGACGCAGAAATCGTCGATGGCGCCAGACACGCTCTCGGCCCGCGCATCGACCAGCCTGATCGTTGGATAGCGCACCAGCTGCTGCCGCGCCTCGACCAGGATGTCCAGCGGCGGCTTGTGATCGTGGCCGAGCAGGCCATGCGAGTGGCCTGCAAAGCGGTTGCGCGGCCGGCCGGTATCGAGAACGGTGACCTTGCGGCGGGCACGGCCGAGTTGCAGGGCGGCGGCGAGGCCGGCAAAGCTGCCGCCGATGATGATGACGTCATCCATGGTGACGGGCTCCGTGTTGTGGATTGAGGGGGCTGGGCGTGGTGCGCAATATCGTCCGGCGATACCAGCTTGAGACTGTGAGCAAGCAGGGATTCAGGATTGGCGAGAAAGCTGCCCACGGCTGTATTGAGCGGCCGGACAATGCCGCACTCGATATCTCTGGGAGGCCCGAGGAAACCTGATTTGGACAACCGGTTGAAACCTACCCTTGGCTTGTGCATTTAAGATACTGCGTGGTATCGTAGCGCAAGAATTTGAATACTGTCAAGTACTGGAATTGTCGTGAACGAAAACAGCCAGGGCCGGCGTGGCCGGCCCACCAACGAGGCGCTTCGCCAAACGATAGTCGACGCCGCCTGCGAACTCTTTGTGGAATTGGGGTTTCAAGCGACGACCATGGACAAGGTCGCCCAGCGGGCGAAGATATCGAAGCTCAGCATCTATCGGCACTTCGAGAGCAAGGAGGCGCTGTTCGGCGCGGCCATGGCGGCCCACTGCCATCAGTTTGCCCCGCAGGCCCTTTTTGAAGGCGTCGACGGTTCGGCCGAAGAGCAACTCATGGCGGTGGGATCATCCCTGCTTCGCACGCTGTTGAGCCCGGACGTCCGCAGTGTCGAAGCCATGGTCTTGGCCGACAAGACGAATCAAAAGTCGTTAAGCAAGCTCCATTACGAAGCCGGGCCCGCCTATGTCATCGCCCAGATCGAGGCCCTGTTAAGTCAGTTGCACGCGAAAGCGGTTCTGAACGTACCCGATGCTCTCAGGTCCGCCCGCTTGTTTGCCGCGCTTTTCAAAGGATCCGATCTGCTGCTTATCGCACGCTTCGATAAGGCGAGAGCAGAGGACGACAACGAAATCGAATCCTATTGCCGGTCGGCCGTCGCCATGTTCATCGCCGCGCACGTTGGCGATGACCACGCGGACGGATCGTTCAGTTAAGAACGGATTCGAACAAGGAGCCCCCTGTTAATCCCTGTCATGGCATGCAATCCAGCATTCTCATTCCATGAGTTCTCTCAAACAAAACCGTCCGCTGTCTGTGTCAGAGATGTCGCTCGCTCGTTGGATGCTTGATGCTTGAGCACGGCGAGCCGACGGCGCGAGAGTTTCTTGAACAACTCGCAGTTGCGGAAGTGACGCCGTGGTGCTGCCCCTGCGGCTGTGGATCCATCAATTTCCAGATGAAGGGCCGCGAACCCGCCCCACCAGGCGTACCCATTCTTGGGGACTTTATTTTCGGTCCGGACAATGCACCGGCCGGGATTGCCCCTGATCGCAGTGAGTCGCGTCGCTAGCACATTCGTATCGAGCGCACACAGGAGATCATCCTGGCGCTCGGTCGTCGGGCTCTGATCGTCGACCACCAACGGCCGTTCGAACGCGCTTTCAGGCGGACATTCAAACGTCGGCTCAGCGCGGGTAACGGACCTTCCAACGATGATCAAGTGCGTCGCATCCTCGACCAGACTGGCCATCCTGCACAACAAATTCACAGACCAATGCACTTCCCCGCTAGACGACCGTATCGTCGGCACTGGCGTTTCGTTGTACCTTTTTGCGGCGCCACGTCGAAACGCTGCAACCGAAGCGTCCGTTGAACCAGCGCGAAAACGCGCTCAACGAGGAGAAGCCAACCAGCGACGCGACTTCAGACAGCGGCCGGTTGCCGCTACCGACATATCGCATCACCATCTCTACCCTTACCGAATCGAGAATCGACAGATAGCTCTCGCCGTACGGTGCGAGATGGCGATGCACGGTCCTGCGATCCATGCCCAGATGCTGGGCAATCCGGTCAACCGAGCAGGCGCCTGACGGGAGCAGCGCAACGATCAGCTTCCTGATCTTGTCGGGCATCGTCGCGCTGGACTGCAGCAGCATCGAATCCAGGTAGCGGCGCACCTGCCGCGCCATGGCCGGATCGTAGGCGGGGATCGCGGCGTCAAGATCGGAGGCGAGACACACAATGCCGTCGAAGTCCTGGTTGAATTCGACGGTTACGCCAAATACGCGCCGATGGATCGTGGTGCCGGCCGGAGCATCATGCGTGAGACAGACGGCGCGCGGTTTCCAGGCGGTGCCCAGCACCGTGTCCAGTATGCGGTGGAGAACCCCCAGTATCAGCTCCGTCGCCTGACGCATCGAACCCGGTATGCCGCCCACAATGTCCTCGCGGATGACCGCCAGGCCCTCCGATTCCTCGATGCGCATCACCACTGCCTCGTTCTGCAGCCGAAGATAGTGCGCAGCGGATTCCAGCGCCTTTCGTAGCGTCGGCTGTTCACGCATCACAAAACCGAGCGCGCCGAGGTTCGAGATGTGGCGGGTCTCCGCCATGCGCAGCCCCAGATCCTCGACGGCGGCGGCCCGGGCCGAGGTCTCCAGCAGCCGCGCGACCGCCGCGGCCGGAATCATGATGTCGGGGTTGAGCAGCACGGAGCGCTCAATGCCCGCGTCGCCCAGCTGCTGATAGGGATCGAGCCCCACCGACCGGGCCACCTCGACGTAATTGGTAAGGGCTGCACTGCGAAGCAGATAGGACATATCGTTTTCCCGTAGCGTCCCAGAATGTAAATTATTTGCCCCAATCCGTCAAACGCCTTCCTGCCGGAACCGGATACTTGTCCCCGTTGACACACCACCTGGCAATCTTCCGATTCCTTCAGTCATCCAGAGGAGACATGCAATGAGCAATGACGTCAACCGCAGCGCCACACCAGTGTGCGACCAGCTGCGCGCCACAGGCAACTGGAATCCTGCGTGGGATGCCATTGCCGAACTCGATCCCGTCTGGGCCGAGAAGTTCATGACGATGGGTGCACACACCATGATGTCCGGGGTGCTTGAACCGAAGGTGCTGGAGTTCCTTGCCATCGCGGTCGATGCGTCCTGCACGCACATGTATGCGCCGGGCACGCGCCGGCATATCCGCAAGGCGCTCGAACTGGGTGCCACGAAGGAAGAGATCGCAGCGGTCCTGCAGGCCGTCAGTGTCCTCGGCATTCATTCCTCCAGTCTCGGCGCACCCATCCTGCTGGAGGAGCTGGCCGCGTTTGAGCAGGCAACGGTAACCGGTGCGCCGGCCGCTGCCTGACGCCACCCACACACCCACCCCATTCTTGATAAGGAAGACACATCATGCATTTCATGGACGATTCGCTGCTGCCTGAAAATCAGGAGAAACTCGTCATCCAGGTGGCGCCCTACGGGCCGCAATGGATCCCCGGTGATTCGGACGATATCCCGGTCACGATGGACGAACAGGTGCAGAAGGCCGTCGACTGCTACAACGCAGGCGCGACGGTGCTGCACGTGCACGTGCGCGAAGAGGATGGCAAGGGCAGCAAGCGTCTGTCGAAGTTCAACGAGATGCTTGCCCTTCTGCGCGACGCGGTGCCGAAGATGATCCTGCAGGTCGGCGGTTCGATCTCGTTCGCACCGGAAAGCGACGGCGAGATGGCGAAATGGGCGAACGACGACACGCGCCACATGCTCGCAGAGTTGAGCCCGCGCCCGGATCAGGTGACCGTGGCGATCAACACGGGCCAGATGAACATCATGGAGTTGCTGACCGAGGCCGACATCGCCGGCACCTCGTTCATGAACCCCGCGCTGCAGGCGGCTTATCGCGACATGGTCTCGCCGTCGAATCCGTCGTGGCATGTCGAGCACATCCGGCGGCTGGCTGCCGCCGGCATCCAGCCGCAGTTCATGCTGGGCAACCTTGCGCAGCTCGAAACGCTCGAGCGCCTGATCCGCAAGGGCGTCTATAGCGGTCCGCTCAATCTCAACTACGTGGCCATCGGTGGTGGCGCTGCAGGGCTGCATCCAGCCGACATGCTGGAATTCGCGCGCCGCACGCCGGATGGTGCCGTGCTCACGATCGAAACGCTGGGCCGCAATGTTGTGCCGATGAACACGATGGCCATCGCGCTGGGCCTCCATGTGCGCGTCGGCATCGAGGACACGCTGATTGGTCCGGACGGCAAACGTGCGAGCTCCGTGCAGCAGATCG
>NZ_JBFRCF010000041.1:0-35150 GCF_040965655.1 Paraburkholderia sp. EG286B | reverse complement strand
AAGTCGGCCTCAAGCCGCCGAAAGAACGTTGAATTCGCGTTGAGATTGCACAATGCGAAAGTTTGCGACTGGCGGGCGCGTACATCGAGGCGCGCCGCTTCCGCCGGGGGTGTATTTCCGCAACCTGCTAGCCGGCCACCGCTAGCTGAGGCTTGCAACGCACGCAGACTCGTGCGACCCAAGCGATCGGACCAGTACGGCTGAAGCTTGCAATGCGCGGACACACACACCTGATCCTCGTCGATGGAAATCGCTGGCGCAAAAAACCGCGACACGATGTCATATTCAGCGAGCGAACCGTTTGGTTCGGTACGTGCGGTCAGCACGACGCCACGACATTCAAGGCCGTGAATTGCAGCGATATCAGGCACAAAGCGTGTGACGATAGACTCATCCGCGACGACGGCAATCAGATCATCATAAGCGCGCCGGCATTCGACCAGCGGCACACCCAGCGCGTCCGACACGGCGCGCGCCGTCACCCTGTCAGCAGCGACGCTGAGAATGCGAGGGAAGCTCATGGTGATGGCCTCGCTAGCGCGCGCGTGATAGTCAGAGCGCCGCTCCTCGACCTGAACTTCAGCGCGGGGCCCGGCACTTCCCCTCGAGTAAATAGCCAATGCGCCGCCGCGAGCGTCGCGTGACCACAGAGCTCAAGCTCGGCACTAGGCGTAAACCATCGTATGTCGAAGCTCGCGAGTTCGTCGTGGTCCGATGATGGCAGCACAAAGGCAGTGGTCGGCAGCTTCGCATAGTGAGCGGCCGAACAGGCGTTGAAATACTTCGGCGAACTGTACGCGGTTGAGCGCGATGTTGCAGAACTCAAGCCCGATCGTAGGCGTGAAGTGCGCCAAGAGCGCGCCCGGCCAATCGCCGATGCGCTACATGAGTGGATGGCTGCTCAGCGCAAGCTGGTCTCCGAGGGATCGGCAATTGCCAGGGCACTCGACTATAGCCTCAGGCGCTGGGTGGCGCTCACGCGTTATCTGGACGATGGGCACGTGCCTGTCGATAACAACTGGGTCGAGAACCAAATTCGTCCCTGGGCCCTGGGCCGCTCGAACTGGCTGTTCGCAGGTTCGTTGTGTGCCGGCCAACGCGCCGCTGCGATCATGAGCTTGATTCGATCCGCGCAGCTCAATGGCCACGATCCGTACGTCTATCTGAAAGACGTCCTCAATCGCTTGCCCACCCATCGAGCCGACGACATCGCCGCACTTCTGCCGCATCGCTGGGCTCCTGCCGCAGCTTGATTGACGGCAATTTAGGCTGAGGGGTGCCTTTGCCGGGCGCTTACCGAACGAACCTCCATTTGGTGTGTGGAAACCATCGTTTACCGTTAGTTGTCAGTTTCCAGAGGCTTGCGCGACAGGGGTTTGGAGGTATAGGTATTGGGCTCTTTTAATATGCGACTCAACGCGTTTCCAAGAAGCATGCGATTCAATTTATCTGACATCAGCGTGATGTGATTGCCAGGTACTGGATTTGTAAAGAGACGCGACGATGGGATAATTTTATCCCAGCCATGCGTTTGAGGAGAGGTGTGATCGCCTTGGTCGGGCTTCTCAAGCGCATAAAATAGGTGGATTGTTGAATGCAACGGCGGCGGAGCATAAATCTTTATCATGTCGACGTAATTGTGGATGCGCTTGTAGTGATCGACGGCGATCTTGATGGGGATTGCTTTTGGAAGAATTTTTAGTTTCTGCGCAAGCTCAATTATCTCTTGAATGCTTAGCCTTCCAAAACTTTCTTGCATCTTATTTATGGTTTCTCTTGGTATGATATTTCCGCAATCGGAAATCGACATAACGAATCGTTGCTCGATAGTCAAATTGTCATTTCTGAAAGTGCTCGGGGCAGGTGTGTCAATAAGTCCAACAAAATCGATCTCCATTCCCATGTCGGAAAGTTGTTTTGCGATAGCGTAGGAGAGAATTCCGCCCGTACAGTAGCCGCAAACTCGATAGGGTCCGGTTGATTGGGTGCCAATTATAATATTGGCCATTTTCTCAGCAAGATCTTCAATCAAACTGGATGGGTCGTCAAGACTTGGTGGCCATGGAAGTACATATGTCGGGCAATCAATGTTTATGCTCTCGGAAAGGGGGAATGCGTAAGAATGATCTCCCGAGCCATCCGGTACGAAGAATATCGGAGGTTCTGATCCAGATGGTCGAATCGTGATTGCACTGATATTTGAGGTAAATGACGGATAAGTGTTGATGTGTAAAGCTAGTTTCGCCAGAGTGGAGTGTTGAAATATGTCATTCAAGGTACATATCATGCTGCGTTTCGCTGCATGGGTAATCATTTGAACAGCGAGCAGGGAGTGTCCGCCAAGCGCAAAGAATGAATCGTGTCGACTGACCGTGTGGACGCCGAGGAGTTCACGCCAGATGTCGGCCAGTGCGATCTCCAGTGCACCGATGGGGGCTTCGTACGCGGCATGGGCGAGTGAGTCGGCATCCGGAGCGGGCAGTGCCCGGCGATCGAGTTTGCCGTTGGGGGTGAGAGGCAACGCGTGCAGCCGCACGAAAGCGCTAGGGACCATGTAATCGGGCAGGCGGCTGGCGAGCCAGTCGCGCAGTTCACCTGGCGATGTTTCGTTGCCTGTGACATAGGCCACCAGACGTTTGTCCGTGTCGCCGAGTGCGACTACGACGGCTTCGCGTATGGCGGGGTGCTCTGCGAGAGAGGTTTCGATTTCGCCGGGCTCGATGCGGAAGCCGCGAATTTTAACCTGGTGGTCGTTGCGACCGAGGAACACAAGATTGCCGTCGGGCAGGTAGCGGGCCAGATCGCCGGTGCGATACATGCGGGCATCGGAGTGATGGGAGAAGGGATCGGGGAGGAAGCGTTCGGCGGTCAGTTCTGGGCGGTTCAGATAGCCACGAGCCACGCCTGCGCCGCCGATATACAGTTCACCCACTGCGCCTAGCGGCACCGGTTGACCGTGGCTGTCTAGCAGGTAAATCCGAGTGTTCGAGATCGGTCGGCCAATAGACGGATCCAACCCTGGTACCATCCGACGTCTAGTCGACCAGATAGTCGTCTCGGTTGGTCCGTACATGTTCCAGAGGACTTGCACATGATCGAACATGCGTGCGGCGAGTGATGCAGGCAGTGCTTCGCCGCCGCAAAGCAACGTGAAAGATGCGTTGGGCCAGCGGTGATTCAACAGCGCGCTCCAGTGTGCCGGCGTGGCTTGAACGAACGTAACGGCTTCCTGTTCGATCGGTGCGAGAAGGCGCTCGGGGTCAATTGCGACATCGCGCGAAGCAAGCATCAGCCGTGCGCCGGACAGCAATGGCAAATATAGCTCTAACGCTGCGATATCGAACGATACCGATGTGAGATTGAGCACAGTATCATCCGCAGCGATGCCGGGCTCCGACGCCATCGCGCTGCATAGGTTGACCAGTGATACGTGTTCGACCATCACTCCCTTTGGGGCACCGGTGGAGCCGGAGGTGTAGATCACATAAGCGAGATGGCGTGAGGTCAGGCCCGGTATCTGAGGATTGGTCTCGGGTTGTACAGGAGCGTCGTTGGGGTCGATCAGGGTGTAACCGGCCAACGCCTGGCCCAGTACCTCCTTGCCCGCCTGATCGCTCAGGACGATGGCGGGCTGGGCATCGGAGAGTATGTGAGCGAGTCGCTCTCCCGGATAGGCGGGGTCGAGCGGCACATAGGCGCCGCCAGCCTTGAGAATGGCCAATAGACCGACGATCATGGCGGCAGAGCGCTCCACGCAGATGGCCACCCGGGTATCGGGCGCGACGCCCAGCGCGACGAGTTGATGGGCAAGCCTGTTGGCGCGCGCATTGAGTTGTGCATAGCTGAGCTGCTCGGCTTCGTGAACGATGGCCACGGCTTCGGGCGTTCGCTCGGTTTGCTCTTCGAACAACTGGTGAATGCACGCCTGATCGGGATAGGGCGCCTCGGTTGCGTTCCAGATCTGCAGCAGCAGTTCCCGCTCCGCTTTGGGTATCACCTCCAATTGACGCACCGGCTGGCCAGGAGTCTGCTCCAGCGCATCGGCCAGACTGCAGAGCGCCTGTTCCATATACCCACATACCCGCTGCGAATCGATGGGCGATTGCACCTGCGCCGTCACCCCCAGCGCCTGTCCGTAATCCTCCACCGACAGCACGAATGGATAGTTGGTCCTCTCCTGGGAGCTGAGCATTTCGATACCCGACAAGGTGTCGCTTGCCTTGGTCTCGCCGAACGGTTTCGAGTTATGCCGGTAATTCAGCAGCGCACTGAACAGTGGCGTGCCTGCTGGCACGCCACTGCATCGCTGAGCCAGCGCGAGCGATGCATGTTCGTGCTCCAGCAGTTCCGCCAGCCTTGCATGCGTATGATGCACGCGCTCGGCCACACTGACCTCATCCATATCCAACCGAAGCGGCAGCGTGTTGATGAACAGCCCCATCGCCCGGTCTGCTCCTTCGCCCGCTTGCATCCGCCCGAACAAGACTGTGCCGAATACGACCTGTTCCTGCCCACTGGTACGCGCAAGCACTTGCGCCCACGCGACATGACACAGGCTGGCGAGACTCACGCCCAGGCGTTTGGCCTGTGCACGCAGCCTCAGGTTCAAATCGGAGGATAGCATTCGCCGGGTCTCGCCTACCTGAGAGCCATCACGGTGTACCTCGACCAGCCCGAACGGCAGCGTTGGCTCAGTGACGTCCGCGAGCATTGCCTGGAAGAAGCGTTCGTGTTCTTCTGTCGAGGTTCCCAGTCGGGCTTGTGCGATAAGATTACGGAACGGTTCGGGCGATGGCAGAATCGCACCTGGATCTTCCATGAATGCCCGCACCTCTGCCTGCATCACCTCTAGCGTCGAATGGTCGCTAATCAGATGATGTAGCAGGGTGAGTAGGATCCAGCGTCCTAGTTCATCTTGCGCGACTACAAAGCGCAGCAGCGGCGCCTGGCTTAGATCGATCCGGTACTGGTGGGGGCCGAAACGCTCAGCCAGTTGGATGGTAACGGGACCGTCTGCCGGCGAGAGTTTCAGCTCGGTTACTGGCAGCGAAGCTTGCCGCCAGACCACCTGGGCGGGATTTGACAGACCTTCCCAGACGAATGCGGTACGCAGAATGTCGTGTCGATTGACAACGTGCTGGACCGCGGCCAAATAACGGTCCAGCGTATCACGTTCCGTGAAAGCCATTTGAATGAGCAGCAGATAGGGGTCACCGTCAGTGGCCAGCAGGTGGTGAAACAGGATGCCGTCCTGTAAGGGAGAGAGGGCATAGATGTCTTGTATCGTAGAGGCCCCCCCCGGTACATTGGCCACAATACGATCGATTTCGTCCTGAGAGAGATCGATTAGCGGCAGCAGGTCGGGCGTGATGGTCTGGCAATCCGGCGCAATCTGATTAGGTGGCACTGGCACTTCGCGACGCTGGCCCAGGACGCGAGCCAGTGCGGACAGCACCGGGGTCTGGAACAGGTCACGTACAGCCAGACTCAGGTCCAGACGGCGCAGCCGTTCGATCATTTGAACAGCGAGCAGGGAGTGTCCGCCAAGCGCAAAGAATGAATCGTGTCGACTGACCGTGTGGACGCCGAGGAGTTCACGCCAGATGTCGGCCAGTGCGATCTCCAGTGCACCGATGGGGGCTTCGTACGCGGCATGGGCGAGTGAGTCGGCATCCGGAGCGGGCAGTGCCCGGCGATCGAGTTTGCCGTTGGGGGTGAGAGGCAACGCGTGCAGCCGCACGAAAGCGCTAGGGACCATGTAATCGGGCAGGCGGCTGGCGAGCCAGTCGCGCAGTTCACCTGGCGATGTTTCGTTGCCTGTGACATAGGCCACCAGACGTTTGTCCGTGTCGCCGAGTGCGACTACGACGGCTTCGCGTATGGCGGGGTGCTCTGCGAGAGAGGTTTCGATTTCGCCGGGCTCGATGCGGAAGCCGCGAATTTTAACCTGGTGGTCGTTGCGACCGAGGAACACAAGATTGCCGTCGGGCAGGTAGCGGGCCAGATCGCCGGTGCGATACATGCGGGCATCGGAGTGATGGGAGAAGGGATCGGGGAGGAAGCGTTCGGCGGTCAGTTCTGGGCGGTTCAGATAGCCACGAGCCACGCCTGCGCCGCCGATATACAGTTCACCCACTGCGCCTAGCGGCACCGGTTGACCGTGGCTGTCTAGCAGGTAAATCCGAGTGTTCGAGATCGGTCGGCCGATCGGGATTGGTTCGCTATGTTCGGCAGATTTTTTTATTTCGTATGCAACGCAGCCGACCGTTGTCTCGGTCGGTCCATAGTGGTTGAATATCCGTGTTTCCGGAGCATGGGTTTGCCATATTTCAATTTGCGCATGCCGTAAGGTTTCTCCCCCCACGACCAGAGTACAAATGCGCCCAGCCATCGCTTCGACCGGTAGTATCCCTCGAAGTGCCTCTAAATGGGATGGCGTGAGTTTGACCGGTGATAAATTGTTACCGTCAACAATGGCTTGACGCCAGTCGAGCTTGGAGTTGCCCTCAGAAGAGAGATATAGCCGACGCCCACAAATTAGCGCAGGATACAAGGCCGTGAGGCCCAAGTCAAAGCTGATAGAAGAAGAAAGCACAGAGCCGTGACCGTCAGCAACGCCAAATCGTTCAACCGCATATGATGCATAATTAACGATGGAGCAATGTTCAATGCACACTCCCTTTGGGGCACTGGTGGAGCCGGAGGTGTAGATCACATAAGCGAGGTGGCGTGAGGTCAGGCCCGGTATCTGAGGATTGGTCTCGGGTTGTACAGGAGCGTCGTTGGGGTCGATCAGGGTGTAACCGGCCAACGCCTGGCCCAGTACCTCCTTGCCCGCCTGATCGCTCAGGACGATGGCGGGCTGGGCATCGGAGAGTATGTGAGCGAGTCGCTCTCCCGGATAGGCGGGGTCGAGCGGCACATAGGCGCCGCCAGCCTTGAGAATGGCCAATAGACCGACGATCATGGCGGCAGAGCGCTCCACGCAGATGGCCACCCGGGTATCGGGCGCGACGCCCAGCGCGACGAGTTGATGGGCAAGCCTGTTGGCGCGCGCATTGAGTTGTGCATAGCTGAGCTGCTCGGCTTCGTGAACGATGGCCACGGCTTCGGGCGTTCGCTCGGTTTGCTCTTCGAACAATTGGTGAATGCACCGATCAAGTTGATATTCCGTCTCAGTTCGATTCCAGGTTTTCAACAACAAATTCCGCTCATCAGTTTCAAGTAGATCGATACGGCCAACCGATTGAGTGGAGTCGTCGACAATTGCGCCTAACACTTTCAAGAAGCGTCTCTGATGAGCAATCAATTCAGCTTCCGAATAAATATCGGGGTTCGCATCGAAATCTATTCTCACCTCTCCGTCATCGGACGGCGAATAAATTGAGACCATCAGGTCGTTGACCGTAGCATTGCCAAGATTATGTGTCGTCGACAAGCAAGAGCCGAACGACAATCCATAATCGAAGGGCATCAGGTTTACCGTAGGGCCAAAAAGTGGCTGTGTGTGAAGCCGGTCGAGATCTCGCCTAAGCACTTCGCTACGATAACGTTGATGCCGGAGGCCTCGTTGAATTTGCTTAGCAGCCTGCCCCATTAATTCTGTTGCACTATTCTCATGGTGAACGGATAGTCGAATGGGCAGGACATTTGCCGTCATGCCGGGAGTCAAGCGATCCTCGCCCACGCGGGCCGTGACAGTAAAACCCAGCGATATTTCCTCGGCGCCAGTAGATCGGTAGAGATAGGTGGCAACAGCTACCGTTATTTGATTTGCCAAACGACTATGGTCATTAAAAAGTTCCCGTAGTGATTGAGATGAAATATAAGCAGTCTGGCGGAGGCGATGCCGTAAGGCGGGCGCATACCGATTCGCTAACGTAACGGGGGCTGGCCAGTCCGAGC
Source organism: Paraburkholderia sp. EG286B (assembly GCF_040965655.1). Classification (NCBI taxonomy): domain Bacteria; kingdom Pseudomonadati; phylum Pseudomonadota; class Betaproteobacteria; order Burkholderiales; family Burkholderiaceae; genus Paraburkholderia; species Paraburkholderia sp. EG286B. Next base: position 27,245 of record NZ_JBFRCF010000041.1, on the reverse strand, counting down.
AACGTCTCATCCAGTATTTCTTGTCGCGCTCGAAAGCAAATGAGCCGCGATAGCGTGCATCGCTTCCTAATAAATGTGATAAGGGAGAAAAATAGGATTTGTCTGCTTTTTTCCCTCTAACGCGCATGCTGTAGAAATGCGCAACGCGACGCGCAACCAGTACGCCACTATGACCATCCATCACACTATGGTGGTAACGTTGATACCAAATAAATCGATCAGAAGCAATCTTGAGTAACGCATAGTAAAATAGGGGATCCTGTTTCATATCGAACGGCGTTTCGAAATTAACCTCCATCCATCTGGTAGCCTCTCTGGTGGGAGCTGCTTTTGAACTGAAATCGATAGTTGGCAACGACCAATCGATGGATGGGGCAACGAATGCTCGGAGCGACCCGTTCACCTCAATAAGTCGGCAACGTAAAGCCTCCGCTTCCTGAACCACTGCGCGTAAAGATTCCTCGAACACTGTGGGATCAATGCAGCCGCGTATTTCGGTGTATTGTCCAATGTTGTGGACAGGGCCGCATGGGTTAATTTGTTCGGCAAGCCAGATCTCCGTCTGTGCTGAGGATGCCGCGAATAGTTGAGGACCGACGTCCTGACAAGTGATGTGATTGCGCTCGCCGTCGTCAATCCAAACATTATCAGGATTCGGGTGCTGACCATTAGTAACAATCCGGTGGTTCATGTTCTCCTCGCGACTCCATTACGACAAGGACATTTGAAAGACTGATGCGCAATGATTCGGTTTAGGGCAATGCTGATCAAGTCCACCGTTCACGACTGTCACGCGTTATAGCGTGAGCATGCAACGGCGAAAGCAAAAAACGATGAAGCAACTGACACTGGCGATGGCTGTCGATCAATGCGCAGGATTCGGGGCGCAGCGCAAGCCTACGCGACGCGAAGCGTTTCTCGACGAGATGAACGCGATCGTGCCGTGGGCGGAGCTGTGCGCAGTGGCGGAGCCGTTTTATCCGAAACGCGGCAATGGTCGCCCGCCGATCGCGCTGGAGCGCATGTTGCGAATCCATTTTGTGCAGCACTGGTTCAATCTCGCCGACCTTGCATGTGAAGAGGCGCTGTACGACAGCCTCAGCCTGCGCCGTTTCGTTGGCATTGACCTTGGCAGCGAAACGGTTCCGGACGCCACCACGCTGCTCAAATTCCGGCATTTGCTGGAAGAGCATAAGCTGGGCGAGCGAATCTTCGCGGAAGTGGGAGTGGTGCTGCAGGCGCGGGGAGCAAAGCTCAAGAGCGGCACGATCGTCGACGCCACACTGATCGGTGCACCCTCGTCGACGAAGAACAAGGAGAAGGCGCGTGACCCGGAAATGCATCAGACGCGCAAGGGCCAGCAATGGTATTTCGGCATGAAGCTCCACATCGGTATGGACAGTCAGAGCGGGCTGGCTCATAGCGCGGTCGTAACCGCCGCCAACGTACACGACAAGCATCCGCTGCCGCAGTTGCTGCACGGTGAGGAGCAACGCGACTACGGTGACAGCGCATACGCGAGCCAGAAAGCACTGATTCACAGCAAGGCCCCGAAGGCACGTGACTTCACCAACAAGCGCACGCGGCGCAAGGACATCGTCGACGAGGTGGCGCGCCGCAAGAACCGCAACAAGTCGAAGATCCGTGCCCGGGTCGAGCATGTGTTCGCGGTCGTGAAGCGGCTGTGGGGCTTCACGAAGGTTCGTTATCGCGGGCTGGCGAAGAACGCCAATCGCGCCTTCGTTGCGCTCGCGCTGGCCAATCTTTACATGTGGCGAGGTCGCTCGACAGCACAGGTGCGCCCGTAGAGGGCCAAAGACGGGCGACAAGCCCGTGCAGGGCGCCTCAAGGGGCCCAACATGAGCAGGAATGCTCGCTTTTACGGCTGTTATTCGCGATCTCAAAAGTTTACACATGTCTTGGTCGCAACCCGTTGTGTTTACACGGCTTGATCAGCGTAGCCTTAGGCGTTGTCGTCAGTTACGATACGGTTCGACGCCGGTGCGATAAATTCGGTGCGTGCTTTGCGCACCGAGTGAAAGACGCCTTGCAAGCCCGGCACCACATGGCACCTTGACGAAGTACTCGTGACGTTACACGCCAGCCTTCTGTTATGGCGTCGTCGATCACCACGGTGCTGAACTCGATATCCCGCTACAGAAGCGCGGCCACAAGGCTGCAGCGAAGCGTTTTTTCAAACGCGTACTTGCAGGGGGTCTGCGGCACCGCGCGAGATATGGATGTCGAGACAAGGACAGCCCCAAAGGACCGTAACGCTCGCACTCCACGACCACGACCTCGCGCCTGCGCCGTGATCTTGTAGGTCCATGAGCGATGCATCCCAAACGACGCGGTAACATCATTTGGATGCTCGGTAATAATGCTATTGCGATTAGCAAGTCACCAAAAGAATTTTCGATTTATAACATATTGGAATCCTTAAAATCTACGATAAGGTACATTCTTGCGACACTAATTAAAAGAAGTGATTTTTTAACCTTAATAACCAATACCAATTCCCAGTCACATGTCTTTTGATCAGCCATGCAGAGCAATGTTTGCGCCATGTGTAAACTAGTAGCAAACTGAAAAAATAGCCGACACGCAGCCTTGATGGCTGTCCTGTTTGTTGAATTCCAGACGACATGTGTCGGAGTTGTCACGTCAAAGCGTTATCTGGGGGGGAAAGCGAATTTGCGATGAGGTGTCATTGTGCACCTCCCAGATCTGGTTTTGTCGCAATAAAGCGGTGCGCTATGATGCGGGGGGAACAACACGAAAGACTAATCCAATTGAACTAAGAACCCTTAGAGACCGTTTCCAAAAGACTGCTCGGCACGTCTGAAGATGTTCCAGCAGACGAGCGAGCAACCAAGTTTAAGGAATGCCTCGTGAATGTCGGCTCGACGCTCAAAGCGAATGCGAAGACGACGAAAATTGTGCAGCCATGCGTGAGTCCGCTCGACCACCCAGCGGAATTTGCCGAGTCCGCTACCGTGTTCCGTACGGCGCCTGGCGATCACCGGTTCGATACCGCGCGCACGAAGCCGCTCACGATGCGGCTCGGAGTCGTAGCCGCGATCTGCGTAGATGACCTTGGGCTTGCGAAGCGGTCGGCCGCGTACGCCGCGAATGGGCGGGATCGCGTCAATGAGCGGCAGCAACTGGGTAACGTCGTTACGATTCGCGCCAGTCAGGATTGCACTGATGGGCACGCCGTTGGCGTCGACGAGGATGTGATGCTTCGAACCTGGTCGCGAGCGATCGGTGGGGTTCGGGCCAGTTTTTCGCCCGCCCCAACGGCTCGCACCGAGGATGAATCGACCGCTGCCCGTGAGAAATCGAGTTCGCCGGCCTCGCGTAACTTGGCGAGCAGCAACTCGTGCAACGCGCTCCACACGCCGGCCTTTTGCCAGTCGCGCAAACGCCTCCAGCAGGTCGGCCCCGATCCGAATCCCAGCTTGGTTGAAAGGTCGCACCAGCGTATTCCGGTCTTGAATACGAACAGGATGCCGTTCAGCGCAGCCCGGTCTGAAATCGGAAGCCGCCCCGGGTATTTCTTGCGACGCGGCTTCGGCGGCGGTAGCAAAGGTTCGATCAATGCCCACAGTTCGTCATCAATGATCGGTGCGCCCATCCCCTTGGTTCCAGTTGTTCAGACGACCAAGGTTAACAGCTTGCCGAAAAGGTTAACAGCCCCCTTGGGGTCTTTTTGAAATGGTCTCTTAAGAGACGCTTTCAGCTGCGACGTGTCTCGCCGTCTGCCGGATGTAAATCGACAACGTAGTGGGTGGTAAAGCTCTTCCCTGCCTGTGCGCTGGCCAAAACCGGCAAAGTGTTGTGAATGAAAGAGTCCTACGTTGAAGGCCTGGCTAGCCACGGCGGCCCCGAGTCATGCGTGCGCACCCGCGAGGGAGCTGGCGAAGCGTTCACAGGAGTACGCGCGGGCCGGGATTGAGCCGCGTAGCGGAGCCTCGTGGCGAGAGCCCCGACATGTTCGGGGTGCCGGGATGCCGGGCAGATATCGACGGCGACACCGTTGCTGCCGTATTGGCGAGTCAGTAGCGGACCCCGCGCAGTCAGAGACCCCATGCACGTGCGGAAACACTTTGCTCGAGAACCGGGAGAACCCACGCTCTACTGCGCCCTCTAGGAAGCGTTGGGCGCAGTGCGCATCGTTAAGCCTGAGGGCGCACGACGATGAGTCATGAGCGCGGGAAGTCGGACTGCTGCGTAGTACATGGGAAGCTGCCGAACAAGGCTGCGGGTGAAGCTCCTGCGGCAGCATGCGCCCGCCGGGCGTGCTGGCACTGGAAGACAAGCTCGTCCAGCTTGCCACGGTCGAGGATACTTAACGTGGTCTATGAACAGGATTTCCTTCAGTCCATCATCACTGGGTCAAGATAGCATGAAATCAACAGGAAGATTTCTGAGTGCTGGCTCAAGTACTACAAGCTGGTCAATCCCCTTGACCTGCAGACCGATATCTCGCTCAACAGCGGCAAGCGTGGCAGACCACTATCGAAGCCTCGGGTCGTTCAGGGTGACATAGGTTTTCGATGTCCACTACATGCCGCCGCATCGCAACCGAAATTGCTCGGCGCGGTCAGCCTCGTGGTAGCGGCCTTGGCAAAACACGCTGGGTCGTGGAGCGAATCTTCGACTTGTTACGGTTCTTGGCGCGCTGATTGGTGAAGTCGCGAGGCATCGTCATGGTGGCGATCCTCGTCTCCTCGTATGTGTGGTGGCATAGTGCCGACATTGCTACAACGATGGGTGGAGTGATGGCTACGTAGAGAACATCCGATCGGGATTGTCTCCCGCAATGCAGCGACGGCCATCAGATGTCGGCACAGCCGTTCGTCACGACAGCAATATCGATGCAAGTCGCGGGAGCAAACATGCGCCCGCATGGGGCTACCTCGGATTGTCATCGGAAAATTCAACGCTGCATCGGTGGCAATTGTCTGGTCCGTGGCTTCGCGGTCGATGCCCGCACAACGAGACGGTACGGAAGCGCCATGCTCAGAGGTATCGGAATCCCGTCAATTGCGTTTAGAAGATGGTCTGCGGCCGCCTGACCGATTTCCCCGGCGGGCATGCTGATCGTCGTTAGTGGTGGTTCGAGCTGCGCGGCCAGCTCGATATCATCGAAGCCAGTGATCGACAGGTCCTGCGGCACGCGCAACCCCATTTCGCGCGCTTCGGCGAGTGCACCGATCGCCAGCGTATCGGTCGTACAGATGATGGCCGTAATAGTGGGGTCGCGGAGAAGTAGCTCGCGCAGTCCCGCTCGTCCATGCATGACCGAGTAGTTCGCCTTGATGATGCGCGAAGTGTCGAGGGCAATGCCAGCATCTTTCAGCGCTCGCCGGATGCCCACCACGCGCGCACGGGAACGATCGCTTGACGTCTGCGTGTTCGCGATGATTCCAAATTCGCGATGCCCGAGGCCGAGAAGATATCTCGTCATGTCATAGGTGGCGCTCTCGTTGTCAATCCCGATCGCGGGCACGTCGTCGCGGGAATCCGACACATAAGTCGTCAGAAAGGGTATCCCGCTGCGCCTGACTGCCTCGTAGGTCTCTGGCAGGTGCGTATTCCCCACCAAAACGATGCCGTCGACGCCGCGATCGGTCAACGTCCGGACCTCCTGCAGTTCGCGGTCGGAATCGTATTGGGATGCTGCAATCAGAAGTGTGTAGTTGCGCTCGGAGAGGCGGGTTTGCAGGGCCTCAATGCCTTCCGCAAAGATGCTCGTGCGCAAGGTGGGAACCACGATGCCGACCGTGCGGGTCTTGCGGGACATCAACGCCCGCGCAGCGTTGTCGGGTTTGTAGGCCAAGGCTTCAATCGCCTTCTGCACCTTCTCACGAAGCGCAGACCGCACGATCTCCGGATGATTGAGCACGCGCGATACGGTGGCTGGCGACACCTCAGCCATACGGGCCACTTCTTCAATCCTCACCTTGCCGTTACCCACTGCTTTGGCTTTCGATCGCTGACTGCTTGGCATGTTTTTGCGGTGCAAAGGTTACAAAGGGAAGATCGGCGGCACGGCTGGTGCCGGCGTTTCCGGGATGAGGCGAAGCAGGGCGGACAGCGTTTACCCTGCCGGCAGAGTCCTTGACAATCGCCTTCGTCGAGCAGAATATACCTGAAAGCGCTTTCAGTACTACGGGCGATTTCCATCTCCCAGGGTAGCGCTACAAACGATGACGGTGCCGAAAGCTGGCGTAGCCTGTCTGCCCTAAAGGCCCACGATCATCGGTGCAAGGCCGCAATCCAATTACATGTGGCACTCAGGAGACAAAGATGAACGCAAGGCATGGAGAAACCACGCCGGCAGGTGTCGTCGGCGTAACAGCAGTGTTGGACAGATGTACTGGAGCGCGAGCGTCGCTCGCATTCGGCAGACATTTTCGCAAGAATTGTGATCAACGTCTTGCGCGTCGCCGCGTGCGATACGGCCTTTTCAGGGCCGTTGTCGCGGGTGCTGTCGCTTTCTGCGGGTTCGGAATCACTGAAAGCGCGTTCAGCGAAACCGTCAACTGGCGTCAGTTTGCGGGTACCACCATTACGTGGGCGTACGACATCCATCCGTATGCGGATGCGGTTGTGGCCCAGTTGCCCGAGTTCGAGAAGCTTACCGGCATCAAGGTAAAACCTGAACTCTATCCGGACGACACTTACTGGAACAAGCTGACGGTTCAACTCACGACCAAATCTCCTGCCTGGGATGTCGTTGGCACGGGGATCCAGCCTGCGTGGGATCTCACGCCCGCTGGACTGCTGGAGCCGCTGAACAAATACCTCGCCGATCCGAAGCTGACCGACGCCAGCTACGATTACAACGACTTCTTCCCGGCCTTGCGCAGCGCCCTCACGTGGACAATCAAGGACGGCCAGATCGCTACACCCGGTACAGGCGACATCTGGGCGATCCCGCATGCTTTCGAGAACATCCAGCTTCTCTATCGGAAGGATATCCTGGACAAGTATCACATCAAGGTCCCGCAGACTCCGCAGGAGATGGTAGCGGCCTGCACCGCATTGAAGGCGGCTGATCCGGCCATCACGCCGCTGGCGGTCCGTGGTGTCCGTTTCTGGAGCAGCATCCATACTGCCCCGATTTCCATTGCCGCATCGTACGGCGTTCGTGATTTCATCCAGAAGGGTGACAAGCTCGACACCGGTCTGGATTCGCCGGCGTCGGTCCAGTTCCAGAAGGACTACGTGGCGATGATCAAGAGCTGCGCGGCGCCGTCCTTTGCGAATGACAACTGGTACCAGGTCGTCGACGGAATTTCCACAGGACGTACCGCCATGGCGATTGATTCCAACATGTTCGGCTTCTGGAACGACGTCGCAGGGAAGTCCTCAAGCGGTCAGATCGCTTTCGCGCCGCCACTGCACGCCCCGGGTGCGAAGAGCTTCCAGTCGAACATCTGGATCTGGTCACTGGCAATCAATGCTGCGTCGAAGAACAAGGGGGCAGCGTGGCTCTTCGTGCAGTGGGCAACGTCAAAGCAGGTGGACCTCAACGGCGCGCTGGCGGGCAAGCTGGTCAATCCGCCGCGTGTCTCGACGTGGAACGACAAGGCATGGCTGGCTTATGCGAGCCAGCCCCAATTTAACAACTTCGTCGATACCTTCAAGGAGGTGCAGCAGCGCGCGTCCTTGCTCTTTACGCCGCGCGTAGGATTCAGCACGGCAATGAACGACTGGGCCGTGGCCATGCAGAAAATGGTCAACGGTGCCAACGTCAATGACACGATGCGTGTGCTCGCAAAGGACATCCAGGCGAATCTCTAGCTGAGAGGCGGGTAGTAACTTCCGTTACGCAAAGCCTGCGTCGTGGCTCGCGAAGCTGCGATGCAGGACTTTCTCAGGACAGACATTCAGGGAAAGAAACATGTACGAGGTTCAACAGATGTCTCGCGCAACAACATTTGCTTCACGAGAGCTCGCCAGAGAGCCGGCAGAGCCGGTTGGTCGCCGATCTGCCGACTGGTTCAGTCTGGTGGCCGTAAGCCCCGCCGTCATCATCCTGGTGGCTTTTCTGTTTCTGTTCTTTTACGGGGTGTACCAGTCACTCACCAATCTGAGATTCGGGGTGCCTGTTATGCACTTCGTCGGCTTGAGGAACTACGCGCTGCTGCTCCAGAGTGCAGACTTCTGGAACAACCTTCGAGTCACGTTGACGTATGCGTTCGCCTGCGTGTCGCTCGAAGCCGTAATCGGACTTGCCATCGCAAGGCTCTTTGCGTCTGAGGTGCTGCTCGCACGCGTGCTGAGACCAATGGTGTTGCTGCCGCTGGTGTTGCCGCCGATGAGCGTCGCACTGATGTGGACCACCATGATGAACCCCCAGGCAGGCATCCTGAACTACCTGCTCTCCCTTATGGGCCTGGGGCCATTCGCCTGGATATCAAGTGAAAGTTCCGCGCTTGCGTCGGTCGTCCTGATCGACGTCTGGACGTTCACGCCATTTTTCACGCTGATCATCTTTGCCGGGCTTCAGGGGATTACGGACGATATCCGGGAAGCGGCCCGCATCAATGGGGCAAAGGCCTGGAGCATCTTCTACCGGATCGAGTTGCCGCTGGTGGCACCCTACATTCTGGTCGCTGCCCTGTTCCGGCTGATTGAATCCCTGACGCAGTTCGACATCATCTTTGGCACCACGCAAGGTGGGCCCGGCGACAGTACGGCAGCGCTCTCTGTGCAGGCATACATCACGGCATTCCAGGACATGAACTTCGGTCGTGGCGCAGCGCTGATGGTGGTGAACTGGCTCGTCGTGCTTGCCAGCGCGATGCTGCTGGCGAAACTGTGGCGGGCGGTCCGCCGCCGCGTGAGCTGAGGAGTTGATCCCATGACTATCCATCGCTCGTACGGTATCCGTTTTGGCCTCAATCTGCTCGTGCTGGGTTGTGCAGCGGTCATTGCCTTTCCTGTCGTCTGGATCGTGCTGATGTCGCTGAAGACGCAGGGCCAGGTCATGGCCTGGCCGCCGCAGTTCGTTTTTCAACCAACGCTCGAAAACTTCCGCGTGCTGTTCGACGCAGCGCAGTCCGGCGCGACGAGCTATGGCTCGCTGAAGGTCGACTTCCTGCATCCGGTGATCAACAGTGTGGTCATTGCCCTCGGTTCGGTGATCGTTTCCCTGCTGGCAGGCGTCCCCGCGGGATATGTGCTCGCGCGCAAGGACATTCCGTTCAAGGAAGACATTGCGTTCTTCATCCTGGGATTCCGGTTCGCTCCAGTCCTTCTGGTGGTCATTCCGCTCTTCAACGTGTTCCAGGCGATCGGCCTATACGACACGTATCTCGGGATGATCTGGGTCTATCAGGTCATCACGCTGCCCATGATTGTGTGGTTAAGCCGCTCGTATATCGAAGATATCCCAAAAGATATTGAGGAAGCGGCTGCGATGGACGGGGCGAAGCCTGTGCGTGTGGTGCTGCATATCGTGTTGCCGCTGCTCAAGCCCGGGCTGATTGGAGCGTCGTTACTGGTATTCCTGCTTGCGTGGCACAACTTTGCGCTCGGGTTGATGTTGAGTTCCGACAAGGCACCGGTCACGGTGGCGCTGCTGAAGCTGCTGAATCCCGGCCTTCAGTTCTATCCGGTGATGGCCGCGGGCCTCGTCGTGACCATGGCAGTCCCGGTCATTCTCATCCTGCTTGGCCAGAAGCACCTCGAACGTGGCCTGACGATGGGAGCCGTGAAATGAATGCTACCTCACGTCCTCTCATGTTCTTCGGAACCACCAATCTCGACTTATGCTTCGAAGTCGAGCATCTGCCTGCGGCAGGCGAATCGGTCATGGGCACGCTCGCCCGCTACGCAGGCGGCAAGGGGGCCAATCAGGCGGTCGCCGCTGCCAGGCTTGGCGCTGCGCCGCGATTTTTTACGCGAATTGGTGGCGACGAGGCGGGAGACTTCCTGCTGCGCTCGCTGGAAGATGCTGGCGTGATCGTGGATGCAGTCGAGATCGCGTCGGGAGAACCGTCCGGATCTGCACTTGTGGCAGTAGGCAATGACGGCAGCAACATGGTCATCATCGACCCGGGTGCAAACCGGCACATCACGGTTGCGAGTATCAGCCACGGCGCGAGTTTCATCTCGCAGGATACCGTTGTCGTCGCAGAGATGGGACTGCCACTGCCGGCTCTCGAATACCTGTTCTCGCTAAAACGTGAAATTCCGTTCACGCTCATTTTCAACCCTGCGCCCGTGCAATCGGGTATGAGCCGGGATGCATGGCGGGCCGTTGATATCGTCACGCCGAATGCAGCGGAGGCGTCGGAGCTCACGGGCATTCACGTCGTGGACGATAAAACGGCGCGAAGCGCCGCCACTGCGCTGCTCGAACTGGGTCCCCGCGCTGTCGTGATCACGCTGGGCGAACAGGGTTCCTGGTATGCCGACATCGAACAATCCTTCGGGATGCCGGCGTTCCCCGTACAGGCGGTCGATACAACCGGTGCAGGAGACGCCTTTACCGGTGGCCTTGCGGCGGCGATTGCAATGGGACATCCGATTCGTAGCGCAATTTGCCGGGCCATGGCGGTCGCGGCGATCTCGGTCACGCGCCACGGCGCACAGATCGCGATGCCCTCGGCTCGCGAAGTTGACGACTTTTTGCAACCCATCATGTCACTGGAGTCGTAATGTCTGCACCATTTTCCCTATCAAGCCGAACCGTACTCGTGACCGGCGCCGGCGGCGGCATCGGCGCTGCCATCACGTTGGCCTTCCATCAGGCGGGCGCGCGGGTCGTGGCCACCGATACGAACCTCGATGCATTGCGCACAATCCTCGCGCGCAGCCCGGAACTCGAGGGCGTCGTTCCGATGGCGATGGATGTGACCGACGAGGCGGACGTTGCAAATGTCATTGACGAAGTGACTGAACGCTTCGGCCCGCTTCAGGTCCTGGTGAATAACGCCGGCGTGAAATCTGCGGAGCCTTTGCTGACAGGAGATAAAGAAAAAACGAAGCGAACGCTCGAGATCAATGCGAACGCGATCCTTCTCTGCTCGAAGCTCGTCGTGGCGAGGTCCATGCGGGAAGGGGGCGGTCGCATCATCAACATCGGCTCCTCCCTGTCATCGCAGGGCGCTGTATTCAACTATCAGGCGGGCGGCGCTGACTACTGCCTGTCGAAGGCAGTGGTGCACGACCTGACGAAGCTGCTCGCGTATGAATGCGCACCGCTCGGAATCAACGTCAATGGTATCGCGCCAGGCATCATTGATACGCCGATGCACGGGCGTCCGCGGGAAGAGACCGAGGCACGGCACAGCGGACGCATTCCTCTCGGCCGTGTCGGCATACCGCAGGACATCTCGGGCCTGGCGCTTTTCCTTGCTAGCCCGGCAGCCGATTACATCACCGGGCAGATCATCCATGTGAACGGTGGGATGCTGATGAATGGATAAGCAAATGCAAATGCGGGCCTGGCCGCGCATCCGTGGCGTTGTCTCGGATCTCGACGGCGTTGTCTATCGCGGAAGACAGGTGATCGAAGAATCGATCGAGGCTTTTCAGGGGTGGCGCAGGCTCGGCGTGCCGTTCTGCTTCGTCACGAACAATTCGACGCATACCGAGGCTGACGTGGTGAAAAAGCTTGCGGACATGGGACTTCCGATCGAGCCGCAGGAGGTGGTCACGTCCGCGGGCGAGACAGCGCGCCTGCTTCGCACCATGTGGCCGGAAGGGACACCAGTGTATGTGATCGGTGCAGAGTCGCTCACAAACGCGGTTGCCGGGGCAGGTATGAACATCACCGACCGTTCGCCGGCAGCGGTGATCATGGGGCTAGACCGCGCGATTTCGCACGAGAAGATGCGCGTTGCGGTACAGGCCATTCTGGACGGTGCGACATTGATTGGAACGAACCCGGACCTGTTGTTGCCCACGGCCCAGGGATTCGAGCCGGGGGCGGGGGCGCAGCTGACTGCCGTGGCGGTGGCGGCCCGGGTAAAGCCCATCATTGTGGGCAAGCCGGAGACGCACATGATTGAAGCGGCGCTGGCTCGCCTGGGCACAGCGCGCGAGGAAACCATCATGGTCGGCGACCAGATTCCCACCGATATCCAGGCGGGCAAGCGCGCCGGGTTGCACTCGGTGCTCATTACGACGGGTGTGCCAGCCGTCGAAGATCCCGCGCTTTTGCCGCCCGATTTTGTCGTTCAAAGCCTGCGGGATATTCCGGTCTTCAACGAGAACGCTCTGGGAGCGAGTCATGGCTGAAGTTCAACTCGAAAGTGTCCGGAAGAGCTATGGTGGAACGGAGATTCTCCGCGACATCGATCTGTCGATCCGTCACGGCGAATTCGTTGTCTTCGTGGGTCCGTCGGGATCAGGCAAGTCGACGCTGTTGCGCATGATCGGGGGCCTCGAGCAGATCACCGGCGGACGGCTTTCCATCGATAACCAGGTGGTCAATCATCTCGATGCGGCTGATCGAAATCTCGGCATGGTGTTTCAGAGCTACGCCCTTTACCCGCATCTAAGCGTGCGGGACAACCTGGTATTTCCGCTGCGCATGGCGAAGGTGCCTCGTGACGCGATCGGGCCGCGGGTTGAAGAAGTCGCCGGCATGCTTCAGATCGCGCACCTGCTCGATCGTCGGCCAAAGCAGCTCTCGGGCGGTCAGCGCCAGCGTGTGGCGATCGGGCGCGCCATCGTCAGGGAACCCAAGGTTTTTCTCTTTGACGAGCCGCTGTCGAACCTCGATACGGAGCTTCGCGTGCAGATGCGTGTGCAGATCGCGAAGCTGCACCGTGAACTCGGCAACACGATGATCTATGTCACCCATGATCAGGTCGAGGCAATGACCATGGCCGACAAGATCGTCGTACTTCGGAACGGCCATATCGAGCAGGTCGGAACGCCGCACGAGCTTTATCATCAGCCCAGCTCACAGTTTGTGGCCGGATTCATCGGGTCCCCGCGTATGAATTTTCTCAAGGCAGCCTGTGTGAACACGGGCCCCGGAGGGGTGACCGTGAGTCTGAGCAGCGCGGCCCCAGTCGTGCTGCCGGTCGAGGCGGACGATGTTTCACCCGGTCAGGCTGTCACGGTCGGCGTGCGTCCGGATGACTTCACTACGCCAACCAGTGACCACGATCAGCTGCGCGTGGAGCTCGATGTCGACTTTGTCGAACATCTCGGCAACGCGACTTATCTCTATGGAACAGTGGGCGGTGAGGCACTTGTTGCACGAGCCCCCGCGGAAGGAAACTTCGCAGCTCCAATGGGGCGAGTCGCGCTGTCAGTTGCGAAGGGCGATTGCCACCTCTTTGACGCAAGCGGGCAAGCGTTGCGGCGCAGGAATGTCCCACGGGTGTGGAATTGACGTGTCTGGTTGCAGGCGAAGGCGGCGGTATGGTCAGAACCGTTGTCGCGCGGCGGACGTACGGCCAGTGGCTGGAGAGAGCAATGGCGGATGCTGGGAGGTCGCTTCGTGCAATGGTGGAACACTGGCTCGCACCGGACCCCTCGGGCCGGGTGCGGGTCAAGCGATTCAGCCATCGACGCACCGCGCAGGCGCGTTACGTGTGCGTCGAGACAGTAAGAACGGGGCAGTTGGTCGAGATGTTTTTCTTTCGCCACGGCACCTGGCACGTCTTTCCGCCTCCGCGAGAGCGGCCCGCTATGCGCGTCGCTGGACAGTACGCATATCTCTAAAATGAGCGCTTAGCGTTCTCCACAACGAACTGAGTAATCAAGTATCGTTAGTCTTGAAATATGCACTACTAATCTATTGGCATTGGACGAAACTCAAATGACATCGCCATCTGGAAATGATGCAGTGGCCATCATCGCCACATTGGACACCAAGGGTGCCGAGGTAGCTTTTGTGTCGAAAGCACTGGGGCGGCTCGGTCGATCCTGTCGGATTTTCGATATCGGTACCGCCGGACCGTACGCGCGTGAGCTACTTCCTGATGAGAAAGGCAATGATCAATCGAATGGTCAGCGGAAGTCCGCATCCGGCATGCTGGCCAGAATTGCGGGATTGGTCCGCGACGAACTTGAGATGCGAACGAAGTCCGGTGAAGTGACGGCGGTTCTTGGCATCGCCGGAGGCAAGGGCAGCGCAGCGTTCGGGGCGATCGCGGGTGATCTTCCGTATGGCTTTCCCCGCATTCTTGTATCAAGCGCGCGGCCCGCACTTTTGGCGGAACTGGCCCGTCAGAGTGACATCCTGTTTTATCCGACGCTTGTCGATCTGTTCGGCATTAACGACTTCACAGAACGTGTGCTGAACAACGCAGTAAATGCGATCGCGGCGATGCGTTTTCAGCCCGCCCGTCGACGCGCCCGGAAAGTGGTCGCCATCACGGCGTTCGGCGTGACAACGCCGGCTGCCTCCGCCTGTGTTGCCCAGCTTCGAAACTCAGGCGTCGATTCGATCGTATTTCCCGCGAACGGTGCGGGTGGACGGACGATGGAAAAGCTGGTGCGCGCTGGCGAATTCGATGGCGTCATTGACCTCACGACCACGGAGCTCGCGGACGAGCTGGTGGGGGGGGCGGCGAGTGCCGGGCCGGAACGACTGACGGCGGCAACCGAGTCAGGCGTTCCACAGCTGGTTGCGCCAGGTGCTGTCGACATGGTGAATTTTGGCGCGCCAGACACTGTGCCGGCGCAGTTCGAAGGGCGAACCTTCTACTCACATACGCCATTTACCACGCTCATGCGCACGACGGCAGAAGAGAACAGGGAGATTGGGCGCATTACCGGTTGCAAGATAGCTAGGGCAATAGGACCCACCTGCGTGCTGTGGCCGCGCCGCGGTGTGTCCGATTACGACCGCGAAGGTGAGGCATTCTTTGATCCGCCTGCAGATCGCGCATGGTTTCAGGGCGTCCGCGAGGCGCTTCCGCCGGCCATTCCCGCGATCGAGATCGATTGCCACATCAATGACCCTGCGTTTGCGCACGCCGCAGTGTCGTGGATGACTAAACAGCTTAACCAGGAAGTCCGGCCATGAAAATGTTTACCCGTACGTCAATTCGCGACGGCTTGCTCCGACAGGTCGCTGAAGGCAGACCAGTCCTTGCGGCGGGAAGCAGCTGTGGTCTGGTTGCGAAATGTGCGGCTTTGGGTGGGGCCGACCTGCTGGTCGTGTACAGCACCGGTCTTTCCAGATTGATGGGGTTACCAACGAGCCGTATCGGCGACTCGAATGCCAGGACGGTCGAACTTGCCTCGGAGATTCGCAACGTCGTGGCCGACGTACCGGTGATCGGCGGGGTGGAGGCGTGGGACCCGCTGCGGCTCGATCTCGACGCGTTGCTGGATCGCTTCTGGCAGGCGGGATTTTCCGGGGTGATCAACTACCCGACCATCTCGACGATGGGCGAGACGTGGCGAAATCGCCGTGGCCGCGTGGGCCTGGGATTCGAGCGCGAACTGGAGATGATTTCGCTCGCACGGCGCAAGGATATCTTCACGATGGCCTACGTGGCCACTGCGTCGGACGCGAGAAGCATGGCCGAAGCGGGGGCGGACTGCATCGTTCCGCACGTTGGTGCGACGCGAGGTGGGCTTGCAGGGCACGAAGGAGGCCAGAACATTGCCACGGCTGTCCAGCGGATCAACGAGATCAATTCCGCAGCGCTTGCGGTTCGCGACGACGTCATCCTGCTCGCCCACGGTGGGGCGGTCGCCGAACCGGAAGATACGCAGGAAGTCTATCGATCAACGAAATGCGTTGGTTTTGTCGGCGCATCTTCCATTGAACGAATCCCGATCGAGCGAGCAGTGAAGGCCGCAGCCGAGGCATTCAAGGCGGTGTCGCTGGACGAACGCCTTACCTGAGCAACCCGATCTACTGTTTACATCCGAGCCCGTCATGATGAGCAATTCAACAACGTTACGTCAGATACAGACTCCATCAAAGTCAGCGCCGCAGAAGGAGGAGGATGTCGATCTCCTTGTCATCGGTAGTGGCGCTGCTGGCCTGTCTGCGGCCCTGTTCGCCGCAAAGCAGGGACTCAGCGTGCTCGTCTGCGAGAAATCGCAACGCCTTGGCGGCACTACGGCGTTGTCCAACGGCATGATCTGGATTCCATGCTCGCAGCAGGCAGTCAAGGCTGGCATCAAGGACTCACTAGACCAGGCGCGCACATATCTGAAAGGGGAGCTGGGCCAGTTCTATCGTCCGGACTTCATCGAAGCCTTGCTGAACGACGGCCCGGAGGCGATTTCGGAGCTGGAGAAGGATACCGAGGTACGCTTCGCACTTGCTGCTGCACCTGACTATCATTCTGCCCGGCCGGGAGGTGTCGACAAGGGACGTGCGTTGTCCCCCGTCCCGTTTGATGGTCGGCGGCTCAAGGATGATTTTGAACTCATCGGCGATCCGATCCGCGTTGTGCTCGGTGGCATGATGATCTCGTCCAGCGAGATCAACAACTTCCTCAGTCCGTTCCGGTCTCTGAAGGCCCTCCGGCACGTGCTTCGCAGAGTGAGTCGCTATTCGGCCGACCGCATGCGCTTTCGTCGCGGGACCGAACTGAGTGGCGGCAACGCGCTGATCGCGCGATTCCTCGTCAGTCTGCGTCAGCGGCAGGTCACCATCTGGACCAGTGCATCGCTGCGCGAACTCATCATCAGGAATGGTCGTGCGATCGGTGGCGTCGTGGAGGGGCCGTCTGGCGCTGTCAAGGTCAACGCGCGGTACGGCGTTGTGTTAGCCACCGGTGGATTCGCCAGGAATCCGGTGCTCAGATCCGAACTTAGCGGCCTTCACCCCCACGAGCAGACTCTGACGCATCCTGACGTAACCGGGGATGGCATCAACCTGGCTCTCCAGGCTGGCGCCTCAGTTGATACTGAGGTGCGCAGCGCGGGTTTCTGGACCCCAGTGTCGCTGCTCGGTGAAAACGGGAAGCAGCAAACAGTCCCCTATGGCTGGCTGGACCGCGGGCGGCCCGGGGTCATTGCGGTTGGGCCCGATGGGCGCCGGTTCGTCAACGAGTCGAACTCATACCACGACATCTGTCTCGCAATGTTCGACCATGGCTACCCGAAAGATGATCGGTTCTTCTTCATCTGCGATCACGATTTCATCCTGAAGCGGGGAATGGGCCATATCCTGCCTTGGCCGTGGACACTTGCCCTCCGCAAATACGAGCAGCGCGGATACATCCAGACCGGTTCGACTATCAATGATCTTGCTTTGCAGATTGGAATTGAGCCAAATGTCCTCCAGGCGACGGTTGATCAGCACAACCACAACGCCAGCAGAGGCATCGACCCAGACTTTCAGCGAGGCGAGTCAGCGTTCAACCGGACACTGGGCGATCCAGCCGTTGGCACGAAAAACCCGAATCTCGGGCCGATACAGAAAGCACCCTTCATCGCCCTGCGTATTTTGCCGGCCACCCTCGGTACCGCGGTGGGGCTGAAGACCGATACCGACGGCCGGGTGCTGTCTGTCGAAGGCTGGCCAATTGATGGACTGTTTGCATGTGGGAACGACATGACGTCCCCAATGCGCGGAATCTATCCCGGCGCCGGCATTACGATCGGACCGGCTATCGTGTTTGCGTACCGGGTAATAAATGCAATCGTTCGGCAAAGGGAAACGGGCCATGAGAGCCCAAGTCCGGACGATGCGCAGCTTCAGAATCATGTGGTTCGATGAGCTCTACCACCTCTCATCTGTTACTGAAGATGAGGAAAGGAACCTCATGGTGAATCCACGTGGTCGATCTGTCCAGATCGAATCTGTACTGGAGGCTCATTCATGTCGAAAGTCAATCCTGCAAAACCGGATGGACTGTCAGCGTCAGATTGGGAGATTCTCGCGCAGGGGTTGAATGCTCTGCTGCGTGAACGAACTGTCGCTTACCAGATAGCAGTCAGCATTGCTGTCGCGCGCGGTTTTGTCCGACCCGAGGTCGGTGATTTCGGGTTGCCGGATATCCTTCGGCTCAGCAGGGCGATCTAGTCGACTGCGTCATTGAAATGGCACTGGTCGAATTCGTCGTGATGGATCATCGTATTTCCATTTGATCGGCTTGGGATTCTTGTTGTGCTCGCGGATGTAGCGCATCAGCTTGCGGTCCAAATCCTTCACCGTGGTGAAGATGCCTCGCACAATTACATCGCGCTGGATGCGCGAGAACCAGTTTTCGACCTGATTCAGCCAAGAGGTATAGGTTGGCGTGTAATGCAACCGCACGTTGCGGTGTTGTCGCAAGAATTCGTGCACGCGCGGTGTCTTGTGGCTGCTGACGTTTTCGCAGATCACATGGATCTCTTGTTTGGGCCGCTGGCTGGCGATAACGTCGGTGAGGAAGGCCACGAACTGTTTGCTGGTATGGCGCGGTGCGGCCTTGCCGATGACTTCCCCGGTTGCCGTATTGAGCGCAGCGAACAGGCTAAGCGTGCCGTTACGTTTGTATTCGAAGCCATGGCTCTCGACGCGCCCTGGCGACAGCGGTAGCATCCGATCCTTACGATCCAGAGCTTGAATTGCCGTCTTCTCGTCCACGCAGAACACCACCGCATGTGCGGGCGGGTTCAGATACAGGCCGATAACGTCTGCAGCCTTGGTCTCGAAGTCAGGGTCGTTTGAGACCATATGCGTATCGAGTCGATGGGGGCGCACGCCGTGCTTGCGCCAGATGCGCTGTACCGTCGAGGCGCCTACATCGCCCAGAGCCGCCGCAAGCTTATAGCTGCTCCAATGCGTCGAGCCGTCCGAGGGCCGGTGCTTAAGCGTGAGATTCAGAACCCGCGCCTCGAGCTTTTCAGGCGGATGCACAGGAGCTCGTCCCGGATGGCGCGCGTACAGGCCTGCCAACCGCTCCGCCAAAAACCGACTCGACCAACGAGTAATGAAGCGCGAGTCACATCGCAGCCGCTGCATGATCGCCTCACGTGCTTCGCCTTCATCAAGCATCAAGATCAGCCGTGCACGCCGCGCGTCCGCTGCGCGCACCGTTTGGCTACGAGTTGCTGACAGCAATTGTTTGCGCTCAAGCGTGGTCAAATTCATCTTTTCCATGCGTTTCATTGGATACCAAATAAGGTGCTTTTTCAATGACGCAATGGACTAGTGTTGGAAGTCCGACTTAGCAAAACCATCATCGCGCATATTTCTCGCATGCATGCATCCGTTACGTGAATCAGTGTTATCCAAACAATCGATTTTGTAGTCGACACGGAAATGCCGCATAGTGCGTCCCGCAATGCACAGTACAGCCACCCACTATCCGCGCCATGAACGCAAATTTGCATGAGCTGCCTGAACGCAACTGGCGCGTCCGGCGCAAATATTGCTCTCCGAGTACCCTTTACCATCGGAGCCGTGATCCTCTTTATGAGAATGGGCCCGCTAACCCGCAACATCCGACCTGAAGCTCGGTGTACACCGCCCGTCCGCACAGATAAATCGTTGTCAGCACAATTTGGTAGCGACCACGGATTTTTCCTTTGGCTCCAGCGGCCCAATTTCTCTTCGAAACTATTCGAAAACATTTTGAGATTTACGACATTATATTTTTTTAGGAAATTATTGTGCACCGAAAATTATTTAGCTCGTCTACCCACTCATATCTATCTTGACTTCGACCGGTCCATGGTTCATACGCCGGGGCCATTCGTCACTCGTGGCGGTCGACGTGTGAGTGATTCTAAAATGGCGATTGAGGTCAGTATGACATTGACAAGCACTCTGTTGTGCGTCTACGAGAACGTGCTCCTTCAAACGTGGTCGCGTCTTGGGGGGCGACACCGAACGCCTTGAGCGCTGAGAACTCCGGCACGCGAAGTTGGGCGCGAAGTTCATTGTCTCGACGCGCAGGCTTTGCGCAATATCGGGCTCTATAAATACCCGCGATTTGGTGCGATCGGTGTATGCATCTTCTCGGACTCCGTCTTTCGGAAACCGAGCAAATATCGCACTCCGAAATTAAACATCCCAGATATGGGAATTTTTGGATTGGTCCCTTATGCAAGCTGTCGTCTTCGGCGACTGTGCCGGGTGGCTCCATCCCGCCCCAGGACAGCACGGTGTCGTGCTGTGCAATGCGTTTGGCTACGACGAACTATGCACGCATCGTGCGTGGTTACAGTTGGCCGAAAGACTGGCCGCGCAGCAAATGCCCACGCTGCGTTTCGACTATCCGGGAACCGGCAATTCACTACATGTTGAAGAGGATCCGGATCGCGTCGACGCATGGATCGGCAGCATAGCCGATGCGCTCGGATACCTGCGCACGGTATCTGGCGTACAGCGCGTCTCGCTATGCGGGTTCCGGCTAGGCGCGATGCTCGCCACGCTTGCCGCCGAACGGTTGTCCTGCATTGATGGACTCGTGCTGCTCGCCCCCGTGCTGTCCGGGAAAAAATACCTGCGCGAACTCCATGCGCACCATCAACGCTGGCTCAGCGCACGCGCCCTTAACAGAATGTACACGGCGCCAGACAACATGAGCACGGTCAGCGCGTTAGGCTTCGGGCTTCATGGTGACGACATCGACAGACTCGCGGCGATCGATCTGCGCAACGACAGAACAGCATCCGTACGACGCGTACTCCTGCTCGAGGCGAACGACCGCGAAAGCGGTGACGCATTGAGCGCACGATATGATGCGTATGGCGCCGCCGTCGAGCGTGCGCCGTTCGATGAACTTGATGACTTCCTCGTCGAGGCACGCTTCAGCAAGCTTCCGGCTCGTGCGTTCGCGACCGTATCGGCATGGCTCGCGGGCGACGTCGACGGAAATGGCGATATCGACGCTTCGGCAGCTTCTCAGCGCATACTGAATCAGTCCGTGTTACTCGCCATACCCGTCGCTCCCACATTGGCCGGTCCAAATTTCACGGAGCAGCCAGTTTCTGTCGGCGCATGCTTCGGCGTGTACTGCCGCCCGCGCGACGCTCTCGAAAATGCTCCCGCGGTGCTGTTCCCAAACACGGCCGCGAACCACAACATCGGCGACGGCCGCTGCTTCGTGCTGTTCGCCCGCCGGCTCGCCGCAATAGGTATCGCGTCGCTGCGAATGGATCTGGCCGGTCTCGGCGACAGCGCCCCAGAAGAATGCACTATTACAGCGGAGTCGCTCCATTCGCAAGACGCATGTGCCGATGTGATCGCCGGCGCGAACTGGCTGCTCGAACAGGGCTACGCGACAGTCGTTACATTCGGTATCTGTAGCGGTGCTTTCGTTGGCCTGCATGCGTGCGCGGCGCACCCGCAAATCGTCGGCGCGTTCGGCGTGAATCTTCAGCAGTTCATGTGGCAAGACGACCAGCGGGTGCGAAACAGCAGCGCTATGGCGTCGAACCGGACGCTGCGGCAAGCCGCGCTTAGCGCAGACAAATGGAAGCGCGTCTGGGGCGACAAGGCATCGCTCGCTAGCGTGGCACATGGGCTCGCGGCGCGGGCGACACGCCGTTTGGAGCGTCGCGTCGCCGATTTGATGGACGCGATCATCGGTTGGTCGTTCTCGCCGAACAATGCTCGCCGACTCCTCGAACTTCTCCATGCGAAAGGTGCCGAAGTGCGGCTGCTA
This sequence comes from Paraburkholderia sp. EG286B, assembly GCF_040965655.1. NCBI lineage: Bacteria > Pseudomonadati > Pseudomonadota > Betaproteobacteria > Burkholderiales > Burkholderiaceae > Paraburkholderia > Paraburkholderia sp. EG286B. The sequence continues at coordinate 5,691 of NZ_JBFRCF010000041.1, read as the reverse complement.
TACGGTGAGTTCGATCACGGTATCGACGAATTAAAGCTGCAGTTCGGCGCAAATCTTCGTGGTCTTAGGCGGCTCCCGCACGTACGTGTTGCGATGTTGCCAATAGACGATCACTCGCTGTTCACGCGCGCCGCGCGCGAGGCTGCCATGAGTGATGCGCAGCGGTGGTTGCTCGAACGGTTCTGCAGCCTGCCAGATACTTCGTCTGATGCACCCCACTCGCCGCAATTGAAGATGGTGCCCACGCCGACTGGCTAGCCGTAGCCCGTTCCACGAGTTTCGACAGCCTCTTCACTGCACATAATGGTATCCAAATGAAAAAAACGCTGCGTCGTATCATTTGCGAATCGGTTCACTTGCGCGGATCGCCTGAGACGCTCAGCGATGAAGCCGACTTGTACGCGGCCGGACTCGAATCCATAGCGACTGTCCATCTGATGCTTGCGATCGAAGAAACCTTTGAAGTCACGATTCCCGACGAGATGCTCGCCCGACAGTTGTTCTCGAGTATCAACTCGATGGCCGACGCGATCTCACAGCTACAAAAACAAAAGGTGACGGTATGAACGCGCAGCTTGCCCACGAAGCGGCACTGCGGGTCGCCCGGATAGCCGCCGAGAATGCGCACGCAGTCGATCGCGATGCACGCTTCCCGGCCGAGGCTATCGACGCACTGCGAAAGGAGCGTCTCCTGTCCGCATTGGTCCCAGCGAGTTCCGGCGGCGCCGGTCTAACGCTGACCGAAGTCGCGTCAGTCTGCGAAATCATCGCGCAAGGCTGCGCGTCCACTGCGATGATCTACGCAATGCATTTGACCCAGGCGGCATGCGTGATCTCGCATTGCCGCGACCGGCCGTGGCAGCTCGCTTTTGTCGAGAGGCTGGCCCGTGAGCAGTTGCTGCTCGGATCGGCGACCTCCGAGGCGACAACCGGTGGAGGTCTGCGCGCCAGTACGTGCGCAGTACAGTATGACGGCCAACGGTTCCGCATCGAGAAGGACGCGCCCACGATCTCGTATGGCGCTTACGCCGACGCCATTCTCATTACCGCGCGCCGTGCGGATGACTCGCCGCCCTCGGATCAGGTGCTAATTGTCGCGTCGCGCGCCCAACTCGCACTAGAGCCGCAAGGCATCTGGGACGCGCTTGGTATGCGAGGCACCTGTAGCTCGGGATTTCGTCTCGTTGCGAACGGTGATGAAGAGCAGATTCTGCTCCCTCCATTCCGCGACATCGCCAACCGCACGATGCAGCCGGTATCGCATACGTTGTGGGCCGCCGTGTGGACAGGCATCGCGACCGATGCGCTGCGGCGCGCAAACGAGTACTGCCGCGCTCAGTCGCGCACGTTGCCGGATGGCATGTCGCTTGCCAGAGGGCGGCTTGTTCGTGCAACCGAGCAGTTGCAGATGATGAAAGCACGCGTGAGTACTGCACTTGCCGCAGCGCAGACTGTGCATGCAGCCAAGTACGACACAAGCGCAACGGAATTGCCGCTGACCGTTCAACTCGGCTTCATGGCTGATATGAATAGCCTGAAAACCGGCATCTCGTCGGCCGCACTTGGGATCGCACACGAAGCGATGATGATCTGCGGGATCTTTGGATACCGGAATGGCGGCCGTTATAGCATCGGCCGGCATTTGCGCGACCTTTACTCCGCACCTCTAATGATAAATAACGACCGGATTGACCAGAACACCGCCAGCCTGCTGCTTGCGCAGCGCCCGTCACAATTAATAGAGGCATGACATGAGCGCACCTTTCGCATCTTCTGTCCCAGACCATACACGCGGTGATGCCCCCGTATTGGATGTCAAACGGCCGTTGCGCGACCGGTTGATCGCAGCCGGTCTGCTCGTCGACACCGGCGAAAACGGCCTCTATGGACACAACCATATCTACGAAGGCATCGTCGAACGCCTGACCTGGCTGATATCCAGCATGGCTGCGGACCAGCATCCGGAAGTTCTGCGCTTCCCGCCAGCGGTGCCACGCAAGGACTTCGAAGACAGCGAATACCTGAACAACTTTCCGCACCTCGCCGGCACGATTCACGCGTTCTGCGGCGATGAGCGAGACCACCGGCGCCTGTTGCGGGCGCTCAACAACGTGCCATCCGGTCCCGGCGACGAGCGAAGCGACGCCTGGCTAGCCCAGCAAAAGCCAACGCGCGCTGTGCTCACACCCGCTGCGTGCTATCCGGTCTATCCGGTCATCGCGCGACGCGGCCCGCTACCGGAAAATGGACTCACTCTTGACGTGTTGTCGTACTGCTTTCGTCACGAACCTTCTCTAGACCCGACGCGCATGCAAATGTTCAGAATGCGCGAGTATGTGCGGATTGGCTCGCCAGAAGATGTTCAGGCTTTCCGCACGACGTGGATCGAACGCGGCCATGCACTTACAGGGATGTTGCGCCTGCCCGCCGAACTCGACGTCGCGAACGACCCATTCTTCGGCCGCGGCGGCAAGATCGTCGCGGACAGTCAGCGCGCGCAGCAGTTGAAATTCGAACTGCTGATTCCGGTAACGGACCCGCAGCGCAAAACCGCCTGCCTGTCGTTCAACTATCACATGGACCACTTCGGTCGGATATGGAAACTGCGTTGCGCGAATGGCGCCATCGCGCACTCGGCCTGCATCGCATTCGGAATGGAGCGGCTCGCGCTTGCGCTGTTGCATCATCACGGGTGCAACGTCGATGCGTGGCCCGACGACGTGCGTCAACTACTCTGGGGCGATAGTCACGAGCGCATTGCTGCTGAACTAGAATGCTGGCGACAGCCAGCTGACGCACCCGGAAGTGATGTCAATGGCGACGAAAAACAACAAGTCTATTGATGACGCGGAGGCGCTCATCCTGCGGGCAGGTCACGATGATGAAAGCGTCCCGGATGTCCCAGGATCGCCTTCACGCTTGTGGCCGCCGGCGTTTTCCGATGACCGAAATTTGTCGGCAAGGACGAATTCGCTCTCTCACAGTCGCCGGTTCCGTGCGGTGGTCTAATCATGCGCTATTTGTAGGGAATCCAACATCATTGTTCGATAGCCGACGCAAGTGCGCGACGCAATTTGACTGACGCCAATGCGTCATTAGCGTCTGTGCTGGGGGTTCCGGGCGTTTGCGCCACACATGGCCCGGAAGGTGCTTGGAGACGAGTTGCGCGCAGTGAAAGTGCGGTTCATGGTTGCCTGCCGACAGTGGCGCGAGTCGCAGCACTGAAACCCTGGTAACTTTTCGGAAAGGATCGGTCATGTCCAAAATGAAGAAGGTGCTGTGTAACGGTGTGCTGATTGCTATGCTAATCGGGGTGGCGGAAAATGCCGCCGCCGCGTTGGAACATGAGTGCGTTCCGTTCGACGCGTTTAGTGCTGTCTTCTGTTCAATCATTGGGGACGGCGATAAAGGTTAGCAGGCCGCTGAATTACCGCTGAAGCACGTCATCGCGCAGAGTTCGTGAAGCGTTGATAGATGGACCACCACTTGCCCCACGGAGATCATGCGCGGCGCCGACACATTCACCGAGAGTCTGTTTTCCATGCGCGAGCTGGACGACTTCGTCCCCAAGTCACATCCGTTGCGTTCGATCCGCGTAATGGCGAACGACGCGCTGGCGAGGATAGATCGACTGTTCGCCCAGATGTACGAAGCGGAGATAAAGGGCGGGCGGCCGAGCATCGCTCCAGAGAAGTTGCTGCGGGCCATGCTGATTCAGGTGCTTTTCAGCATCCGCTCCGAGCGCCAACTGATGGAGCAAGTCCAGTACAACCTCTTGTTTCGCTGGTTCATCGGCCTGGCAATGGATGACGAGGTGTGGGTGCCCACGGTCTTTACGAAGAACCGCGAGCGTCTGATTAAGCATGACGCGGTGATCGAATTTTTTAACGAGGTGGTGGCCATCGCCCGGAAGAAGTGCCTGCTCTCGGGTGAACATTTCAGCGTGGACGGCACGCTGATCCAGGCGTGGGCGGGACACAAGAGCTTTGTACGCAAGGACGGCGACGATCAGGACAACGACGGTGGCGGCGCGAGCGACTTCAAGGGCGAGAAGCGCAGCAACGAGACACATCAGTCGAGGACCGACCCAGATGCGCAGCTCTATCGCAAAGGCAAAACGGCCAGCGAATTGCGGTACATGGGTCACACCCTGACCGATAACCGGCACGGCCTGGTGGTCAACGCACGCGTGACACGCGCCGACGGGCATGCCGAGCGTGAAGCGGCCAAGATCATGATCCACGACGCACGGCAAGTGGCAGAGGATCCGAACGTAGAAATCACGTTGGGTGCAGACAAGGGTTACGATGCCCAGGAATTCATCGAGGCGTGCCAACAGATGAACGTCACACCGCACGTGGCGCAAAACACTTCGGGGCTGCGTTCGGCAGTGCCCGATACGATCGCCTCGAGCGTGGGCTATGCCATTTCGCAGCAAAAGCGCAAGTTGATCGAACAAGGCTTCGGCTGGGCCAAGACCGTGGGCCGCATGCGCCAGGTGATGGTGCGTGGCTTGAAGAAGGTGGACCAGATGTTCGTGTTGAACATGGCGGCCTACAACCTCGTGCGCATGCGCTCGCTGGCACAAATGCGCCCATAGTGGCGCATGAAGGCGGCAATGAGGCCAGAAGTCGGCCTCACGGCGCTTAAAAAAGGTGCATTCGCGTTGAAATTGCACAATGCGAAAGATTTAGCAACGGTGGGCGCGTAAATCGAATACGCCCGCTTCCGTCGCGGGTGTATTTCCGCAACCTGCTAATCTAAGCCTCCTAGCCATCGGTCATCAGCGCAGCGCCTTCCTGCACGCCGGCGAACAGCTTGTCGGCCAGCTTCGCCCCACGACCCGGCGTATAGGCATAGCAACAGATCGGGATTCCCGTGCCTGTCATCTGACACCACAGGTAACTCTTCGTCTGTGACTTGCGCCCTTCCTCCTTGAGCATCTGGAATAGAAACGATCACTTTGCGCTGCCAGCGGTGCTGTGAAGCGGGTTGGACCCGCGCGGGGCATACCTGACCTGTCAACTGGAGAACTTGAATCCCGGAAAGCGACTGAGGCCCCTCGCGCGTCTTTCATCGGGGTCCGGGCCATTGGCCCAATATGACCGGTTGTAGTTACGCAGTCCTTCACCTTCTCACATGACGTTGGCAAGGCAACATATTGCGATAGAAGACCCGATGAGCTCTTGCGCTTAACGGGGAAGCCCTTGTAGTTATTTCTGAGCCAGAACACTGATATGTATGGACCGTGTCAAGTGGCCAAATGTGGTTCTCCGAGATTTAACGGGTCAAGGGATGGCGTGAGCCCGGCGTAGCGGACCCTTGACGCGACGTTGGCTTTCCGTGCTATGCATTGGTCGTGAGTGCGGAGTTTGCGCGCTCACGACCAATGCGAGGCGAGACCGTCTCTCTGGCGGTCATCAACAACAGGATGCTTGGGCCAGGACCGGGCGGCTATCCGACGGTTGATCATTCTGATATGCGCGGGTTGGTTACCGCATGACAAACGAAACGTCGGGGAGCTGCCTCAATCTAGTTTCGAGGGTTGTGCTGTTTCCAGTTGCCTCCTAGTCCGTTGAACCAGATGAATTGCACCGGATTCTCCGCGATGGATCGGAGTACTTCCATTTCAATGGGAGTGCCTGCTTATTGTATTGACGTATGTACCGCATGAGCTTTTTGTCGAGATCC
>NZ_JBFRCF010000040.1:0-36764 GCF_040965655.1 Paraburkholderia sp. EG286B | reverse complement strand
CGATCGGCACAGCTCAACGGTCATGACCCGTATTGCTATCTGAAAGACGTCCTGACTCGCTTGCCGACCCAGCGCGCCGACAATCTCGCGCAGTTGCTTCCACATCTCTGGTCACCTACCACAGCCTGATCGACACGAATCCGTGCCCCCGGTGTGTTTGCCGGGTGCTTACCGCGTTCGGCGCGCGACTGAGGAAATCGTCCCGCGATGCATTATCCGCAATCGCATCGCGCGCGTTACCGTCATCGCAGTGACGATCTCACCCCCAGTTGTGACCGACATGACGTCCGTCTTCTAAAACGCAACTAACCATTTGAGTTGCTAGCATCTCACATCAAGCGCCCTCGCCACTTCACACGCCGAATGTCTTTAGAACGCGACTCAGTCGCCGATTAACAATCAGCACCATCCGTTGCAGTTCAGCCATCAGGCGATGGCGTAGCGCGCGGTTTGGACCTCCAGTGCGAGCCGTCGCGTTTCCGGGTCCCTGTGCTCCCTCCAGATCTTGCGCAGTTCGCGATACGTCGGCGTGACGAATGGCGGTAATCCGTAACGGCTCCGCTCCTGGTGCTCGCGTGCCTCCCGGCAAGCCACGTTCGATTGACGATGAGCGACTCGCCCAACTGATTCACAAGACCCTGCACACCAAGCCTGCGGACGGCTCCACGCACTGGAGCGTTCGTACAATCGCGGCCGAGACTGCCATCTCGCCAACGAGTGTGCATCGTTACTTCAAGCTGCTGGGCCTGCAACCCCATCGCAGTGAAAGCTTCAAACTCTCGACCGATCAATTCTTCATCGAGAAACTGCGCGATGTGGTCGGCTTGTACCTCAGTCCGCCGGAAAACGCGCTGGTGTTGTGCGTGGACGAGAAAAGTCAGTGCCAGGCGCTCGAGCGCACGCAACCCATGCTGCCGATGGGCTTCGGCTACGTCGAAGGCGTGACGCACGATTACGTGCGTCACGGTACCACCACGCTGTTTGCCGCTCTGAACGTGCTCAACGGCGCTGTACTCGCCACTTGCAAGCCACGTCACCGACATCAGGAATTCCTGTCGTTCCTGCGCGAAATCGACAAGGCTGTCCCGGTTGAGCTCGACGTGCACTGCATCGTCGACAACTACAGCAGTCACAAGCATCCGAAGGTCAAGGCGTGGCTGGCGACACGCCCCCGCTGGCACATGCATTTCATTCCCACCTACAGTTCGTGGCTCAATCAGGTCGAACGCTTCTTTGCGTTGATCACCGATAAAGCGATCCGCAGAGGTTCGTTCGGCTCGGTCAAACAGTTAATCAAGCGGATCGATCAATTCGTTTCCCACTACAACGAAAACTGCAAAGCCGTTCGTCTGGACCGCGACAGCCGACTCCATCCTCGAATAACTACACCGACTTTGTTCGCGAATCAGCGGAACTGGACACTGATATGTATTTGACCTGTCCACTGGTTTATAAAAGATCTTGGCTCGCACAGTGTGCAGGTAGCAGAACGGACGGCATGCCGACGGTTGATCAGTCTGATATGCGCGGGTTGGGTACCGCATGACAACCGATTCGTCGGGGAGCTGCCTCGCTCTAGATTCGAGGATCATTCCATTGCTGGATGCCTCATAGTGTCAACGAGGGTTCTCCCACCGTTGTCCATTCCGCTACCAACACACTGTATGCGCATGACGACGTCTCTAACGATTGGGCACAGGCTGGGGCAATGCCTGGCCTATTGCCCATATGAAGCCTGTCAGCTCGCGTGCAACTGCAGTACATGCCTGTACCTTGAGTTTGCCTTTACCCTCCATTAATCGATAACGCGCACACAGGCGTTTTTGTGCCTTCCGGGCAATATCCTGGACCGCTTCGCTGGTTCGCTCTGCACGGCGTTGCAGATGTGCGGTTTTCCTGGCTGGATGGCGATAGGTCCAAGACGCCTCGACCAATACCCGGCGCACGTGAGCGTTGCCGGTTTTGGTGATTGCGCCACGCGATTTGGTGGCGCCGCTGGAGTGTTCGCTGGGCACCAGCCCCAGATAGGCCATCAATTGCGGGGCACTGTCGAAGCGCCTCAGATCACCGATCTCTGCGACCACCGTCATCGCCGTCAGCAGGTTGACACCGCGCAGCGCCATCAGCCCTTCGATCACTGGCCAGAACACTGATTCGTTTGCCACGCGCTCAAGTTGCGTGTCCAGCCCATCGATACGCTTGCTGATCGCCTTGACCGTGTCAACATACTCCTGAAACACAATCTGCTGGACTGGTTGTCCGAATTTCTGTTGCTCCAGCCACCGATAGTGCGCCTGGGTCCAGTTGCTCTTGCCGCTGTAGCTCTTGCCATATCGAAGCAGAAAGGCAGATAGGCGTTGCTTGGCCTGACGCTGCAGGTGCTTCATGTCCTCGCGCGCTCGAGTCAGGTCGCGCAATCCTTCCTGCGCATCGTCGGGAACCCAAACAGCTGTCAGCTCTCCGGCCCGGTGCAGGCGCGCCAACATCAGACTATCGCGACGGTCAGTCTTGACCCGTTCGCCTGCTTTCCGTGGGATCAGGGATGGTGCGACAACCTGGCAATCCCATCCGAGATCGCTGAGCTGCCGGTAAATCCCGTATCCACACGGGCCTGCCTCATAACAGAACGAAAGATGCGCGTCTCCCTTTCTCAACTGCCGAACCAGCTTTTCGATCGCCTCCGAAGTATTCGCAATCTCGCCAACGTAACGAACTTCCCCTCCGTTCGCATCGGCCACAGAAACCGCAATCGTTGCCTTGTCACATCCAACCCAACGAACTTGCTAAACTGCTTCACGACCTGCTCTCCTCAATTGCGGCTCTGAGCCTTTGGTTTTTTGGAGCCTCAAGCTTAACCCGCGTCGCTTGAGGTGCAGCAGGTCCAATACATTATGTCTAGACCCTCACCACCCTTGTGCTGGCAGATTCCGCCTTCCCTCACGGGTCGGCGTACCGAAATCAATCGGCGGTTCATTGTCCCCAGAGCTTCACACCGAGCTGTTACCAGCTCCGCATGTCTGGGTAGGGAACCGTTGATGGAACAACCGGTTTAATCACAACGCTCATCTCGTTGAGTTAGACAGAAATTCAAGCGACTTTCAAGTCGCACGTGCGATTTCATTCCGAAATACCAGTTGCCGCCTTTCTGCGTCGAGTGCATTTCCGGATCCCGGGTGCCGGAACCGTTCTTTGTCGAACTGGGCGCGGCAATCAGGGTGGCGTCGACTGCGGATCCAGCCTTTAGCATCAAGCCCTTCTCCGTCAGGATCTCATTGACCAGTGCGAGCATTTGCGCGGCCAGCCCATGTGTTTCAAGCAGATGGCGGAAGCGGAGAATCGTGCTTTCATCCGGCAAACGCACCATGCCGCCGTCGAGACCCGCGAACTCGCGATACAGCGGCACATCGTACAGAGCCTCTTCCATTGCAGGGTCCGACAGACCGAACCACTGCTGCATAAAATGAATTTGCAGCATCGTCGCGATCGGGAAAGGCGGCCGTCCGGTTTTGCCTGCCGGATAGTGCGGCTCGATCAGCGCAATCAGCTTCGACCAAGGCACGACACGCCGCATCTCATCGAGAAATTCCCGCTTGCGCGTGCGCTTGGTTGACAGATCTAGGTCAAGACCCAACTGCGACATTACTCTTCTCCTCAACTAATTCGCGATGCTTCCAGGATAGCTGAACGGGGCGTCAATGCCAGGACTTTTGCAGACCTTCCTTAACTTTGGAGCCGTTCATGATCTGTGATGCCGGGCGTTGTCGCACACCCCTGACCTCGATGACTGGGCAAGTGAAGAGTTTGGTGCTGCCGAACTTGGCGACGCTCGCCTGACCAGACGGCTCGTGATGCTGCCGCGTAGGCTTTCGACGAGTCCGCATTGCTCCTTTCCGCAATCGTTCAATGCTTCTGAGCTGAAGGCGGCTTATCGGTTTTTCGATAACCCACAGGTGGATGTCGATGGCGTGCTGAGCGCGCACATCGGCCAAACGCTTTGTCGCATGCAGCAGGTGCCGATCGTACTTGCGGTTCAGGAGCAGCCTGGTCTTGTACCGCTTCGGCGCACGACGCTGGCTCGCTCGAATCGTGATCACGTGCGGCTTCTTCGCAGCGGGAACAGCGCTCGCTGTTAGCCCGAGAAGCTTTTACGTGATTCGGCTGCTCCTGGGCATCGGAGAAGCCGGTTTCTTTCCAGGCGTGATCTTCTTCCTCGCGGTCTGGTTCCCGGCTGCCTATCGCACGCGTGTGCTCGCATAGTTCACCGTCTCCACGCCGCTATCCGCGCTCGTGGGCGGGCCGCTCTCGGCGTGGCTGCTCCACACGGCGTCCTGGGACTGGCGGGCTGGCGATGGATGTTCATCGTTCAGGGATTGCCCTCGTGCGTGCTCGGTTTCCTGGTGCTGATGATGCTCGCAGACAATCCTGCCGACGCAAGCTGGTTATCGCACGACGAACGGCAAGCACTGCAAGACGCAACAGATCGGGAAGGCGCGTCGAGTCAGAAAAAGAAGGATTTCGTCGCGGCTTTGAAAGACGTGCGCATCTACATTCTGGCGATGATCTCTTTCGGCTTCACTATGGGCTCTTACGGCATCGGTATCTGGCTACCCCAGATGCTGAAAGTGCATGGAATGAGCGTGATGCAGACCGGCTGGATATCGGCCGTACCCTACTTCTTCGCCACCGTAGCGTTGCTCTGGTGGGCGAGGCGAGTCGATCGTCGCGGCGACCCGATCGGCAATCTCGCCGCGGGTCTACTGATCGCCGCGTTCGCGCTCGGAGTCTCGACGTACTTTCACCAACTGGTTTCGGCGATGACTGGCATTACGCTGGCTTTGATCGGCACGATTGCAGGCCGGACGATCTTTTATACGCTCCCGGCCCGGTTCATTTCCGGGCGGGCCGCTGCCGGCGGCCTGGTGTTCATCAACTCGATCGGTGCTCTCGGCGGCTTTGCGAGACCGTACCTCGTTGGATACCTCAAGGATAGTTTTGCTACGTTTTCGGCCGGGTTGACGGGTGTTTCGATCGTCCTGGGCGTCACGACCTTGCTGACCTTGTCCCTCTACGCCTTCGGTCGCGGAGAATAAGAGACCGTTTCCAAAAGACTGCTCGGCACGTCTGAAGATGTTCCAGCAGACGAGCGAGCAACCAAGTTTAAGGAATGCCTCGTGAATGTCGGCTCGACGCTCAAAGCGAATGCGAAGACGACGAAAATTGTGCAGCCATGCGTGAGTCCGCTCGACCACCCAGCGGAATTTGCCGAGTCCGCTACCGTGTTCCGTACGGCGCCTGGCGATCACCGGTTCGATACCGCGCGCACGAAGCCGCTCACGATGCGGCTCGGAGTCGTAGCCGCGATCTGCGTAGATGACCTTGGGCTTGCGAAGCGGTCGGCCGCGTACGCCGCGAATGGGCGGGATCGCGTCAATGAGCGGCAGCAACTGGGTAACGTCGTTACGATTCGCGCCAGTCAGGATTGCACTGATGGGCACGCCGTTGGCGTCGACGAGGATGTGATGCTTCGAACCTGGTCGCGAGCGATCGGTGGGGTTCGGGCCAGTTTTTCGCCCGCCCCAACGGCTCGCACCGAGGATGAATCGACCGCTGCCCGTGAGAAATCGAGTTCGCCGGCCTCGCGTAACTTGGCGAGCAGCAACTCGTGCAACGCGCTCCACACGCCGGCCTTTTGCCAGTCGCGCAAACGCCTCCAGCAGGTCGGCCCCGATCCGAATCCCAGCTTGGTTGAAAGGTCGCACCAGCGTATTCCGGTCTTGAATACGAACAGGATGCCGTTCAGCGCAGCCCGGTCTGAAATCGGAAGCCGCCCCGGGTATTTCTTGCGACGCGGCTTCGGCGGCGGTAGCAAAGGTTCGATCAATGCCCACAGTTCGTCATCAATGATCGGTGCGCCCATCCCCTTGGTTCCAGTTGTTCAGACGACCAAGGTTAACAGCTTGCCGAAAAGGTTAACAGCCCCCTTGGGGTCTTTTTGAAATGGTCTCTTAGTCTTGAGAAGGCGCATGCGACCGAGAGTCATCAACTTGCTCATCTCATCGAACACCGTCTTAAAATACGTGTGCTCGAGCGCCGGGACGAACTGACTGTAGCGAACCTCGTCGATATAGTCCTCCCGCTGCACCTCCTCGTAGCTGCTGTCGGGACGCGTCCAATAAATTCCACGAAGATTCCCCCCCGTGTACGAGCTTTCGTTTCCGGGAATCTGATTCAGGCAGATAGCATTTACACCCAGCCCGTCATAACTCACGATTCTCAGAACCTCTTCGTGCGCTGCCCGAAGCTTGTCGATATCAAATTTGACGGGTAGTTTCCGAAAGGCTTCGTTTGCACGGAAGCCCTTGATTCTAGGGTCGTTCAGATTCTGCGAGAGGAATTCCTTGAGCGGGTTCTTGTCGATGCTTGATGTAGTTTTCACTGCTGTCTCCAATCTTGTTGTAGATGAGAGCCAGCATAGAATCGAGGTGTCGATTCGGTCAAACGACAAAACTGAATGAAGCCTTGCGCTTAGCTCATCACCTCGACCAGGGATTTACAATGAAGCGCACGCTCCATACAAGTTTGGCGCAAAATGTATCGAAGATCGGGCTATTCGCCGCCAATCTCTCAGGGGACCTGTCACTTTTAAGGACGGATTTTCTCTTCGGGATCCGCGCTATCGGCACGTATAGGAATTACTGCAGGCAGGTGAACGACAGCATCGACATGCGATTCGGAACGGAAGAACCGTTGGCTCATGCAGACATGAGCCAAGGAAAGGCCCTCGCCCTTGCAGCGCGGCCTGAGAGATCTTTCCCGGATATGGGGTCCAGTTGCTCGCGGTTCCAGAGACGGCTCAGCTTCGGCGGTGACGATCGTCACGTACACCCCGCCTATGGCTGGTCCGGTGTGTCGTCCTATTTCGCGGTTATCTGCCACTCAGCAGGCGCAAACGGACCCGGCCGCTCGATCTTTCAATAAGCAACTCCATCGAGCCATTAACGCAGGCCGTCGCGCTTGAACCAACGCGATACAGGTTTGTTAGACGATGCCTAGGCAAGTAAAAACAGAAGTCACTAAAATTTGAAAGACCTTCTAGAAACATGGTTTTGTCCATTTTCTGACTGAATTAGTGCATTCGAGTCGACCTGAGCTAAACCCGGCCCACGATGGCCAGGTGGATCATAGAATCAACAATGATTGAGCGGTCGGAAATGCTTCCCCATGGAAGAAGCGTTTTGCGCCCCTCATCGCGCAGCGCCTCGTAGGCGAACTCCGATCAGAAGTAGTGGCGCATGCCGAGGATGACCGTGGTTTGATTCGATGAGCTCGACGTTAACGCGACTGCAGGCCGACCAAACGAGTTCGTGCCGGATGCATGAAGGTATGCGCTCGTCAAATACACCAATGTACTCTTCGAGAATAAATACTTTACGCTCGCTGAGACTTGACTGTAGTGAGCATCATGATCAGATTCATAGTCGAAACCCGCTCCGACAAAGAATGTTCCACTCATCGTGTACAAGACGTTGGCGTCATAGCCGTTGAAGATAAAAGTGCCTGACAGTGGCGTGCTTGACGTGCGGATCACATCCTCAAACCTCGTGTTTGAGTAAACAAAAGCCGCGCTGAAACCGCCCAACGCATAGAGAGCGCCAGCTGTAGCAATCTGGAGGCGACGCGCCGATGCAAACCCGCCAAAGACTGTATTTGTTAGCGGATTCGCCCAGGCTCCATTGAGAGTCGGACTGGTTGTCGCGCCGTAAATTGCCTGACCGGGATCGTTGACCCTGACAAACGACGCAGCTGCCGTCAGCGCGCCGTTTGAATAAGACCCACTGAACATATACGACTGCGAATTCGTAAAATCACCAGCAACATTACCTAACTTGTACATCGCACCTAACGTGACCCCTCCAAAATTCGGACTCACATATTTGACAGCATTGGCTGAGTTGTAGATCGCCCAAAGATTGTCTACATCGCCCGCATGTGCACCAAGTCCGCCCGTTAATCGGGAGGCGGTCGTAAGAGATCCCGTGCTTTCACGATCGAGGTCGAATTGCCGGCCCATCGTAATGCGGCCGAACTTCGCGCTATCAAAGCCGACATAGGCTTGGCGACCGAATATCTGGCTCGGACCTCCAAGGTTTCCCGTGTTCAGATCAAAGCCGTTTTCTAGTTTGAAAATTGCTTTGAGACCACCGCCCAGATCTTCAGCTCCCTGAAATCCCCAAAAACTTTGAGTAAGATTACCCGCGCGCATTGCAACCAGCGACTTGCCACCAACATTACTAGTGTATGCAATACCATCGTCGACCACACCATAGAGCGTTACAGAACTCTGCGCGTGAGCTGCCGTCGCACCTATCAATCCGGAGAAAAACATCGCTGTGGTTCGTTTCATTTTGGTTTTCGCCCTATTGTCTTATTGGGCTTCTATATCGTTGCTCGTCGACACTCCGGCATGGTGTCCGGTCGCGCCTCTGCCTATTCCTACGCGAATGGCTTCAGCATTCTCGAAACAAAAGATGCGTGGGAGTGCAAGGTAAAGAAACCCGGCTAGGAGCGCGAGCGCGCCGAAGAAATAGGTTCCGTTATTGATATTGCCTGTCAGGGACTGAGCGAGTGAAGATGTGAACGACCCGAGTATTCCGGCGAGCGCGCCGACCGAGTTAATCAACGCAAGGCCCGCCGCCGCCGCCGTTCCGGTGAGGATCTGATTAGGGAAAGTCCAATAGAGCGGGAACGACGCCATCAAACTGCCGACTGCGATCGTCAAGAACATGAAAGACAAAGAAAAATTCGTTGCCGTCAACGCGCTCACCATGAACGTGATACCAGAGATCACGAGAGGTAGCGCGGCATGCCACAGTCGCTCGCCGGTCCGCGCCGAATGTGATGCGTTTAGGAACATGCAGGGAATAGACACGACCCACGGAATCGCGCTGATCAATCCAATAGTTACCGTGTCGGTTATGCCGGCGTGGTGAATGATTGTTGGCAACCAAAACGACAGGCCATAGAAACCGGTATTGACGCCCAGGAGGATTAAGATAAGCATCCAAACACGCCCATCCAGAAAGGCGGCGAGCATGTGGGCCTGCTTGTGAGTTCGCTCCCCGCTTAGTGATGCGTTCAGAATCTGCTTTTCAGCATAATCTAACCATTTTGCCGAGCCAATGTCACGCGGCAGCCAGACAAAGATGACGATGCCCATGATAACCGCCGGCAGGCCTTCTAGCAGAAAGAGCCATTGCCAGCCCCGGAAATGACCGAACGCAGTTGAAACTTGGAGTAACCATCCGGAAATTGGACCGCCAAACATCAAACTGACCGGCAATGCTGCCAAGAAAATCGCAAACATGTTCGACTGCTTATTCGCCGGTATCCAGCTCCCAATATAGAAAAGCACGCCAGGCATGAAACCAGCTTCACAAATCCCGAGCAAGAATCTAAGCATGTAGAAGACTTGCGTCTGCGTGACATGCATGGACGCAGCAATGGGCGCGACGAACATCATTGCCATCGAGACGACGCCCCACGTGATCATGATCCGTGCAAGCCAAAGTCGTGTACCGACCCTTCGCAAGATCAGATTGCTGGGCACCTCGAATACCATGTAACTAGCAAAAAAGATGCTTGCGCCGATCGCGTACGTAGCGTCCGTTAGACCCGTATCTGCGGCCATCTGCAGTTTGGCAAAACTAATATTTATCCGATCAAGATAAGCGACGATAAAGGACATGAAAAACATCGGCATGATTCGCACCGACACTTTCCTACATACCCTGTCGAGCATAGATTTCGCGTCAACTGTTGCCAAGTTTTTCTCCTCAAGCGGTTTGCGCCTTTCACTTCCGGTTCTGTAAATGGACAATCTCTACAACGATATTCGACGTACGGCAAGTACAAAGCATTCGAAGCAAAGTCTCAATTACCTCGTACTACTATATAATATTGGCTATTCTGTGCCATCGCTTTCAAAGAAGGTTCGCGTGAACATTCTCAAAAGATAGGTACTCGCGTCGTCTTCACGCAACGACGCGCGTATCCCCTAAACCACCATCACGCCAAGCTAGTACGCTACAGTAGCGTCGAGGGGGTAGGTAGGACGTTTAACCAGTTTGTAGGAATAGCGACTCAAGTCTTGACTCATCAGTCCGGGGCTGTCGGCCAGATAATCGCGCTTAACGATTCCAGCAAATCCTCCTCGCCATTTATTGGTCGATTTGATGCCAAGGATTTGGTATCGAGCTACGTCGATGCCGTGGATCAAGAAGATCTCCGGCTCGTAGACTTGATGTCGCTCCGAAACGACGACCACGTCGATATTGTTGATCTGTAACCTCGCAGTCTTTCCTACATCAATTTGCTTTCCCCAGTTTTCGGGAGACCGTCGAAGAAAACGGCCATCAGTCAGGGCTTTCACGTAGGCTACGCATGGGATTGGTCGACCGTGCATCCCATCCGTTTTACCGCCCAGCTTTACTTCGATCGTGCTGCCAACTCCGGCGCGATGTGCTGCGACGACAACATCTGGATCGCGAATAGCGGCATAGCAAGCGTTGTCTAGCCTTGCCTCGAGCATGGCTTCTAAGAGGAAAGTTCCGTCTCCTGGGCAACCACCGCCCGGATTGTCGGCACCATCGAGGACAACTGCGGGAAATTCCCCCTCCCCTCGCGCCAAGGCGATCGCTTCATGTGTTGTCAGCGCCGTCGCACGGATTTCTTGTCTTGCGTTCCAGACGAAGCGTCCGACACGCTGCGCCGCCTCCCGCGCCTGACCAGCGTCGCCATCAGAAATTGCAAGAATCGAGGCTCCCGCATTAGGAGAATCGGCGTATGGGAAACCGTGGAAAAAGGTGCAGGTGATCATGCCACGTTCTTTTTCAATAGACCGGCACATACTGTTCACATCCGATGCTAGCCCGTGCATCGTTGTGATTGGCGCAAGCAGGAAGGGAAGCCTTTCCACGTAACATTTCGGGTTGATGCTGCCTGTGACGAGCTCAGGTAGTAGAGCGACTGCGTCTTGGCCGCGCTCGAACATGTCATCATGCGGGGAATTGTGGACACAAAAAGCAGCGTCGACGGAGTCGAAAAGTCGCGAGTCAAGGTTTCCATGCAAGTCGAGCGTTACCACAATTTTTATCTTGGGCCCGACGACCTGTCGGACTCTTTCGCAAATGTCGACCTCGATGTTCTCAACACCTCGAGCGATGCCAGCGCCATGCAGTGCTAACGCAACCGCGTCCACTGGAAGCGACCTTTCGATCTCAGCAATGAGATCATCAGTCAAACGCGTATATGCATCGGCAGAGATGATCCCGCCTGGTTCAGTGCTTGCATGGATTGTGGGAACTATTGTTGCGCCCAAATCCGTCGCCACATCCAACATGCCGCCGACGTAAGATCTAACGCCTTGATGTGCCTGTATGATGTCAGTGCCACGTTCAACTTTGAAGTCGGTAAGCTGAACATCAATGGTTTGGAAGGTATTCGTCTCATGCTGGATCCCACCAACAGCGATCTTTAGGGGCATTGCACACATCTCCTGTTAATCCTTTTTCTGAACAGATTGCGTAGCCACTAGGCGGTCTCGAACGTCCACGGGCATGCTTTCCATGGCAGCGCCGTTACGCCAACGCGTCGCTGCTCGCTACCCGAGGCCCTTATCGGCAACGCGAGGCTTGAACTACGTCGTGTTACGCGGCGGGCACTGGGCACTTCATGTTCTAATGTACGTGCTTGTGTCACACAGCGATGTTATCCACTACGGTTGTCAGATCGCAGTGGCGCCAATAAACGGTAGATGCCTTTCTCTGCGCAGAGTGACGACGCAGCTTGCAAAACGACGAAACCGAGAGTTGGAAGCGTATGAGATATGTTGGTCAGCCAACGAATGTCGGTGTCGGCTGCTGCTTCCAGAAGGCCGCATGCTCGCCTGCAACGGTACGACACCTAGCACGCGCAGCGGCTCCGAGCGGGTACGACCGCACCGCAGAGGATCTTGTCGATCCCAGAGCGATCAACGCACCGACCTAGCCTTAGACTTCGTCTAAGACTTCATTCTATTTCCGCACAATGTAGGTCGTTTAAATCGTTTGCCCAGCGCGCTTCTTCGTTGCGAGAATGGCTCAGGCTTCGATTCTTCGAGCAACGTCATTAGATTACCTATTTATTAGCGAAACGACATGTCTACAAACCACCCATTCAACGAGCATCCACTTGTTCTCTACGCCGCCGTGGAAGGCAATCGCACGTCATCAAACGAGCCGCTGAAAAGAGCCGGCGCCTCGTCCTACTCGAAGTTGCTGCAGCGCCTGGCCGGCTCTATCGCCGGCAATGTACCGGAGCGAGCAGACGCAACCTATGCAGCCATTCTGGGCTACAACTGATCATCTGGAGCGGGGAATGCATCGGATTGTGATCGTGGGTGGTGGCGCGGGCGGCTTGGAACTGGCGACTCGCCTGGGCAACCAGTCGGGCCGGAGAGGTCGTGTCGACGTCACTTTGGTCGATCGCTGTGCGACACACATTTGGAAGCCTCTTCTACATGAGGCTGCGGCTGGCAGCCTAGACATTAACGCGCATGAAATTTCGTATGCAGCTCATTCCCATTGGAACAACTTCAGATTCGTTCTTGGCGAACTGGTCGGCCTCGATCGTCGTAACCGCTCGATTACTATCGCTCCCGTGCTGGAGGAAAGTGGAAATGCCGTTGAATTGTTGCCCGCTCGTGAACTGACTTATGACTCATTGGTTCTTGCGCTGGGCAGTCAAACGAATTTTTTCGACGTGCCAGGCGCGCATGAGAATGCTTTCCCTCTTGATACGCTTGAGCAAGCCGAGCGGTTGCGTAAGCGACTGATACAACTGTGCCTCTTGAAAAATTCGGATCGCCGGCCGGAAAACGACGAGGCGGTGCAGATCGCCATCATCGGCGCGGGCGCGACAGGGGTGGAGCTTGCAGCTGAGCTGCGCCGCATGGAGCAGACGTTGAGGCAATTCGGAATAGCCTCTAGTCGCCCCGGGGCGGCAATGCGTATAACTCTCATCGAACGGGGGTCCCGAGTGTTGCCCGTCCTTCCCCAACGAGTTTCAGAGCGTTCTCGCTTGGCTCTCGAATTGAAGGACATCTGTGTCAAGGCCGCAACGCCTGTCACAAGCGTGCAAGCCGACGGGGTCACCGTCGCCGATGGATCGTTAATACCTGCGGATGTCACTGTTTGGGCAGCAGGCATCAAGGCCCCAGCGGTGTTGGCAACTTTGGACGGACTTGCTGTCAACCGTATCAATCAAGTCAAGGTTACGAGTTCTCTCCAGAGCGAGTCGGACACGAAGATCTTCGCAATAGGAGATTGTGCCGCATGCAGTGGCGATCTAGTTGTTCCTCCGCGCGCACAAGCGGCCCACCAACAGGCCATGTTTTTGAGCAAGGCGCTTGCCGCCTTGACCGAAAATCGGCCGCTGGGATCCTTCGTCTACAAAGACTATGGTTCGCTCGTCTCCCTTGGATCATTGACGGCAGTGGGAAGCATCGCCGCCATAACAAAAATCCGGCCCCTCGCTGTCGAGGGACTTGTGGCCGAACTTCTGTATGCTGTCCTGTATCGGAAACATCTCGTGGCGGTCTCAGGCTTGCGTCGTACCATCCTTGCCACCGTCGCACACATGCTCCGACGGCAGCTCAATCCGAGGATCAAACTGCATTAACAGGCCTTAACAAAATGACGTTTTCAGTCGTCTCCAGCAAATGATGCAGCATGCGATTTTCATGAAGGCTTCGTGGATGCATGCAAGACGTTCGAAGCGGATGCGCAGCCGTCGGAAGTTGTGAAGCCAGGAGATGGTGCGCTCGACGACCCAGCGGGTTTTGCCCAGTCCGCTGCCGTGAGGTTCGCCTCGTCGGGCGATTTTCAGTGTCGATGCCGGCAGCGTGTAGTGGACGGCGGTATTTGTCGTGATCGTAACCTCGGTCGCCTTGAACGATCCGCGGTTTCGAAAGCGGGCGGCCAGGTTTGTCGGCGATGCGCGGGATGGCATCAACCAGCGCGTGAAGCTGGGTGACATCGTGGCGGTTGGCGCCAGTGAGGATTACCGCGAGCGGGATGCCTTGCGCTTCTGTGATGAGGTGGTGCTTTGAACCTGGTCGCGCACGGTCGGTGGGATTGGGTCCCGTTTTTGACCCGCACCAACCGCGCGGATCGAGGAGGAGTCGACGACCACGCGCGACCAGTCTATGCGGCCCGCTTCGCGTAGCTTTGCAAGAAGCAGTTCGTGCAGTCGGTCCCAGACACCGGCGGCCTCCCAGTCGCGCAGACGGCGCCAGCAGCTCATGCCGCTGCCGCAACCCATCTCGCGCGGCAGCAGGTCCCAGCGCAGGCCAGTCTGCAGGATGAACAGGATGCCGGTGAGCACTGCCCGGTCATCGAGTGGTTTGCGTCCGGGGTAGCGTGAACAGCGTGGTTTGGGTGGCGGCAGCAGGGGTTCAATGAGTGCCCACAGCTCATCATCGAGTATCGGCGTGGCCATGTCCTTTCCGTTACCGAAACAATGATGAAGTTAACATCAATCGCTGCGAGTTAACAGCTCCTGCATCATTTTGTTTGTTAAAGCTTCTAAGTTCGGCGTTAAGCGAACGGCAACTTCAGGTCCAGCAGTTGCGCCGGGGCGGAACGAGACAGGAAGTTACTTACGTTCGGTGGCGGTCTTCGTTGATACGCCGCCGATACCAACCTCCGTCTCCATCGTTTTAGGAAAACGAACGTTCCATTGCAGTCGATAATCGTTGAACACCTTCTTTAATATCGGCCGTTGTGGGGGCTGTAAAGGACATTCGCATGGTCGAGTCGTCCGCGTCATCCGCGTAGAACGCACGGCCCGGTACAAACAATACTTTCTGTGCAATTGCCTGCGTCAGAAGCGTTGACGAACTACCTGTCTTGCAACGGCCCCAGACAAACATCCCGCCCTGCGGCCGATGAAACTCGATGGCGCCGTCCAGTATGCGGTCCATCTCATCACATAATGTCTCGCACTTATCCCGATATGCCGCGACGATACGCGGCAGATGCGAATCAAGGGATCCCTGCGCGAGATATGCTGCCGCAATTGCCTGCGTAAACGGCGAGCTGCATAGGTCGACCGTCTGTTTTGCCACCGTACACCGCCGCGCAATTTCTATGGGAGCGACGGTCCAGCCCACACGCAATCCCGGTGCGATGACCTTAGATAGGCTGCCGAAGTACACCAACCAATTGCGTGAAGTCGGGACCTGCTCGCTCAACGCAAGCAGAGACGGAACGGCCTCTCCGCAGAATCGCAGCTCTGCGTAAGGCTCGTCCTCGACTATCACAAAGCGATGCTTTACCGCCAGTTCGAGCAGCGCTAAGCGCCGTGCAAGCGTAAGCGTCGCGCCTGTCGGATTGGCGAACGTCGGCACCGTGTAGAGAAGTTTTGGCGCACGCACCGTCCCTGAATTCAACAGGGCCGCAAGACGGTCTGTGTCGATGCCGTGTGCGTCGACAGGAACCGTTACTACGTCTGCTTGTTGTAACAGCAACGCCTGCACGGTCGCGGGGTACGCAGGCTGCTCCGTCAACACGGTATCCCCGGGTGCAACCAGCACGCGCAACAACAGATCGAAGCTTTGTTGCGATCCGGTCGTCACGACAAGCTCTGCAGATGAACATGCTGCACCACGCCGCCTCATCAACGCGACGATTTCCTCCTTGAGTTCGGGAACGCCATCTGTTGGTCCGTATTGCAGGCATTTCGTAGGCGCAGACCAAGCCCGCTCAGTTGCGCACTGCAGCCCTTCGACATCAAAGAGATCGGCGGCAGGATAACCGCCCGCGAATGAGATCATGCCGGGCTCGCCGAGATACTTGAACAACTCGCGGATCGGCGAGCCCGTGGGATTGACAAAAGGAGCAGTGAACGAATACATATGCGCGGTAGTTACTTTACTCGATCGAAAAGTCAATGCCCTGCGCGAGCGGCAGTGCCGACGAATAGTTGACCGTGTTAGTCGCTCGGCGCATATAAGCCTTCCACGCGTCCGAACCAGATTCGCGTCCGCCGCCTGTTTCCTTCTCACCACCGAAGGCGCCGCCGATTTCAGCGCCGCTCGGCCCGATGTTCACGTTCGCAATCCCGCAATCGCTCCCCGACGCCGACAGAAAACGCTCGGCCTCGCGAAGATCGGTGGTAAAAGCACATGAGGACAGTCCGTGTACGGCTGCGTTGTTCGCTTCAATCGCCTCACCGAAACTACCGTATTTCAGCACGTAGAGAATTGGCGCGAAGGTTTCCTTCAAGACGACCGACGTTTGTCTTGGCATTTCGACGATAGCGGGTCTCACATAATGCGCGTTCTCCCTGCCTTCAACAGTGTATCGCTCGCCCCCAGTCACGGTGCCCCCTTCCTGCTTAGCCTGCGCGAGCGCGGCCTGCATGCGCTCGAACGACGCTCCATCGATCAGCGGACCCATCAACGTACCTTCCTCCAGCGGATCGCCGATTTTGACTTTCGAGTACAGTGTCTTGAGCCGGGCGACCGCTTCGTCGTAGATGCTTTCGTGTACGAACAAGCGACGGAGCGTCGTGCAACGCTGGCCCGCCGTGCCAACCGCCGAGAAGAGGATGCCGCGCAGTGCCAGTTCCAGGTCGGCCGTATTGGACACGATACCCGCGTTGTTGCCGCCGAGTTCGAGAATCGAACGACCGAATCGACGCGCCACTTCGACGCCCACTGTGCGGCCCATTTCTGTGCTGCCGGTAGCGCTAACGATATTGGATCGCGCATCGCTCACGAGCCGCGCGCCGATGTCGCGTCCACCGTTGATGAGGCATGTCAGCGCTCGCGGGGCGTCGCCGAAATCCTTGATCGCGTCTTGCATAATGCGGTCGACGGCGAGTGCGGTCAGCGGTGTCTTTTCCGACGGTTTCCACAGCACCGCGTTGCCGCACACGAGCGCAAGCGCTGCGTTCCACGACCAAACAGCCGCCGGGAAGTTGAACGCGGAGATCACCGTGCATACGCCGACCGGATGCCAGCTCTCGGCCATGCGATGACCAGGACGCTCAGACGCGATAGTGAGGCCGTAGAGTTGTCGAGAGAGACCGACAGCGAAGTCGCAGATGTCAATCATTTCCTGCACTTCACCCATACCCTCCTGCAGAATCTTGCCCGTTTCCAGGGTAATGATGCTACCGAGCGCGCGCTTATTTTCTCGTAGTTTATTTCCGAGAATGCGCACGAGTTCGCCGCGGCGCGGCGCGGGCACGTTGCGCCAAGCCGTGTAGGCGGACTGCGCTTCGCTGAGTGCTTGCTCCACGTCGGCGGCGGACTGACTCGCAACACGGCCGATCAACGCGCCATCGATAGGCGAATAAACTGCGATGTCCCCGGCTTCGGCCAGATGCGAGATGCCCAGTTCAACCAGGATAGTCGATGCTTTCATACTAGCTCCTTGAGTGCTCGCCTATTGTGCGAACCCAAATTTCATATTTCAAACGAATAAGTTTCAACACGTGATGCGAATCACGCATCAAGCGCGGCGCTCTCCACATGCGCGTTCCGATGCGGTGTACCGGCTTCAAGAGCACGCATGGCAAGCTGCGCGATGTGCAACGGGCGCCGGTTCGCGCCGTGTTCGATCTGCTCGCGGCAACTGAAGCCGTTCGTGATAGTGAGCGTCTCTGATCCGGCAGCGCGAACGAGCGGGAGTAACTTTTGCTCCGCAATATCCATTGACAGGTCATAGTGCTCTACGTTGAAGCCGAACGATCCCGCCATGCCACAACAGCCGGTGTCCGCGAGTTTCCAGCGTACGCCCAGCTTGTCGAGCAGCGCAGTTTCGCCCTTCATACCAAACAGCGTTTTCTGATGGCAATGTCCGTGGACGAGTACTTCGGCATCGAGCTGTGGCCAATCGAAGTCCGCGCTCTCCACGAAATCCGAGAAAAGAAACGTCTGCTCGGATAGACGTCTCGAGAGCGTGTCATTGGGCAGTTGCTTAAGCAGTTCATCCTTAAAGACGGAAAGACATCCTGGCTCTAACCCGACGACCGGCACACCCGCACGAATGTCCTCTGACAGTTCGCTCACCGCCTGCCGCAAGAGCGCGCGTGCTTCGTCTAGCAGACCGTAATCGTAAAGAGGACGGCCGCAGCACAAGCGCCTCTTCGGCAGCACGACGGTGAAGCCCAACGCATCGAGCACTTTGGAGGCGGCGTCGGCGACTTCGGGCGTAAAGTGATCGTTGAAGGTATCGACCCAGAGTATGACCTTATTGCCATGCCTAGGCGCGTTGCTTTGCACCAGCGCGCTTGCACGATAGGTTTGCTTTGCGAACACGGGCAAACGACGCCTGTCTGCGACACCCGCCACCCATTTGCTGACCGAGCCCAAGACCAGCGCGGTGGTCAGTAGATTGGTTAGTGAAGAAAAGCGGCTTGCGATCGGCGCCCACCTGCCGATATGTCCCCAAAAAAACGCTTGCCTCGGCCGTTTGTGATGTTCGTAGAACTGCGACATGAACTCGGCCTTGTATGAAGCCATGTCTGTATGCGTCGGGCAATCGGACTTGCAGCCCTTGCATGCGAGGCACGTATCCAGCGCTTCCTTGACCTCCCGGCTCTTCCAACCGTCTTTAATGACGTCGCCCTGCATCATTTCCCAGAAGAGATGGGCACGGCCCCGCGTAGATTGCCGTTCTTCACGCGTGGCGCGGAAGCTTGGACACATCGTCGCGCCGTCGAGCGATCGGCACTTGCCCATGCCGATGCAGCGTTCAACCGCGCGTTGAAGACCATCGCCCTCCCGGCTCGCGAACGTGAACTTCGTGGTCAGCGTGACTGGCTTATATGCGGGTCCCATTCGGAGGTTCTCATCGGCCCGGTACGGATGCACGACCTTGCCCGGGTTAAGGCGATTTGCCGGATCCCAAATGGCCTTGAATTCCTCCATCGCGCGGATCAGTTCGGGACTGAACATCACCGGGAGAAACTCCGCTTTCGCTTGACCGCCGCCATGTTCTCCCGATAGCGAACCGCCGAAGGCCACTACCAGTTGGGCTGCCTCCCGCAAAAAATCTCGCCAAGTGCATACGCCCTGTGCATTCTGTAAATCAAACGTGATACGCGCGTGCACGCATCCATCACCGAAGTGACCGTACAGACTGGTCTCGTATCCGTATCGATCAACAAGCGCCTGAAAAGATCGTAGGTAGTCGCCAAGACGTAATGGATCGACTGCCGCGTCTTCCCAGCCGACCACCGGATCGGGTCGCGACGGATCGATCGACAACGCCACCGCTGACGCTCCGGTTTCACGAATGGACCATATGCGCTGCTGATCGATCTTCTGCTGGATCACGACACTCGAAACATCGATGCCTGCCTTACCCGTACTGAAATAAGCGTGCGCTGTTTCAGCTTGTTCGAGCGCCTCTTCCACGGTATCGGCGCCAAATTCGAGCACGACCCATGCATCGCCTCGCGGCAGCATCGCAATTTCATCCGCCTTCAGATTGCGCGATTGCAGTCCGCGCACAATGTTCCGGTCGAGTCCTTCAATCGCGATAGGACCGAAGCGCTCGAAATGCGGCACCGCATCGGCGGCCGTGTAGATGTCCGCAAAACCCACAATTAGGAGTACGCGATGTGCAGGACTATGCACAAGACGCATTTTCGCGCGAAGCGTAACCGCGCATGTTCCTTCGGTTCCGACAAGCGCACGCGCTACGTTGAAACCATTCTCTGGCAGCAGCTGATCAAGATTAAATCCGGACACGCGCCGACGAATGTTCGGGAATTGGGCGCGAATCGCATCGGCGTAACGGTCGCGAAGGTCACGCAGACCTCGATAGATTTCGCCACGCCGCCCACCTTGTGCGATGATGTCCGAAAGCTCTTCATCGCTAGTCGAGCCAACCCAAAAACGAGCGCCATCATAGGTGATGATCTCCAGCGCCTCGGTGTTTTCAACGGTTTTCCCTGCCATCACCGAGTGCGCGCCACACGAATTGTTTGCAATCATCCCGCCAAGCGTGCAGCGACTGTGCGTCGCGGGATCGGGGCCGAAGGTAAGGCCATGAGCGTTGGCTGCATCACGCAGGGTGTCGCAGATCACACCGGGCTCAACAAGTGCCGTGCGGGTGTGGGGATCGATCGACAGGACACGATTCACGTACTTGCTCGCGTCCGCTACTACGGCTACGTTCACACATTGGCCACTCTGCGACGTGCCTCCGCCACGCGTCAGAAAGGGCGCGCCATGTTTCTTGCAAACCTCTAGCGCTGTCGCAAGATCATCAACGTCGGCGGGCAGGACCACACCGAGCGGCACTTGTCGATAGTTCGATGCGTCAGACGCATAGAGCGCCTTTGATCCCGCATCAAACCGAATTTCCCCCCGCAGCGCAGCTTTCAAATCCGCCTCGAGCGATTGGAGAAGCGCTTGGCTGGCTTCGAACGGCGTGGCTGGCTTCACTGCTTGCCTCGTTTATGTCTTCGATGATTCACTTTGCTGCATTCGGGGTCGACGTCATCTTAAAGATGCCCTGAGCATTACCGGCGTCGAAACGCAGATCGGTTTTCCATTGGCCCGTCGTAGTGTCAAACTCGCGCTTGCGTGTGATGAACTCGTAAAACGAGCCGGGCACCTCGCGTGTTATGCACCGACCATCGGAGGCGCGGAATTCGCGTTCGACCGTATCTGCGCGATATGCCGTCTGAAAAACGCGATTCGACCGTGAGCGCTCGACTTCCGGTTTCATCGGACGGCCCTTGGCTTTTTCAGCATCCGCGAGCGCGAACACATCCGCAACGCGATCGGTCGCGTGATTGAACGCATTGCCTTCGGTCGCAATCCACGCCATTTCCGCAGATTCGAGCAGCAGCGTTTCATAATCTGACTCGCGCGGGACATCATGCTGACGTCCAAATGCGCCGACAATGATGGGTAACAATTCCCGTGCTGTTTCAAACGGTAGCAAACCGTCACGCTCTAGTTCCCACAGCAGAGAAACCGCGCGCGGTGTGAGTGGGTCTCTCGAGGTCTGAAGTACGTTAGTCACGCACTGCTGGAACTCCTCGGAGAAACGCTCCGGATAAAGTTCACTTACAAAAAATTGCGCTATTTCATCAGGCGCGTCCTCGTGCGCATATGTACGGCCAATCATACGAAGTTTGTCGAGCGGGTACCGCCCGCTAAGACCGAATCCTAGTGGACGCAAGATGCGAGTGAACGCCGCTTCCCCAGGCGGCAGCGCGCCATTGTGCGGCCAGCGTACCGTACGCAGTGCGCCATGATCAAAGAAGACCGAGCCTCCCTTCTCAACGATCTCGTCGGTATAAACACGGCCATTGGGCGAGCGTTGCAGTAAGCCTTCAAACAAAGCCATGTTCATCGCCTGAGCCAGTTCGGCTCGGGTAACAGCATCCGTCTCCCAGTCAGAGAAAATCGATGGGACCGTCAGCATCGAAAAAACAGCGTCGGTCTTCTCGCGTCCAAGCAAATCAACAAGTAAACGTTCGATGTTGGGATTACGCATCATGTGTTCTCGCGGAAAAAGCAGTGAAAGTGACTGTCTTGCATACACAGCATTATTCTTTTCAGTTGATTACTTCGTAAAGCGAGAATACATTGTAACTTGATGCGTTTTTGTAATTAACGCCGGGACGGCCGCCGGAGCGGCGAGAGCAGCATGCTGATGGAGGCAAGATGCGAAAGTTCAAAGTACCTAGTATCGGAGCGCTGTTTGCCTTTGAAGCGGCTGCTCGCCATGAGAGCTTTACACACGCGGCCAAAGAGCTTTTTTTGACGGAAAGCGCAGTGTCGCGACAGGTCGCCACATTGGAGGACAGCCTCGGTGTACGTCTCTTTGCGCGCGCGAAACAGCGCGTCGTACTGACACGGGCCGGACGTATCTATGGAACCCAGGTTCGTCGTTCGCTGGAGCAGCTTGACCGAGACACCTTGTCGATCATTGCTCATGGCAGCGGTGGCGGATACCTCGAGCTTGCGGTGCTGCCGACGTTTGCATCGCAGTGGCTTATTCCACGCATGAAAGACTTCTATGAGCGCACGCCTGATGTCCGGGTAAATATGGGCGTACGCACCGACGCCTTTTCGTTTGAGGAATCGCACTTCGAAGCGGCGATTCACTACGGAAAGCCAACCTGGCCGAATACGTCGTCCGATTTTCTCTTCGGTGAAGACGTGGTGCCCGTTTGCGCGCCGTCTCTGATGCGAAAGCCGATACAACATGCCCATGAATTGTTGGCATATCCCCTATTACATTCGACTACGCGCCCCGACGGCTGGGCCCGGTGGTTTGCGGATCTCGGTGTCGAAGACCCTACGACCATGCAAGGCGTGCGTTATGAATTGCATACTATGCTTTTCAGCGCGGCAGCGGCCAGCTTGGGAATTGCCCTCGTACCGAAATTTTTCGTCAATGACCAGCTGGACAAACTTGGGTTGATCGTTCCCTTCGATGCCGCAACGCGCGTAGACGCCGCATACTATCTTGTTTACCCTACTGAACTCAGCCATAGCACTTCGCTAGCTCGATTCCGGGCATGGCTACTCGACCAAGCCCGTGCATGGATCGAAGGAGATTTCGAGCTAGATCAGAAGATGACCCGTGAAAGGCACTTCAACGGGGCCAGTGAGTAACGTTGTTTCATCTGGCAGCACTTCTACCGCGAGATCGCCGCCGGGCATGTGTACCGTGAACGAAGATGACGTGGACAACTTCAGTCGACGCACAACCAGGGCGGCAGCACACGCACCGCTTCCGCACGCCTGCGTCAAGATCCCCGGCCTCTCCCAAACGGCAAGCTTAAGCTGATCTGCTGCTACGAGTTCGGCGACACCGACATTTGCACCCTCTGGCAGCATCGGATGATCTTGTATGGCTGGAGCGAACGCTCGAATGTCCACGCTATTAAAATCATCGACCAGACAAACCACGTGCGGGTTGCCCATGCTTACAGCCATAGGTGATCGCAACGGCCCGGATTCGATTGCCAACGCAGCGCCGTCGTTTGGACGCCCCAATGGAATATCTTGCCATTCCCAACTCGGAGGCGGCACTTTCAGCGAGACTTGGCCGTCGCTTCGGCTCATTGCCTGGATGGTGCCGCCGAGCGTCTCGATCGTCACGGACCCCGCCCCAAGTTCGGTCAGAAGCACCCATGCCGCGCAGCGCGTCGCATTTAAGCATGTCTGAGCTTCCATCCCGTCGACATTGAAGATGCGTAGCCGTGCGGTAATGTCCGACTCACTTGCCGACTCGATAACCAGTAGCTGGTCCCCGCCTACCCCAAGATGTCGGTCACAGATGCGCGTGATCGACGCCGCATCTGCGTTAAAGGAAGCCTGTCGTCCGTCGATCAAGATAAAGTCATTTCCTAGCCCATGAATCTTTAGGAAAGGCCGTCCCGTTGATACGTCAAAAGGTGACATCGGTTCGTGGCTCCTACTGATGAGACAAAGTTAATACGTCTGAATAGTCCGCCAAATGAAGGACGCTACGATCAAATAAGGCAACGATGTCCTGTATCATCGCCTTCCGTAGCGTCAATATTGGCAGAGGAACCTTAAAACTTATGAATCATAGCAAGGCGAGCCAGCGCTTGATTTTGGCTGGTCGAAAATCCTAGGCCCGCAACCGTTGTACCAAAGATACTC
Organism: Paraburkholderia sp. EG286B; assembly: GCF_040965655.1. Taxonomy (NCBI): domain Bacteria; kingdom Pseudomonadati; phylum Pseudomonadota; class Betaproteobacteria; order Burkholderiales; family Burkholderiaceae; genus Paraburkholderia; species Paraburkholderia sp. EG286B. The sequence goes on along the minus strand of NZ_JBFRCF010000040.1, from coordinate 13,057 downwards.
GTTGCTGCTTGGTTTTGGTGGAGATACGCGCCCTGGACGTAGACGCTCGTGCGTTTGCTGAGCGCATAATTCAACATCAACGATCCGAGGTGAAAGTTGGCGGCGCTGTAAGTGTTCGCATTCACCCCTACTGTAGTGAAAACATAGGCCGCAGCAATCCAGAATGCCGGCGTAAAATAGTGCTGCACGCTTACGTCAAAATTATCGAATTTCCAGGATCGCTGACCTTTGAGACTAACTCCGGTAGAATTGCTGCCCAGCGTTCCGCCAGGCAACGCATAGACGTCCACATGCGAATACGCGAACGCGACGCTGTCTGAATTGCTGAACGTCCAGCGCACTCCAGCGCCCAAATTCTGCTGTGAGCTACCTACGAAGCCAAACGATGTAGTCGAAGAGAGGGCACCGCCGGACGTCGCGCTTGGATTGTTTCCCTTAACGTACATCACTGCAGCCGAAAACGGGCCCTGCGTGTACGCTACAGCCGCACTATACTGTCGATTATTTGCGAAATTCACGTCGTTACTAAAGGAGTACGTCGCCTCAGCTTGTAATCCTTTGTAGAGCGGAGAGACATACTTAACGGTATTCTGACTGCGCGCGAACCAGTCCGAGTTGTCGTTATCAAGTGGATGCCATGCGAAGTCGCCTATGGTACTAGTGCCCGTAAATCCTGACCACAGATCATCGGAGGCGTTGTATTGACGGCCCAGCGTCACGGTCCCGTATGTTTCGCTCGCAAGCCCCACGTAGGCTTGTCGGCCAAATGCTGCTCCACCTTGCGCGAAACGCCCATTGTTCGGGTTGAATCCGCTTTCTAGCTGGAACACCGCCTTCATGCCGCCGCCCAGGTCTTCGCTACCACGCATCCCCCACCGGCTGCCGAGTACATCGGATGCCACTAGACTATAAGAACTCTTACCTGAAGAGTTTGAGATGTAGTTAAAACCTTCGTCAATTACACCATACAGCGTCACGCTGCCCTGCGCAGCAGCCACCCCGCACACTCCCAGCAAAGACAACCCAACAAGGCCTTTCACCGGCACGCTGTTTCTCACGGTAGGATTCCTTAACGTTAACTTCCTGCTTTTTTGTTGAAAATATATCGCGTAGCGCCTTTACCCGACCGGCTCGGAAAGCCGCTCAGTCGAACTGCTCCAGTTGCAGCAAGTCTTTGACTGTCTGTCGACGTCTTATTAGGACAGTGCGGTCACCGTCAATGAGCACTTCCGCCGCAAGCGGGCGAGTATTGTAGTTCGATGACATGCTGGCGCCATATGCCCCGGCATCGTGGAAGACGACGAAGTCTCCCATCTTCGGGGTTATAAGCGAAATGCCTTTTACGGAGCCACTCGAGTCTTGTGTAAAAACGTCGCCAGATTCGCACAAAGGTCCCGCGACGGCAAAATGCCCGGAAGCGCGTCGCTCGCCATTCTCAGCACTGTTCAACACCGTGATCTTATGATAGCTACCATACATGGCTGGCCGCACGAGGTCATTGAAGCCCGCGTTCAGCAAAACAAAGCTCATCTCTGGACGCGCATTGATTCCGTTCACCTGCGCCAGGAGTTCGCCAGCTTCGGCCGTCAAGAATCTCCCCGGCTCAATCTCGAGCCGCACCGCATGACCAAGATGCTCTGCAATTCGGGTGCGAGCGTCGTCCCATAAGCCGAAGTAGTGGTTGCAATCTACGTGGAGCTCCCCCTCTGTGTACGGCACCGACAGGCCGCCTCCCGCCGAGATCGCTTCTATGTCGATGTTCAAGGAAGTCACGACATCGACCATAGCTTGGCAGACCTTGGAAAGGTGGTCGTAGTTTACGCCTGAGCCGATATGCATATGAAGCCCCACGAGCTTCACGCCGTGATTCTTCGCCAGATCAACAGCTCGAGACAAATCATCGATCCATATGCCGTGTTTGCTCAGTGGGCCACCCGTGTTCGTCTTTTTGCTATGCCCCTCACCAAAGCCGGGGTTGATTCTTAACCAGACGCGATGTCCTTTCGAGGCCGTTCCGATCTGGTCCAACATGTTGAGCGAGCCAACGTTCACAGTGATGTTGTTCTCCACCACCGTAGACAGAACGTCCGGCTCAAATAGATCAGCAGTAAAAACGATCTCATCCGCGCTGCCTGTCAAGAAGCCGGCTGCGAGGGCTCGTTCAATCTCGCCATGCGATACCGCATCCACCACGACCCCTTCCTCTCGCATCAACCGCAAAATACTGAGGTTCGAGCAGGCTTTCTGCGCGAAACGGATGGTATCGAACTGTCGCAGTTGCGCAATTCGGTTTCGGATGATCTCGGCGCGGTACACCCAAAGCGGGGTGCCAAACTGTTCTGCCAACGTAACGTAATCTTCGTTGCTCATCAGGGGATAGCTCAAAAATAGGGTAAGTATTACTGGCTTTTACAGCAATGCTTTGCAGTAACTTCCGCGGCGTCCGCGCCGTCGCGATAGCGACTCGCATTCCGATTCATTCCGATTGGTTTTCCAAGAACTCGATCGATCACCGTTCCAAAAATCGGGCTTCCGTTTCGGGCCAACTGAGGAACACGTCTTGCCCAGCCTGATAGGTTTTCCGGTGCCGATTCGTCGTTTTGACCTTGAATGAAACGTCGCCTACCGAAACGATATGTCGAGTGCCTTCGCCCAGAAAAATCGATTCTTGAATCACGCCTTTCAAGCTTCCCTCATACGCCGGGCGATCAGATGAAATGTCGACGAACTCCGGCCGGATCATGAGCCAACCCTCGCCGTCTTGTACTGAGGCGCTGGCGCACGGCAGTTTCACCCCACCCCATCGTGCTTCGTTGCGGTTGGCAACGCACGGCACAATGTTCGATTCACCGATGAACTCGGCAATGAAACGGTTAGCGGGCAGAGCGTATAACTCGTGAGGCGTCGCCTTTTGCTCCACCCTCCCGTCTCGCATGACCACAACCTGGTCGGACATCGTCAACGCTTCATCTTGGTCGTGCGTGACGAATAAGACGGTCATGTTGTACTGACGTTGGATCCTTTTGATCTCTACTTTAAGCTGCTCGCGGAGGTGACGATCCAATGCGCCGAGCGGTTCGTCCATGAGCATGACCTTTGGATCGAAAATCATTGCTCGCGCGAGCGCAACTCGTTGCTGTTGTCCCCCGGACAGCTCGCGGGGATAACGGTCGATATACTTGCTCATGTGGGTGACGTTGAGAACATCCAAGACGCGGCGCTTAATTTCTTCGCTACCGATTCCACGCACCGTCAAAGGAAACGCGATATTCTCAGCAACCGTCATATGCGGAAAAAGCGCGTAGTTCTGAAACACCATCCCGATGTTACGCGCATGAGAGGGAACATCGATTACTGACTTGCCGCCAATCTGCACGTCCCCACTGGTAGGCTGTTCGAAGCCCGCTAGAATCTTCAATAACGTCGATTTGCCGGACCCCGAGGGCCCAAGCAGCGTGACGAATTCACCAGCCTCGACCTTCAGGGACACGTCGCGCAACGCGTAGGTCGTTCCGGAATACCGCCGCGTTAAGTTGAAAACGCTGATCGATGTGCTCATAATTTACTCCTTGGGCACGTTCACTTTCGTGGACGAGCTGGACTTGAACTGTGACAGCAAAATCAGAATCGCGACACCGGTCACGATGATGCTCGCCGCGGCACTCATAACGGGGTCGACCTGGATGCGAATGTCGCTCCACATATGTATCGGTAGCGTTTCCGTCTGACGGCCGAGGAGAAACAAAGCGATCAGCAGTTCGTCCAGGGAAGTGACGAAGCACATCAGCCATGCCGTACCGAGCGCTGGCGCGAGCAAGGGAAGTACGACCTTCCTCAAGATAATTGGCGTTTTTGCCCCAAGGGTGGCCGCTGCATACTCGAGATTGAGATCAATTGCGCGAACCGCGGCGATCAACACAATGATTGCATAAGGCACTGTGAGGACCATGTGACCGGCTACTAAACCCACGAAGGTTCCCAGCATGTCAATCTTTGACATAGCTACGTAGAGACTCAGCGCAACCACGATCACAGGAACCAGTAAGGGCGTGATCATGAAGAGCAAGACGGAACGCTTCATCCGAAAATTTCCACGGACGATCCCGAACGCTGCAGCCGTCCCAATGACGACTGATACTGTCGCTGCGGCGGACGCGAGTTTTGCGCTCATCAGCAACGCATCTTGCCATTGCGAATCGGTGAAGAAGCGTACATACCATTTCATGGAAAATCCGGGCGGCGGAAAAACCAGGAACGGCGACGAGCTGAATGACAAAACGTAGATGACGACCAGCGGGATGATCAGGAAAGCGGCCGCAAGAACGATGTACGACCTGAGCATCGCACTTAGCAACCACCGTGGCCTGCCGAGCGTTATATTGAAAAATCGCTCCAGTACTGTCGTCAATCTCTTTTGAGGAATGCGTCCAGCATTGTCTTTTTTTGCGAACGGAAATGGCTTCCTGCTCGTAACTTGTATCGACCACATCTGTTCAAGCGGAACAACGAGATTGGACGCCGCAACGATCGCGAGTGTGGCAATCAGCAATATGACTGACAAGGCGTAGCCAAACTGAAGGTTAAGTAAGGTCGTCACCTGAGTTACGATGAGCTGAGCAATCATCGTGTCGGCAGGTCCGCCCAACAAAACTGGAGCGATGTAGAACCCCAACGCCATGATGAAGACGAGAACCCCCGCCGAAATAATTCCCGGCGTGGTTAGCGGCAAGTAAACCCGCAAAAACGTCTGAACTGGATTCGCGCCGAGTACTCCGGCCGCCGATACAAGCATGCGGTCAGCTTGACGCATAGTGGCATACATGACGAATACGCCGACCGGCAAGAGGACATGGACCATCCCGATGTACACTGCGACGCTCGTCCCCGTGATCTTTAGCGGCGTCGATATAATGCCAAACGATAGCAAGAGTTTGTTCAAGGCGCCCGCACGACCCAAGATCGCCATCCAACCGTACGTACGAATAAGGAAAGGAGTGAAAAGCGGCACCAGTACGAAGAAACTGAAGGCACCCAGCGCCCTTTTCGATAGCGTCGTCATGAAGTACGCAATCGGGTAACCAAGTAACAGACACAAGGCCGTTACAACGCCAGCAATCTCGATCGTTCTGGTGAAGACCTTGAAATATAGCGGATCAGTAAGAGCGTCTTTGTATCCGGAAAGATCAAAGGCGGATCCGCGCACGCTGCCGACGATCGAGCCCGCCAGAGGCGTGACAAAGAACGCCAGCAAGACAAGTGCTGCCGGGGTCACCAGTAGTAAGTACCGGTTATCTTGGCAAAATTGGGCAAACCATCGGATGGCTGAAGGCCGTCTCATCGGGTAGTGTTCGGCTTGTACTTTCATTACAGGTCTTCGTATCGTAGACTAAGTGAAAGACGCAACGTCTCCATGTCGCGTCCCTCTCTGTGTTCTAGCCAGCAACAACTTAAATCTCACTGCGACAACAAGGCAGTACAACGCTTAATAGCTTTATCCCAGTTAGTCTGGCCGCTTGAGTCGGCCGAATTCCACCAGCCATAGTCTTGCACGATCTGCTGACCAGTACTTTTTGGCGAACCGGGCAGGATTTTCGCAAGTTCCGGCTTAACGATGTCGTATGCCTTGGTGTTGGTCGGTCCGTAACCAATCTCGGTCGCAAAGACCGCCTGAGGATTCGGCTTGGAGATGAAAGCCAAAAACTTCATCGCGTTTTCGAAGTTGGGGCTATTTCGCATCGCTACCCAATAGTCGTACTGGATAAGCGACTGATTGTCGGTAAAGTCGATGGGTGCGCCCTCCTTCTTCGCTGCAAAAACTCGGCCATTGAAAGCAGTCGACAACGCCACTTCGTCGCTAGCAAGGCTTTGCGGGGCTTCGCCGCCCGATGTCCACCACTTGCCAACGGAAGGCTTTATCTCTGCAAGTTTCTTAAACGCCTTGTCCATATCGATCGGATACAAGTGTTTCGGATCAGCTCCTGCTGCTAGTGCGGCGAATTCAAGATCCCCTCCATCAACGATCTTGCCGCAGCTAGCCATGCCTCTAGGACCCGGGTAGGTCTTTGTATCGTAAAATTCGCTCCAGTTTTTTGGACGTTTCTTGGATGCCGGGTATTCGGTCGTGTTGTACGCCATCACGATGGAGTAAAGAACAGCGCCGACGCCGTACTTATTCTTCAGGTTTTCTGGCAGTTCTGCCAGCGTCTGTTTGTCAAAATATTGGTAATCAATCGGGCTCAGCGCGTTCTGACGGACGAACCCGGCCAGCTCTCCGGCATTGATCGACGTGAGATCTGCTTCAGGCTTCCCCATCGAGACTGACGCCAGAAGCTTCGCATGGTCCTCAGGAATGAGAACAACATGAATACCGGTCGCCTTCTCGAACGGGTCGAAGTAGGCCTTTCGCTGTGCCGCCTCCCAAGTGCCTCCGCCGGATGTAATGACCAGTTCCTTGGAGGCAGCGAATGTCGTAACAGCTGACGTCATAAGGCAAACAGAACCGAGGACGCAAAGGGCAAACGTGGTTTTCTTTAGCATAATTGGCACCGGTGAAACAGAGGAGGTTCCTAGTGGGAGCGCTAGCGCGGGGCGTGCCCCGAGTACCGCTCAACGTTTTTTCTCGTTCTCTCGCAAATCCGGTCGGTTTTCGCGATCTTTCAATCTCGGAAATGCGAGCAAACGCCCATCAAAGCGTCCGTCTCTCGTACGATAGGATGTGTTACTCGCCATAGTAAGAAACCTGTTGTTTGCGCCACAAGCTTGTCGATAACCGTCCCCTGAAGATCCCGAATCGTCGCTAGGACTTGGCCTTCGCCGACGGCATCGCCCACGGGCACGTGGAACTCGCACCATCCGCTCTTTTTGGCCACGATCCAAGCGTAGCTCTCGGCCACCAACGCTAATCTTGCTTTAGGCGGTGCGTCATCGGTCATCGCGTAGAGGTGAGCAACTCGTCTCACCCCATCAACGTGGAAAGCAACGCTTATTTCGTCCACGACGCCATTACCACCCGCCTCTGCAAAAGCCGCATGCCTGCTTTTCAGTGCTCGTCCGGTGCAGCTCCTGCCATGAGCACCAGCGGTAGGCTTGGGGAGTGCCATGACGAACTGTGGGTCAAAGGCCTCCGCTAGTTCTAAATTGAATGCGTCGAACGATGGATCGCCAGTTTCTTGCATGACCGTGAACTGCGAGACTTGCTCTCGGAGGTCTCCACCGTGCAAGTCAATGAGACAGTCCGCATCTGACGCCCACTCGTTCAAAATGGCATCAGCAAGAACTTCGCTGAACGTTCCTTCCTTTGTCCCGGGAAAACAGAAGTTGATGTTCTTCCGGTCGATCGGGCAATTGAATTCTGTGCGTTCGAATACCGCGGGCACGTTGGCGAATGAGAGCACAGAGACCGAACCGCGCTTCAGTTCTTTCGCAAAGATGTCCGTTAGCCGAAACCCTGCTTCGATCGCGGCGACCTCATTGACGTGCACGCCGGTCATGATGCAAAGGCGGGGGCCGGGAGCGTCCGCGACAATCTCCTGGGTAGACCAAACGATGTCTTTCAGCGCGTCAGCGCTGAACCGCAGTGATTTTGTTGACCTACTGACGCTCATTCGTTCCCCCGTCTTCATATCAATCAATGCGACCGACTAGGCGGCCTCGAGGTGCAACTGGGACTGCATCGCATAAGCACTTCCAAAGCGATTCGCCAGGAATGCATCAAGCGAAATGTCTTCTTGGCGGACGAAACCCGCATTCGGCAGTTTTCCGTCGGCAAGCATGTCCAGTACGGCGCAGATCCCGGAGGCCGTCGTAATCTGGATAGCGCTGCGGACCTCCCCGCCCACCGACTTGCTATAAACCTTGTTGGCGTACGTGTCTTGTAGTAGTTTCCCGGACCGCTTGCCCACGACGGTCACGAAAATCACTACGACGTCTTGGAGCGTAGCCGGAACCACGGACTCAAGCAGACTCTTGAAGACGTCGCGGCGATCGCGCAGCCCCAAATCATTGAGCAACGTCTTCATGATCTGTGCGTGACCCGGATAACGAATCGTGCGGTAATTCAGCGTCCGAACTTTGCCCTCGAGCGTTTCGCAGAGGGTGCCGAGGCCACCGGAGGTATTGAAGGCTTCGTACAATACGCCGTCGAGAGAAAACTCTTCTCGCTCCTCGAGCGATGGGACCTTGACCAACTGACCGTTCATGATCGCTTCGCAGGGCTCGATGTACTCGTTGATGACTCCGTCGGTGCTCCACGTAAGGTTGTAGTTCAACGAGTTGGACGGATATTGCGGCAGTGCGCCGACGCGCATCCGCACGCTTTCAAGCGTGTCAAAGCGCTTCGCCATGTCATACGCGACGATTGAGATGAAGCCGGGTGCCAGCCCGCATTGTGGAATGAAAGCTGTTTTTGCCCCCTTTGCTAACTCCTTCACCGCCCGCGTGCTTGCCACGTCTTCGGTCAGGTCCAGGTAGTGCACACTCTCTGCGCGAGCGGCCTGCGCAATCCGGGTGGTGAGGTGGAAAGGGGCTGCACTCAAGACTGCGAACTTGCCTTTAAGCTGCTCTTCCAGGGCACCTAGCGCCGAGATATCAAGCGCCTTTGTTTCCAGAGCATCAGAACGAGCAAACGAGCTCAACGCTGCGTCAGACTGGTCAATCAACGTTACGTGATAGTCGCCCGTACCAACCAGCATGGTGGCGATAGTTGCTCCGATCTTACCCGCACCTACAACAGCAATTTGCTTCATGAGCTCTCTCCGTTAGCGTTACAAGCACCAAACTGGAGAGTATGTTAGGGCTAGCTCACGTCGGATCGTAGCTAGCCAATATTCATGTTGCAACTTTATTTTGGCAGATGGACGATAGAACTTTGCGATTCGACGAAAACCAAGGGAATTCCCTGAGGGCCAAGCAACTAAGAGGCCAGTTCAAAAAAAACCTTGATGGTCTGTTAACTTTCGCGGCGCGATGTTAACCTCAGTCGTCCAGAGAACGGAGACCGAGGGGATGCAAGCGCCGATCATTGACGACGAATTGTGGGCACTGATCGAACCGCTACTGCCGAAACCCAGACGCCGAAACAACGAGCGCCGCGGACGACCCCGTGTGTCAGAGCGGGCGGCGCTCAATGGCGTCCTGTTTGTGTTACGCACCGGGATACGGTGGAACCACTTGCCGTCCGAACTGGGGTTTGGGTCCGGGGCGACCTGCTGGCGTCGTCTCGACGCATGGCAGAAGGCAGGCGTCTGGAACAGGCTGCATGCATTGCTGCTCGACAGGTTGCGCGAATCCGGACAACTGGACCTCTCATATGCTGCCGTCGATTCATCGTCGGTACGAGCCGTTGGGGCGGGCGAAAAACTGGGCCGAACCCCACGGATCGCGCGCGCCCTGGTTCGAAGCACCACGTCCTTGTAGATGCCAACGGGGTACCGGTCAGCGTGATTCTGACCGGCGCAAACCGTAACGACGTCACCCAGTTGCTGCCGTTGGTCGATGCCATCCCGCCGATCCGCGGCACGCGTGGCCGACCACTGCGGAAGCCAAAAGTCATCTACGGCGATCGCGGCTACGACTCCGACGCACATCGCCAGCGCTTGCGAGATCGTGGCATCAGGCCAGTAATCGCGCGGCGTCGAACTGAACATGGCAGTGGTCTGGGGAAATTCCGCTGGGTGGTAGAACGAACTCACTCGTGGCTCCACAATTTCCGTCGGCTTCGCATTCGCTTCGATCGCCGTAGCGACATTCACGAAGCATTCCTCAAATTCGCTTGCTCGCTCGTGTGCTGGAATATATTCAAACGAGCGCAGTCGGCTTTTTGAACTGGCCTCTAAGCTTCTTTTTACAACCGTGCTGGATCTCGCTTGGCTATCGCAATCAAACCTGGACACTCGCCATGCAAATGACTGATTCGATCGACGACAAACTGCTCGGCTTGTTGCAGGTGGATGCCCGGGCGGCTATTGCAGACCTTGCTCGACAATTGGGGCTTTCGCGCACCACTGTTCAGAGCAGAATTGACAGGCTTGAACGGAGAGGAGTAATTGCTGGGTACAGCGTCAGATTATCGGACGAGTACGAGCAGGGGCTCGTGAAGGCGCATGTTCTTATCACTGCGCTTCCCAAACTAGCTTCTCAAGTCGAGGGTAAGCTGCGAGAGATAACGGAGGTTCGGACAGTGCACTCTGTCAGTGGCGCTTTCGATTTGATAGCGATCGTGACAGCGCATTCTGTCCAGAAGCTGGACGTGTTAATCGATACGATTGGTCGTTTAGACGGCGTTGAAAGGACCACTACATCGATCATTTTATCGACCCGGATAGACCGGTGACACACATCCTCCCCTGCAGGCAGGGTCGACGATCCACCGGAGCTCCGATTAGCCCTCGCCGCCCGATGACTCGCTCGATGTTGCTGCCACTGCCAGTGGCGTCGACAGAGAAAACATCGCTTCAAGCTTACCTGGCCTTAGCGGCTTGTGGCGCGACAATCTGGATGAGAGACGTGTTGCCTCACGGGATCATGTTACTCCCGGGTAGTTGTCATTCTCCGATTGTTTTGCGATGAAGGCTGGTGCCGCGTAGCGGTGCCAGCCTTCATCGCGTCCGTGTCGCCAAGTATCTGGATGACCAGTTCTCTGGCACGGTTCGATCGCCATGCCTTGACCCTGCGTTGCAGCGTACGCAACTGAGCGTTGGAATACATCGCCGGTGCCAGTGCGACGAGCCTTTCATGCAGTTTCCTTGCTGTAATTCCGGGCTCGCTTTCAAGCCATTTCTGTATTGTCGGCCACGTGTGCTCGAACGGATCTTCCCGGCTGCGCCAGGTGTGGGAGACGTGCGCTTTTCGGTGATGCGTTGGTCTTACCTCGCCGTCCTGCCACGCTGTCCCGAGACTCGCCAGGAATTCCGCGAGAGGAACACCACCAGGTGCATTTGCGTCCGCCAGCGCCGTGCCGGCCTCGCCACATTGCGCGACGTGCTGCTGAGCTTCGCGCATTCGGCTCAAGAGGTCCTGCGGGTCGAGCGCGCGAAACTGCGCACGCAGTCTGCGTTTGGTCGTCTCCGGAACCGATGCCGACCGCAAGACGCGCTCAAGCGGCGTCAAGGGCGCTTCATACCGCTTCGTGACCCTTGCGCCATGACGCGTCTTCGATTTCAGCTTGAATGAAGGCTGGAAGAAGTTGATGTACAGACGCGAGACCGCGTACAGAGAGGCAAGAGTTTCCGTAGCTTTGAGTCCACGTAACCGGCCATATCCGACGAGACGGCGCACGACTGATCCGTTTTTTTGCTCCACCCACGCCTCGTCGTTTTTCTTGTACGCGCGCGAGCGCGTCAGCTCGATACCCGTTGCTTTGCAGAAGTCGAATACAGCTTCGTTCATGAAAGCCGTATCGTTATCGCAATCCAGACCGCGAAGCGGAAATGGCAATGCTCGACGAACTTGTTCGACGTGCTCGAGAACGAACGCACCGCTTCGATAGGGCATGGCCAGGCATTCCGTCCATCCAGTCGCAATATCGGTCAGGACGAAGCTTTACGCAAGAGCAGACCTGGATATAAAGCGGCAGGCACTCGCACAGGTTTTCCCCGACTTCCTAAGTGAAGAGGTCCCGGCACTTCGGAAGAAATCCAGGCAATTCGATACCATCGACTGGTTGCGTCGAATTTAGGCATCAAATTATGTGGAGTTCAAATTAGAAGCACGCCTAGCATGGTCAACGTTTCGACTAGAACTCCACATTTCGGTTAGCTCCACATTAGCCAAGGCAGTTCGGGAAGGTCGATGGGGCAAGGTGAAAGCCTTGCAACGTCTGCTGACCCGCTCGCACAACGGCAAGATGTTGGCCGTCAGGCGAGTGACGGAAAATCGCGGCAAGAGAACGCCGGGGGTGGATGGCAGGATTTGGCTATCTCCGGCGGCCAGATGGAATGGGATGTTGTCACTGCGTCATCGAGGCTATCGCGCGATGCCATTGCGACGTGTTTACATCCCCAAGAGTAATGGAAAGAAGCGTCCGTTAGGAATTCCATGTATGCGGTGCCGTGCGATGCAGGCTTTATGGAAACTCGCACTGGAACCCATTGCGGAATCATTGGCGGACCCGAATTCCTACGGCTTTCGGCCCGAGCGCTCGACTGCCGACGCCATCGAGCAGTGCTTCATCACTCTGGCAAGAGGTACCTCGTCGGAGTGGATTCTGGAGGGTGACATTCGTGGCTGTTTCGACAACTTCAGTCACTCCTGGCTTCTGATGCACATCCCGATGGATAAGACGGTTCTGCGCAGATGGCTTGAAGCCGGATATATCGATGAGGGATCCTTGTTTGAGACGCGGGCGGGTACACCCCAGGGCGGAATCACAGCCCCGGCAACAACATAGCAAACTCGCGGGTAAGATGGGGCCTTCGCATATCGAGGGAGTGTCTGGCGCCGTGGTCCAGAGAATGTCCTGCCAGTAATGCGGTTCTCGTGCTTGAGGCCGTTGCTCCCGCTAACCGGGAGCCCAGTCGATGACACGGGGACGACGCAAACACTGGCGAGTGCGTCTCGCTTTCGAGCCGAACCGCTATTCCAGCGAACAACTGGAGAAGGCCTATGACCAGCTCAGTCCGATTGATGCCCGAAGCACGAGGCGCGCATCGGATGCAAGGCCAGCAACGGCGAAAGCGATGAAGCGAGGGAAACGATGAGCAACGTTGCCATGGTCGCGCTTTACGCGCGAGTGTCATCCGAGCAGCAAAGCAAGCGCGGCACGATAGACAGCCAGATCGCTGCATTGAAAGAACGAATTCAGGCCGACGGGGCGCAGATTGTGGAGGACATGTGCTTCGTCGATGCCGGGGTGAGCGGTGCAACGCTGGTCAGGCCGCAATTGGAGCGCCTGCGCGCCGCCGCCGCGCTCGGGACGGTCGATCGGCTGTACATCCTCGCGCCAGACCGCCTGGCGCGCAAATATGCGCACCAAGCCCTGCTGATGGAGGAATTCTCCTCGTGCGGCGTACAGGTCGTGTTTCTCAATCATGCAATTGGCACGACGCCGGAAGAATCACTG
>NZ_JBFRCF010000039.1:0-38924 GCF_040965655.1 Paraburkholderia sp. EG286B | reverse complement strand
TGGCGTGTGGCCGACAAGCTGCACACACCAGGCAGTCCGCCAGATCCCTCTACCTGACTGGCAGTTCCAGTCACCATATTGCCTTACGCGCACGCGAATGGACGAACGGCCCAGCTGAGCCGCTTACACAATACGTGTCGGCACGGCCACCGATGATGGTTGGTGTCCTGCCGGATGGCCATCGATCCATGATGACAGTGTCTGGAGCGTGGAGTGCTCGGTTTCATCAGGCGTCGCGAGAATCATGCGAAGCTGTGCTTCGGCGCTTCTGTTGACGGCCAGAATTACGCGACTGAGACCAGTATTGACACGAGAGAGGTCCCGGGCGGAGGCTTCATACGCAAGCCGCACATCGGGCGTTACGTTTGTGCCACCAAGTGGCGCTGGAGTAATCAATAGGAGCCCAGAGAGTCGATCCGCGAGCCGCGCCGCAGCAAGTTCGGCAACAGCGGCCCCCATGGATTGTCCCACAAGGACAATCTCGCTTCGCGGACCAGATGCATCAGAAATGACGTCTATGACTTGACTAGCATATTCGTCAAGGAGCGCAGCAGCGCCCGTACCTCTTTGCTCAACGGCACGCCGTTGTACCGCGATGAGCTTCCAGGATGGGTCAATATTAAGATCGTCGATAACCCATCGCCAGCCGGAAGCGCTGTCGCGCCAGCCATGGATGAATACAAGCAAACGTGTGCCGTTTGTGTTGCACGAGAGATATTCGATACCCGACGGAGTAGTACTGCTTGAAAGTTCGAGCTGGTTCATAAGATATTATCGTCTAGTGCGGGATGCCAGTTTCGCGAAACTGTGCGGCCGTTACAGAAAGTTGGCGATTCCCGCTCGTACTTAAGGCGATATAAACCGATGCCTCATCACCGCGACGCTGTGTAATCGGCGTGCGCCAATAAGGGTGGAGTGCGCATAGTGGCTAATAACGCTGACTGTGGTGGTTTTTCGACCCATTGACCCTTCTTACGTTATTCGCCAAAGGCTAGGCCAACTTTTGATGTGTCAGCCACATGGCGGTGAGGTCGGGCGCAGTGGTGGTCTTCTGCTGGATGTGCACAATCCGCCACCCTTCCTCAAGACGCATCAGATTGAAGTTAACTGCGCAGCGTTCGATTTCTGACTCATCGGAGCGCCTACGAGACCAGATCACACTAATCTGTGCGCTGTTGCTGTTGAAAGCGATTGCGCGCCGATCAGGAACGGCAGTATGGCTGTAGCCGGCCGACCTTAGTCGCGTATGAATTGGCCTGAGGATCTCCACCACCTCGGCCTTCGTCGTTGCAATCACGGGCGGGATGTCGTCGATGCTGACCCAGAGTGGAGCGCCCCAGTAGTCTGTAATGAATGAAGCGTCTTCGCCTCGCTCTCCGGCCGTAACCCAGCGCGGCAGGTAACTATCAAAGAACCAACGCCAAACTTCTGCCAGTACTTGGTTCTCTTCGAGTTGATTCGATTCATGTGACAAGGTCATATCTCCGTGATTTGTGTTTGACTGAGAAAAGAGTGTGGCGCGCGAAGACTGCGCCACTTCCGGTCATGCTCATTGGCAAAACATTCCGTTCCCGATGAGCAAGATTGAGACTAAAAGCTGACGGATGTGCTGGAACAAGCAGCTATTGTGGGCAACCGAAATGCTTATCTCGGGGTGTTCTTTGCCGCGTGAGCAGCTGCCCAAAGTGAGCCAGGATTGATTCGATCTGGGTATTTTGCGAGCATTTGATCGTAAAGTTCGCGCGGCGTTGCGGTCTCGCGATGCACGCGCTCGAAATCCAGGATGTACTGGCGCGTCGCGTTGATATGACGCGGGCTGCTGTCGGGATTCAGCGGTCCGTGCCCCGCGACAACAGCCGTCGGATTCAATGCTTCAATTCTGTCGATAGCTGAGAGCCACGCTCGACGGCCATCGTCATTAGATTCGGCAAGATAGGGATGCGTTTCGTTGTAGATCGCATCACCTGAGATTAGAAGCCCGATCGACGGAACGTAAAGCGCGGTGGTGTTATCCGTATCGGTGTGGCCAATGTCCACGATGCGTAGTTCGTGGCCTTCGATCTGGAATGTGTCACCGTCGATGGCCTCTGCGGGGATCAACTTTGGCGGAACCTGGCCTGGGAAACGCTTGCTCCAAGTGCCATGTTTCTCTTCACTCTCGATGGCGTCATACATCGCTTTAACTACCGCGGGTGGCGCAATTGCCCGAGCCTTCGGGAAATGCTCGCGGAGCTGCTGCAGACCGAAGAAGTGATCCGGGTGACCATGCGTGACATAGATCGTTTCCAGGTTCCGGTCATGTGCCTTGATCCATTCGATCATTTCTTGCGTTTGTTCAGCACTCAAAAATGTGTCTATCAAAGCAGCATCGCGTTCTCCAAAAACCAGGGTGACAGTATTGGCGACCCACTTGAGTTCGTCCTTGCCGGTTGGAACCCCCTGGGTTGCGCTTGCTCGACGTTTGACCAACAGTTCCCATTGAAGCTTTGTATCGATTTTGGGCGTGTTCATCTGCCGCTCCTCATTCCTTTTCGTGCTTAGGGGTGTACGTCTTCGCGCTTGGTGAAAGAAGATGTGTTCTAAACCAGTCGGTCGCCGCGTTGATTGATGCCGGCGCCTCGCTGAGATATAGGTCATAGTGCCCACCGGGCACCATGACGAGCTTTTTCGGTTCTAGTGCACGCTCATAGGCGGCGAGTGCTAAGTCGGTCGGAGTCGTTTTGTCCTCCCACGCCACAACGAGCAAAAGGGGCGTTGGTGTTACGCGCGATATCCAAGCACCAGGTTCGTACATCCTCGCCCAGCGCGTGGAACGTAGGGTGACCTTGTTTTCCCAGACACCTTTCGGCATGGGTTGCATATTGAACGCAATGGCATCCGGGGAACGATATGCGGCAGGGATCGACGGGTCGGCGCTTGCGAGTGCCTGGTATGCGGGCGGTTCTCCGCGCAGTTGCTGGCGTTCATCCTCGTTCAGCATCTCCTCGAGCGCTGGCACTGCGTCCGCAGGTACCCTCCGCAAACCCTGTGCATATCCACTGATCGTCGGCACCTGAGCGACGACGGCCTTCAGACGCCGATCAACCGCGCCGAGCACAATCGCATGTCCCCCAGCGTAGCTGGTTCCCCATAGTCCAATTCGATGCGGGTCGACCGACGGGTGGGATTCGAGGTAGGTAATTATTCGTCGCCAATCGTCGATTTGCTGCCACGGATTGATGTCCTGACGGGGCTCTCCGCCGCTCGCGCCAAAACTACGATGCTCATGGACTAGGACAACGAAGCCTGCGGCCGCGAACGACTCGGCGAAGATTTCCACGCCGTGGTAACGCGTGCCACCATAACCATGCGCCATCGTAATGGCGGGGTGAGGGCCTTCACCGTCTGGCAGATACAGCCAGGCAGCAAGCTGGATTCCGCCTTCAGCGGGGACAGTAACGTCGATCTTTGAAGTCATTACCTGAAACCTCGGGAAAAGTGGGCTCATGCGACTGCGCCCGCGTGGGGACAACGAATCCGATTTGTATTGATGGCGGATGCAGCATGGTTGTGATGCGCCTGAACGTTGTTTGGTGGGTGCGGTCTCCGCGGACGAACTATCGCCGAAAGTCAAATTAATTAGACCGGTCGACTTATGCATGAGCGAACGCAGCGGCTGTCCGTGTATTGCTTCTACTTGAGGGCTGGGGTTGCTGGGGTTGGTCAGCTCAAAAGGTTTAGTCAGGCTGAATTGACTTCAAACGAGAACAGATTTGAATATGACATCGGTCATTTCCTCAAGCGGAGCCACACTCTTTTCGACCTTCATGCGTACCAGCGCGCCTTCCCAGCTATTGAGCGTAAAATCCGCGAGTACGGAAGCTGGCGTCGGATTCTTGATGTCGCCGTTAGTCTGCGCTTCCTTGATCGCTTGCGCGAGCGTTGCACTCCATTGCCTGAAATTTGCCGCTAGCATTTCGCGTATGAAATCGCTCTGATCCGCGGCTTCCAGTGTGAGGTTCCCCAACATGCAGCCGCGGCGAAAGTGAAGCTTTACGTAATGGTCGATCAGCGCACGAAAATAACCACGCAGCCGATCTAACGGAGCGAACGTCCTGTTGTCGTCGAAGAACTTGAGCATCTTGCCTTCAGCAATGCCGAAATAATGCTCGATTGCTTCGACAGCAAATGCCTCTTTGCTTTCAAACAAATTATAGAAGGAACCTTTGGGTACGCCGGCAGCCTTGGTGATAACGTCAATTCCGACGCCGTTAAAACCATGCGCGTGAAACTCCGCCGCGCCAGCGGCGAGTAGTTTCGCTCGTGTTTCTATCCCTCGCTTGTTTGGACCTATATTAGCCAACTTTACCAACCCTCAGTTCTATCAAGTCTTCTCGGCACCAGCAGCGGCGACGTAACCCAACGTCTCACGCAAGGCTTGATCAGCACTGCACTGCAAGACGCTTCCCGTCCGGTCCGTATCGAAATTTAGACTGGTCATCTTATTGTGTCAAGGCTTCTTTTGTCTTTATGGTTTCGGCACCGTTCCGTCAGTGATGCTGGCTCTTGTCTGGACGATGGGGGAGGTGGCCGGCGTGGGCGACGACGTACCGGTGCCGCAGTACGACTACCAATGTGAGCGGGAGGGAGCTTCGCTCGACGCCGGAGTGATGCCAATGACTTATCAGCGTCTTCCGTCGCTGATGCCGGCTAGGGTACTGGGTAGAGTTACTGCGTGCCCCTGATTCGTGCGTTCCCACTGGCTACCTTTGGACGCTTCGTGACCACCGCTGGCCGAACACCCAAGGCAACAGGGCGGCCACGTCAGCGCATCATCGAGCGCCCGGCGATGGGTTCCGGTGAGGGGTAGACCTACAAGGGCACAAGCGCGAGCCATGCCGCGTGATAATCGGCGAGATTTCGCAAACGCACTCATTGTCCATCCAGCACCCCTGGTGGACATGCGAACACCTAGAACCGTTCACGAAATCCAAAGCTCACAATCGCCTGCGACTGCGTTGCCGCCGAGTGGCCGTTGCCCTTGTCCGAGACCGAGGCGGTGGCCGCTACTGGTTTGCCGAGTGCATCGAGCGTCATGCCCGAAGCGTGCTGGTAGCCGGCCAGCAGATACACCGTCGAGCGCTTCGAGAGCTCATACAGCGCGCCCAGTGAGACGTTGTGGTATTGCGCCTCGTCTTCGATGCCATCAACATGGCTGCCGCGCGTGTAGCTATAGCCTGCGAACAGATGCATGTGAGGTTGCACCTTCCACATGCCGAAAAGGCCGGCAATATTGAAGGTCGCAGTGCCCGAATAGAGCGAGTCCGCACCGGCCTTATATTGCACGTTGCTGTAGTTCACGCCGACCAGGGCGGAACCGAAGTCCCAAGTCGCGCCCGCTGCCGCCACCTGCTGTGACTGCGCGCTCGCAAAGCCGTCGTTGATCGACGAGTTGAACGTGCCGTCATAGGTGCCTTGCCACTTTCCGGATGTCGAGTCTTGGGGGCCGGTCTTGCTGTTATCCGAGCGTTCGTAGCCCACGCCCACTTGCAGAGGGCCGTGCGCATAGCTGCCGCCTACGCTCCACGTGTTCTGGCTCTTGAGGCTGCCGGGCTGGCCGCCGAATCCGTACAGCGCGCCGAACGTGAAGCCCGCATAGTTTGCGCTCGTGTACTTGATCGAATTGTTCACGCGTGTGGTCTGGTCGAGATCGTCGATATCACCCGGATGCGCGCCGAAGCCGCCGATCGCGCTCACCGGAGCAACAGGCCCGACGAAGTCGTCGAGCGAGGTGTACTGGCGGCCCATCGTGAGCGACCCGTACTGCTCGTCGGCGAGGCCCACGAACGCCTGACGGCCAAACAGGCGGCCGCCCTGGCCCTCGGTGCCATTGGTGATGTCGAAACCGTCTTCGAGCACGAAGATCGCGGCGAGCCCGTTGCCGAGTTCTTCCTTGCCCCTGAGCCCCCAGCGGCTGCCTGATAGGTTGCCGCTCGTCACTGCGGCGTTCGAATGGCCCTGGTCCGCGCCGGTGCTGCCGGTGCGTTCGTTGCTGCGGTAGGTAATACCTGCATCGACGATGCCGTAGAGCGCGACGCTGCTTTGCGCCGCGGCTGTTCCCGCTAGCGACAAGAGAATTGGTGCAGAAACCAGAAGCTTGTTCATCATGTGCTATCTCGACAATTAACAATGGACAGTCGCATGGGTGGAACGGTCGAGCCGGCCAGCGGCAGGCGCTGGAAGAAAACGCGTTTGAATGCGCCAGCGAGTTACCGCATCGGCGTTAGCGTTAGTGCTTGAGCGAGGCGCCCGGCGGCAGTCCGGACGCGTTGACGGCGGCCATCTTGCGGATCTTCGCGACGTCATCGGCGCTGACCGGCGCGGCGGTGTTGCCCCAGTTGACGCGCACGAAGGTGGCCACATCGGCGACGTCCTGATCGGACAGACGCCAGCCGAACGGCGGCATCGTAAACGAGGAGGGCGAGGATTTCGTGCCTTCGAGGGCGCTGCCTGCGAGCAGCACGTGAATCAGCGAAGTGGGGTCCTTGCCCTGCACGACCGGGTTGCCGCCGAGCGCCGGGAATACGCGCGTGTAGCCGCGTCCGTCGCTGCGGTGGCAGGCCATGCAGTTGTCGCGATAGACCGCTGCGCCGCGTGCGCTCGCGTCGCCGTTTTGCAGCTTGTGCGCGGCGGCGGGATCGTAGGCGTACGCGGTTTCCTTCGGGTCGCTGGAGGGCAGCGTCTTGAGGTAGCGCGCGATGGCGAGCAGGTCCGGGTCGTTCATGTGCTGCATGCTGTGCTGGACCACGTCGGTCATGCCGCCGAAAGCAGCCGTGTGCAGATTGCGGCCCGACTTGAGGAACTGCACGATGTCGTCCTCGCTCCAGTTGCCGAGGCCCGTGCGCGGGTTGCCGCGCAGACTGGAGGGGACCCAGCCGTCGATCGGGGCGCCGCCCGCGAGGAAGTCGTCGCCTTCGAGGTCGGTGAGCGCGAGTTCCTGCATGGTGCGTGCGCGCGGTGTGTGGCACGCGCCGCAGTGGCCGAGGCCCTGCACGAGATACGCGCCACGCGCGACGATCGCATCGTTGTAATGCGATCCGTCGAACGCCTGCACCTTCGGCGCGAACAGCACGCGCCAGGCGCCGAGCGGCCAGCGCATCGAGAGCGGCCAGGGAATGTCCACCGCGCGGTTCTGCGCCTGCACGGGCCCGACGCCATGCATGAAGTACGCGTAGAGCGCCTTCATGTCGTCGTCGGAGAGGCGTGCGTATGAGGGGTAGGGCATCGCGGGGTAAAGCGTGTCGCCGTTCGGCCGCACGCCCTGGCGCACCGCCCTGGCGAAGTCGTCGTAGCTCCACTTGCCGATGCCGCTCCCGGCGTCGGGCGTAATGTTCGTGGAGTAGATCGCGCCAATGGGCGTATCGAACTTCAGGCCGCCCGCGAAGGGCTTGCCGCCCTGTGTGGTGTGGCAGGCAATGCAGTCGCCGGCGCGAGCGAGGTATTCGCCGTGCGCGACGAGCGCGGGGTCTGCGGGCTTGGCAGCGGCGTTGGCGGCACGGGCCGTGAGCAGCCCAAACGCCATGGATAACACAGCACAGGCGGCGAGCGTGATCGCCGCCTTCGAAACGGAGTTCAGGCGGCGCAGTGCGCCGCGTGCGCTTTTACGAACGAATCGCATGGGGACCAGGCTTTTCTTCATGATCGTCACGGGGGTTCTCACACGCTCACCAGGGGACCGGGGTTCTTCAGATACTGGTTGCGAATGGCTTTCGCGCTCCAGTAGGCGAGGGCGGCGACGAGGCCGGTCGGGTTGTAGCCGATCCCCTGCGGGAACGCGGAGGCGCCCATCACGAACACGTTGGGCACATCCCAGCTCTGCAGATAGCGGTTGATGACGCTGGTGTTCGGATCGGTGCCCATCACGGCCCCGCCCACGAGGTGAGTGGTCTGGTAGCGGCGCGAGTCGAAGTGCGCGCCGAACTCGCGCGTGTAGACGTTGATGGCCTTCGGGCCCATCGCCTCGGCGATCTTCTGCATCTGGCCGGTCACGTACTGCGCCATCTTGATGTCGTTGTCCTTCCAGTCGAAGGTCATGCGCAGGAGCGGCTGGCCGTACGAATCGCGATAGGTCGGATCGAGGTCGAGGTACACGTCGCGGTACGACATGTTGGAGCCGTGCGCGTCCATCGAAATGGTGTGCGCGTAGTGGTCCTTCACGGCCTTCTTCCACCCGGCGCCCCAGTTCGGCGTGCCCGCGGGCGTGGCGATGCCGCTGATCGGCTTCACCCCCGCCTGGTTCACCCAGAGCGGCGAGCCGCCCACGAACCCGAGCGGCCCGTGGTCGAAGTTGTCGGCGTTGAAGTCGTCCACGGCCACGCCGTTGCCGCCCGCGCCGATGAACGGATTCGTCCACGTGTCCTTGTCGAAGAACGCCGTGATGGTCGAGAGGTTCTGGTACGCGAAGTTGCGGCCCACCACGCCTTCGCCCGACACCGGGTCATAGGGCTTGCCGATGCCCGAGAGCAGCAGCAGGTGCACGTTGTGATACTGGAACGCCGAGACGATCACGAGGTCGGCAGGCTGGAATACTTCCTGGCCCGCCGGATCGATATACGTCACGCCCGTGGCGCGCTTTTTGGTGTCGTCGAGTTCGACGCGCAGCACGTGGCATTTCGAGCGCAGTTCGAAGTGCTTTTCCTGCTTGAGCGCGGGCAGGATGTTGAGGTTCGGCGAAGCTTTCGAGTACATGTAGCACGCGTAACCGCTGCAAAAGCCGCAGAAGTTGCACGGGCCCATCTGCACGCCGTAGGGGTTCGTGTACGGCCCCGACGTGTTCGCCGAAGGCAGGCGGTAGGGATGCAGGCCGAGAGACTTCGACGCATCGAAGAAGCGCTGCGCAGAATAGGTATTCAGTTGCGCGGGCAACGGGAAATTGTCGCTGCGCGCGGCTTCGAACACATTGCCGTCGCCGACCACGTTGCCCTTCACCTTGTACGCCTGGCCCGAGGTGCCGAACACCTTCTCCGCGAAGTCGAAGTGCGGCTCCAGTTCGTCGTAGGTGACGCCGTAGTCCTGGATCGTCATGCCTGCGGGGATGAACTTCTTGCCGTAACGCTCTTCGTAGTGGCTCTTCAGGCGCAGCTCTTCGGGCGTGATGCGGAAATGCACGCCCGACCAGTGCAGGCCCGCGCCGCCTACGCCTTCACCGGGCAGAAACGCGGCGAGCTGGCGGTAGGGCAGGGCCGTGTCGTTCACGCCGTGGCGGATCGAGACAGTGGTCTTCGAAAGATCGAGAAAGAGCTTCTTGCGGATGTTGTACGTGAGCTCGTCGATGGTGTTGGGGTACGCGCCGTCCGGGTAGGTGTCGCGATACTCGCCGCGCTCGAGCGCCACCACGTTCAGGCCGGCTTCCGTCAGTTCCTTCGAGAGGATCGCGCCGGTCCAGCCGAAGCCGATCACGACGGCATCGACATGAGGTTTCTTGATCGCCATTTACGTGCGCTCCCCGTTGATCGAGACCGGGCCGTACGGATAGGGCTTGCCGTTCTGGTTCACGAAATCCATGAAGTCGGCGCGTGCGCCGGGGAAGCCGATCATCTTCCACGCGGCCATGTTGCGGTTGCCGCCGTGGATCGGGTCGCAGAAGTAGCCTTCGCGCGTGTTCTGCAGCAACTGGCCGAAGAACACGGAGGCCGGCACGCCGTCCAGTTCGACCTTGCCCGCTTCGAGCGCGGCCAGCACGCTGTCGCGCGTGCTGGCGTCGAGCGCGTCGAAGTCCTTGCCATAGGCCTTCGCGCAGTACGCGTTCACGGCCTTGATGCCGAGCCGGTAAATGTCGCGCGGCACGAGCTTCAGCTGGTAGCCGAGTTCGGGCACGCCTCGCTGGAACGGCCCCTGCATGTACCAGAGCGCGCCGTGCGCGTAGGGCGTGTCCATCTGCCGGTCGATGAATTCGGGCACGCCGGCTTCCAGCGCGCCGGGGCCTTCGGAATCGGCGGGAATCAGACGGTCGGTGGCGGCTTCGACAAAGGCCCACTCGCGCGCGTCGAAGAAGCGCGGCTTGTAGGCGACGGCCTGCGCGGCTTCTGGCCTGGCGTTGGGCGCAGAGGCGGCGCTGCCGGCCGCGGTGGTTTCGCTTGACGGCTGCTTGCCGCCCTCGCAGCCCGCCAGCGCACTGGCGGGTACGAGCACCGCTGCCGTGCGCAGGAAGCCGCGGCGTGACGTGAGAGGAGAGTCTGACATAGTTGAAATCCGTATCAAGACTGCGCGGCCGGCTTAGACTGAGGCGGCAAGCGGGGACTGGAGATCACCAATTGGTGAAGCAAACCATTGATTGCTCCGGCAATCAGGACGCGGTACCAACGAGGGTTAGATCGCGGCCAGTAAGCGTACCGATTAGCGCTACCAACGATGCATGGGTACTGGATCGGGTGCCGTATGCCACGGGACTCGTCCTTTTGAGCCAGATAAAGATACGTTCGGCATCCTAATTTACATCGCTGCCCAGCTGCGTGGTAGCAATAAGCGCTGCGCCGATGAGTACGACCTCGAACCCAATCCGCAATGTCCAGAAGTAACGGAGACGTTACCCCTTACGGCACCAAGTTGCCCACGAAACTCAGAGGTGTGTGCATGACAAGCTGGCCGACGAGACCCAAGCCACTAAGCGGGGAGACACTCTACGCCGCCGCGTCAATGGCTTTAAAGATCATTAGTCTCAAGGGTTGGCCACCTCGGCCGCTTCCTGAAATCCACAACAAGCCTTCCGCCTAAAAGCCAATCTAGGGTAAGCCACGCGTAGACGCAAATGCACTTTGGGTTACATATGACACGGCGCTACTTCCCATCGACACATAGATGTAGGTAAGCCATTGTGCAGTGGACCGCTACACCGATTGCAGCCTAGAGTGCTGTCATGTTCCGCTGTTAACTGACGGCATCGTACACATGATTCGCCGTTCTAAGTTGAGTTGGAATGAAGTGTTCCGAACATGTGGGTACGCGAATGATTGAAATCGGCTCGATTCCAGGAGTAGTTAACGATGACGAGAGAGTACTCTGCAGCAGATTTCGTGCGTGTCCAGATCGAAGTTCTTGAACACTGAAGACACTCTGATCGTAAGCGTCATTTCGTGGCCGCATGGACAGAGCTGAAGCCGGTGTCCAAAGTGATGTCCGTTACTTCAAGTGGTGGGGACTACTTTGGACACACGGAATTCGCGACCATCGAACCGCAAGGGCCGACCGAACTACACACCGGAGTACCGACGGCAAGTTGCCGTCGCGGCGTGCGAGCCGGGTATTTCGGTGGCCAAGCTCGCGCAGGCGCATGGATTGAATCCCAATATGGTGTTCAAGTGGCGCCGGCAACTACGGGCGGGTCTGTATGACGGAGCCGCGCACGGCACAGCGGTGTTGCTGCCGGTAGCACTGCCTGATGCACCGACAGGCGAGATGGCAGAGCCGGTATCGCTGGCGCTACAACCTGTCGAGCCACATCGAGAGAGCGTACCTGCAGCGTCGGGCATCGAGATTGAACTGAACGGTGCCCGTGTGCGCGTCACGGGTAGGGTCGACCCAGTGCAGTTGCGCCTCGTGCTGCGCTGCCTGATGCCGGCATGATTGCCCCACCGACCGGTACCCGTGTCTGGCTGGCAGCGGGCGTTACCGATATGCGCCGTGGCATGGATGGACTTGCCGCACTGGTGCAGTCAGCACTCGGACGTGATCCCTTCTCGGGGCACATCTTCCTGTTTCGTGGGCGTCGCGGTGACCTTATCAAGATTTTATGGTGGAGCGGCGACGGCATGAACCTGTACGCGAAACGACTTGAGCGCGGACGCTTCGTGTGGCCGCAGGCAGATTCAGGAACGGTCCATCTATCTGCTGCCCAACTGTCGATGCTGCTCGAGGGGATTGACTGGCGGCATCCGGAGCGCACGTGGCAGCCGACGCACGCGGCGTAACGCCGGGTGCAGGAACCCACAAGCGCGTGGGCTTCATTTACACTGGCATGCATGCCAGCCAGCCATCTGCCCGATGACATCGCCGCTCTCAAGCGCATCGTTGCCTCGCGCGATGAGACCATCGCGCAGTTGTTGGCCGAGATCTCGCGACTGAAGCGGTGGCAGTATGGCCGTTCATCGGAGCGCATGACCGAACTGATGGACCAGCTGCAACTCGCGCTCGGTGAGCTGCCCGTTCCTGAACCGGATATGGCCGCACCGGCGAAGGTGCCTTATGTCGACGCGACTGCGGATACGTCGGCCACAACGAACCTTGTTCCACTGCGCCGCAAGCCGCGGCACTTCCCTGCCCATTTACCTCGCGATACGGTTGTTCATGCGCCGACGAACTGCGGATGCCCGGAATGCGGCAAACAGATGCGTGCGCTGGGCGAGGACGTATCGGAGATGCTCGACTATGTGCCCGGTTACTTCAAGGTGCTGCGTCACGTACGTCCGAAGTTGAGCTGCCCGCGCTGTGCTGCAGTGGTGCAGGAGCCGGCACCTTCGCGACCGATAGCACGCGGGATGGCGGGTGCGGGGCTGCTCGCGCAGGTCGTCGTCGCGAAGTACGCTGACCATATGCCGCTATACCGGCAGGCCGGCATCTATCGCCGCGCGGGCATCGAACTGGACCGGGCAACACTGGCTTCGTGGGTGCGTGAAGCGGCTGCGCTGCTGCGCCCCCTGTCCGACGCACTCGGTGGTTACGTGCGCGCCGCAGACAAGATCCATACCGACGACACGCCCGTGCCGGTGCTGGAGCCGGGGCGTGGCAAGACACGCACGGCGCGCCTGTGGACCTATGTGCGGGATGACCGCCCGGCAGGGAGCCGCGCGCCACCAGCAGTCTGGTACCGGTACTCACCCGACCGCAAAGGTGAGCGACCTCGGGAACATCTGGCGGGCTACACGGGAATCCTGCAGGCAGATGCCTTCAGCGGGTATGACGCGCTGTATCGTGACGGCACGGTCATCGAGGCCGGATGCTGGGCGCATGCGCGGCGCAAGTTCTACGACCTTTACAAGCTGGATAGCTCACCGATTGCCGAAGAAGCATTGCGCCGCATCGGGGCGCTGTATGCTGTTGAGCGCGAGGTTCGCGGGGAAACGCCGGAGGTGCGCCTGTCTGCGCGTCAGCAACGCTCGGCACCGTTGCTCACTGAGCTGAAGGCCTGGTTCGAACACACGCTGTCACAGGTATCAGCGAAGTCGGGGCTGGCGAAGGCGATCAGATACTCGCTGGGGCACTGGCATGCACTCACACGCTATTGCGAAGACGGGCGCGTCGAGGTGGACAACAATACGGCGGAGCGCGCAATCAGGCCGCTCGTTCTCGGCAGGCGCAATTATCTGTTCGCAGGCTCCGACGGCGGTGGCCAAAGCGCGGCGGTGATCTATAGCCTCATCGGTACGGCGCGCCTGAACGGCATCGAGCCGTTTGCCTATCTGCGCACGGTGTTTGAGCGCATCGCCGATCATCCCATCAACCGCATCGACGAGTTGCTGCCGTGGCGCCTGATGCCGGCTGCACACATCGAGCGGCAAGCCGCCTGACAATCAATCCGATGGTCCAATCCCGCAAACCTGCCGTGCGCCTCGTCAAGGCGCCAGTGCCCGATTACGTGCTGCGCGTTGAACTGAAGTACATCAAGCCGGCAATCTGGCGACGAATCATCGCTCCCGGCTCGATCAGGCTGGGCAAGCTGCATGTCGTGCTGCAACTGGCCATGGGCTGGGAAGGCGGGCACTTGCACGAGTTCGTCTTCGGCGAAACCAACTATGGTGAACCTGATGACTTCGGATTCCAGAGCGATCCGCCAATGTTCAATGAAGCACGGGTCACGCTGGCGAAGGCACTGGGCGGGCTGAAGTCATTCACCTACATCTACGACTACGGTGACAACTGGCAGCATCGGATCAAGGTCGAGAAGGCTCTGGTGCCTGATCCAGACATGCGCCGGCCACTGTGCCTGGACGGGCAGAATGCGTGTCCACCGGAAGACGTCGGTGGGGTGCCAGGATATGCCGACTTCCTCGAAGCGATCACTGATCCGACGCACGAGGAGCACGACCACTTCCTCGAGTGGTGTGGCGGCAGCTTCGATCCCGCCGCCTTCGATCTCGTGCTCGCAAATCAACTACTCTCAGAGGTCAAGTTCTGATCGTCAAGACGGCCTCCGATTGACGCTTACCTCTGATCATCCGGTGAGCGGAGCCAGGACGATGCCATTATGGCGAGCAGCGCTGGCTTCGTCGTTTCGCGAGGGCTCGCGGTGTGTGCGTAGTATCGCAACGTGCAATCCGCCGAGGTGATGCCGCGTTTAGTCCCGCCGAATGCCCTGCTCGGCGAACGCATCCGCGATGATATCTGTGGAGGCGTTTGGAATATTCGAATGGGCGTCCCGAGAATACCAGTGGACGCGCGAGTTCCGGCGACTGACTCTCCGGCCCTAGCGAGAAGGATATATTGGCGCTCTGATTTGGTCGGTTGCCAGCGGCCGACCCACGTACGAAGCAGCCGATGCATCTCGGATTTCGGCCACGAGCATAGAGCGCTTCGGCTGCCACCAACGGCATGGTCGGCGTTCGGCGAGTTGGCACACGCGAGCGCGCTCCGCGCTTCGAGAAGTTCCCGGAAGAGATATACACGCCAAAAGCTCGCGAAAGATTCCATCAGAAGATAGTAACGTCCTCACCAAAATTTCACTTCGACATTACTGTCTTCTCACGACTTTCGAGCACATCCACACCAATAATGCTCCCGTCGTAACCATTTTTTTGAAGGAAATGGTATGGACGCGTCGGGATGGTGAGGCTGTAGAAGCGGAACCACAAACGCCCGCTCGCCATACTGACGTGATCCGGCAAGACCGGACTGTTGACCATAGCCTCATATCTAACGAGAGGACCATGATGAGCATGTGCGCAAGGGATTTGCTTGACCTACGCCGAGAAGATCCGACGTCGACAGAACTACGGAAGATGGCGATGAACATCATCGCTGCCGGCACCCGAGATCAACGCGAAGGCTGCTGACATGAACGCACTCGAACGGTGGCGCTCACGACCGTTGCAGGTCCGTGCCTTGACTCGCTGCGATGAATGCGGCGAGTTGAAAGAGGACGCCCAGAAGCGCGTGAACTATTGCTCGAATATTACAGTCATCTGTTGTACGAAGTGTTTCGCGGAAATGACTGAAGTTCATGAGGCGGAGTGAGTCAACAAACTGCGATTTCCGGTAAACCACGACGCCTCAGTGACTCAGCATCAGCAACCGAGCGCGATTCATTCCTGCGCACGTGGCTCCTGCGTAACCGTTAGCGGCGGGTGATCGCGCAACCAATCACTGCGCCCCATCTGTGCAATGATTTCGCAGAATTGGGGGTAACGATACAACCGGTATGACAAAGGAAAATATCTGGAAAAGTAAAACAGATTAGTGTCGCGGATTTCGCAGGCTTCGCGGGCGTAGCGAATGGCCTCATCCTCCCTCGCCACCGCGCAAGCCGCGATAGCGAGCGCCGTCGGCGTAACATATTCACGACGGGATCGGGCCTGCATTTCAGCGAAAACCGCTTCGGCCTCAGTGGCTTTGCCCCAGCTTGCGAGGGCCACGGCAAGCCAAGCCATGGACCAAGGGTGCCGCCCTGACATGGCCAATGCCGATTCCCCCGCCGCGATAGACGCTTCGAACTGGCCGTTCGACAGCAGTGCCATTTGCAGCACCCAGTTAGCAAGGAAGCTCTCGGGATCGAGATGGACGGCGCGCCGGCTGACCTCCACGCCTTCCCTGGTTTTGCCCGCGACAATACACGTCAGTGCGTATAAGGCGTGTGCGTAGGCTGATAGGGGGTCCGCTGCCAGCGCTAACTTCGCTTGCTCCATTCCCTCCGCCAGCCGCCCTTCCGAGAACTGGAGATAAGCACTTCCGTACCAGCCGAGTGCCGAGACGTACTTCGGATTCAATTGTAGCGCGCAAAGAAACTCACGCTCGGCCTCCGCTGTGTTCCAGGCCCAGAGCAGGTAGGCGAGCGCCAGGGTGCAGTGTGCATCGGCGAGCGATGGATCTAATGCCACCGCGTGTCGAGCGGCCTCTATGGCCTTTGGCATGAAAGTCTGAGGAGCCGCAAACCCGTAGAAGCAAAGCATCGAGTAGCAATCGGCAAGATCGGCCCACGCCAATGCATAGCCTGGATCGAGATCCACTGACCGCTGGCAACAGGCGAGGGCACGTGAAATAGCGGGACCCCTCTTGTAGAGCAGAGC
Organism: Paraburkholderia sp. EG286B; assembly: GCF_040965655.1. Lineage (NCBI taxonomy): Bacteria > Pseudomonadati > Pseudomonadota > Betaproteobacteria > Burkholderiales > Burkholderiaceae > Paraburkholderia > Paraburkholderia sp. EG286B. Next base: position 22,671 of record NZ_JBFRCF010000039.1, on the reverse strand, counting down.
GTGACCCTTCAGGTAGGACTCGTAGGCCTCGAGATTTGGGGTTCCGGGGTTAGTCAGGTTCCTCGTATTCCACGGGAACGTGATCTTCAACCGCTGCACGATCGCTTGGGCAATCTCTTCCTGAATTGCGAACACATCCTTCATCTCACGGTCATAGCGCTCCGACCAGAGATGATATCCGTCCACTGCAGACACGAGCTGTGCCGTGATACGCAGGCGATTATCCGCTCTGCGCACACTTCCCTCGAGAACGGTGCGTACGTTCAGTTGCTCGCCAACAATGCGCAAGTCGATGTGCTTGCCCTTGAACGAGAAGGCGGAGCTTCGTGCCACGACGTGAAGCTCCTGGATCTGGGCGAGCGCGTCGATGATTTCTTCAGTGATCCCGTCGGCAAAGTATTCTTGCTCCGGATCTGCGCTCATGTTGACGAACGGCAGGACCACGATGGAATCGCTTACCACACTCTCGGTGGGCGCAGGCGTGGCGCTGCCTGCAGTTACCGGTGCAAGCAGTCGATAGCCTCGCTTCGAGATTGTCTCGATGACGCGCGGATCGCGGGCATCGTCGACAAAGGCGCGGCGCAACTCAGCGATGCAGCGCTTCAATACATCCTCGGTCACCACGGTCTTGGGCCACACGGCTTGAAAGAGCTGCTCTTTGGAAACCGTGTCTCCCGGGTGCTGGGACAAACACACCAGCACTTCCATTACTTTCGGCTCGACGCGAACGGTCCGGCCCATGGAAGAGATGCTGTTGAGGCTGGGGGTGACCACCCAGTTCCCCACTCGGAGGTCGTCCATCGGGTCTCTCCACCAGCCGGTCGGTTATCAGAATTATAGCTTTGCTGAATAACGTCCGTACGAGCATCGCACTACGTCGAGGCGCTGTACAGCGAGTCGCGACGGCTGTCGTCAAGGCTACATCGAAATCATCAAACGCTAGTGAGAAGAATACGCGATGTCGAACGCGTTCGAAGATGCGATCCGCGTCGCCCCGCACGAGAGGATCGTCGTCGACAAGGACCTCAAGTGCAGGATCGACAGCGAGATCGAAGCGTATCGGATTCGAGGTACGCCACCTCGGGCTCCAATCGCCGAATGCCGTCCTCACCATAATTTTACCTCGACATCACCGTCTCCTCACGACTTTCGGGCACATCCAGACTAACAATGGTCCCATCGGAATGATTTATTTTGAAGGAAATATTTAATTTCTCGCGAGCCTTCGACGTGCGGACCTCCTCCCGGAACGGGCAGAAGCGCGACGCGAGTTCGCCGAACGCCGCTCCGGCTGTTAGTGCCGACCGAGATGAGCCAGGCCGGCATTTCGCTCGCCGAAATCCGGGGTGCCGGGGTGGCTCTCACCCGCTTTGGCTACGGGCAGTCGATGACACCCAGACGCATCGCGCACCAACACGGGCGCAAATCGGAAAAGTTCGCGCTGGTAGCGCGCCTGAAGAGAAGAACCGCGATGGAAAATGAGCTCAGTCGTACTGTGGATGCGCTCCCGGGCCAGGTATGGACCGCACTGCCGGACGGCCGCATTGAATTCGTCAATCGCCCATGGTGCGAATATACCGGGCTTTCCGTCGAGCACGCGTGTGACGAGGGCTGGCAGTCGGCGTTCCATCCCGAGGACAGGTCTGCGCTGCTTGAAGCCTGGCAAGTCGTCGTTGCTTCCGGCGTGCGGGGCGAGGCGGAAGCGCGAATGCGTCGCTTCGATGGCATCTATCGGTGGTTTCTATGCCGTGTCAGCCCGGTTATTGACGATGCCGGCAACGTCGTGAAGTGGTGCGGGATCAACACGGATATCGAGGACCGTAAGCAGGCCGAGGCGTCCATCCGGGCACACGAGGAGCGCTTTCAACTGATCGTGGACGGGCTGCCTACGCGCGTCATTCTTTTTACGCCGGACGGGGACGTGCTTCAAGTCAACCGCCATACGCTCGAATATTCGGGGGCGACGCTCGAAGAACTGAAGCAGTGGACTAGCAGAGACTTTACCCACCCGGATGACCGACGAGCGACTGTTGCCCGATTTTATGCGTCAATCAGAACCGGCGAGCCTTACGATTTTGAGTCCCGTCATCGTCGCGCCGACGGCGTCTATCGATGGTTTCGCGTACAAGGCTTTCCGTTGCGGGACAAGGAGGGGCGAATCGCTCTCTGGTACTTCCTGCAGACGGACATCGACGACCGGAAGCGAGCCGAGGCGCTGCTTGCGGGCGAGAAGCGCCTGCTCGAAATGATCGCCATGGGCCAGCCCTTGCCCACGGTTCTTGATGACTTATGCCGGCTGGTCGAGCAGATCGTGAGCGACTGCTTCTGCAGTATTGCGCTGATCGAACCCGGCGACATGACATTCCAGCAGGTGAATGCGGCAGGCCTCGCTTTGACCTACACCTATCCTTCGAGTGGCGGCCGCGTCCACCTGGACTTGGGACCCTGCGGATTAGCAGCGTCGCTCAGCGAGCAGATCGTCGTATCAGATATCGCGGCTGATTCACGCTGGCCCACGGCATGGCGCGATCTGAGTCTCGCACATGGTCTGCGCGCGTGCTGGGCGACGCCGATCCTGTCACGTACAAACGAAGTGCTGGGAACATTTATGTTATTCCGGTCGGAGCCTGGAACCCCCTCTCCGTTTCAATCCGATCTAACAGGACGGCTTACACACCTTGCGAGTATTGCGATCGAGCGGGCACAGGGCGAACTCGCACTGAAGCGAAGCGAGGAGCGCTTCCGTGCGATCGTGGACACGACGCCGGACTGCGTGACGGTCCTCGCAAACGACGGGACGGTATTGTGCGCCAACTCGGCTGCACGCCGCGCATTGAGATCGGTGGGTGCGGAAGGTGTGATCGGAGCGTGTTACTTCGATTTCGTGGCTCCTGAACATCGCGCGCGGTATGTCGAGTTCAACAGAAACATTTGCTCGGGACGGGACGGCGTCCTGGAGTTCGACTTCATCTCGCCACACTACGAGCGACGGCACCTCGAAACCCATGCCGCGCCGATGCACGATTGCGACGGCGCGATCGTGCAACTGGGCGTCACACGTGACATCACGGTACGCAGGCGGGCGGAGGAGCAATTGCGCAAGAGCGCGGCGCTGATGGCCAAAGTCGAGCAGCTCACCTTGAGCGGAAGCTTTAGCTGGCGCCCAGAGACTGGTTCATTCACCTGGTCGGAACAGCTTTATCGCATCTTCGGCTTCGAGCCGGGGGTGAGAGTCACGCTGGATACGATCGCCGAGCGAGTCCACCCTGGCGACCTTCATCTACTACACGAAATGATCGAGCGAGCGCAAGATGGCCAACACCTGGAGTTCGAGCACCGCCTGCTCCTGTCCGACGGCTCGGTCAGGTATGTGCGCATACAGGCTCACGCGACGCGTAGCCCGCAGGGCTGGCTGGACTACATCGGCGCAGTACATGATGTCACCGAACGCAGGGAGTCTGAAGAAGCGCTCAGCGGTCTGCGCGTCGAATTAGCTCACGCAAGTCGGGTCAACAGCCTGGGTGCGCTGACCGCCTCGATTGCGCACGAGATCAATCAGCCGCTGGCCGGCATCATGACCAACGCCAGCACTGGCTTGCGCATGCTGAGCGCCCAGCCGCCCAATATTGAGGGTGCGCTCGGGACCGTGAAGCGCACGATCCGGGATGGACACCGCGCGTCGGAGATGATGACGCGTCTGCGCGCAATGTTCAGCAAGAAAGCGGTGACGAAGGATGCCGTCGATCTGGTCGAAGCCGCGAACGACGTCATCGAGCTACTGCACGCAGAGATCCGCAACAAACGGATCGTGCTACGACTGGAAACTGCCGAAAACCTGCCGCCGGCCACAGGCGACAGAGTCCAGCTCCAGCAGGTGGTGCTGAACCTGCTTCTCAACGCCGTCGAGGCGATGAATGGCATCGATGATCGCCCACGGCAGATGCTGGTCAAGATAGAGCGCGAGGATGGCGACCACGTGCGATTCACTGTCACTGATTCCGGCGTGGGCATCGACCCGCGGAATGTGGGCAGGCTATTCGACGCGTTCTTTACGACCAAGAGGGAAGGGATGGGCATTGGGCTGTCCGTATGCCGACGCATCATCGAGAGCCACGGTGGCCGCTTGTGGGCCAGTTCGAATGAGCGCTTTGGTGCGACGTTTTCATTCTCGCTACCGTCTCGAGCCGAATTCGAGGCGCCCGCGGACCGCTCTGTCAATAAGAGCCTGCCGGTGCGCCCGGACGCAGAGCAGTTCGTGAGCGACCTGTGATGGCCGAACGCTCGCTTATCGCGGTGGTCGACGACGACGAGTCGGTGCGCGAATCGCTGCCTGACCTGTTGCGTGAGTTCGGCTTTGCGGCGCAGGCTTTTGCTTCGCCCGAGGCGTTCCTGGCCTCCAGATGTGTGGGCGAGGTGCACTGCCTGATCCTCGACATGTGCATGCCCGGCATGTCTGGCCGGGACCTGCAGCGCGAACTGGTGCGGCGCCGGCAAACGGTTCCAATCGTCTTCATTACAGCGCATGGAGATGAAGCCCTCCGCCCACGCGTGTTGGAACAGGGTGCCGTTGAATGTCTCTTTAAACCATTCAGCGACACTGCTCTACTCGGGGCGATCCGGGCCGCGCTCCACGTCAAATGATTCATCCAGGTGCCTACGAATGGAGTTCTCAATGACACCAGCCCTTGTAATTGAACGTGAATCGGAATTTTCGCCGGCGCAAGCCACACCGATCGTTTTCGTCGTCGACGACGATGTCTCGGTGCGTGAGGCGCTCGAAGCTATGGTCCAATTTGCCGGTCTCAGAGCAGAGACGTACACCTGCGCACAGGACTTTCTCAAACGCCCTCGCGTTAAGGCGCCGAGCTGTTTGGTGCTGGACGTCATGCTTCCCGATCTCAGCGGCCTCGACCTTCAGAATCTCATTGCCGCCGAGCGGACCGACACGCCGATCATCTTCATCACCGCCTTCGGCGATGTGCCGATGACAGTGCAGGCCATGAAAGCCGGCGCGGTTGAATTTTTCACCAAGCCGTTTGACGACCAGGTCCTGCTCGATGCCATCCGGTACGCCATCGAGCGCAGCCGCGTGGCATTGAGCGATGAAGCCGAGCTGCAGTCGATCAGGGATCGTCACGCCTCACTCAGTGGGCGCGAGCGCGAGGTCATGGCATTGGTCGTGACCGGGCTTCTCAACAAACAGGTGGCGGCCGAGATGGGCATCGTAGAAATCACCGTAAAGATGCACCGCAGGCAGGTCATGCGAAAGATGAACGCCCGCTCGCTGGCCGAACTGATAAGCATGGCGCGAAGACTCTATCCCGACGGCGCGTCAAAGGCCGCGCTGCGACACGTCGCGTAAAGCGGTCTGCATACCGCTGGAAGACTACGCGAGCGACCTGACCATGCACCTGGAGGTTGCGTGCGCTCCGGTTCCCGTTTCTCCCTGTAGACTAGCGACGAGTTCGAGCATCGCTCCGGGAGAGTCGGGCACGAATGGCGCGTAGCGTTCCTGCGACCGATTGCACGTATGGGGCATGCGTCTGGCCTGCAAGTGTCGACGCTGGCCGCCTGGCACGCTGCCTCGGCCGATCCAATGCAGCCCGCAAGCTCATGTTTGGTCGTCGGTCGTTCGCTTTCTTACGCTCAGATGGGCGCCAACACTGCCTCCTGCCGACGACGCAATGGTGAACGATGCAACGCACGCTGCTTTGCCAATGCATTCAACCGTCGAGAAGACTGCTACGGCAACGCTGTGCGTGTACTCAAGGGGTAACGCCGGTGCTATGGCGAGCACCCCCATTCCACAGATGAACGTGAAGACCTGACGGGCAAAGCGCAGGTTGGCGATGGCGGCAGTACCGATGAGGCCGAGCAGTATTTTCGACGTCACCAAGGCGAGCAGCCCGGTCGGATCGATCGAGCCACCGAGCTCCAAAGGCAACTCGACTATCGCCCAGCTGCATACAGCAATGACAAACGCGTTGTACAGCACGTCACATTTTTGCGCGAACCCAACGGGATTCTTTTGAACACGTTTGGATAGAGCGTCCTTATAGTCTATCGAGTCGTTCATGATGGCTGCTTTCTCGGAATCCACTTGAAATCCTCCTCTTGGCGGGATAAATGTCCATAGCGCGCTCCCGCCATGGAGACAAACTACGTTCGATGGATGAAGCAAGCAATGCTGTTAAAGAGCGGAACGCTATCGCCATGGCGCTAGCGACACAGAACAGTGCATATGCATACCACGGGCATCTACGGGAAATGGCCTCCTGCAGAGACGCCGCCATGTGTGGACGTGGGGGAAATCTGCGTGCTGAGTGTCGGCCTGCGAACGAATTTATGGCATGCCCAATCCGGCCGCAATGACACTTTGGATGAGGGGGAACGTTACTTACTCGTGCCGATGCGGCGACGTCCCTACACCATTGTGCATTTGAGTCGCACGCCGCCTTGCGCTTAACATCTCTCTGGAAGGCGACTTCAGGACGACTTGCCAGGTAATCACTGCGGCAACGCGGCTCGATGATTCGGTAGGCCGGGCAGGCACATCGAAGGCGCTATCAACTGATGTTCCTCTCCGGACTGCGTAGTCTTCCTTCGCCACTTTCCACGTCGCTTACTGAGCGGCAATAGAGCAAGGTTCTTGTATGAGAGAGATCTGCCGGAATTTTTTTCGTTTCGTTATACTAATCGTAGGCTTGTCAAGCCTCGGTGGCTGCGACTGGGTCTTGATCAACTCGAAGGGCAGTGTCGGGCTTCAGGAGCGTGACCTCATCATTCTCTGTACCGGGTTGATGCTCATCGTGGTCTTGCCGGCGATCGTGCTGACCTTTGTATTTGCATGGCAGTACCGGGCGGCGAACCACAAAGCCACGTACATGCCAGAGTGGGAGCATTCCACGCGGGTCGAAGTCGTGGTCTGGGGTATCCCGATACTGATCATCGTCACACTAGCGACCATCGTGTGGAAGTCGACACACGAATTGGACCCGTACCGGCCGCTCGACGTGCCAGGCCAGCCCATCAACGTCGAAGTCATCGCCACCGACTGGAAGTGGATCTTCATCTATCCAGACCTCGGCATTGCCACAATCAATCAGCTGGTATTCCCCGCACATCGCCAGGTGGCGTTCAGCATCACCTCGAACTCGACGATGGGGACGTTCTTCATTCCCCAACTTGGCGGCCAGATCTACGCGATGGCGGGCATGCGAACCCAGTTGCACCTCATGGCAAACGAGGAGGGGAAGTTTCGTGGCATGTCGGGCAATTTCAACGGACCCGGCTTCTCCGACATGAAATTCATTGCGAGCGCCACCAGCGAGGAAGACTTCCGGCGCTGGGTGAAGCAAGTCCAGACCTCACCTAACCGGCTCGACTTCAACACGTTCCAGAAAGTGGCAAAACCCAGCCAGGGAACCGCCATCGTGCAATTCTCGCGGGTCCAGCCAGGCCTTTTCAGGGCTGTGATCGACCAGTTCGTTGCTCCGGGAGCGGACGCCGCGGCACACACAGCTCTTAACGTCAGCGCTTCGTCGAAAAGAGAGGAGTAACCCATTCATGTTCGGCAAATTGACATGGGCGGCCGTGCCACTGCACGAGCCGATCATCGCGGTCACCCTCGCGGGCATTGTGGTCGGCGCCGTGGCGGTTCTGGCCGCGATTACATGGTTCAAAAAATGGGCTGTGCTCTGGAACGACTGGATTACTACGGTCGACCACAAGCGCATTGGCATCATGTACATCTTTGTGGCAATCGTGATGCTGATCCGCGGCTTTGCCGACGCCATCATGATGCGCACGCAGCTTGCGCTCGCCGGACCCGGGCACTCGGGCTACCTGCCGCCGCATCACTATGACCAGATCTTCACGGCGCACGGCGTGATCATGATCTTCTTCGCGGCGACGCCTTTCGTCGTGGGCCTGATGAACATCGCCGTGCCGCTTCAGATCGGGGCTCGCGACATGGCGTATCCCTACCTGAACGCCTTCAGCTTCTGGCTGTTCGTCGTAGGGGTTGTGCTGGTCATGCTGTCGCTCGGCGTCGGCGAATTCGCGCAGACGGGCTGGGTCGCCTATCCGCCGTTGTCGGACATAAAGTTCAGTCCGGGGGTGGGGGTGGACTACTACATATGGGCGCTACAGGCATCGGGCCTGGGAACGCTGTTGACAGGCGTGAACCTCTTCGTGACCATTCTCCGGATGCGCGCGCCGGGGATGACTCTGATGAAGATGCCAATCTTCACGTGGACGGTGTTCGTCACCTGCGTGATCATCATCGCCGCGTTCCCGATCCTGACCGTTGCGTTGGCCGCGCTCGCGCTTGATCGCTACCTGGGGTTCCATTTCTATACGAACGAGCTCGGCGGCAATCCGACGATGTACGTCAACCTCATATGGGCGTGGGGGCATCCTGAGGTGTACATCCTCGTTCTGCCGTCGTTCGGGATTTTCTCAGAGGTCACGTCGACGTTCGCGCGCAAGAAGCTGTTCGGCTACAAGTCGATGGTGGGCGCGACGCTGGCAATCGGCATCCTGTCGTTCGTCGTCTGGCTGCACCACTTCTTCACGATGGGTTCGGGCGCGAACGTCAACAGCTTCTTCGGCATTATGACGATGATCATCGCCGTTCCGACCGGAGTGAAGATCTTCACATGGCTGTTTACGATGTACCGAGGGCGCGTCGAGTTCTCGACACCCATCCTCTGGGCGCTGGCGTTCCTCGTGACGTTTACGATCGGCGGCATGACTGGCGTGCTGCTCGCGATTCCGGGGGCCGACTTCCTGCTTCACAACAGTCTGTTCCTCGTCGCCCACTTCCACAACACGGTCATCGCAGGTGGGTTGTTCGGCTATTTCGCCGGTTTGAACTACTGGTTCCCAAAGGCCTTCGGCTTCAAGCTCAATGAACGTCTAGGCAAGTATTCGTTCTGGTGCTGGGTCATAGGCTTCTATCTCGCGTTCATGCCGCTTTACATGCTTGGCTTCATGGGCATGACCCGGCGCCTCAATCACTACGATAACCCGGCGTGGACGCCGTATCTCCAGGTCGCATGGGTGGGTGCGGTCTTCATCCTTGCCGGAATTGGCTTCCTCGTCGCGCAGATTCTCGTCAGCATCCGCGATCGCAAGCAGAACGTCGACGCCACCGGCGACCCATGGAATGCGCGCACGCTGGAGTGGTCGACGTCGTCGCCGCCGCCGTTCTACAACTTCGCCCAGGTACCGCGAGTGGATGCCGTGGATGCATTCTACGAGGCGAAAAAGCGAGGGCTGCCGCTGGGTCCGGGGAAATATGGGCCGATTCATATGCCGCGCAGCACCGGTATGCCGTTCATCCAGAGCGTATTCATCCTTTTGCTGTGCTTCGCGCTGATCTGGCACATCTGGTGGCTCGCGGGTGCAAGTTTCGTTACCACGATCGCGTTGGTGATCGTCCGCTCTTACAACGACGATACGGACTACTACGTTCCGGCCGATGAAGTCGAGCGGATCGAGCAAGCGCGCGTCGCTCCCATGACACGAGATCTGAAACATGTCTACGCAATCGCTGACTGAAACAACCACGACCGCGGATGCGGACGCACATGATGGCCACGACGCGGGCTCGCGCAAGGTGCTGGGGTTGTGGATCTATCTGATGTCCGACTGCATTCTGTTCGGTTCGCTTTTCGCGTCGTACGCGGTATTGAGCGGCGCGTTTGCAGGCGGACCCGGCCCGAAGGACATCTTCGAGCTGCCATATGTGCTCGCAGAGACGTTCGTGCTGCTGCTTTCCAGCATCACCTGCGGCTACGCGATGCTCGCCGTGCACCGGCGCGATCAGGGCGCCGTGCTCCGGTGGCTGAGTCTGACCTTAATTCTGGGCGCCGTCTTCATCGGCATGGAAATACACGAGTTCCGTCACCTGACTTCGCTCGGCTTCGGACCGCAGCGCAGCGGGTTCCTTTCTGGCTTCTTCGCGCTCGTCGGCACGCACGGACTGCACGTCACGTCCGGCGTGCTCTGGATGGCGGTGGTCCTCCATCAGGTGGCGACAAAAGGACTGACAACCACCAACGTGACACGGCTGTCGTGCCTGAGCCTCTTCTGGCACTTTCTGGATCTGGTCTGGATCTGCGTGTTTACGATTGTCTATTTGATCGGAGCGTTTTGACCATGGCAAACCATGCGACTACCCGCGCCGGGCAAGCGCCCGGCAGCGCGAAGTCCTACAACACGGGCTTCATCCTCTCGATCGTCCTGACGGTCATCCCGTTCGCGCTGTTCATGCATCCGGTGCTGCCGCGCGCGACGACGCTGCTCGTGGCCGTGATATTCGCGGTCATGCAAGTCGTGGTGCATCTCGTGTACTTTCTGCACATGAGCCGTTCCTCGGAGGGCGGCTGGAACCTGATCAGCTTCGTGTTCACGCTTGTGATCCTGTTCATCGTTGTGGTGCTCTCGGTCTGGATCATCTGGAGCATGCACTTCAACATGATGATCCATTGATCCACGGCGTGCAGCACACCCGCAGGATCGTGCGGCTGCAGCCGTTGCTGTGCTCTTGCCACCTAGTCCGACGAGCGTCGGCGCGAACGCCGCCGTGCAGGCCACCAGAAGCACCGATGTTTCCATCTCAGGATTGGCCGAAACAGAGACGATCTTCAGTCTGTCGTCTTGATCTCCAGCCAACCATTCGATCTGTGACGCGCGCGGCAGGGTTGTCCGACACATATCCGGACTCTACGTGTTGCCGAAGACAAGCAGGACCACGACGCCCCGGAAGTCCGTCAGCGTTCGCGAATTCCCGCTGGTATCGCACAGATGGAATTTGCCCGGAAGCCTCATCGACAGGTCGACATCGTACAGCCTCGATGAGTTTATTTGCGGCACTTCCTCAAGACGAGCATGAGCACCGTACAGATCTCTTGGCGACAGCGGGGGGCTGCGAGCTTCCTACCGGCGCCCCATCGTGCTATCGGACATGCTGGAGGCAGGGGTGCGGCGGGTCACGCGCGAAGCCGGGCGTGTCGTCAGTGCGACCAATGATGATTTTCTATAGGTGCTCGCCCGGGATTGAATTCCACGGGCAGTAGCATCCGACTGCCACGATCGGTGAGGGTTCGACATGTTCCCCCGCGACAAGCTTATCCAGGATCGGCTCCACGAAACTGTTGGCCGAGCTGCACACAAGGCCGTTGCTGTAGGGTCCCACATAGGCAAGTTTTCCATCCGCAGCCCAGATGGCGATCGCGGGGCTGGCGCCTATGTGCTCCATTCCATGGATTCCCGATAACGCCGTGAGCTTGCCTCGCAGAAAGTCTGGTAACTCGCCGCGAGTACCGGGCTTGCGCACGCTATAGAAGTCAATATTCGTGCCTCTGAACATCGTGATTAGATAGTTCAAGTGGGCGTGGGTATTCTCGTTACAGCTTGTGCAGTCGGGGTCCCAGAAGTGCACGACACGAATGCGTCCGGTATTGCCTGCCAGGTTCGGGGGAAGACGCAGGTCGGAGTCTCGAAAGAGAACAGCGTGATTCGAGTAATCGGTCGACCCACCGACGCCGAAGTATCGCAACAGTGCAAGGCCGGATCCGATCAGAATGCATACGCAGGTACAGAGAACCAGTATGACCGAGCGGCGACGCAGCAGGGGAATAGTTGGGGGCTCCTCGTTGGCTGGAGACATGTGGCGAGAGAAGAGGTGTTGACGCTTTTGATTAGCGACGGAGCCGACCATAGACCGTGTGGTCGACGAGTGGGTTGCCGCTTACTAAGCGCAGCAAGGCTTACGCCTACGAGTGAATCTAAAGTAAACCGCGCGCAGTCGCTATTACACTTTGGATTACATTTGACCTGATACTTCGTCCCACCGGTGCGAAGTTTCGATAAACCAATGTGCAATGGACCGGTGCGCCTCTTGCAACGTAGAGTTGCTGTCATGTCACGCTGTCCACTGAAGGCAGTGTGTGCGTGTGACTTTCGCGTTCATGCGCGGGTCCAGATTGGCCTCGTGTTTCCAGCGTTAATTGGCTCCAACCTGTACTAACACGCGATTTCCCGCTGCAGGGTGATTAGCAGGACCCACGCGGGAGGGTACGCGAATCAGCTAACCGGCTTAATTCCAGGAGCATCCAATGAGGACGAGAGAGTATGCAGAAGACGTTGCACGAGTCCAGGTCGAAATTCTCGATCACTTTGAAAACACACTCCTTATCCGCTGGGTGGAGCCCGGGCGATGTCATTATGGCGAGCAGCGTTGGCGTCGGCGTACCGCGAGGGTGCCGGGAGTGTGCGTTGTGACGCAACGAGCAATTCGACGCGGCGATGCTGTATATCGCCCCGCGGAACGACCCGTCCCGCCGAATGGATCGGCAATGATCTCCGTGGAGGCGTTCAAGCTATTCGATATGGCGCCGAGAGAATCCCGGCTGGCGCGCGAACGCCGGCGACCGCCTCGCCAACCTCAATGTGAGGCCGCGGTGGGCGGGGAAGAGTCTATCGAACGGGAGTAGCCGGCGCGAGACTTTGCAGCGTAAGAGCCAATTCAACGGGATCCGGATCCGCGTGTGATCCGGATGAACTACTGCAGATCCAACGCTGCGCCGCAGCGCCGTTTCATGGAGACTCGCATTGCGACACGGGAAAGCCTCTCTTGTACTCCGACGTGTTGTTGTCGGTTTCGCCATCGTCTCGACTGTGAGTCACGCAAACGAGATTGGTGGCAGAATGGACTGCCATATCGGAGCCCATGACTTCATTGAGCAGTTGGTCGAAGAAAAGGAGATCGATCCGGTACCGATGGAAGTGGCCAGCAACTCGGTCAACGCGTATCGACTGAGGCCGAATCAGAACTTGACCGCACTCGGATTCAAAGTCCGGGCTGTGTTTGGCTTTTCGCCGAACGATGCGATGTTCGCAAAGAGCGGCGGAGGTGATGTGTCCCACCCGGTCTATGGCGTTGTCGTCATGGCAGGGAAAGAGGCGGTTAGCGACCGCGTTCGCGAAACTGGGAGCCCGGCGACAGTGAAGGAAGTCATGCCGCTCGTCCTGTCGGCCGTCGTCTGTGAAGGATAGCTTGCCTTCGAGTAGCCGCCCCCCTCAAGCATTTGCGCTGTGCAGTCAAAATGTCGAGCGGCACTCGAAGGTCAATGCCGCTCCCGGCTTCGTATGAAATCGAGTTTCGTGCTGACCTGCATGCTGCGTTGTGGTGCGTAATAGTGTCGCGCATTGCTGTCTGCCGTTCCATATGCTTCGGCCCAAGAGAGCCGGATTTCCGCGTGGTAGCGGCGACGGCAAACACATGTGCCTTGACAATAGGGTTGACACCAAACGCAGTCGCTCCGGGGGGGGGCGTTGATAGCGCACAGGCTGCTATGTACCGCTACGCGTGCAATTTGAAACAGGCTGGGGACGCATTTACTCATGAAGCGATTCGTCGAAGGTAATGACCGTAGGCAGGTAACGCTATTGTCTGAATGTTTGGACGATTTCGTTGCCGAGGGCAACCCGGTCAGGATCGTCGAGGCCTTTGTCGAAGGACTGGAGCTTAAAACACTCGGTTTCGTCGGTGTTACGCCGTCAACAACGGTTGAGTTGTCCCTGTAACTCAGGACACGCCTGCGCAGTCAGGATCCCAGAAGTGCACGACACGAATGCGGCCGGTATTGCCTGCCAGGTCGGGCGGCAGACGCAAGTCAGAGTACCGGAAGAGAAGTGGCTGATTCGAATAACGGGTCGAAACACCCACGCCGAAGTATCGCCACAGCGCCACGCCGGTCCCGACCAGTATGCATACGGCAACACAGAGAAACAGGACGACCGCGCGGCGACGCAGCGGGGGTAGGGTTGATCGAGGGGGAACCTCGTCATTGGCTGGAAACATGTGCGGCCGGCGAGGTGTCGAGGCGTTTCCTAAAAGTCACGATGCCGTGGCTTGCGAACGAGGTCGATAGCCTCCCTCAGAGTCATGGCCGTTACACCATTCATCTGCGTCTTGATGCGAGGCAGTGTGATGTAGGTACGGCATATCTCGCGGTAATACTCGTCATGGGCCTGCTCACTTAACCAGTTGAGTCGTTCGCTGTCCGCATTGCTGGTATGGGCCTCGACCAGGTGCTTGCGAAGCAGCTCGATCTCGTTGGCGACTTGTCGAAGGGTATCGGCTGCCTCACCCGTCATCAATTCGGCCTGTTTTCTTATCTGGTCAAGATCAACGCGCATAATCAGTTTTTTAGGCATTGCAATAGTGTTGCGGGACAACGTCCTCTTCTCACGCGGACTGGGCAAACCTATCAGACCTGGTCACTCAGCTCGCGGCTCAGCAGGGCCGCCACAATCAACGAGCGACGATGAGCACGACTTCGAACCCAAGTAACATGTTCTGAAGGAAAACGAACTGCACCCCTTTCGGTACGAGATTGCCCACGATACGCAAGCCAGTTGCCCGAAGTCCACGACAAGGCTTCCCTCTACGAATGAATTTAAATTAAACCCAGCACAGCCGCAATTGCACTTTGGTTTACGTATGACATGAAACTGCGTCCCACCGGCGCATGTCTCTACACCATTGTGCAATGGACCGGTGCACGCCTTGCAACGTAGAGTTCTCTTCATGTCACGCTGTTCACTGACCGAATCGGACGCGTGACTGTGGTACGCGAATCGGTTAAACGGCTTGATTCAAGGAGCAGCCAATGAGGACGAGAGAGTACGCTGCAGAAGATGTTCCACGAGTCCAGATCCAGATTCTTGAGCAATTCGCAGACACGCTCATTATCCGATGGGTGGAACCCGGTCGATGCCACTATGGCGAGCAACGTTGGCGCCGTCGTTCCGCGAGGGTGTCAGGAGTGTGCGTCGTTTCGCAACGAGTAATCCGACGCGGCGACGACGTATTTTGCCCCACCGGGCGACCTGTCCCACCGAACGGATCAGCGATGATCTCCGTGAAGGCGTTCAAGACAACTGAAATAGTGCCGGGAGAATTCCGGTTGACGCGTGAACGCCGGGGATTGGCTCACCAACCTAAGTGTGAGGCTGCGCAGGACGGGATCGAGTCGACGGGATCTGGACTTCACGTGTAGTCCGGATCTGCTTCCCCATTTCCGGCGCTGCGCTGGCGCGCCGTTTACTGGGGGAGCGCATTGCTGCCCGTGAAAGTCTCTCATTTGCTTCGATGTGCCCCGGTCGGCTTAGCGCTCCTCTCGAACCCGGCGACGGCGAAAGTAACGTCACTTGTCATGGCTGCTGTCGCTTGCGAGAAGTCGAGTTGAGCGCTTTTTCCAATCCAGTCATCACGAAAGCAATGACTCATCGTACATGGCCCGGCTTTGCCACCGCCTGCTTCCCCTTGGTCGTGACTTCGCTCGCGGGTTGCGCTGCTCGTGGCGCACCGTCCTGGTCGCTGTTCGGCGCTTACTTTCCGTTCTGGCTTGTGAGCGCTGTGACTGGGATCGTGGGTGCACTGATCGCGCATCGCACGTTCGTTGCCACCGGCTGGGTTCGCCGGGTGCCCAACCAGCTCGCTGTCTGCACGGCAATTGGTATCGTCGTTGGGGTACTCGCCTGGCTGTTCGGAACGGGGCGATTCTGATATGAAAATGGCCGGTGACAATTCCGGGCGTAAATGGCAAGGCCGCGCGATCGCCATCGCGATCGTCCTGTTCGGCGCCGCTGCACTCTGGTACGCGTACGACCGCTCGACGCGCTATCCATCCACCGACGACGCGTCTATCGACGCCGACGTCGTTCATGTCGCCTCGCCCGTAGGCGGCCGCATCGTTCGGGTGCCCGTCGAAGAGAATCAGCAGGTGGCCAAGGGAGACGTGCTGTTCGAGATCGATCCCGTGCCCTACCGTCTCGCGGTCGCCCAGGCGCAGGCCGAACTCGAAATGGCGCGGGCCCAGTTGGGCACGCGGCACCGTACGCTGATCGGCGAAAACTCGAACGCGGCCATCGCGGCCGACCAGACCCGCCGCGCCACGCACAATTACGATCTGGCGACGCGCAGCGTCAATCGCCTGCAGCCGCTCGCGGCGCAGGGCTATGTTTCGGCGCAGCAGTTCGACCAGGCGATGGTCGCGCAGCGCGACGCCAGCGTGTCGCTGCAGCAGGCCAAAGAACAGCAGCGCTCGTCTGCGCTGACCGTCGGTGACGACGCCGATGCGATCGCCACCATGCATGCGCGAGAGGCGGCGCTGGCGATCGCGCAGCGGGCGCTCGACGACACCGTTGTGCGTGCGCCTTTCGATGGCTACGTAACAGGACTCTCGATACTCGCGGGCGAAACGGTCCTGCCCAACCAGTCCATCTTCACGCTCATCCACGCGGGCGAATGGTTCGCCGTGTCGAATTTCCGCGAGACGGCGCTCGGTGCGATCGCCGTCGGCGACTGCGCGACCGTGTATTCGATGATCGACCGTAAAGTGGCCATGCAAGGCAAGGTGATCGGCATCGGGGCCGGCATCACGGACACCGACCGCCTGAACCTGCCGCGCGGTCTGCCTTACGTGCAGCAGTCGGTGAACTGGGTGCGCGTTGCGCAGCGCTTCCCGGTTCGCGTGCGGATCGATGCGCCGGCCCCGCGCCTGGTGCGGGTGGGCGCGAGCGCAATTGTCGAGGTCCGGCATGGCCAGTCTTGCCGGTGAGGTCCGCGCGCCGGGTCTGCGGGAAATCGCGCGGCTGCTCGCGCCCTTTCCGGGGCGTGCATCGATGGTCGCCCGGATTGCGCTGATCTGCGCTTTGACCGTGCTCGTCACGAGCGCCTATGGCACGCCCGCGGCCTCGCTCTCAGCGTATATCGTGCTGCTCCTCAACAAGCCGGATCGCGTTACGAGCATCGTTACGTCGATCGTCATGCTGCTGGTTGTGACCGTGATCATCGGTATCGTGATGGTCGTCGCGATCTTCTGCATCAACGAACCGGCGCAGCGTGTCGCGAGCATGACGGTGCTTTCGGTCGCGCTTCTGTTCGCGACATCGGCGAGCAAGCTCAAGCCCGTCGGCGCGATCGCGGCCATGATCACCGGTTTCGGACTCGACGAACTGGGCCTCGCGCCGGTCGGCGAAGCCGCGACGCGCGGCCTGCTGTACGTCTGGCTGTGTGTCGCGATTCCGATTGGCATCGCGATCGTCGTGAATCTGCTCCTCGCACCCTCGCCGCGGCGCCTGGCATGCGCGCAGCTCGCGAGGCGCCTCAAGCTCGCCGCGCAGTGCCTGGCTGGCACCACCACTGGCGCCGGGCGCGCCGCATTCGAGGCGTGTCTGCGCGAAGGTGATCAGCAGATCATGAAATGGCTGAAGTTTTCGAAGCTCGAAGGCACGTCGACGGACGCCGACTTCGCTGCGCTGCGCCAGGCGGCGGCATCAACCACGGCCATCCTGGTTGCGGTGGACCTCGCCACGCGCGAACCCGGCGCCCGGTTTCCCGACGACTGCGCTGCCCGACTGGCGCAGATCATGGAGCAGATGGCCACGATGCTCGACGCGGGCGGATATCCCGTCGACTTCGAGGCGAAGATGCCTGAGAGCGCCGGACTTTGGCCGCTTGCTGCATTCGTATTCGCCGATTTGCGCGCCGCGCTGGAGGGTTTCGCCGTGCCGCCTCCGAAGACCGAAGCATTGTCGCCCCCAGCGCCGGCCGAGCCAGCGCGGGAGCGAAGCGGCTTCTTCGACGCGGACGCATTCACAAATCCCGTTCATAAGCGCTACGCCCTGAAGACCACGGTGGCAGCGATGTTCTGCTACGTGCTGTATCAGCAGCTGGACTGGCAGGGCATTCACACGTGCTTTATCACCTGCTACATGGTCTCGCTCGGCACGACTGCCGAGACAGTCGAGAAGCTGACGCTGCGCATCGCCGGCTGCCTGATCGGCGCGCTGCTTGGCACGGCGGCGATCGTGTTCGTGACACCGGCGCTCACCTCCATCGGCCAGTTGATGGCGCTGGTGTTCGCGGGTGCGTGGCTCGCGGCGTGGGTCGCAACCGGCTCGCCGCGCATTGGCTACGCGGGCATGCAGATCGCGTTTGCGTTCTTTCTATGCGTGGTTCAGGGTGCCGCGCCCAAGTTCGACCTCACGCTTGCCCGCGACCGCGTAATTGGCGTTCTGATTGGGAACGTGGTGGCCTACCTGATATTCACGCGTGTCTGGCCCGTGAGCGTTGCCGGCCGGATCGATGCCGCGCTGACCGCGCTCGTTGCGCGGTGGACCCGGATTGCGCGCGCCACCGACCCTGACACACGCAGTGCGCTGGTCGCTGGGGCGCTCGCCGAACTCGGCAGCCTGCGCCAGTATCTGGGTGTGATCCACTACGAACCGTCGTGGGTGCGTCCCGCTTCCGGCTGGATTGCGAGCCGACGGCGTGCACTCGCGGAGCTCGCGGCGCTGGAGGGACCGATTGTCCTGGCGGCCGGCCGCGCAGGCCCTGCGGCCGATGCGCGGTTGCGGGAACTCGAGCAGCGGATGGAGTCCGGCGAGCCCACGAACGGCGCCGCCGGGCGGATCAACACCGCCAGGCAGGCGCAGCCCCCCAATCCCGCAGTCGAAAGCGCGGCCGACCTCAATGTCAAAGCACTATTTGACGTCATGGATGCGCGGCTTGACCAGATTGCCGACGAAGCACGCTCAGGCGAACCGAAGGAGACGCAGACCGATGCGCACCGTTGAACCGACGCCCTGGCTGATCGTGTTGGCCGCGCTCGGGCTGGCCGGATGCGCGACGTCCTCGCTCGATCTCGCGCCTGCCGCACCGGACCGCCCGTGGCAGCCGCAGACCACCGCCGCCGGCGATATCGTGCCAGGACCGCCGCGCACCGGCGCGACTGCCCAGGGCGCGGGCTATACGCTGCCGAATAGCGCCGGACTGGCGTCCGTCGATCTCGCAGCGGCGCTCGAGCCGAACCACGCGTACACGCTGCCCGAACTGATCGATCTTGCGGAGACTTCGAATCCGCTTACGCGGATCGCCTGGAACGACGCACGCAATGCGGCCCTGGCGGCGGGTATCGCGAAGGTTGCGTATCTGCCGCAGCTGACGGCGACCGCGATGGGCGGCTATCAGGCCGCGGGGGGCTCGCAATCGACGTTGCTCGGCAACGCTTCGACCAGTGAGAACATTCACGGCACCGTCTCCGTGCTCTCACTGCAATGGCTGCTGTTCGACTTCGGCGGCCGCCGCGCGCGTGTCGATGCCGCTACTCACCTTTCCGTGGCGGCGAACGTGGCGTTCACGGCCGTCCACCAGCAGGTGATCCACGCAGTGAGCATCGCGTACTACGCGTACGAAGCCGCATGGGCGCGCGAGCAGACGGCGCAGCAGTCGCTCGACAATGCCGACGGCATTCTCGTGGCCGCCCGGGCGCGGGTGAAACATGGCGTCGCCACGGTCGTCGAGGTTGCACAGGCCACGCAGAATCGCGCGCAGGCGAATCTAGTCAAAGTGCAGGCGGATGGCGCGCTGAGCGACAGCTATAACAATCTCATATCCGCGCTCGGCATCTCGCCGTTGTCGAAGCCTGCGATCGCCCCGCTGGCGTCGCAGGCGCTTTCACCCGCACTGCACCAGTCGGTCGATAAAATCGTCACCGATGCGATCGCGCGGCGGCCGGACGTTCAGGGCGCCTACGCACTGGAAGAGGCGAACCAGGCGAAGATCCGCGCGGCCGAAGCGTCCTTCATGCCGAAGGTGTTCCTATCCGCCACGGCGGCGTACGGTACGGGCAGCACGGCGATCACGGCGATTCCGCCGGTAGGCGATCAGGCGGCGACCGTGAATCTGGCCGGCAGCCGCCGCAGCGGCAGCGTGTTCCTGGGCGTGACGATCCCACTGTACGACGGCGGGTTACGTTCGGCTGTGCTGATGCAGGCCCGCAACGACGCGGATAGTGCGTCCGCCCAGCTCACGCGAACCAGACAGGAAGCAGTCCGGCAGGTTGTCGCCGCACAGAGCACGCTCTCCACAAGCCTTGCTTCGAATGCGGCTGCAAAGGAACTGGTGGCCGCGGCACAGACGACCTATGACGCTGCGTTTGCTGCGTACCGGCACGGCGTCGGTTCGATCACAGAAGCACTGCTCGCGCAAAACCAGCTGATCGCGGCGCAGGACGCCTATGCGGACAGCTACAGTGCTGCGCTGTCCGCCGCCGCCTCGCTCGCGCTCGCAACCGGAGAGATCGGTACGACGACGGCGAATGGCGAGCCAAACTGGTAGTGCGACGAAGAATCAGGCAGGTATACAAAGTGTAGGCGCCGACAAACTGGATTGCTTAAGCCGTCGTGATAAGGGTTTGGCGCCGCGCACGAAGGTCGAGCAATGGCGCCACGGTGGCGCCGTTCGCGTCGAACGAATCCGCGGCGGCGGACGCGCTCACACATCAATCTCCCCTATAGACGGGCGCGCGACGTTCGAAGGTAGCGGCCAGAGCCTCGCGATGATCCGCCGTTCGATGCGCGATACCCTGAAACGCCGCCGACAACTCCAGCAAGCTAGGCAAATCCATGCGCTGTCCTTCGCGCACGAGCCGTTTGGACATGCGCAGGACGTCGGGCGGATTGCTGGCGATACTGCGTGCGAGCGTTAAAGCCGATTCCATCAGCTCCCCGTCGGGCACGACACGGGATACGAGGCCCCACTCGGTGGCGCGCCTTGCATCGACCGGGGTGCCAGTGAAGATCATCTCGCTCGCGCGCGAGAGACCAATCGCGCGCGGCAGCAGCCAGGCGCCGCAATCACCGGGAATGATGCCGACTTTTGCGAAGCTCTCAGCGAAAAGCGCACTTTCCCCGGCGATGCGGATATCGCACATCAATGCGAGGTCACAGCCCGCGCCGTGTGCAGGACCGTTGACCGCTGCGATGCATGGCACGTCGAGCTCATGAAACGCGCGCGGAATGCGCTGAATGCCGCGCCGATAATTTTCATTTGCAACACCTCCACTGCTCACATAGCAGCCACGCTGGGACGCGCTCCTTCCACTATAAGCCGCGAGTTGCAGCGCAACGGAGGCCGCCAATGCTATCGAGCAAGTCAGGCGGATGCGATCGCCTGGGAGCGGGCACGTCGGCCGAAGGTTTGCAAATTAGTGAGTAACCAGACGCTAGCGGGAGTTGTTGCTGCAAAGCCGAGGCTACAGGGGTCTCCCGAGCAGATTTCTGGTTGGCTCAATTGCATATGCTGCCAACAAGGACAATCTGGTGTCACACGAGACGATCTAGCAGGTTGCGGAAATACACCCCGACGGAAGCGGCTTTTCTCCATTTACGCGGCCGCCGTCGCTCGATCTTTCGCATTGTGTAATTTCAGTGCGAACCAACCTTTTTTAAAGCGGCGTGAGGTCGATTCTGGCCTCATTTCCGCCGTGTCCCGCCGCTATGGGCGGACTTCTGCCAGCGATCGCATGCGCACGAGGTTGCAGGCCGCCATGTTCAACACGAACATCTGGTCCACCTTCTTCAAACCGCGCACCATCACCTGGCGCATGCGTCCCACGGTTTTGGCCCAGCCGAAACCTTGTTCGATCAACTTGCGCTTTTGCTGCGAAATGGCGTAGCCCACGCTCGAGGCAATCGTATCGGGCACCGCCGAACGTCGCCCCGCGGTGTTTTGCGCAACGTGTGGTGTGACCTTCATCTGCTGGCACGCCTCGATGAATTCCTGGGCGTCGTAACCCTTGTCTGCACCCAACGTCACTTCTGCGTTCGGATCCTTTGCCGCTTGCCGCGCGTCGTGAACCATGATCTTGGCCGCTTCACGCTCGGCATGCCCGTCGGCGCGTGTCACGCGTGCATTGACCACCAGGCCGTGCCGGTTATCGGTCAGCATATGGCCCATGTACCGTAATTCGCTGGCCGTCTTGCCTTTGCGATAGAGCTGCGCATCAGGGTCGGTTCTCGACTGATGTGTTTCGTTGCTGCGTTTCTCGCCCTTGAAGTCGCCCGCGCCATCACCATCGCCGTCCTGATCGTCACCGTCCTTGCGTACGAAGCTCTTGTGTCCGGCCCACGCCTGGATCAGCGTGCCGTCCACGCTGAAATGCTCGCCCGAGAGCAGACACTTCTTCTCGGCAATGGCTACCACTTCGTTGAAGAATTCGATGACCGCATCGTGCTTGATCAATCGCTCGCGGTTCTTCGTGAAGACCGTGGGCACCCACACCTCGTCATCCATTGCCAGGCCGATGAACCAGCGAAAAAGCAGGTTGTATTGCACCTGCTCCATCAGTTGGCGCTCGGAACGGATGCTGTAAAGCACTTGAATCAGCATGGCTCGCAGCAACTTCTCTGGCGCGATGCTCGGCCGCCCGCCCTTTGTGTCCGATTCGTACATCTGGGCGAACAGTCGATCCATCTTCGCGAGCGCTTCGTTCGCCATCACGCGGATCGAACGTAACGGATGCGACTTCGGAACGAACTCGTCCAGCTTACGTACAGAAAACAGACTCTCGGTGAACGTGTCGGCGCCGCGCATGATCTCGATGTGGCAAGTGGAAGTCCATCTATCAACGTTCGACGAACTCTCCGCGATGACGTGTTTCTGCGGTACTTCAGCAACCTGCTAGTCTTACTGTGTCACAAAATTCATTTGCAGCGAAGCGATACCTGGTAGTATTGAATAATACAGACTTCGGGCGATCGCGATGAGAGAAGATGTCGATGAATTTGACGCGTATCTGGATCATCTGG
>NZ_JBFRCF010000038.1:0-40217 GCF_040965655.1 Paraburkholderia sp. EG286B | reverse complement strand
TCCGATTCCGCCATGGGGATTCCCTGTTCTGTAGTCCTGACCAGATGGCGCACCGTGGGCACATACCGCCGGAGCACCATCGCGCATGAGCCGCGGTGGCCAATGCGAGTCGCGAGCTAAGTTTCACGCAGACAGGCGAAACCGGCACTCGGACGCGTCTGAAAAAATCACAGGGGATGACTGATGTGATGCTTCGGTGCCCTCGGGCCCGATCGCCGAAGCGCGTCTGTTAAATCAAGGAGCCACGACCGGTATAGCGAAGACCTGGTGCATCGCGGGCGAGAGTTACCCACAGTTTCTGTTGAGAGCCCTGTTAGCAACTTCTGGACATCCGCATCAAGTCCTTGAATGGAAACGGGAAGCTCGCAAACGACATGAAAAATGCATGTTTTTTGCGCAGCAAAGTTGTCCACAGTTTTTGGTGACAAACCTGTTGATAACCGCCTGGCGAGCGCGCCAACTCCTTGATCGGATAGAGAGTTCGTCGCTTGTGTCGCGGATGCATCAAATTGCGTTCCGGATGGGCAACCCCGAGCGGCGGCGCAAACGTTTCGCGACAGCCGCAGCCCGCTCTCCCTCGATGCATCAAGACGCGCGGCGCTCAAGCCAGATCGAGTGCCGCCGTGAGATCGCCGGGCGGCGTCTGCTCCCGCGAGAGGAACGTCTGATCGCGCGCGGCCACGCCGTCGAGCGGCGCGAGGCCATGCACGCGGCTGATGAAGCGCAGGATCGAGACCGTGTCGTAGAACGTGTGATCGACGTAGCCCTTCTTCGCGAACGGCGCGATCACGAGCGCAGGGATGCGCGAGCCCGGACCCCAGCGGTCGCCCACGGGCGGCGCGACCGGGTCCCACCAGCCGCCGTTCTCGTCGTGCGTCACGACAATCATCGTGTTCGCCCATTGCGGCCCGCGCTGAATGTGCTCGATCACGGCCGTGATGTGGCGGTCGCCCGACTCGACGTCCGCATAGCCTGCGTGCATGTTCAGGTTGCCCTGCGGCTTGTAGAACGTCACGGCAGGCAAGCGCCCTGCGTCGATGTCCGCGAGCAGACGATTGGTCGACGGATCGTCGCCGAGGCCCGCATCGCGCAGGTGACGCGCGCGTGCGGCCGTGCCCGGCGCGAAGTTGGCAAAGTAGTTGAACGGCTGATGGTGATACTGGAAGTCGGGCACCGCGCCGGTGTCCTGATGGTCCAGCGCAAACTGCCAGGCGCCGCTATACCAGGCCCAGTCGACGCCCTTCGCCGAGAGCCGGTCGCCGATCGTCGCATAGGTCTGCGGGCGCAGCACGCGCGGATTGGACGGATCGGCAAGCGCCGGGTTGCCGTCTACCGAAGGGCGCACGTTGCTCGGCTGATACGGCGGCGCCATCGTGTTGACGGCATAGCCATCAGGCGTGAAGAGGCCGTCGTTCACGAACTTCGGCGGCCCGTCGAGCGCCGAGGCCGGCGAGTTCGGCGCGACCTTCAGGCGCGTGCCGGTGGGATCGTCGCCCTCCACGACGGAGGCGAGATGTTTCGCGGCGCTCGTCTGGATATCGGCGTATTGCGGCACCTGCGCCGAGATCAGGAAGATGTGGTTGAGCCACGAGCCGCCAAACGCGGCCATGAAGAAGTTATCGCAGAGCGTGTACTGCTGCGCGATATTCCAGAGCCGCAACGTCTGCGCGGAGTTCTCGTAGAAGCCCATGACGAGGCCGCCCGAGTCGCCCCACGCGGCGAACTGGTCGTTGCGGCCCGCGTTGATCTGCATCTGGTTCTGATAGAAGCGATGGATCAGGTCCCGCGTGATGATGCCGTTCGGCAGCGGATTGCCGTGCGCATCCACGATACGAAAAGGACGGTTGGACAGCCCCGTGATCTGGTGCTCCGCGATCATGTAGCGCGTGCCGTCCAGCTCCTGCGCCTGGGGCACGAGGCCGCCCCAGATCTTCGGCAACTGCGGCAAGGGCGTCTTGCCGTCGCGATCGAGTTGCGCGTAGCGCTCGGCGCCCACATTCGCGAGCGGCGTTTGCACGCCGGGATAGTTGCCGTACAGATTGACGAAGCTGCGATTCTCCGCGTAGATCACCACGATCTGGCGCACCTGGTCGCGCAACGCGGCATCGACGCGCGCGTCGGCGGCGCTGCGCGGCGCGCCCGCCGCGCTCTGCGCCGGCGTCTCGCAGCCGCCGAGCGCGAGGCCCACGCCGACCGCCGCCAGCCCGCCGAGCACACGGCGGCGCGCGGGGTCGTCCGGACCGGCGGGAATGGAAGGTTCGTCTGGGCGCCCGTTCCTGGGTTCGTCGTTCTGCTTCATCAGCCTGCCTCCTTTGTCGAGGGGACGCGCATTGCGCGCGGCGTACCGCGAATATTACGCAGCAGGATACCGGTTCCGCAGTTGACGAGGCAAAAAGGCAGCGCACAAGCGCTGCACTGAAGCCGCCCTTTTAGCCGTCGCGCGGCATACGCGGCGCGCTTGCGGCGCCGTGCGGCTGGGCTTGCGCGAGCGTTTGCGCGGGACGCGGTTCGCTCGCGTGCCCCTCATGCGCGGCGCGCGGGGCGCTGGGCAACGTCGTGCGCTCGCGGCGCGGCACATTGCCTTCGTCGGTCCAGAGCGGATCGGGAATCTCACCGAAAACCTGGCGCAACCGCTCGCCCCACGTCGAATGGATCATCTGGAAATACGCATTCGTCTGGTCGAGCGACGCGTATCGCGTGACACGCAGCGCGTCGCGCTCGTACACGAGCAGGTCGAGCGGCAGGCCGACCGAGAGGTTCGAGCGCAGCGTCGAGTCCATGGAGATGAGCGCGCACTTCGCGGCCTCGTCGAGCGGCGTGCCCGGCGTCAGCACACGGTCGATGATCGGCTTGCCATACTTCGACTCGCCGATCTGGAAATACGGATTGACGCTCGACGTCTCGATGAAATTGCCGGCCGCGTAGATCTGGAACAGCCGCATGGCATGGCCGCCGATCTGGCCGCCGAGAATGAAACTGCAGTTGAAGTCGACGTTGAAGGTCTTGAGCGCTTCCGCGTCGCGCCGGTGCACTTCGCGCACGGCTTCGCCCACCACGCGCGCGGCCTCGACCATGGTCGGCGCGTTCCAGAGCGTGGCGCGCCCCGCTTCCTGCGGCTCGGTCAGCACCTGCAGCGTGGCTTGCGTGATGGCCAGATTGCCCGCGACGAGCAGCACGAGCACGCGCTCGCCGGGCTCCTCGAACACGGCCATCTTGCGCGACGTGCTGATGTGATCGACACCCGCATTCGTGCGCGTGTCCGCAAGAAACACGAGCCCCTCATCCACTGCCATTGCCACACAGTACGTCATGCGCCTCCCTGCCCGTCCCTGACTTCGCCGCTCGTTGTGTTATAGCGGCAAAACTATTGCTGCGACTGCTGCGCGCTCACGTGCACGCTGACATCGAGCGTTTCTCCGGCCCCGCCCACGCGGCGGCCGCGAACCGGCGCGGCCGCGTCGTAGTCGCGCCCCACGGCGATCCGGCAATACTTTTCGCTCGCGAAACACGCGTGCGTGACGTCCACCGTCACCCAGCCATTGTCGAGCCACACGTCGACCCATGCGTGGCTCGCCATTTCGGGCACGTCGCCGGGGTCGAGATAGCCGCTCACGTAGCGCGCCGGCACGCCGCGCGCGCGGCACACCGCCAGCATCACATGCGCGTGATCCTGACACACGCCACGGCCTAGCGCCAGCGCGTCCGCCGCGGTGTGTGTCACATCCGTGACACCGGGCTCGTAGCGCACGCGCTCCGTGATGCGCGAGGCCGCGTCGAGTATGGCGGCGGTATCGTCCAGCGGCGCCAGGCCGAACGCGAATTCCGTGAGTGCCTCGTCGGCTTCGGTGAGGCGCGTCGGCGAAGTGAAATGGTGCGTCGGCACCATGCCCTCGCCTTCGGGCAGCCGGCCGTCGGGCAGCGCCACGGTCTCGACTTCGCCGCGCACGCGCAGGCGAATTTCCGTGTGCGGACGCGTGAGCACCAGCGTCATCAGCGCGTTGCCGTAGGCGTCGCGGCTT
Organism: Paraburkholderia sp. EG286B; assembly: GCF_040965655.1. Lineage (NCBI taxonomy): Bacteria > Pseudomonadati > Pseudomonadota > Betaproteobacteria > Burkholderiales > Burkholderiaceae > Paraburkholderia > Paraburkholderia sp. EG286B. The sequence goes on along the minus strand of NZ_JBFRCF010000038.1, from coordinate 36,198 downwards.
GCGTCGAGCTTGCCCGGCGCCTCGACCTGCCATTGCTTGACGATCTGCGTGGGCGTGGTGAGCGGCGACAGCCGCAACTGCTGGATCGAATAATGCACGGGCGCTTCGTAGCGGTACACCGTGTCGTGCCGGACCGCGAGTTGCATGACGTCAATCCTCCATCGAGACGATTGGGAGTTCGATGAGCGCGGGATCGCACTAACCGACCGGCAACATCAGATAGGTGCGCGCCACCTGATTGCCCAGCTCGTACACGCGCGCGAGAAACTGCGTGAGAAACGTATGCACGCCCAAGGAGAAGATCTGCCGCAGGTCCGCATAAAGCAGCTCGGCGCGCAACTTGCCCGCGGTGCGCTCGACTTCGCGCGAGCTATCGGTGCGCAGCATCGCGAGATTCGTGCAGACGCCGTCCAGCGACGCCAGCAGCGAGCGCGGCATTTGCTGGTTGAGGATGAGCAGCTCCACCACGCGCGCGGGCGTCACCACGTCGCGGTAAACCTTGCGATAGATTTCGAGCGCGGAAACCGAGCTGAGAATCGAGGTCCAGTAATAGAAGTCCTCGAGCTGACGCGCGGCCGAACGCGAGTCGGCATTTTCCACGTCGACGAAACGCACGTCGAGAATGCGCGCCGTGTTGTCCGCGCGTTCGAGGAACGTGCCGAGCTGCGTGAAGAACAGTGCATCGTCCTGCAACGCCGTGCCGAGGCGCACGCCGCGCGACAGATGCGAGCGGAACTTCACCCACTCGAACAGCGCATCGGGACGCGCTTCCAGCTCGCTGCCGCGCAACAGCTCGACGAATTGCAGCCACGTGTCGTTGATCGTTTCCCACCATTCCGTGGTGAGCGTGCCGCGCACCGCGCGCGCGTTCTCGCGGGTCGCCTGCAGACACGAGTAGATGCTCGACGGGTTCGTCGGATCCGCCACGAGAAACTGGAGCACGTTGCTGCTGGTCGTTTCCTCGTGGCGCGCATCGAAGGCGGGCTCCAGTTCGGAGATCCGCAGCATCGCGCGATGCGTGCGCGCCTCGGCGTCCGCGCTGCCGGGCAGCAGGAGCGCCTTCAGATTGATGTCCAGCATGCGCGCGGTATTCTCCGCGCGCTCCATGTAGCGGGCCATCCAGAACAGATGATCGGCAGTGCGGCTCAGCATGGTCGAACCTCTTGGTGTGGTATGGCCAGTGAAATCATTCGAGCACCCACGTGTCCTTGGTCCCGCCGCCCTGCGACGAGTTGACGACGAGCGAGCCTTCCTTGAGCGCCACGCGCGTGAGGCCGCCGGCCGCCATCTGGATCGTCTTGCCGGAGAGCACGAAGGGCCGCAGATCGATATGGCGCGGCGCGATGCCCGCCTCGACGAAGGTCGGGCAAGCCGACAGCGACAGCGTGGGCTGCGCGATGTAATTGCCTGGCCGCGCGAGCAGCCGGGTGCGAAACGCCTCGATTTCCTCGCGAGTGGATGCGGGACCGACCAGCATGCCGTAGCCGCCCGCGCCGTGCACTTCTTTCACGACGAGGTCCGGCAAATGTTCGAGCGTCCAGGCGAGATCGTCGGGCCGGCGGCATTGCCACGTCGGCACGTTCTTCAAAATAGGCTTTTCGCCGAGATAGAACTCGATCATGTCGGGCACATACGGATAGATCGACTTGTCGTCGGCCACGCCCGTGCCCATCGCATTGGCGAGTACGACGCGGCCCGCGCGGTACGCGGTGAGCAGCCCCGGCACGCCGAGCGCGGAGTCGGGGCGAAACGCCAGGGGGTCGAGAAAATCGTCGTCCACGCGCCGGTAGATCACGTCCACGCGACGCGGCCCCTGCGTCGTGCGCATGAATACGTAGTTATCCTCTACGAAGAGGTCCTTGCCCTCCACCAGCTCGACGCCCATTTGCTGAGCGAGGAACGTATGCTCGAAATACGCGGAGTTGTACATGCCGGGCGTGAGCAGCACGACGGTCGGATCGTCCACGCCTTCGGGCGCCACCGAGCGCAGCGTATCGAGCAGCAGATCGGGATAATGCGCGACCGGCGCCACCTTGTGCTGAACGAACAACTCGGGAAAGAGCCGCATCATCATCTTGCGGTTTTCGAGCATGTACGAGACGCCGGAGGGCACGCGCAAATTGTCTTCGAGTACGTAGAACGCGCCGTCGCGCCCATCGCGCACGATGTCGATGCCCGCGATATGCGCATACACGCCGAGCGGCAGGTCGATGCCCTGCATCTCCGGCCGGTACTGCGCATTGGTGTAGACCTGCTCGGCCGGTATCACGCCGGCGCGCACGATGTTGCGCTCGTGATAGACGTCGTGCAGGAACAGATTTAGCGCCTGCACGCGCTGGCGCAGTCCGCGCTCGAGCAGAACCCATTCGTCTGCGGGAATGATGCGTGGAATGAGGTCGAAAGGAATGAGCCGTTCGGTGCCGGAGAGGTCGCCGTTCACCGCGAACGTGATGCCGACCCGCCTGAACAACAGGTCCGCCTCGGCGCGCTTGCGCGCCATCGTCTCGCCAGTCTGCCTCTCGAGCCACCGCTGGAAGCGTTCGTAGTGCGGGCGCACCGCGCCCTCGTCGCGCATTTCGTCATGGACTTGCATCGGTTCGTTCTCGCGCGTGAGTGCAACTGCGTCAGCGGCGCCGCCGCGTTTCGTCTCATGAATGAGGCGAGATGCGCTGCGCGCTGCAGTACAGGCTAAAAAGCAAGGCGTATGCCATCGACTGAGCCTGGTTTCATGCGCTCGATTGGTGCAACGCGGGCGGGATCGGCCGTGTCGAAACGGGGCATGCCAATGCAGCGCTGCATTTGCGCCTCAAGCTGGTGCAACGCGCTCGCGCGGCATGCTATATGCAGGCGCAGCACACAACTGGAGGGCCTTGAGTTCCAATGATCGAAGCGACCTGCGTGAACGAGCGTCCAACGAGAATTGCTGCCTGGCAAGCGCTTTGCGCGATCGTGCTCGCGCTCGCACTCGGCGCATGCACGAACATGGCCGGCCCCTTGCCGGCCGCGATCGAGCCGGTGGCCGATGATGGCCCACCGCGCACGTCCGTTGCCGTCGTGCAGCGCGACTGGCACACCGACATCTGCCTGCGTGTGCACGACGCGGACGTCTGGGTCGATGCACTTGCGCGCGGCTTCGACGACGCAACCGTTCTGTGTTTCGGCTTTGGAGAGAGACAGTTCGTGGTGGAACGCCGCCACGATCCGCTGACGATGATCGGCGCGCTCATGCCGAGCCAGGCTACCGTGCTGATGACGGTACTGCGCGCGGCCCCGGAGGCGGCCTTCGGCTCGCAGAACGTCGTGGAGGTGCCAGTGGACGGCGCCGGGCTTGCCAGCGTTCAGCGCTATCTGCGCACTTCGCTGGAAACCGATGCGGATGGCGCACCGCGCCGCCTCGCCGACGGACCTTATACGGGCAGCGTCTATTTCGCGGCGTCAGGGACTTACGACGCCTTGCATACCTGCAACACGTGGACCGCGCGAGCCTTGCGCTCGGCGGGTCTCGACGATGTACCGGACGTGCTGTTCGCGCGCAGCCTGATGCGCGAAGTGCGGCACGCGCTGGACACGAAAGCGCCGGACGGCGCGATGCCCAACGCTGCCGCAAGTCGGTGAATCGATCAGCACGGCGCAACACAAGCCGCACCCGGCGGGGGTGGCGGCGCCTCGGTGGCCGGCTGCTGCGGGACGACGACGGTCCGCGGCGGCGGCGGGTTGGGATCGCTGCTGCTGAACGACAGGCAGCCTGCTAGTGCGAGCGGCAATAGTAAAGCGAGGACGCTGAATCGATACATTTGACTCTCCCTGACCGGTTTAAAGGCCGGCACCGCGCGCTTTGCGCGGCCCTTTTAAGCTGGGAGCAAGTCGAATGCCACGGAAATCAGATCATTGAGACGCCGCGCTCTCGCGGCTGCGCGCCGCCGCCAGCCCGGTGCGGCTTTGCACGCCCCACTTGCGCCGCCCGAGCAGGAAATGCAGCCAGCCGAGCGCCGCGCCGCTGTGGCGCATCAATTGGAACGAGAACGGCTCGAAGATGGCGGCGAGAAACGCCATGCCGAAACTCGAGTGCGCGCGGTCGCCGCTCCAGCGCCGGTAGAGATGTACGGAGTACAGATGAAACGCGAGGTCGATCGCGATCTTGCCGACGATCACACCCAGCACCGGCAGCACGATCGTGAAGCGGCCGTCGAACAGGAAGCCGATCAACAGCGCGAACGCCGTCAGGCCATAAATGGGCTGCACGGTGTCGAATGCCTTCACGGGCAGCATCATGATGCCGAGCTTGCCGTACTTGCGGTTGCCGGTCATGTCGCGATACCAGTACTGGGTTTGCAGGAAGCCCGCGAACCAGCGGCGGCGCTGACGCAGGAAGGTCGTGAGCGTACCGGGCGCGTCGGTGCGCGCGCGGGCGGTGCCGAGCACGCGCACGTCCCAGCCCAGGCCCTTGCGCGCCGAATGACGGCGCAAGCGGTGAATCAGTTCGTAGTCCTCGACGAGGCAATCCGCATCGAAGCCGCCCACGGTCATCACGGCATCGCGGCGAAAGCCCGCAAACGCGCCCGAGATCAGCAGCAGGCTGTCGGCGCGCATCCACGCGAAGCGCGAGATGAAATTCCGGATGTACTCGTAGGTCTGGAACCACTGGAAAAAGCGCCCGCTCAACGTATGGTCGCAAACCGGCGTGAGCAGGCCCGCCGCCGCGACCAGCGCCGGCTCGCGGCCAAACGCGCTCGCCATCGCGGCGCATGCGTCGGGTTCGAGCAGCGTATCGGCGTCCACGGTCATGACCGTTTCCGTTGCGATCGCAAGCAGCGCCGCGTTGAGCGCGCGCGCCTTGCCGCCGTGCGCGAGCTTCAGCCAGCGCAGATTCGGATACTGCGGCGAAGGCGCGCTCAACTGGCCTTCGCCCGGGTCGGCCAGACCATAACGCTGCGCGAGCAAGGCAGCCGTGCCGTCGGTCGAGCCGTCGTCGGCAATCACGATCTGCTGCGGCGCGCGGGTCTGCGCGAACAGCGCGTCGAGGGTGATCGGCAGCACGGCCGCTTCGTTGTGCGCGGCGACGATCACGCCGAGCGTCGGCAGCTTCGCCGCGCCGACGGCCGCGGGCGCTGCCGCAGGCGCAAGCAGCACGCGCGCCTTCCAGGCGACGAACAGCAGCAACACCGTGTCGTAGACGACATAGGCAATGCCCGTGGACCACGCGACCACGCCCTGCAGGAAGAACGCACGCGCAAACAGCACGAACCAGAGCGCCATGACGCCCAGGTGGATCGCGATGCTCGCGAATGGCGTGGGAGGCGGCACGAGGCGCGGCGACGTGCGGGCGAGCGCCTCTTCAAGCATGTTTTTCACGTCGTACCCTTCTCGTGTTGCTCACGGCATCATCCGGCGCAGCACCGAATGACGGTCGATCCATTGATGCTTGAGTGCGCCCGCAATATGCAACGCGAGCACGCCATAGAGCGCATAGCTGCACGCGGTATGCAGCGCGCCGAACTGGTTGTGCAACTGCTCCTTCGTGGCCGCATCGAGGTTCATGATGAAGCCGATGCGCGGCCATTGCACGAGGCCGAAGAGATACATGGGATGCGAGGCGGCGGCGACCCATGCGGAGTCGTGCAGCCAGCCGGAAAGCGGCATCGCGAAGATCAGCACGTAGAGCGCGACGTGCGCGGCGTGGGCCGACGCGCGCTCCCAGCCCGGGAATTCGGCGGGCAGCGCCGGCGGGCGATGCGTGAGACGCCACAGCACGCGCAGGATCGCGAGCCCGAGTACGGTAATGCCGATCGACTTGTGCGTATCGATCACGAAGCGGATGGCGGTGTCCGAAAGCGCGCCGTCGGGCAGCAGCGCGGCAGTCAGGCCCAGGGCGACGTTCGTGAGGATCAGTAGCGCGATCAACCAGTGCAATAGCACGGCAACGCGCGTGTACTTTTGCGCGCCAGCGTCGGCACCGACAAACGGGGATTCGGCGGAAAGGGGAGTTTTCACGTGGGCTTGGCCGTTGCGGATCAGTAGGGATAACGCCCGGTGCGGCAAATTTATTCCCGCCGCGCGCGGTCCGTCGGCGGGATGGCGCGATGCGGCCCACACGGCGACTCGCGCATTATGCCCCCTCGTCCCTGACGCTGCAGAATCCGCCAGATGACGGTTCTGCCAGTTTGGCGGCGGCCGGCCGTCATGCGCTGCCCCCGCAACGTCCGCGCACAAAAGAAAAACCGGAACGGGCTATGCAACCCGTTCCGGTTCTTTCGCGGCTTCGGCGGCTTATTTCGCGGTGGCCGCCTGCTTTTCGATCTGCGAGCCCACTTCGGCGTCGATCTTCTTCCAGTAGTCGAACACGCGCTCGCGCACAGGGCTGCCCACACCGCTCAGGCTCGCCACCACCTGCTGGATCAGCGCCTCGCGCTGCTTGTCGTTGTAGACGTTGCGCACGAGATCGTGCGCCTGGCCGAAATCGTCGTCTTCCGCGTGCAGCGAGTAGGCGCTGCGCACCATGTCGCCGTCGGCTTCCCAGCCGTCGTCCGCCGCGCCCGTCGAATCCGCCCACGGACGGCCGAAGCTGTTCGGCACGTAAGTCGGTGCGTTGCCGCTATGTTCGTAGGTCATGTTGCCGTCGAACATGTAGGTCTGCACGGGCACCTTCGGACGATTCACCGGCAGCTGGTTGAAGTTCGTGCCGATCCGCGCGCGCTGCGCGTCGTTATAGGCGAACGCGCGGCCCAGCAGCATCTTGTCCGGCGAGAGGCCGATGCCCGGCACCGTGTTGCCCGGCGAGAACGCGGCCTGCTCGATCTGCGCGAAGAAGTTCTCCGGGTTGCGGTTGAGCGTCATCGTGCCGACCTTGATGAGCGGATAGTCCTTGTGCGACCACGTCTTCGTGAGATCGAACGGATTGAAGCGGTACTTCTTCGCCTCCGCGTACGGCATGACCTGCACGGAGAGCGTCCACGACGGATATTCGCCGCGCTTGATCGCATCGAACAGATCGCGCCGGTGGAAGTCGGCGTCCTCGCCCGCCATCGCCGCGGCTTCGGCGTTGGTGAAGAACTGCATGCCCTGGTTGGTGTGGAAGTGGTACTTGACCCAGAACTTCTCGCCCTTCGCGTTCACCCACATATAGGTGTGCGAGCCGTAGCCGTTCATGTGGCGCCACGTTTTCGGCAGGCCGCGCTCGCCCATCAGATAGGCGACCTGGTGCGCCGACTCGGGATTGTTGGTCCAGAAGTCCCATTGCATCTCGCCATTGCGCAGGCCCGAGTCGGGCAGACGTTTCTGGCTGCGGATGAAGTGCGGGAACTTCATCGGGTCGCGCACGAAAAAAACCGGCGTGTTGTTGCCGACGAGGTCGTAGTTGCCCTCGGTCGTGTAGAACTTCAGCGAAAAGCCGCGCACGTCGCGCCAGGTGTCGGGGCTGCCCATTTCGCCCGCGACGGTCGAAAAGCGCGCCAGCATTTCCGTGCTCGCGCCCTTCTGGAACAAGGCAGCCTTCGTGTAGCGCGACACATCCTCGGTAGTCTTGAGTTCGCCGAACGCGCCGGCGCCCTTCGCGTGCGGCTGGCGCTCGGGCACCTTCTCGCGATTGAAATGCGCCATCTGCTCGAGGAAATGCACGTCGTGCAGCACGATCGGGCCGTCGGGGCCGATCGTGAGCGAGTTGCGGTCGCTGACAGCCGGCGCGCCCGTGCTCGTCGTGGAATGACCGCGAGACTTGTCGTTCGATGCACCCATTACCGCTCTCCTGATGGATTCGCGCATGGCGGCTGCGCGCACCGCGCCCGTTCGACTGCTGCAGGGCGTTCGAGCCGCAGTCGGAGCCGCCACCGCTAGATTGGGGGACCAACCCGGGCTGCGCGCGGTGCCGACCTTCGACACCCGCGCTCGCCCGAGGGAATGGCCATTTTGCGCGCAGACGCGAAGCGCTGCGCTCAAGCGGTTCACGCGCCGCGCAGCCCGGCGGGGCATCTGTCGCCGTGTTGGAAATTTCCACCCAAAATCAGGCGTTTACATAATTGTTGCGACGCACAAAAAGTTCTTGACACGTTTTATGGATCAGTTACCATGAACTCGATTGCTGCATCGCACAAAACCTTCTCTGCGCGAACCGGTGATCGAACCGAAAGTTTGTATTCGTAACCGAAACCGACGCGTAGCGTCCCCCAAAAGGAAAGAGACATGAACCTGCCGACCCCCGAACAGTTCGCCGCCAACCAGAAAGCCGGTCTCGAGGCCCTCTTCGGCCTGACGAACAAGGCATTCGAAGGCGCGGTCAAGCTCGCCGAACTCAACATCGAAACGGCCCGCTCGGCGTTCGCCGAAGGTCAGGAACAAGCCCAGCGCGCACTCTCGGCCAAGGACCCGCAAGGCTTCTTCGCCGTGCAGGCCGGCTTCGCCCAGCCCGCCGCTGAAAAGGCGCTGGCCTATGGCCGCAGCGTCTACGGCATCGTTTCGGCCACGCAAGCCGAATTCGCCACCGCCGCCCAGTCGCAGTACGAAACGCAGCAGCGCGCGCTCGAAACGCTCGTCGACAACGCCGTGAAGAACGCCCCGGCCGGCTCGGAAGCCGCTGTCGCCGCGATCAAGTCGGCGCTGAACGCCGCCAACAACGCGTACGCGTCGGTGAACAAGGCTGCGAAGCAGGCTGTCGAATTCGCGGAAAGCAACTTCGACGCCGCCGGCAAGGCCGCGACGAAGGCCGTCGCGCAAGCGTCGGCGCGCGCCGCCAAGCAGGCTGCCTAAGCGTTACGCTTGACTTTCCGCTGGCGGGGGCGACAGCTGCCGCCAGCCGGACTGAAGACGGGCGTGGATCTCGTGCAATGCGAGTTCCACGCCCGTTTGCTATTGGCCGGTCCGGCGCAACGCGAAAGCAGATATCGGCGTTACGCGGCCGCTCGCAACAGCCAGCCGGCGCAGAGCGTTTGAACCCATGAAGGCACGCGCCGCGCAGGCGGGCTCAGGAGCCGAACATGCGGTTCACCGCGCGCTCGAGATGCGCGCGCATGGCAGTCGATGCGCGCTCGGGGTCGCGCGCCTGGATCGCTTCGAGCACTTCGAGGTGTTCCTGCTGCACGAGGCGCTGCCGCTCGATCGACTTCACGAGCGAGAGGTTGCGCGACAGGTTCATGCTGAACACCATCTGCTCCTGGATGCCCGAGAGCGCCGTGATGAAGAACTGGTTCTTCGAGGCGCGCGCCACGGCCATATGGAACGCGAAGTCGTCTTTCGCGCCGATGCCCGAGGTCTCGATGATGGTCTGCAGGTTGTTCCACTCGCGCTGGATCGCGGCGATGTCTTCGTCTTCGGCCTTTTGCGCGGCGAGCGAGGCCGCCCCGGCTTCGACCACCACGCGGTATTCGTAGCAGCGGCGAATGTCCGACAGCGTTTCGAGCGGTGCGAAGCGGCGCACGTCCGGATCGGGACGCCGCATGACCGTCGTGCCCGAGCCGTGGCGCGTGGCGATGATGCCGTCCGCGCGCAGCTGGGCAAGCGCCTCGCGCACAGTGGGGCGCGAGGTCGCGAAGCGCTCCGCGAGCATGTGCTCGGTCGGCAGGCGCTCCCCTTCCTTGTATTCGCCCTCGATGATGCGGTTGAGGATGTCGCTGTAAATCCGCGCCGGCATATTCGGCGCTTTCTGCTCAGACATGATCGGACGGTGCACTTTGGGTTGTCAGGAGTGTCGTCAATTGTAAGTCATATGGCGGGCCGATAGCGTCCACCCGCCCCCGGCCAGCCCCTATTTTGCGGGTGTTTCCGCCCTTTCCGTCCCGCTTTACCAATTTGCGGCCAATTTACGGCCGCTTGCACTTTTACGCTGCCGCGCCCTACCGCAGCGCACTTACGCGGATGCGCAGTGCCGCTTTCTGCGTCTCTCCCGGCTCCAGCCAGCGCAGGCCGAGGCCGGTGTGGATCGCGTCGGGCAGGCCGAGCCACGGCTCGACGCAGTAAAAGTCCGAATCGGGCGCGAGCGTCCAGGTCGTGACCGCATCCCATGACGCCGAACCGGGCCGGCGCAGATCGATTTCGATCGCGCGCTGCTGCGACGGCATCTCGATGCGCACGGACTGATCCGGTTCGCCGTCGAGGCAATGAAAGCGGTCGATGATCTGCGCGTCGTCGAAGCGATAGTGCGTCGCGCCCGGCGCGGCCCCGGTCGTCGTGCCGTCCGGCAACTGACGGCGCCGGAGATTGCGCGGCAGCACGATCGTCGCCTCGCTGCGCTGCGCGTGCGGCAGCGCGAAATAGAAGTGATGGCCCGCGCAACGCGTAAAGGGCAAAGGTCAGTTGGTCGCGCGCAGCGAACCCGCGAAAGCGGGCTCGGGCAGGCCGCGCACCCCGGCGTCGATGGCGAATACCAGGCCGTCCAGCTCGCCGGTTTGCGGCGGGCAGATCGTCGTGACGTAAAGCACGTCGAGGTTGGCCCCGCCGAACGCGCACATCGAAGGCTTCGCCACCGGCACCGCCACGCTGCGCTCGAGCCGCCCTGCGGGCGTGAAGCGCAGCAGGCTCCCCGCGTCGTTCGCGCAGATCCAGTAGCAGCCGTCGGCGTCCACGGCCGCGCCGTCGGGGCGCCCCGTGTAGTCGTGCAGATCGGCGAACACGCGGCGATTCGTGGGCACGCCGTCGTCGATGTCGTAGTCGAAGGCCCAGATCAGGCGGCTCGATGCATGCGAATCGGACAGATACATCGTGCGGCCGTCCGGCGACCATGCGAGGCCGTTCTGCGTGCACAACCCCTCGACCACGGGCGCCGACAAGCCGTCTTGCGCCGTGTAGCGATAGAGCTTGCCCGCCGGGTCGGGCGCCGCCGCGTCCTGCACCATCGTGCCGGACCAGAAACGGCCCTGACGATCGCAGCGGCCGTCGTTGAAACGCATACGCGCGGCCTCGTGCGCCACGCCCGCGAGCGGCCGCACGCTCGCCTCGCCTGCCCGCACGTGCGCGGCCGGTTCGTGCAGCGTCACGGCGAAAAGGCCCGTCTCCAGCGCCGCGAGCACGCCGCCATCGCGCGCGAACGCGAAGCAGCCGATGCGCTCCGGCAGCGTCCACTCGGTGCGGCGCGCCGTGTCGACCGCATAGCGCACGAGCGTTTGCGCGGGAATATCGACCCAGTAGAGCGCGCTTTCCTCGGCGCGCCACACGGGGCACTCGCCTACCGACGAGCGCCGCGCGTCGTGCGCCTCGAGTGGACGCACCGGCGGCGTCGACACCGCATCGAGCGTCACGTCGTGCTGCGTGCTCAACGCTGCTCCTTCTTCCATGCTTCGTACGCGGCGAGCGTCGCCTCGTTCGGCGGATAGGTGCCCGGCAGCGCCGCGCCCGCCTCGATACGTTCGGTGATGAAGCGCTCGAGCGTCTCCTGCTCCGTGGCGTCGCGCGCGACTTCCTCGGCCAGATGACGCGGAATCACGACCACGCCGTCCGCATCGCCGACGATGATGTCGCCCGGAAACACGGCCACGCCGCCGCAGCCGATCGGCACGTTCAGGTCGACCGTATGGTGCTTGCAGAGATTGAGCGGCGCCGAGGCGCCCGCGCAGAACACCGGAATGCCGAGCGCCGCGATGGTCGCGCTGTCGCGCACCGGGCCGTCCGAAACCATGCCGGCCACGCCGCGCGCCTTCATGCGCGTGGCGAGGATCGAGCCCATCGAGGCGGCATCGGTCACGCCGCGGCAGTCCTGCACGAGCACCGCGCCCGCGGGCACGGTCTCGACGCCCTTGCGCTGCGGATGCTCGGGGTTCTGAAACGCGCTCAGCTGGTCGAGGTCCTCGCGCGCCGGGATGTTGCGCATCGTGAAAGCCGGACCGACCAGATTGGGAGCGCCCGGCGCCGGTGCGGCGAGCGGCTTCACGCCCTGCAGGAAGACGTTGCGCAGGCCGCGCTTGAAAAGTTGCGTGGTGAGCGTGGCGTTGGAAACGTGGCGCAGCTGTTCGAGCGCGGCATCGCTCACGGGGATGGCGGGGGAAGTCATCGTGTCTCGTCCGTTGTCGTGTGTCGTGGTGCGCGTGGCGCGGGCGGCGGCTCGAAAAACTGTCGAGCGGATGGGTCGCATTGTTGTAATACAACACGAAAATTGTCAACCCGCCATTGCGCTGCGGGCCGCCCCAGGATGTATGACGACTCGTATTTGGATAGGCGTGAAATCGCTCGGAAGATCCGGCCGATGCCGCCGGTGAAAACGTGACTCAAGTCAATAAATGCCCGTCCAGCGGCCGCGCCGGGCGTCCGACCCCGATCCCGCACCAGGGAAATCCCCAGCGCCTCAAGATTTGCTTTACAACTTTGGTCCAAATAGAATGATGTCTTACATGAAGGGCCGATGCGCACCGGCGCGGCCCTTCATCCCGGCCAGCGGGAGACCAGCGCCGCTGCCGCCTGAAGCGACCCAGGCCAGCACGGGGCGCCACGCACAGAAACACAGCCATTCGGGCTCACCTTCCGGCACCGCTTCGTGCCGGAGCCCGCCAACAGCAGGAGACGCGCAGTGCAACGCAAGACTATCAAGGGGGTGCGGTGGTGGATCATCGGCCTCATCATGATCGGCACCATCTTCAACTACCTCGCGCGCAGCTCGCTCGCGGTGGCCGCACCCACGCTGACTGAAACGCTTCACATGACCACGCAGCAGTACTCGTACGTGGTCACGGCCTTCCAGGCCTGCTATGCCCTCGCGCAACCGGTCGCCGGTTTCGTGCTGGACTCCGTGGGCATCAAGATCGGCTTCGCGATCTTCGCGTTCGGCTGGGCCATCGCCAACATGCTGCACGGCCTCGCCGGCAGCTGGCCCGCGCTCGCGGCTTTCCGCGGCATGCTCGGCATGACCGAAGCCGCGATCTTCCCGGCCGGGATGAAGGCCATCAGCGCATGGTTCCCGGCGAAGGAGCGCTCGGTCGCGACCGGCTGGCTCAACACCGGCACCTCGATCGGCGCGATGCTCGCTCCGCCGCTCGTCGTGTGGTGCATTCTCAAGTTCAACTGGCAGTTCGCGTTCGTGGTCACCGGCGGCGGCGCGCTGATCTGGGTGGCGCTGTGGCTCGTGTTCTTCAAAATGCCCGCGGAACACCCACGGCTCTCGCAGGAAGAGGCCGACTACATCCGCGAAGGGCAGACCGAAGCACAGAAGTCGACCCGCGGCCGCCGCGCCTCGTTCAAGGAAGTGCTCAAGACGCGCCGCTTCTGGGGCATTGGCATTCCGCGCATGCTCGCGGAACCGGCATGGCAGACCTTCGGCGCGTGGATTCCGCTGTACATGGTCACCGTGCGTCACATGAACCTGAAGGAAATCGCGCTGTTCGCGTGGATGCCATTCCTCGCCGCCGACCTCGGCTGTCTCGTGGGCGGCTACCTCGCGCCGCTCTTCATCCGCTGGTTCGGCTGCTCGCTCATCACCTCGCGCAAGCTCGTCATCACGACCGGCGCGCTGCTGATGGTCGGTCCGGCCTGCGTAGGTCTCGTTGCGAGCCCCTACGCCGCCATCGCCCTCTTCTGTGTCGGCACGTTCGCACACCAGACGATCTCGGGCGCGCTGTTCACGCTGGCGTCGGACGTGTTCGGCCAGCACGAAGTCGCCACGGCCACGGGTCTCTCGGGCATGTTCGGCTACCTCGGCGCGACGGTGTTCTCGCTCATCGTCGGCGCAGTGGCCAGCACGATCGGTTATAACCCGTTGTTCGTGTGCCTCATGCTGTTCGACATCATCGGCGCCTGCGTGGCATGGCGACTGATCTCGAACGAGCAGAAGGACAATGCGGGCAGCCTCGCGCTTCAGTCCTCGCACAAAGTGAAGGCCTGATCGCCCTGTTCACCGGCCGGCGCCCGCGAGGGTGCCGGCTTTCGGCATTTCTACGTGAGGACAATCACAGTGAAGAAAGTTGCATTGACCGGTGCGGGCGGCCAGCTCGGCACCGTGTTGCGCAAGGGCCTGCTCGAACGTGGCGTGAACCTGCGTTCCGCGGCCGGCTCGAAGCCGCTCGAACCGCTCGTCGCGGGCGAAGACGTGATGCACGGCGACCTGCGCGACCCCGCCGTGGTCGACCGCCTGCTCGACGGCGTGGATGTGCTGATCCATATGGCCGGCACGAGCGTCGAGCGCCCCCTGCCCGAGATCATCGAGAACAACCTGCGCGGTCTCGTCGAAGTCTACGAAGGCATGCGTCGCCACGGTACGAAACGCATGCTGTTCGCGAGCTCGAATCACGCGATCGGCATGTACCCCGTGGAAGAGAAGCTCACGCTCGACTGCGCGTTCCGCCCGGACGGCTTCTACGGGCTTTCGAAGGCATGGGGCGAATCGCTCGCGCACCTGTACTGGGACAAGCACGGCATCGAAACCGTGAACGTGCGCATCGGCAGTTGCCTGCCGAGGCCCACCGAGTTCCGTCAATTGAGCACGTGGTTCGGCCACGAGGATCTGTTCCATCTCGTCGATCGTGTGATCAATGTGGATGAGATCGGCTTTGCCGTGGTGTGGGGCGTGTCGAACAACACACGCAGCTACTGGATTCAGGAAGGCGCGCACGACGACGCGAAACGCCTTGGCTATGAGCCGAAGCAGAATTCGGAAGACTGGGCCGCTGAAATTCTGGCGCAGCAGAACCCGCTCGACGCGACGGCGCAGCGGTATCAGGGCGGTAGTTTCGCCAGCTTCGATTTCACGCCGGTGGAGCAGCGCGGCAAGCGGTCTTGATTCGCCGCTTTTCCGGTGTTTGCGTTTGAGCGCCCCTCGGGGGGCGCGCGTCTTGGCTACGCCCGCTCCACCCAGTGCCAGTTGTGACGAATGCGAGTAGCTGTCGAATACGCCTGTCACCGTCTGCCTCATGACAGTTTCCCACCCAGTTCAATGAGGCACTCTCCCCGCCGTCCTGGCGAGGAGTGCAGCGCGCATGCCCAACTTCCGCGTCGGCCGAATCGGTCGCCTACAAATGCTTCCGGTTAATGGGCGGCGACCTCCTCCAGTCGCCGCCGCTAGCGCTCACGGCAAGGTGATCTTGCGGGTGTATTCGGCCGTCACGTTGGCACTCGTGGCGACGCCGAACAAGGGGTAAATAGTTTTGGGTCCGCTAGCGGCCAGACCCATGTAGTCGCCGAGAAAATGTCCACCCGCTACGGGTGCGTTGAGGATGTTGAACGAGGCATCAGTCAGTTTCCGTTCGTTACCCCAATTGGCAGAGTTCGTGCACGCAGTTGCGGTCGAGCAGAACACCGCGAAATAGTCGCTGCCCTCGAAGCCCACAGGCGTGTTCGTATCATTACGAAAGTCGTAGTAGGTCACCACGATCGTATTGCCGTCGCCCGACGGCACTATCGCCGGAATGTAAGCCTGCTGACGGCAGGGGTTCGTACCGTTCGGCGGCGTCTTGTTGATCATCACGGGTGCTGACCAGGTCGCCCCGCCGTCATCCGACTCGCTGAAGACGATCCCGACAATCGGAATCGATCCGCCGGGGGTGGTGCAGGTCCCGGACGAAAAGCGATCGTCCTGCCAGGCAAGATAGATAGCCCCCGAGACTGGGTTCACTGCGACACTGTAAAGAATGGCGGCGTCGCGTATCGGCTGACCGCTGTCAGGTGTGACCACGCCGGTGACCACGCCGTCGACCGTATGAATATCGTTGGTGAACGTCGGCCCCGACCAGTTCGCGCCTTTGTCCGTCGACTTGATATAGCCGATGCTCAGGGGCGATGGCGTGACGTTGATCGCGGTGAAGAAGTCGAGCAGGGTTCCATCAGGCAGCACGCGCACCATGTTGTCGATTGTCTGCGCGTTCGTGCCCGGCTGGTAGATTGGTGCGGCTGTGCTCCACGTCACGCCATTGTCGGTGGAACGTGAGAAGAAGCTCGGGCCGGTAAAACTAAATTTGGAGAAGGGGGCACCACCCGCGCACGGCGGCGTCCCACATGTCGAAGAAAGGCCCGCCAATTGGCGCGCGATCTCAACACCGTCATTTTGCGCGAGCAGTTGGGCGCCCTCCTTCGTTGGCGGGAACACGCTCAACTGATCCCAGACCGCATAGACGTATTTGTTCGCTGTCGGATCCGCAGTGAGCGAGTTCTTGTCATTGAGCACGTGCGGCGAGTTGGTACGGATCAGCGTAACGGGAGGCTGCCACGTCGCGCCGTGGTCAGCGGAGCGGCTGACTAGCATGCCGCTATTTCGGGCGCCGAAAGGAGTCGTCGGCTGCGCGGGGTCCAGTACCAGAGAGAAGAAGAAGGCCGTTCCGTCTTGCGCAAAATCTACCCAGGGATCGGAAGCCCGCCGGAATTTGCCTCCGGTGCACGCAGTCACGCCGGTCGGAATCGAATTGGACCAGGTTGTACCCGCATCGCTCGAAGCGACGCCGACAAGCCCGCGTGAACCGCCGTCGTTCCAGCGATCCTGCTGGTGGCCGGCGAGGAGGCGAGACGGGTCGGTCGGATCGACTGCAATCCATGGTTCGATCGAGGTCGAAGAATACAGGACGCTGCCGAATGCCGATTCCTGCGCATGCACCTGGTCGGCGGTGCATCCGCTGAACGGGTCACCCGCGGCTACCTGGACGAGCGATCCGAGCGTTTGCGCGTGCGCACCCGGGCCGATCGAGCACGCGAGCGCAATGACACCGCCACCTGCCATGCCCTGGAAAGCAAACCGGGATAAGCGCCTGATATTGATTTTCATTCTGAGCCTCGCGAAAAAGGGAAAACGCCTGTGCACTGCCGGCTGTCCATCACCGGCGCCATGACTTCCACACCGTGATCTTCCGGTACATGTGAAAACGACTTGCCCCACCGCAAAACCAACGCTTGCTACCGTCCGCCTGGACATGCAGCGAAGATGCAACTACCAAAACACACTAGGTCGCTGTAGTCGCATTTGTGTGAAAAAAACATTACGGATGCCAGTTCATCACGCGGCACCCTCACTAATATTGGCTTGGTACGAGGATTGCAGAACCACGGTCAAATAATGTACGCGCTTGCAGAAGCATGATGACTGAGCTCCAGGGGAGCCATAGAGGATCGCTTGTTCGACGCCTCAGTCCTTTCAAGCGTCGTCGTTTTATTCGGAATGCTTATTTGCTGTGAATGAGAATGATCGCGCTTCCAGGTCGGCTGCTGCCAACCGCTCCAGGCAGTAGTCGGCCATGAATCCCGCTTACAAGCGTCGTCGATCCTGCATCCTCGCAAACTGCGTCAACGTCGCCAGATCTCCTCTGGTTCACGCTCAGCGTCAAAGGAAGTTCTCGAAGGGCCGTTCATTTAGCTGGCGATCTGGAAGAGCATGTCCGGCTGCAGAAAGTTTTGGGTTTGGCCATGAAGGGACATTGGCCCGGACTGCCGCACGGCCGACCATGCGGCCGCTTGACTCTGGCAAGCAGTCATCGGATTCCTTGCAGCTTTCCTCGTCCTCGAAAGCCGATTTCGGTCGTCCCTTTTCGCGCTTCAGTGAGGAGTTTCCGAGCACAGACTGGCGGCGGCGTAACGACACCCCACAACACCGAACGACGCAGAAGGCAGGATATTGAGGAGTGTCAATTTCAGACCAGTGCGTCGGCAGTCTAAGCGGGTTCGGAAGTCGGAATGGCGACGCCACACCCACCAGGTCGAAGTCGCCCTCGACGGGAGGGACTATCTATATCGTCGGGGCAGGAGGAGCGCCGGCACACGATGCGGGTTCCGCGGCGGGCAGATAAATGTTCACCGTTGTACCCTGGCCCAACTGGCTGGATAGGCGTACGTCGCCGCCCGACTGGGTGATGAACCCATAGACCTGGCTCAACCCCAGCCCCGTTCCCTTGCCCGGCTGCTTGGTGGTGAAAAACGGCTCGAATGCCTGCGCTAGCACCGCGTCGGTCATACCCACACCGGTATCCGACACCGAAATGCGCACGTAGCGGCCTGCCGGGACAGCCAGCATCGTATCCGCGTCCAACTGAACCGTATCCGTGGCGATCGTGACGGTGCCACCCGTCGGCATGGCGTCGACTCCGTTGACAACGAGGTTAAGCAGCGCGGCCTCAAGACGCGGGGCGTCGATCAAGGCAAATGCATCCGACGGGCACAGGGCAAACTCCACATGCGTGCTACGGTTGCCCGCGCGCGAAAGCATCGGCGCGAACTCGCGGATAAGTCCGTTAAGCTCGTGAACCTGCGGCTGCAACGGCTGCTGTCGCGCGAACGAGAGCAGTTGCTGCGTAAGCGAGGCGCCGCGGTCGATCGCCCGTCGCATGCTTTCGATCATCCTCCTGTCGATTTCCGTGCGCGACTGGGTTGCCAGCACTTCCAGACCGTTGGACAGCACTGCCAGCAGGTTGTTGAAGTCGTGCGCAACACCGCCGGTCAGGCGCCCGATCGCCTCCAACTTCTGGTATTGAAAGAGCGCCGCGTTGGCTTTCTCGAGAGCGGCCGCCGCCTGCTTGCGCTCTGTGATGTCGCGCGTGATTTTTGCGAATCCGACGAGCACGCCCGCCTCGTCCCGGATGGCATCGACTACGATGTGCGCCCAGAACCGGCTGCCGTCTTTGCGCACTCGCCATCCTTCGTGTTCGGCCCGGCCTTCTTTAGCGGCTATCCTCAGTATCCGCGCCGGCAAGTCGGCAGCCTTTTCCTCGTCCGTGTAGAAGCGAGAGAAATGTTCGCCGACGATTTCAGAGCGCCGATACCCTTTGATCCGCTCCGCACCAACGTTCCAGCTGGTCACCACTCCTGTCGGCGACAACATGAAGATCGCATAGTCGGTCACGCCCTGAACGAGGATGCGGAACTGCTCCTCCGTTTCGCGTGCCGAATCGTGCGCTTCCAAGTTCTCGTCCATTATTCATAACCCTCTGCAAGCGCGTATGTAGGGGAAGAGTAAATTTTACGCTTGCCGCCCGGCGGTCAAAGAGAGGGAAATCCATGCCCTCGGCAGCTGGACGAGACTTGCTGGCGAGTAAGGTTTGCGATGGAACCCGGTTGGGCTAGTCTCTTGGAGGTTCGGCTAACCGCCGTTTCGCCCCACAAAGCTGCCGTTGACTCAAGGTCAGGTAGAACGGCCGTAAGGGGGGGTTATGCCTTTTGCATCTCGCGCCCGCCCCCGACGATCGCGCGCTCGGTCGTCGGGGGCTAGCCGGCCAGTAGGCGTCATGCGCAACCATTGTTAGGCGGACATGTGGATGCCAGCTTCGCGTCCGACAACTGCCATTGACCGCGAGGATGAAAGCTTGCTTCGGCGGGACACGAACGGCAGGCAATGGCGAGGGCCGGGACAGCTTCTGCGTCCCGTAACCGATCTGCTCAACGGGGCGCGTTATGGAAACAATTGAGAAGGTCCTGGCCGCCACAGCCGCAAGATCTGCCGTTGCACATGCTCGTATCCCGAGAACCACACGCCATGCCGGCCCCCATCATTGCTGCGGCTACGGTTGGAAAAGCTGAGTGCCATGTGTCGTCCTTCGCTCAACGCCTTTGATGGACCGATTGAACCGCTCAACCTGCGCGGAGCGCTCCCTCTAGTGCCGATCGCCTTTCATGCTTTCGGCTTCCATCGCGGCATGCAATTCCTCATACGCCTCGATCGGTTCCATGTCCTGATCGACGAACGCGGCTGCGCGCTCTGCGGCGGTCGACGCGTCGCCCGAGATATCGCTCTGGCTGTCGTCGTCGGTACTTGGCGGCAGCAGCATGTCCTCAAGCATCCCGCGCAGTTCGGGAGTATTCCATGGCTTGCCCAGCTTGGCCTTCCTGTTCACGTAGTGACGGATTTCCGAATCTTGCTCGGCCGTGAGCGGAAGCCCGCGAAAAGTGGGGTCTGCGTTGTGATGGATCATGATGCGCCTCCTGAAGCGGTTTGCGCTTTCAACGCGCTGATGTCAATTCCCTGCGCTGAACGTTACAAGTCGCGTGTGTCCGCTGTGCCACCCGTCCGCGGCCCAGCGATTTACGTCTTTTTTTGGCGACAACTTCGTTCGCAGCCCACGAATGAACCGTGCTGAACGGCTGTGCCGGCACTGACGGCTTCTTGGGCTGCTTGGGCTTTTTCGCTTCGCGAGTGCTGCGTAGTTGACTCTTGGCCATGGTATTGCTCCTCGTGCGTTACATGACAAGTTGGCATTCCCAGCATACGCGCCTAGCTTGGTCCCGGCGTGAAAATCAACTGATGTGGAGTGTCGCTACGCAACCAGTGTCCCGATCAGGCGCAGAAGTTCGCTATGCTCCGGCCCTTCGCCATCTCGAACAAGGAAGTCGCCAATTGAGATGTCTGACGGCCGGCCACCTGACGAGAGGTTGGGCTCATGTCGGATGAAAACCCGGCCAGAATCGTATTCGTGGACGAGCGACCAACGGTCACCGTTCGCGCTCCGGTAAAGCTCTCGCGCCTTTTGAGTCATGGCCCTCTCCTGTTCGCGGCTAAGCATACGGCCGCCGGGACGTCGCTGACAGGGTGTCAACGTGGTTTTATACAAAGGTGTCAGAAGTTCTCCCTGACATACCCGGTGGCCGACGATTACGAGGTCGAGCACGACACCGGTCTAGTGAGCGAGCGTCTCAAGCAGGCGCAACAGAGGGCCTGGCGCGGCGCCTTTCTGGCAGTATGCATCGAAGCCCGCACCGACGCCCGACCGACGCGTGGTAGGTTCGTCCAAGGCAGTAAAAGCTACAATAATCGTTTGCCGCGTCAGATCTTCCGCGCGCAGGCGTCGCGCAACCGCGTACCCGTCCATCTCAGGCATGTTGATGTCCAACAACGCGATTTGGGGGATCCACGACCTGACGGTTTCCAGTGCGGCCAGACCATCAAGCACAAATCGAACCTCGTATCCCGCCTCCGTGAGTGAGGCGGAAACGGCCTCGGCACCTGGACCGTAATCATCCACGACGAGAACGCGACGCACGCAGTGGTCGGGGGGGGGGAGGTTACGCACTGTCCAGCGCGCGGTTTCAAGTTGCGACGGCATTCAAAGGGGCATGGTTGATGCATTGGTCCCAACAGGGTCGACGACGTGACGATTCAGCTCGCCGCGTCGCCTGTGATGCCATAAAGAGAACCAGCAACTCGCGTACCCAAAGGAGGTCAAATGAGCCTGGCGGACTTCATTGAAACCGATCTGCAGGGACTGATAGACGACTGGGCCACATACGCCCTTGCGATCAGCCATGAGGACGCTCAGCTGTCCGAGACCCAGTTGCGTGATTCAGCCGCCGAAATCCTGGCAAGCATTGCGGCCGATATGCGCAGCATGCAAAGTGCTGCGCAGCAGGAAGCCAAGTCGCGTCATAGTGAAGGCGGCTCGGAATCCGGGTTCGATCAGGTGGCTTATCTGCACGCGGAAGAGCGCCTTGCACACGGATTCGGGATCAACGACGTGGTGGCGGAGTTCCGCGCCCTGCGCGCCACGGTGCTGCGCCGCTGGCAGATAAATTCGCCCGGCGGTGCCGAGGCTTTTCAGGAAATGATCCGGTTCAATGAGGCCATTGATCAGATGCTCAGCGAATCGGTACGGCGGTATGCGCAACAGACGAGGCGCATTGGGGACCTTTTTGCCGGCGTGCTTGCACACGACCTGCGCTCACCCCTTGGCGCGATCCTGAACTCAGCGCAACTTCTGCTGCATGACAACGAATTGTCTCCAACCAGTCTGAGAGCTGCGGCAAACGTACAACGCAGCTCAATGCGCATGAAAGAGATGATTGACGACCTCCTCGTTTTCACACGCGGCAGGCTGGGTGGCATGTTGCCGGTCAGTTTCTCTCCACAGGATATGGGGCGCATCTGCAGCGATGCGGTGGATGAGGTGCGCGCCTCCTACCCCAACGCAGTCATTCGGCCGCGTTTCGCGGGCGACCTGCGAGGCACGTGGGATGGAACCCGTATCGGGCAACTGGTCGTCAACCTGCTGGTGAACGGCGTGCGCTATGGATCGGGCGACGTGGCCGTCGAAGCTGCCGGTCACGATGGACACGTGACTGTCGTTGTCTCGAACGAAGGCAATCCGATACCGGAAAGCGCCCTGCCTACGCTGTTTGATCCGATGACAAGGGCGAGCCTTCACAATCGGGAGGGGACTGCTGCAGGCATGGGCCTTGGCCTCTACATCTGCAGGCGCATTGCCACAGCGCATAACGGAACTATCGGTGTTGAATCGACCGAGCACGGGACAAGCTTCACCGTCTGTATCCCGAGGTCGCCAGCGGTTTCCGGTTGACCTGTTTATCGCTGGCCGCTCGGGAACAGCTCGGTGGTGACCGCTCCTCATGCGAAAGCAGCCATCGTTGTGACACGAGTTCGGACGGCGGTTGTGGGACGCTTTGACCCATTCGCTTTTGCATCGAACGGAGGAACTCCCATCCGCGCGCTCGTTGGTCTACGACGCTGCAGGCATTCCGCACACCTCCAGCGATGTAGTCTCGCTACTTTATTGACATTACAGGTCGAATGTCTGGAATTTGAACTGCTGCGCGGACTGTGTTTCTTTGCAACCCACTGCGATCAGCGTCCTCATGCCCTCTCCCTTTTCCCTTGTTTCGCGCACGCAATGACGACGCTCACCCGCCTATTTGACCCGGGGCAATACGATTTCCACCGGAAAACCGGGGGTGAATGCGACGATCGCGTCGTGGATCCTGTCGTAGCGTATCTCCAGCATTCCGGCAGAACCCTTCATTACGAGAATTCCGTGCTCGTAGCGAAAAAACATCCTGCTCGACGTATCGCCGGTGTTCGTAACAACAAAATCGTAGCCGCTGCGAGCGATAATTGTCGAGTCGATATCGTCCTTAACTTTCCACGATCCGACGAACTCGTCCCCAGTCCTTTTTCCGCAGGCAACCAAAAGCGACGATATGCTGATGATTAGGAGTGCCACTACGGCGATGCTCTTCAATCCATTTCTCACGTTCTTCGAACGCGGCCGCTCGATGGCACTGCCGCTTTCCTGCGTTGTTTTCCGTTATCAGTGGTCTGTCGACGGCAATCTCGTCGCATTGGCGGTTCTCACTCGCCATTCACTATCGCCGCATCTGAACTGCTGCGTCCAGACCTGCTTTAGCTCGTCCCCATCAACCACATCGGCTGCTACGATGACCCGCTTTTCGTAATTGCCCAAGCAGCTGATGGTGATCGAACGCGAGGCAATGCGGCTCATCCTGCTCATTTCCCGCTTAGGCCTTCGATGCCCCGCGCACTGTAAGATCGTCAAACCATCGAACAGATCAACTGCCGTCAGTCGCCCTTCGTTCGAGGACCACGTCACGAGACCACCAAGCTGCCTCGTGCGATCGCTTCTGCCCTGACTCTACCGGTTGCTCAGCCAGCGCGGGAACTGCAGCCAAGACTGAGGCGAGCACAACCGCACCAACAACCGATGCCTTCATCTTTCTTCTCGTTGTCCGTTGAAAGCGCGTTCATTACCCGTGAATCATCTTGCCAGGTCCGTGATGTTGCGGCTGAATGGCGGCGAAGACGTGCGCCTCCTTCTGTAGCGCCGTCAAAATCTCAACGGCCTGGGCATACAGGACGAGGCCAGCAACACGCACGAACGTCTCACGCGAGCGCCCGATCGACGCAATCTGCTCTGAGCACACAAATACGGTTTCGCGGGCATCCCCCGCAATGACCGTGTCCTGAAGGATCTGCAACTGATGAATGATCCGAGCGAGGAATATGGCTCCCTCATTCTTTTGGGGAAGAGTCACTGATAAGCGTTCCAGGTCGTCAATAGTTTGACGCAGCCGCGATAAAATCGCCCGATCCATTCCTGTCTTCTCCTTGCTTTCTTCCTCTTTCCGCGGTTGGTCGATACAAAAAGTACCACTGGCAAATCTCCGAAATCCGTTGCCCTCTCTCACCCGACCCTTCCTTATCGGCATCTGCGCAGGAGTCTGTAGAGCCAAACGGCGAACCCGGCCAAATTTATTCCAAACGCATTCACCAGGGCAGGTTGAGCGCGGCGATGGCTTCATGTAGCTCTCGCTGCGTTACATCCAGATATTGATGTTTGGGAAAATCTTGCTGGGGGATCGGAATCGCAATTGACGCAGGACGCAGCAATACGCAGTTAACCCAATGCGTCCTGACTCAGGTACCACGCTGCACTGCCGTAAACCACGGATATCCGCCGGGAACTCGCGCGTCCATCGGGACGCCACGGCGGCTGTACACCGTCCACGGCACGTGCGCCGCCGGGCGGCCAGCGATGGAGATGGCGGCGTGAACCGATTTAGCCTGAACACCAAACTGTGGCTCGCACTTTCGCGCCCCGTAACGCTGAGCCGAGACGACCAGGCAAGCATGCTGTTCGCGATGCAGCGCATGCAGACCCGGCTGGCTGACGCGATCCGGCGAATTCGGGGCGGCACTGAAACAATCACGGTCGCTGCGGGGCAAATCGCTTCAGGCAATCTCGATCTTTCCGCACGAACCGAAGAACAGGCGTCGTCGCTCGGCGAGACCGCCGCGAGCATGGAGCAGCTGACCGCCACCGTGAAGCAGAACGCGGACAACGCATTGCAGGCGAACCAGATGGCGCGCAGCGCGACCCAACTCGCGGGCGAAGGCGGAGAGGTCGTCCAGCGCGTTGTCGCAAACATGCAGAGCATCGCGCAGAGTTCGACGCGCGTCGTCGATATCATCTCGGTGATCGAAAGCATCGCATTCCAAACCAATATTCTCGCGTTGAACGCAGCGGTCGAAGAGGCGCGCGCCGGAGAAGAAGGACGCGGATTCGCCGTGGTCGCGGGCGAAGTGCGCAATCTCGCGCGGCGCAGCGCGGATGCGGCGAAAGAGATCAAGAGCCTGATCGAAGACTCGGTCGATCGGGTCGACCAGGGCAAAGCGCTCGTCGAGCAGGCAGGCGGAACGATGCTTTCGCTCGTCGAGGCAGTCAGGCGCGTCAATGACATCATCAGCGAAATCTCGGCCGCCTCCGACGAGCAGAGTCGCGGTATCGAGCAGGTCAACATTGCCATTGCCCAGATGGACCAAACCACGCAGCAAAACGCGGCAATGGTCGAACAGGCGGCCGCTGCCGCGCAGTCTATGCAGGAACAGGCGCAGATGCTGCGCGACGTCGTCAACACGTTCCAGTTGCAGGGCTCTGACCCTGTGGCATACGTACGCGCGAATTCGGTGCACCTGCGTCGGCAAGCCTGAACACCGCAACCGTACCCGTAAGACTCATTGCCTGCTCTTCGAGCGAATGCGCCGCTGCCGCGGCCTCTTCAACGAGCGCGGCGTTTTGCTGGGTCACGTCGTCCATCTGCATGACGGCCTGATTGACTTGCTCGATGCCGCGGCTCTGCTCTTCAGATGCCGCCGCAATTTCGCCCACGATGTCGGACACCTGCTTGATCGCCTGCTTGACCTCACCCATCGTCGCACCCACGTCGCCCGCCTGCTGTGCCCCGTCCCGAATCATCGCCACAGACGAACCGATCAGTTCCTTGATCTCCTTTGCAGCCGCCGCGGAGCGCTGTGCCAGGCTGCGAACCTCACTGGCGACCACCGCGAATCCCCGACCCTGTTCACCCGCCCGCGCTGCCTCCACTGCGGCATTGAGCGCGAGAATGTTGGTCTGAAACGCGATGCCCTCGATCACGCCGGTGATCTCCGAAATCTTCGTCGAACTGCCGCTGATCCGCTCGATCGTGCCGACCATACCCTGTACGGCTTCGTTGCCTGAATCGGCCATATCGGTGGCTCGGGTTGCAAGCGCATTGGCTTGCCGGGCGTTCTCGGCGTTCTGCTTCACGGTTTCGGTCAACTCAGTCATGCTTGATGCTGTTTCTTCGAGCGACGCCGCCTGCTCTTCGGTGCGGGCCGACAGGTCGGTGTTGCCGGCGGCAATTTCCTGCGCTGCCACGGTGACCGACTCGGCGCCCGACTTGATGCCCCGCACGGTGTCGCTCAACTGCTGGTTCATTTTATTCAACGCTTCGAGCAGTTGGCCAAATTCGTCGCGTGTGCGCACCGTGATGCGGTTTTCGAGTTCGCCGATGGCGATCCGGTTCGCGATGCCCACCGCTTCGCCGAGCGGCTTCGTAACAGCCCGGGAAAGATAGAACATGGCTCCCGTGGCACCTACGAGACCGAGGCCAATCAGCGCAATGGATACCCAGCGAATCGTGCCAAAAGTGCCTTCGCTGTCGTCGACAGACTGCTTTGCCTGGCGCCGATTTTCGGCAACGTCGTCGTCGAGCGATTTGCTGGCCGCATTGGCCACTTCGCCATATTTGTCAACGAGTATCGATACGGCGTCGTAGTTGCCAGCTTCCAGCGCCGAGACCTCCGCATCTATGCCTGCCTCGAACTGCGGCAACCAATTCTTGATGGTGTCGGCGATTTCGCGCTCCTTGTCACTGGAGACGCGGTTTGGGTAGTAGTCGCTCCAGCCCTTGCTGAGGCGATCCTGAGCCGCGCGAATCCTGCCGATGCTGGCTTTCGTCTGTGCTACATCGTGAAGAGACTGGGCGCGACGAACCTGAAGGCGCATTTCGAGCAGTGCGGCTCGCATGTCCTCGAGATCAAGAATCGGAAGCAGGTTCCCCTCATAGGAATCGCTTACATTCGAATTCAGCCGCGAAAGCCCAAACTGACCAAAGACACCCATTGCGGCGATGAGTACCGGACATACACTGAATGCAAGAACGATCTTGAATTTGATGCTTTGTGTGAAGCTGTGCATGCTGACTTCCTGATAGTTTGCGCGGCCGGCGCTCACGTGGTTCGCCGTTGCGACTCGTTTCGTAGCCGGTGGTACCACCATGTTTACGGTGTTTCGCCGCAATGACTGAAACGGGGCAGCTGTCAGGTTTTCCTGAATTAGAGGTAGGAAAATCGGGACTACCCGCGCGGCGTCGCGCGAAACGCACCTGCGTGCTCGTGATGCATTCCCCGCAGAAGCCAGCACGCACCGATCTGGTGAAAATCCCCGACATCGAGCCAAAACTGGCGCAGTCATTTCATCTGCCTGGAGGATCACGGGCTTGGCGCGCCGGCATTGGCGCGGTCCTTGCTTGGAGCATGGCAGGCTCGCGCTTGATACCCATGGCGAGCGGCAAATCTCCTCGGAAATCCAGCATGGAACACAAGTCCAAATCATTTCACCGTCGCTGCTGGCTCGCTGCGCTGCTGGCAGTGCCAGCCTTGGCCCTCGTTACGGTACAGGCCGCCAACGCCGATGCGCTCGACGCCATCGCCAAGCGCGGCACGCTGCGCGTAGCCGTCCCGGAGGACTATCCTCCGTTTGGCGCTATCGGTCCCGACATGCAGCCGCAAGGCTATGACATCGACATGGCGGCACTGCTCGCAAAATCGATGAAGGTCAAGCTTCAACTCGTGCCCGTCAACAGCGCGAACCGGATTCCCTACCTGCAGACCGACAAGGTCGACCTCGTGATCTCCTCGCTCGGCAGAACGCCGGAGCGCGAGAAGGTCATCGATTTTTCGCAGGCCTATGCTCCGTACTTCCAGGGCGTTTTCGGGCCAGCCGACATCAAGGTCAACACAGCGGCGGACCTCACTGGCAAAACGGTTGGCGCTACGCGCGGTGCACTCGAAGAAGTCGCGCTCACCAACATGGCGCCCAACGCCACCATCCGACGCTTCGACGACAACAACGCGACCATCCAGGCATTTCTCTCGGGCCAGGTGCAGTTGATCGCGGCGGGCAACATCGTCGCCGCGGCGATCCTCGCAAAACACCCGCCGCGCGAACCGCAGATGAAGTTCGTCATCAAGGACTCGCCGTGTTTCGTGGGCCTCAACAAGAACGAGCCGCAACTGCTCACCAGGGTCAACACAACCATCGAGCAAGCGAAGAAAGACGGTTCACTTCAGGCGATGTCGAAAAAGTGGTTCGGTCAACCGTTGCCCGCCAATCTGTGACGCCCGCGTTGCCACCACGCGCGGCTGGCAATTTCCGCTACGCAACCCTCATTTCCTCATGAGCTATCAGCTTCAGTTCGGCGACCTCGCCGCCTATGCCACCATGTTCGCGAGCGGCGCCGCAGTCACGCTCGCGCTCACGGCGAGTTCAACGCTGCTGGGCATCAGCCTCGGCGTTGCGGGCGCCGCCGCCTATCAGAGCCCCCGCGCGACGCCGCGCGCAGTCGTTCACGCCTACGTGGAGGCGATTCGCAACACGCCGTTTCTCGTCCAGCTTTTCTTCGTGTTCTTCGGTCTGCCCGCCCTTGGCGTGCACATCGGCGAATACACCGCGGCCGTGCTCGCCATGACGCTGAACCTCGGTGCGTACGCCGTGGAAATCCTGCGCGCAGGCATTGAAGCGGTGCCGCGCGGACATCACGAGGCCGCTGCGGCACTCGCGATGTCGCGCCGCGAAACGTTTGTGCACGTGCTGCTTCCACAAGCATTCGCGAAGGTGTTCCCGGCGCTGGCGAGCCAGATCGTCATCACGATGCTTGGCTCGGCCGTCGTCTCGCAGATCTCGGTCGCGGATCTCACGTATGCGGCTAGCTACGTGCAGTCGCGCAATTTCCGTGCTTTCGAAACGTATTTCCTCATCGCCGGGATCTATCTTGCGATGGCGCTACTCCTGCGCGCCGCGCTCACCGCCGCCGGCCGACGACTGTTCACGCGCAACATGCGAGGTGCGCGATGATCGAGTTCACATTCGCGCAGATCGTCGCAGGACTGCTCCTGGCCGCGCGATGGACTGTCCTGCTCTCACTCGTTTCGTTCGTTACCGGTGGCATGGTCGGTTTGCTGCTGCTCGTGATGCGCGTATCGAGCTCGCGCGTGCTGCGCGCTCTCGTGCGTGTCTATATCGAAGTGTTCCAGGGCACGCCGTTGCTGCTGCAACTGTTTATCGTGTACTTCGGCCTGCCGCTGCTAGGTGTCGACGTCTCAGCCTGGATGGCGGCCACGCTTGGCCTTACCTTCTTCACCAGTGCTTATCTGGCAGAAATCTGGCGCGGCTGCGTGGAGGCGGTGCCCAAAGGTCAATGGGAAGCATCCGCCAGTCTCGCCATGAACTATTTCGAGCAGTTACGTCACGTGATCCTGCCGCAAGCCGCGCGTATCGCCATCGGTCCCACCGTGGGTTTCGGTGTGCAGGCCATCAAGGATACGGCGCTCGTGTCGATTATCGGCTTTGCCGAACTCACGAAGGCTGGCACCCAAATTTCGAACGCGACGTTTCGCCCGTTTCTCGTCTACGGACTCGTTGCGCTGGTCTATTTCGCCCTGTGCTACCCGCTTACGCGGTATGCGCGGGCCCTGCAAAGGAAATGGCATGCCGCTTGTTAAGACCGAGGGCGTCGAAAAGCAGTTCGGCGCCCATCATGTACTGAAGGGAATCGACCTTACGGTCGAACGCGGCCAGGTCGTCAGCATCATCGGGCGCAGCGGCTCCGGCAAGAGCACATTGCTGCGGGCGCTGAACGGGCTCGAAAGTATCGACGCAGGATCGATCGAAATCGACGGCGAACACGTCGATGCACGGCACGCGGACCTGCGGGCACTGCGGCTGAAGGTCGGCATGGTCTTCCAGCAATACAACCTGTTTCCGCATCTCACGGCCAGCGAAAACGTGATGCTTGCACAGACGGTTGTCAAGAAGGCGCCTCGCAAGGAAGCGCGCGCCATCGCGCATCAAATGCTGGAGCGCGTTGGTCTGGGCGACAAATTCGACGCATATCCCAATCAACTCTCGGGTGGACAGCAGCAGCGCGTCGCCATTGCGCGCGCACTCGCCATGAAGCCGAGCGTACTCCTCTGCGACGAAATCACATCCGCGCTCGACCCCGAACTGGTGGGCGAGGTGTTGGGCGTCGTGGAAAGCCTCGCGCGCGAGAACATGACTCTCATCATGGTTACCCACGAAATGCGCTTCGCGCGCGCGGTCAGTGACAACGTGGTGTTCATGCACGAAGGCCGCGTATGGGAAAGCGGACCGCCCGAGGACATCTTCGGCCGCCCGTCCACGGTAGAGCTACGACGTTTCATCCAGTGATGCCCAGGCGCCGCCGTACTTCGCAACATCTTTTCTGTTGCCAACTTCAGGCCTGATCCAACGATCAGAGCACCCATCGCCACGACTACCTTCCGCGATGGTTCTCATTCAAACCGTCCTTCGCTTGCTTGAGAGACTACCGAGCGACGCCGCGAGAGTGCTCGTCAGGTCTGGAATGCGGACTTACGTGCCTGGTCGAGATCGGTATTTCCTGGCGCTTGATACACGCCCCAGGGAAGTTCTTCGCGCGTCATGCCCACCGGCGTGACGCGCCTTTTCCTCCTCCGACCTTCGAACTGTGCCAGCGTCAAAGCGTTCGACCATGCAATGGACGCCGCCCCCTGCAATGCTCCCGCGTCTTCGCAGCCTGTCATGCATTTCCGAGCGCCAGCAGAGATATCTCTGCTGGCGATGACCACGGCGCGCATGACAGGCAATCGACGTTCAATGGACTGCGATGCCTTCGAGGACTTCGTCGTGCTCCTGGCGTTCCGCGAGGTACGGCGAGCGGTAGCCCGAATTCACGCCCCAGTAATAGAACACCAGCGAGACCAGCGCGACGACCAGCATGTCCCAGCCGTACGGAAGCAGACCGGCGCCGCCGAACTGCTTGCTGCCGACGAGCGAGAGGAGCGCCATGATCGGCAGGTACGCGCACAGCCACCATGCGGCCTTCAGATCCTGGCCCCAGCCTTCAAAGCCCTGCTTGCTCTGGAAGTAGAAGTACACCGGCAGTGCGACGACCATCAGCAGAATGATTTCGCCGGTCAGCGGCCACTTCGCCCAGTACAGGATCATCGATGCGCAGACGAATGCGAACGGCGCGATCACCTTCATGAACGGCACGGAGAGCGGGCGCTCGATGTCCGTGGCGGCGCGCTTGAGCGCCATCAGGCTGATCGGACCCGTGAGGTACGAAATCACCGTCGCCACCGAGATCACCGCCGCGAGCGAACTCCAGCCGCGGAAGAAGAACATGAAGATGAACGAGACGAGCAGGTTGAACCACATCGCGTTGCGCGGCACGCCGTAGAACGGGTGCACGTTGCCGAACATCTTCGGCATCGTGTTGTTGCGCTCCATCGCGTAGATCATGCGCGAGGTCGTCGCCATGTAGGTCGTACCGGTGCCGCTCGGGCTCACGAATGCGTCGACGTACAGCAGGATCGCGAGCCAGTTCAGGTTCAGCGCGATCGCGAGTTCCGCAAACGGCGACTTGAAGTTGAACGTGTTCCAGCCCTTCGCGACGTCGGCCGGATTGACCGCGCCGATATAGGCGACCTGCAGCAGCACGTAGATCACGAGTGCGCAGAGGATCGAGCCGATCACTGCGAACGGCACGCTCTTGGCCGGATTGCGCGCTTCACCCGCGAGGTTGATCGGGCTCTGGAAGCCGTTGAACGCGAACACGATGCCGCTCGTGGCAACCGCCGTGAACACCGCCGACCAGCCATAGGGGGCGAACGAGGTCGTCTGGCCGAAGTTTTCCTGGTGGAAGCTACCCGCCATCAGGCCGATGATCGTCAGACCCGGGATGATGAACTTGAAGATCGTGATCGCGCTGTTGGCACGCGCGAACAGCTTCACGCCCCAATAGTTGAGCATGAAGTAGATGATCACGAGAATCGCGGAGAGTCCGAGCCCTGAATGCGTCAATGACCCGTCGACGAAGAGCGCGTGCGCCCACTCATAGGGCCAGGTGCTCATGTACTGGATCGAGGCTTCGGCTTCGATCGGGATCACCGAGACAATGGCGATCCAGTTTGCCCACGCGCTGATGAAACCCACCAGTGCGCCGTGCGAGTAGCGGGCGTAGCGGACCATACCGCCCGACTCCGGAAACATCGCACCGAGCTCGGCGTAGGTGAGCGCGATGGCCAGAATGACCACGGCGCCGATGATCCAGGCGCAAACCGCCGCCGGACCTGCAATTTTCGCCGCCTTCCACGCGCCGAACAGCCAGCCCGAACCGATGATCGATCCGAGGCCGGTGAACATCAGCGCGAACGGGCCGATGTTCCGTTGTATCGATTGCTTCACATTGTCTCCTACGTGATGGACAGCGCGAGCGAGCCATACCGGGAGTACGGCATCCATGTACCGTACCGAGCCTGTCTACACGGCTGGCCGGCCCTGAAAACGCATGTCCTTGTTGTAATGCCTTGTGACCACTGGGATGTAGAGGCAACCGCAATTGCTGCGGAGACGCGATGATGAAGTGGCCCGACGTGCTCGTCTAATGCTGTGTCGGCATGGACATATGCAAACTTTGCATAAGGAGGGGGCTAGAAGCGGACTGAAAAGGCTCGATCCTCCATCGGCA
This sequence comes from Paraburkholderia sp. EG286B, assembly GCF_040965655.1. Lineage (NCBI taxonomy): Bacteria > Pseudomonadati > Pseudomonadota > Betaproteobacteria > Burkholderiales > Burkholderiaceae > Paraburkholderia > Paraburkholderia sp. EG286B. The sequence continues at coordinate 3,945 of NZ_JBFRCF010000038.1, read as the reverse complement.
CTCGCACCCAGTCAACAATGTCCTGCGCGACTTCTGGTGCGCCAAAGATGCGACCGACCATTGTTTGAGACTCGCACTTCCGATTTGTCGTCCCGTACGCGACTCCAAACCCTATCTCCAGGTCGGCAGGTTTTCGGCCGCGAATGACGAGAACGTGCTGAGGAGAAGGGTTGATTTCGGGCTTGTCAATGAACCTGTTTTGCGGGGCCTCAATGTGCGGCTGGAATTCCGTTACGGCTGCCACGCATGGGCCAGATGCGAGGGCTGCTGATAGACACAGCACAACGCTGCATCCAACTTGCCGTAAGTTCATGGCATCCCCGATTGTTGTTAGGCAGTGATACGACACCGCGCCGAGAGGCGGCTCCCGTGCGTCAGCGAAGTCTTTGTCACGCCAGCCTTGTCCATATCCATTACTACGGCGACCGACCGCTTATGGCCGACTCAGAACTTTCTGCAGCCGGACATGGTCTTCCAGAGAGTCAGCTAAATGAACTGCCCTTCGAGAACTTCCTTTGACGCTGATTGCAGTGTCGTAACAGTTCGCTGACAATGATGCAGGCGTGCAATTACGCCGTCGGGCTTGCGGTCGTCAACCGACATATCGCGACTGCGGCGCCGTTCACGACGGGCGCACGCTCCATGGATCGGCCGGCAAACTCCGCCTGCGCAATGCCTTGCCGGACGCCGCCACAAACGCTCCCCGATGCCTCATTGATGCAGAATCGGCGCAATGGCCACAACGACACGACCTGAATGCGATGGACGACCCAGAATCGCTTTCCCTGGCACTGCCCGACGGCACTAAGGTCTCTGCGCTCCTCCAGGTGCCGGAGGACGCGCGAGCCCTGTATGTCTTCGCGCACGGTGCCGGGGCCGGCATGCAGCATGCCGGCATGTCGTCATTGGCCGACGCGCTTGCGGCGGCTGATGTCGCCACATTGCGCTACCAGTTTCCGTACATGGAGCGGGGCTCCAGGCGGGTGGACTCGCCGGCCGTGGCACATGCTGCCGTGCAGGCAGCAGTCGCAGAGGCCCGCCGGCGGCTGCCAGCCCTGCCGCTCTTCGCGGGCGGCAGGTCGTTCGGCGGCCGCATGACGTCCCAGGCCCAAGCCATCTCCCCGCTCGACGGCGTGCGTGGCCTCGCTTTCGTCGCATTCCCGCTGCACCCGGCGGGCGCGCCCGGCGTGGAGCGGGCACGGCACCTGGCGGACGTCACGGTGCCGATTCTCTTCCTGCAGGGCACGCGCGACAAGCTGGCCGAGCTTCACCTGCTGAGGTCGGTCGTCGAGACGCTGGGGCCACGCGCCACGCTGCACGTGGTGGACGACGCAGATCATTCGTTCCACGTGCGCGCGTCCTCCGGCCGGACCGACGCGGAGGTCGTGCTCGAACTGGCACGGACGATGTCGGCGTGGTTCTTCGCCGAAGGAGAGTTCGTGCCAGTTACCTGAGCAAGCGCAGGAATGCTGGTAGCAGAGTCGGGACGGCGAGCCGGCGAACTCGCCGTGCTGCACTCGCCCGCTCAATCCCTTCGCTATCCGCAGATGGTCTGTCGCATAGCCACGATAAGCGACGCCTGTCGCGTCAGAGGGATGGTGTCGGCAACTTCGCGCTGTAGTTGGCGCTCGTTGGTGGAGAGACCCTAAGTCGTATCTCACGCAATTCGTGGCATCGAACTGTGTCGGTGGATGAGTCCAGGAAATCAGGCGCGAGTCGATAAATCTACAAAGACTTCAACTGAACCGAAGATCGAGTAAAGCGCGATTGGGAGTGCGTGAACGTCCGTTAAGGCTTGAGAAGCAGCCGACTATGTTTTTGGCTCTAACGTCGCTTCCTGGCCGGTTTCGCGCGGACGGAGGAGCGTCCAAAAGCAGCCGCACGGACTCAAACTCAGTACGTGCGGCATGCGCCTATCCCGTTAGATTTCAGTTTGTTCGGATATCTCCAGGGCAGATTCCGCGCATCGTTCCGATGTCACAGGGAGATGAAGCGTGGGAAACTCACCAATTCCAGTCAAGGGAATTGACTCGTTAATACGTCCTGCTGGCGCTCGTGCCGTCGGCCTAACCGAAATGACCGCTTTCGAGAACTCCAAACGACTCTTCGGGTCGGTTATGCCTGTTGCATGAGGGCGTGGGCCGTGGGCGAACAGCGTGCCTTGTCGTGGGGCGCAGTGCGGCCAGTTTCGGCCATCAGTACTTATCGTCACGAGGACACTCGCACGTCAGCTCTGAACCGGGATATCGGACATCGACGCAGATCGTCGGGTTGTCTTGGAGAGCGAGCCGTGTGTAAACATTTGCTGAAGGCACGCAGTGCAGCACCGCCCAGCAAGGTGGACCACGACTGAACTAGGCGACCCCGACAGAGCGAGAACGGATCGTTCGGGGCCGATTTCGGTTATTCGGGCACTTTCTCCAAATGGCGTGTTAACCAACCATAGCTGTTCATAAAATCTTCCATTTCTCCCGGGGTCACTGGTTTCGTATGTCCGTCGTGCCTTCTGGCCACATTGATGGTATCCATGTTCATTTCGAAGCGTTGCTTATGTCCTCCGAAAAGCGGTCCCATGACCTTCCAGTTCTCAACGACGATATTCTTCAGGTCCAAGGTGTAAAGGTCCTGCACAACGTCCTTAGTCTTCTTTCCGACAAAGAGCGCGGTGGGGTCAGGTCGATCTGCACGTCGGCTAAGCGCTTTACATATGTCTTTTGAAACCTTCGCATCGTCCCATCCGTGACAAATCCCTAAGTAAAGGATAATTGCCCTGCGAAGCATAACCTCGACCTCGCAGCGTTTCTCGAACAATTTTCCTAGCGCTGCCAGATCAGGTACTTCAGGAAGAAGTTCTGGGGAAATCTCCGAGCGTGAAAACGGCGATAGCTCATTCTTGTACTTTTCCCCTTCAATTTTAAGGAAGTACATGACGTTGTCGATGGCGAAATCACTGGTCCCACTGCGTAACAACCCGTAATTGGCAAATCTCACTAGGCTTTGAGGTTCCTCTTTCAGATACTCTTCTACAAACTCTGATTCCCCAGCAGCTATCATCTGCAGAAGCTGATACTCCTCCGGATACCACCAAACAAGTGATAACAGAATGTCTTTGATAGGTTGATGGATTCTTTCTGTAATTTCGGTGGATAGCAGCAAAAAACTGTTTCGCGAAAGCTTCGTCAACGCTTGGGGATCATTTTTATAATTTCGCCCCCATACTTCGCTCGCAGCAAGGCGAATGAGAAAGGGATGACCGCCGAATTGCATCGTCAGGTATGAGATGACATCTTCATCGAAGGAAACCCCGGAATATCTTCCGAAGAATCTGAGCATTTTCCGGACGTCATCTTCGGAGAACGGCGCGAGATATTTAGGCTGCGCCAGCTGAAATATGGGGTTTGGCATTGATTGAAAGGAGGTGCTCTCAACTGCCGACGGATTAACACCGGCAACAGCGAAAGTAAGTCTCCCGGACAACTCTTGGTGGGCTGCTCGTATCGTTTGCCAAAAAGGAATGAAATCTTCGTCCCAATGCCTGCCTAACGTACCGCTAAGCGATGGCGTGATGTACTCTATCTCATCGAGAAGAAGTACTATCGCCCCAGGGAGTTGATCCAACAGGCGAGAAATGTCTTGAGAGAATCTCGTTCCGCAATTCTTTTGGTCATACTCTAGCCTTACGTGAGCAGTCCTTTTGTAGTGGTGAAGTAATTTTTGGGTAAGGCGGTCGACGATATTTTCGAGAGCTTGCCACCACCGTGCAGCGTGTATTCCGGGACTTTGGCAGTCCACATAATCGCATAAGACGTTTTGTACCTCTAGCAGGCTGCTGAAGTACCGCTGAAGCACGTCATCGCGCAGAGTTCGTGAAGCGTTGATAGATGGACCACCACTTTCCCCTGGATTATGCGCGGCGCCGACACGTTCACTGAGAGTCTGTTTTCC
>NZ_JBFRCF010000037.1:0-42559 GCF_040965655.1 Paraburkholderia sp. EG286B | reverse complement strand
ACAGCCTCTTCAGCTACATCGACCTACGGCTTATGCGGTGGGCTCGGAGAAAGTACAAGCGGCTGCGGCAGCACAAGCGACGTAGTGCGGAATGGCTACGCAAGGTGAAGTCCGCCCACCCCTGGTTATTTGTCCACTGGCGTGTCGTCGGGGTATCGGTTGGATAGCGGGAGCCGAATGAGTCGAGAGGCTCACGTTCGGTTGTGTGTCGAGGTAAGGCTGGCGTGTTCAGCAGGAGATAGACCTGCCGGAGTAGAAGTCAGAAGCTCCGTAGCTGGGATAGCAGGGTGGCGGGGAACCAAGACTCTGAAGCCTATCGACAACCGTCTCCTTGGGGGACGTGCGAGTCATCGGGCCGTAATGAAGATGAACGTGGATGTGGCCTCGAAAGTGAATAGATCCGAGGGCCGAGCCCGCAACCGAGAGGGTGAAGGCAGCATGGGTAGCCGAATTCTGACCGACACGGCTGCGCCACTTCGGCGGGGTGGAAGCGACGGCACGATGACAAGGGCATGCTAAGCAACTGGAGAAGCCCTCCTCGCCCCGGCGCGAAATCGTCGGAGCAAGGTAGGTCCTATAACCGGCGAACCCGGGAAATGGACTGAAGGCGAGAGGGTGGCGGATGGGTCCGTATTAGCGGTGAAACCGGGTAACGCTGGTGGAGCGAAGGGGCCCTGCTGTTTGTAACGTCCTCGACAACATGGGAGGCAAGGACGAGATGACAAAGGCGTCCAGCAGTTTGCAGGACCTGAGGCGGGGAATATACGTCAAGGCGAAGGCTGAACCGTCCTGGCGTTTCTGGGGTTTGTACGTCCATGTCTGCAAGATGGAAACGCTGCTCGAAGCGTATGCGTTAGCCAGAAGGAACAATGGAGCGCCGGGTATCGACGGCGTGACGTTCGAGGCCATCGAGGCGCAAGGTGTGGTGAGCTTTCTTGCGCAGATACAGGGCGAACTGATTGGGCGTACCTACCGGCCACTGCGGGCACGGCGACAGGAGATACCGAAGGATGGGGGCAAGGTCCGCATCCTTTCGATTCCTGCTATCCGCGACCGTGTGGTCCAGGGTGCGCTCAAGCTCATACTGGAGCCGATCTTCGAGGCAGACTTCCAGCCGGGGTCGTATGGCTATCGCCCAAAGCGTACTGCGCATGAAGCGGTGCAGCGAGTGGCGACGGCAATTGTTCAGTGGAAGACCCGAGTCATAGATCTTGATTTGCGCGCCTACTTTGACACCGTGCGGCATCATCTGCTGCTCGAAAAGGTGGCGCGTCGGGTCAATGACCGGGACGTCATGCATTTGCTGAAGCTGATGCTGACGGCATCGGGTAAACAAGGCGTTCCGCAAGGCGGGGTGATTTCGCCACTGCTCAGTAACGTCTACCTCACTGAGGTGGACCGGATGCTGGAGCGGGCGAAAGAATCCACGCGCAACGGGAAGTATACCTACGTCGAGTATGCCCGCTTCGCCGATGATCTCGTCGTGCTGATCGATGCACACCCACGCCATGACTGGCTGCTGGGGGCGGTAAGCAGGCGACTCCGGGAGGAGTTTGACAGGCTACAGGTCGAGGTGAACGAGGAGAAGAGCCGCACCGTGGATCTGAGATGCAAGGAGAGTTTCGGCTTTCTGGGGTTTGACTTCCGTCAACTCCGCAGCTTCGGGACACGGGCGTGGCGAGCGCACTACACGCCGAAGCTGAAGAAGCGTACGGCGTTACTGCGCAAGCTCAAGGAGGTGTTCCGGCGATACCAGTCACAGCCGGTCAATCGGGTAGTCCAACTGATTAATCCGGTGCTGCGGGGCTGGGTGCATTACTTCGCTATCGGGGACTCCAACGAGTGCTTCAACTTCATCAGGGACTGGGTGGAAAAGAAGATTCGGCGCCACATGGGGCGATCCCGGAACCGACGGGGCTTCGGTTGGAAGCGGTGGAGTAGGCGTTGGCTGTATGAGGAACTGGGGCTGTTCAATGGCTACCGGGTCCGCCGTACCGTCGCACCGAAAGCGCGCCCGGCATGATAGGTCCCATAAACCTTGACGTGAAGCAAACAGGAGAGCGTAGTGCGGGAAAACCGCAAGCTGCGTTCGACGTGGCGGGAGCTGGAAACGTGACTATGGCAGCCGGACTGAGGACCACCGCGAAAGCGGTGGAGAGACCACCGGAGCCTACCGTGCGCGCGCCAGTTCTCGACCCTACCTGCGAGAGACTCGGGGTGCAACTCCCCGGGTCTACTCACCTCGTTATAGCCGTGTCCAGGATCGGTTTTTGCTCACGCAAGTAGTTGTGTCTACCGGCTCGGGATGTACCGAAAGCCTGATCGCGTTGCCCCGCGCGCCTGACCTCATCTCCATGGCGGTAGATAGACGTGTGGCGAGCGACGCGTAGCGCCGGTTGCCCCGCATCGTCGCGTCGCCAGTTCCGGGCCACGCGCGAGCGCATGCGAGGCATGCGTGTGTCGCAGCCAGTGCATGAGGGCCGCCCGGGATTCTTGAATATCAGAAGCTTCAGATATTCGCTTTTACCCACACCGCTGAATTAGGCGAAGCCCGGGCACGGCGATCGCGCCCCGCATTGCTGCGGCGGGGTTGTGCAAGATCGACAGGGTCGCAAAGGTTCGCATAATGTCCTGAACTTTTCCTACCGGCCATGATGGCCGGCAAGGAGAAGACGATGACGCATCCGGAACAGTTGCGCGGGACGGAACATCCCGAAGCACGCTTGCCATCAATTACGACCGCAGTTCAGTTTCTGAGCGAGTTTGATTCATACCTCGGCGCCGTCAGGGGGCTGGCACAAGGCACCCGAAGGAAGTATGGCCGGTTCGTTCAATGCTTCCTGGATGGGTGGTGTGGCGACAGTCCGCCGAATTGGCGAGACCTTTCAACCGAACATTTCCGCACATACCTGCGTCAAGAATTCTCAAGCAGGAAGCGGCGACCATCGAGTTCACCGATCGTCGCGCTGCGCGCAATGTTGCGCTTTCTCGCCGTCAGGGAATTGACGCAGCCCGGCCTGGAGGAAACGCTTCCACGAATTCGGCGTTGGCGTCATGCGACGCTTCCGCCGCGTTTGTCGTGCACCGATGTCGATCGGCTGATCAAATGCGTGGGCGATGCTGCAACGTTTCAACCATTGCGGAATACGGCGATAGTGCTGTTGCTCGCAAGAACCGGGATGCGTGCTGCCGAAGTCGCTCGCCTCAGTCTGGATGACGTCGACTGGGCCTGCGGCGTCATTCATATCCGTGAAACCAAGACCCGTCGTGACCGTGACCTGCCACTATCCCGAGACGTGGGCCACGCCTTGCTGGCATACCTCAAACGGGAGCGTCCTCCATCATCCTACAGGACGATATTCCTGCAAGCGACTCCACCGTCGCAGCCATTCGCCGACTCGAGCGCGATTTCCAAGATCGTCCGGCGAGCCCTGGTTCGATCGGATATCGCTCCCGCGCGCGGCGCAGCACATCTGATACGCCATGCCGTCGCAACGACCATGCTGACACGCGGATCGAGTTTCAAAAACATCGCCGATGTGCTCGGTCATCAATCCCTTCAGTCAACAGCCATTTACGCGAAACTGGACCTATTATCGCTGTCGCGTATCGCCATGCCGTGGCCGGGAGACGGTCATGAACGGTGAGGAACTTCAGGAGCTGCTGAGCCGCTACGTTGAGCACCGCAAGTTGCTGGGTTACCGGCAAACCCATAGCGGAACCCTCGCGCGCTTCGTTCACGACTTTGTCCACGATCGCCCTGGTGAATCGATAAAGACCGCTGATGTCCTCGAATGGATCACGCGGGTTCGTCGTGCGCCGCCGAGCCAATCAGCAATGCTGAGTATCCTGCGTGGGTTTCTGATCTTTGTAAAGGCTGTCGATCGAGAGACTTCAGTTCCCGGGCCACACCTGCTGTCAACCCCACGTCGCAATCCGCCGTACATCCTGAGCACGGAACAGCTGCAATCGATCCTGAGTCTGGCGACGAAGGCTCGCCCGCGAGGTGGTCTACGGTCTTCTACCTACGTCGCAATGTTAGGTTTGCTTGCCAGCTCCGGACTACGCGTCGGAGAAGCGCTACACCTCAGGGCGGTCGACGTGCACCTTGAGGAAGAGCCGCCCCATGTCGTTGTTCGCGAAACTAAATTCAAGAAGTCGCGCATCGTAGCCTTGCACCCAACAACCGCAGATCATCTGAGGCAATACGCGGTCCGACGGGGACACAAGTGCCATGCGAGGCGGGCACCGATGTTTTTCGTCACAGATTGGGGACAACCGCTCGATCATGATTCCCTTGGGCGGTGGTTTGCGCGTGCAACGGCGAAACTCGGATTGCATCTACCCGATGGACGACGCCCGACCTTGCACTCCTTGCGCCACTCGTTCGCCGTTCATCGGCTCACACGATGGTACGAAGATGGGGCCTCGGCAGCAGAGCTCGCTCCGACGCTCTCCGTCTACCTCGGCCACGTCAGCCCCAGAGAAAGCTACTGGTACATCTCTGCAACACCTGAACTACTGGGCAGCGCATCGGACCGCTTCCGCGTGTTCGCCGCCCTGGGAGATTGATCATGAAGTACGCCGATGCACTTGTTGGGCCACTGCTCCAGGAATTCTTCATCAAGCATCTGCTGACGCATCGAAACGCCAGCCCACAAACCCTCTCGAGTTACAGCAATGCCTTTCGCCTCCTTCTCCGGTTCATCGCCACCAAGATGAATATCCAGCCGGTTGCGCTTAAGCTCGATCAGCTAAATCCGGCAGTCATACTGGCATTTCTCGACAGTCTTGAGGTTGAACGCAACAACACGGTGCGATCTCGCAACGCCAGACTGGCAGCCATCCATTCCTTCTTTCGTTGGGTCGCCATATCCAGACCCGACTTCGCCGGGCTATCCACGTCCGTGCTGGCCATTCCCACCAAGCGCACGGATCGCCGTTTGATCTGCGCGTTGTCACGTGCCGAAATTCAAGCGATTCTTGGTGCCCCCGACCTCTCGACGTCGTGCGGACGACGTGATCACACGATGTTGCTGACGATGTACAACACGGGTGCACGAGTTTCAGAGATTACGTCAATGGCGTGCAGCCAGGTCGAACTGGGCATTCGTAGCAGCTTCGTGCATCTCTACGGGAAAGGACGGAAAGAGCGCTGCGTCCCGCTCTGGGCCAGGACCGCCGATGCGATCAGGAAATGGATGCGAGAACAGGATTCAGCGCCGACGGCGCATCTGTTCACCAATTATCGTGGTGAGCAACTGACCCGTAATGGCGTCGACTGCATCCTGCAGAAGGCGATTGCCGGCGCCGTGCTCGCCTGTCCGAGTCTGTGCCAAAAACACATCTCGCCTCACGTTATAAGGCACGCGACGGCGACCCATCTGTTACAGGCTGGCGTCGACATCAGCGTGATCGCACTGTGGTTGGGCCATGAAAGCATCGACACGACGCACATTTACATGGAGTCCAATCTTGCCCACAAGGAAGAAGCGCTCGGCCACCTGCGACCTGCCGGACAGCGAACACCACGATTCCACGCAACTGACAAGGTCATAGCGTTCCTCGAAACGCTCTGATTATGTACATCGCGATGGCTGGGGTTGGAGGCTGTAGAAGGCCCTCCGGCCATTGCTTCGCCTATTTTCAGGGTGTGGGTAATCGCAAAATTTTCGCCAAAGAAGATCTAATACCTTGATTGGGAAGAGAAATTTTGAGACGGCGGGCGCCGTGTCGAATACTGTGTGTCTCGCAAGATCGAACCCGAGGACGGCAGGCGCAAAGTGCCTGCACTCGACCCACAGCCGCTGTTCCCGCTGGACTTGGCGATGGCCGTTTTCAGCGCAACAAACGCCATTCAATCGCTACTTTTTGTTGTCGCTAAATTGCAGTCGTTGACGGCCCTGAGAATCGATCACCTTCGACTTTCACAACAAGCACCGACGAAGCTATGGCCCCGAAGTCCGCGCGGAAATGCACCGAGCTCTTGAGCGCCAGAATGTGCATGGTCGCCGGGTCGATGCCCATGTGTTGGAAGATCGACTGATCGGCAGCCTGCATGGTGCGTGATGAGACGATGACGCGCACATCGGTACCGCAGATGCATAGCAATGCCATTGGACCGAGATCGATCGGGGCGCCGCGCCACATCGGGCCCGTGCCGGTAAAGCGCCCGTCAGACAAGCGTTCGACGACGAAATCCGCAGTCAACGGCACGCTGCCGGCGACCGCTGCGCGTCCGCCGAGATCGATACGCAGGATACGCCGTTCGCCCACTTCGTGCGCCGCGCCGGCAGCGTGCGCATCACAGACGATCGCCGCCACCGCGCGGGTTGCCTGTTGCTCGACGAGCGCGCGCAGGATCGTCGTCGTGTCGGATGCCGCACCCGCGCCAGGATTGTCGTCCGTATCGCACAGGATGACCGTCTCGCCGGGCGCATCGGCGAGCCGCCGCAGCGCCTCCGCGACTGCGGCGGCGGGCGCAAACGGCGCTTCGGTGAATCGATCACGCTGCGCCTCGATCGCCTGAGCGAACTGCACGGCGATGCGCCGTACCGACGCGCCGTCGTCACCATAGATGAGTACGCTCTGCTGGCGACAGGTCACGTCCGCAAGCAGGAAGCCGCTCGCCCACGACGTCGACGCCAGTTTGTTATCTACCTCAATCTGTTCGAGTCGCGCCATCAACGATGCGGCAGGCTCGACAAGCGTGCATTGCGCCGTTAGTGGCGCGACGAACGCGACTTCGCTCATCGCTTTAGCCCACGGCTTCCCGCGAGCGATGCGTTCGATCAGCAGACGCGCCGCGCGCGCGCCCGTTTCATCCATGTCAATGTGCGGATAGCTGCGGTACACCACCATCGCGTCGCACAGCACGAACGATCGCCGGCTCACGTTGGCATGCAGATCGAGGCTCACGACGATCGGCAACGCTTCGCTAACGCGCGCGCGAATGCGAGCGAGCAGCTCGCCTTCAGCATCGTCGTGCGAAACCGTGGCCATCGCGCCGTGCAGGTCGAGGTACAGGCCGTCGATTGGACCAGCCTCCAGCAGGCGCGCGATCAATTCGTCGGCGAGTGCATCGAAGGCATCGTCTTCGACGCGGCCGGACGGCGTCGCCGCTGCCCACATCAGGGGCACCACATGCGCCGCGCCCACGCGTTGATCCCCGGCGAGCGCGGCGATGGCGCCGCTCACCGGCAGATTCATCGCGCCGAGCACCGCGCCAATCTGCTGTCCCTTCTGCCAGCCGGGCCAGCCGCCTCCCACGATAAACGCATCAAGGGGCGTCGTCGCAGCGCTCGTGTTGGTCTCGTGCTGAATACCTCCGACAGCGATTCGCATGTTTCACACCACCACGAGACCGCGAGGACTCTTCGTCAGCAGTTCAATGCCGTCGTTCGTAACAAGCACGGTTTCGCTGAACGCAATCCCGTCCGCCGATACGTACATGTGGAAAGTCATGCCCTCTTCGAGCACCCATTCGGCGTTGTTCAGGAATACTCGTGTGAAGTCGCTCGTATGCGGCGTGGACTGGGAGTAATAGCCGAGTGTGTAACCGGTGATGTTCGGAAACGAAGGGCGCAAGCCTGCTGCGAGAATCGCGTCCCGCGCAATCGCGTCGATGTCTTTTGCAATCGCGCCTGGACGCATCGCCGCGAACTGGCGGTCCTGAATTTTGAGCAGTTGTTGCGCGATACGCTGCTGCTGGTCGCTCGCTTCGCCCATCACGGCAGGCCGCATGATCCGCGCGCTGTAGCCATTCACGAATGGCAGCAGTTCTAAATGCAGGATTTCGCCCTTCGCGAGCGGGCGGCTATGCAGGTTGCCGTGCAGGAATGCATCGCCCACGCCGTTGGTGATCGGGCCCGTACGGCCCGAATCCGCGCCGTGGCGCATGAACGCGTAGGCCACCGCCGCCGCTGCGTCCCGTTCTGACGTGCCCACGCCCGATACCTTCAGCGCTTCCTCGATCGCGATGTCGCCGATTGCCGCTGCGCGCCGAATGTAGTCGATCTCGGCGGGTGACTTGCGCGCGCGCAGCACCTCGAGCACGCCGGAGTAGTCACCGAATTTCGCGTTTGGCAACGCTGCCTGAAGGCACTTGAAGCGGTTGAGCGTCATGCAGTACGAGTCACCGTCGAGGCCGATATGCCCCGCGTCCCAGCCTCGTTCGCGCAGCAGATGCGCAAGCACTTCGATCGGGTCTTCCCAATCGGAAAACCCTACGTGCTGCGCAAGCCACGTGGTTTCGAGGTACGGCCGCTCGTCCATTGCGCGCAGCACGAAGACCGGCTCGCCTTCGAGCGGTACCACGCACGCGCGGTACATGTTTTCCGAAATGCCGAAGCCGCTGATGTAGAACAGGAACTCGGTCTGATCGATGATCAGCGTATTGAGGTTGCGCTCGCGCATCGCGGCGCGGACCTTGTTGAGACGGTGGTGGTATTCGTCGAGGGAAAAAAGCAGTGTCTGGTCAGTATTCATGGGAGCGGCGCAGTGCGCACAAAAAGTAGCAGGTGAAGTCAACTGAAGGGGATCAGGCACGGCGTCCGGTGAGCGCGCTCAAACCGAGCGTCACAGCGGAGACGATCACGAGCAGCGCGCTCACGGCGGCGATTTTCGGATCGAGCTGGAACACCACGGCGTTCCAGATTCGCACGGGCAAGGTTTGCGACGACGTGCCCGCCATGAAAAGCGCGATCAGCAGTTCGTCGAACGACGTGAGGAACGCGAAGATCGCAGCCGACATCACGCCGGGTGCGATCATCGGCAATGTGATGCGGATGAACGCGGCCAGGCGGCTCGCGCCGAGACTCTGCGCGGCGTTTTCGAGCCGCCCGTCGAAGGCCTGCAACGTCGACGACAGAATGATCACCGCAATCGGTGAGGACACCACCGCATGGCCGATCACGATCGAGCCGATGTTGCCGAACACCGCGACGTCCGAGAAAAAGAAGAACATGGCGATGGCCGCGATGATGTTCGGCACGATCATCGGCAGCAGGATCAGCGCATAGACCGCGCGCTTGAACGGAAAGCGGTGCCGCACCAGTGCGAGCGAAGCGAGCAAGGAAAGCAGCAGCGTGATCACCGTCGAGATGAACGCGACGCGAACGCTCAGCCAGATCGACGCGAGCCAGTCCGGATCGGTCAGCACCGAAACGAACCAGCGCAAGGAAATTGACCTGGGCGGAAAGGATAGATAGCCGGCGTCGTTCAGGGCGAGCGGAAACACGAGCACGATCGGCGCGGCCATACAGAGGAGCACCGCAATCGCCACGATGGCGAGCGGCAGGCTGGTTCCACGCGGGTTCACAGTTTTGCCTCGAAAAGCCGGTTGAGTCCGATCACACGTTCGTACAGCGCAAACAGCAACAGCGTACTGGCGAGCAGCACCGCCGCGAGCGCGGACGCGAAATTCCAGTCGAAGTAGGTTTCGATCTGCGCTTCGATCACCATCGAAATCAGGCTGTCCTGCTGGCTGCCCATCAGCGCGGGCGTGATGAAATAGCCGAGCGACAGAATGAACACGAGCAGCGCGCCGGAGGCGACGCCTGGCATCGAAAGCGGAAAGAAGATTCGCCAGAACGCGCGCGTGCGGCCCGCGCCGAGACTTTCGGCGGCGAGCAGCAGGCGCGTGTCGACCGAACGCATCACGCTATAGAGCGCAAGCACCATGTAAGGCAGCAACATGTATGTCATGCCGATCAGCACGCCGGTGCGGTTGTAGAGCAGCTTCACGGGCGCATCGATCAAATGCAGGCGGATCAGCAGGTCGTTGATAAGGCCGTGGCTGCCGAGCAGCACCATCCATGCATACGTGCGAACCAGCACGCTCGTGAAGTACGGAATGACCACCAGGATCATCAGCAGCGTCGCCGTGCGCGGCTTGCGTTGCGATAAAAAATACGCGAGCGGATAACCGACCACGAGCGTGAAGACCGTCACAAGCGCGGCGATAACGAAGGTCGTGCGCAAGACGACCAGATAAGCGGGTTCGTGCAGAATGCGCAGCATGTAGACAGGCGTGAAACCGGTCTTGTCGTGCACCGCGCGCACCAGCATTGCGCCGAGCGGATAGATGAAGAACACCGCGACGAACGCAATGAGCGGCAGCAACAGCCAGAACGCGGGCGCGCGCCTGCGGCGCGGCGTCTGGACGACAGCAACCGCGCTCATGCGGCACGCTCGAGTGACGAGAGGTGCGCGGCCGGCGAAGCGGCCATCAGCCACGCGCTTTGCACGCCAGTGCGCAGGGTCACGGCATCGCCGGCGATGGGCATCGACGCGTGGCCAGTATTCGACAGCTGCACAGCGAGACGCTGGCCGTCGGCAAGCGCGACCGTGTACTTGACCGTATGCCCGAGGTACAGCGAATCGATCACCGTCGCATCGATCACCGCGCCTGCGGCCGGCGCGACCGAAGCTTCGCCGCGCCGCGAGAGCGCGAGGCGCTCCGGACGGAGCAGCGCACTCGCTCGTTCGCCGATGCGCAGTGACGGCGCACACGCACCACCAAGCGCGGTGCCGTTTGGCAGACGCAGCGTCGCGCGGCCTGCATCGATTGACTCGATCACGCCGTCAAGGAGGTTCGACTGCCCCACGAATTCGGCGACCCAGCGCGTCATCGGCCGCTCGTAAAGATCCGCTGGCGAGCCGATTTGCGCGATCGCGCCGTCGTGCATCACGGCGATCCGGTCCGACAGCGTCAGCGCCTCTTCCTGGTCGTGCGTGACCAGCACCATCGTCGTACCAAGCGACGTATGTAAGGCTTTAATCTCATGCTGCATGTGCTCGCGCAGATTCTTGTCGAGCGCGCCGAGCGGCTCGTCGAGCAGCAACGCGCGTGGGTCGAAGATCAACGCGCGCGCCAGCGCGACGCGCTGCTGCTGGCCGCCCGACAGCTCGCGCGGATAGCGCTGCCCCTTGTCGGCGAGTTGCACGGTGTCGAGCAGCTGCGTCACCTTCGCGGCAATCTGCTGCTTGCCGACACGCCGCATCTGCAGCGGAAAGGCAAGATTCTGCGCCACCGTCAGATGCGGAAATAGCGCATAGTTCTGGAACACGACGCCGAGATTACGCTGAGCGGGCGCCAGCGCTGTCACGGTATCGCCACCAATCAGTACCTGGCCGGACGTTGGTTCGACGAAACCCGCCAGCATCATCAGCGAGGTGGTCTTCCCCGAGCCGCTCGCGCCGAGCAGCGTAACGAATTCGCCCGCCTCGATCTTCAGGTCCAGGTTGCGCACAGCTGCGGCGTGGCCATACGTCTTGGTGATGCAGCGCAGTTCGAGACTTGCGCCGCCTGTCGGTTTTCCGCTCGTGCTCATCCTTGCAAAACCCACGATTGCCATTGTTGACCCACCGATGCGAGGTTGTCCGACCACCACTGCGGATCCTGCTGGAACGACTCGACGAAATGCTCCTTCGAACTCGGCAAGCGCGTCAGTTCTTCCGGTTTGAGCAGCGCGAGCGCTTTCTGGTTGGTCGGGCCGTACGCGAGGTGACGGGCGATCTCCGCTTGCACCGAAGGCTGCAACGCGAAGTCGACGAACTTCTGCGCGTTCGCGGCGTTCGGCGCGTTCTTGATGATCGACAGTGCCTGGGTCTGACGCTTCGCCTGGTTCCATTCGATGGCGAGCGGCGCGCCCTTGTCGATCAGATCCTGTGCCCGGCCGTTCCATAAGCCCCCCAGCACGGCGTCCTTGCGCTCCATCAGTTGCGCGGACGCGGCGCCCGTGGTCCACCACGTCGCGATCTGCGGCTTGATGCGCGACAGCACCTTCAGCGCGCGCGGCACGTTGAGCGGATAGAGCTTGTCCATCGGCACGCCGTCGGCGAGCAGCGCGAATTCGAGTTCCGCCGAACCCGATTGCTGATCAGCCAGGGTGCGCGAGCCGGGAAATTTCTTGGCGTCCCAGAATTCGGCCCACGATTTCGGATGCGCACCGTTCCTGTAAACCTCGGTGTTGTAGACCATCACCGTCGAGAAGAACAGGCTGCCCACGTAGTTCTGCTTGCGGATGACAGGCTGAATGTCATCTGCGTGCGTGTACCTCATCTTCGTGTACTCAATCGGGGCAAGGGCGCCGATCTTATCCAGCGCGACCTGCGCGATGTCGACCAGATCGCACACGTCGATCGATACGCGGCCAGCCTGCACCATCGCACGAATTTGTGCGGCGGTGGCCGGCTGCACTACCACCTCGATGCCGGTCGCGGCCGTGAACGGCTTGTGCACCGCCGCCGCCATCACGTCCTGGTAGGCGCCTCCCAAGCCGCGCACGACGACCTTGCCCGCGTCGGACGCATGCGCCATGGAGGGCGCGACAAGCGGCAACGCTCCGACGGCGGCGATGCCGGCAGTGTTGACTAGAAAACGGCGGCGGCTGGTGCTGAAGGTCATGTCTGCTCCGGGTTGATTAGCGCGCTTTGCGCCGTCTTGAGGCTTGCTTGTTTCCCGATGTGGGTGATGCAAGGTTTTCTGCTTGTGAAGCAGCAGCTTCGCCCTGCGAGCGGCCGAAATTGAGGCGGCCGTTCAGCTGATCAGCGAGCGACGGAGCGTCGCCGTTGCTGCCGCCAGCGTTCCAATGTGACAGCAGCCGCCATGCGTCGTCTGAGCGTTGAAGCATCGCGGTGGCATTCTCGCCGTTGCGGGTCGCCGTCAGCGCGACGAGCCAATTGACAAGGCCCAACGTTCCAGCCTGCGACCACCAGCTGAACAGCGTTCCCTCGCGTCCAACCAGAAAGCTCTCGGCAGCGATCTGTGCGAGAGGCGACGACGGTTTGTCGGTGATCGCGACAATATACGCGCCGTACTGACGCGCGATCTTCATCAGCTCGATCGTGTACGGCAGATAGCGCGCATAGCCGATGCCGATCACCACGTCCTGTTCGCCCACCTGACGAATGCGGTCTGCGATGTCGCCGTGGCCAACGGTCAGCGTTTCGCAGGTGCCCAGGATCTGGTTCAGTTGCATCGACAGTAGCAGCGCAAGTGGATACGTGGTGCCGTGCGCGGTCACCCAGATGCGTCGTGCGGCGATCAGTCGGTCGGCGACGCGCTCGCCGAGCGGTACCGGATTCAACCGTGCGGTCGCATCGAGCAAGGCGGCATCGGACGAAAACACCTCGTTTTTTAGCTCTTCGCCAGCAGCCGGCCGATCGGCGGCGGCTCGCATCCCGCCTGCACCGACTCGCTCAAGCAGGCCTTCGCGCAGCGCGCTGCGCATTTGCGGAAATCCCGGATAGCCAATTGCCCGTGCAAACCGGACGACTGCCGCGTCGCTCTGTCCGACCGCATCGCCGAGCTGCCGCGCAGTCATAAACGCCGCCTGCTCGACGTGATCGACGATATAACTCGCCAAAGCCTGCTGCGCGCGTGTCAGCGAGTCGAAACGGAGCCGAATCGCATCGGGAAACGCCGCTGCTGCCGTCTGATTGTGCATTTATGTCGCAACCGTTACATTACTGATTCCTAATGTAGTCATTGCGACAACTGATGTCAAGCCATCAAAAAACGGAGTCTTGGGATTTCTCCAATGTGCCGACCGCTCGCGTCGTTCCGTCAGCCCGGTCCGCGCGCCCGATGTTGCTACACATCATTTGTTGCCCACCTTCGGCACGCCAAAGACCTGCATGTGGGCCTGCCAGACGCGCGTATCGAAGCGCGAAATTCATGGCACGTAGAACTCAATGACGAATGTGGAAGAGCTTGTCCGCAGCGATCCGGCGGTCCGATCAGACTGCCGATTGAACCGGTCCAGCGGGCACGGCGCGCCGGATCGGGGATCGTCGCGCGACGCCGCCTGCCGCGCACAGGCGGCGCAAACCTGCAACTTCATCAGCCCGGAGACCGTGCAGCGCGCCACCGCAATACCTTCCCGGTTTGCAATTGGCAGAGGCGTCTTTTAACGGCTGATTGCTGACTATCAACGGACGTCGGCTGACCACTCCTGAAGGGCTGAAATTGGCCGAGGGCGTGCAAAAACGCGTCATGATGCAGACCGAGGAAGCGCGCGATGCGCAGCGCCGCGCGGAAGCCTCGCTCGCCAAGACCCAGCAGCGCAACGAGCAGCTTGTGGGCGACGTCCAGCGTCAGGCGGCCGACGCCGCTGAGCAGCGACGCCAGGCCGAGCGGCACGAGAAGCAACTCGCAAGCGTGATGGAGGAAGTGCGTGAACTGCGCCGTGAGCGCGACGCGCTCGTCCAGCAGGTTGGCCTCCTGCAAGGGCAGGTCGCGACGCGGACCGCGCCACTGCCGCCACGCACCGCAAAGCGCTCTCGCCAATCCACCTAGGTCTGAGCTGACGGCACTGTCTGCGCTGAATTTGTCGTAGGATTCGCGTTTCGGATCCCCGCCTCAGGCTGCCCGCATGAGCACTGTGCATGAGACTGCGTACCCGGTGTTGCCAGCCGAGGTAGATGACGACGAGCTGCGCAAGGTCTACACGCCCAGCGGGCCGAGATCCGCTTCGTGGGTGGCCAGTTTCGGCAGGCGCCGGCCCGCGTACTGATCCTCGCGCAGCTGAAGCTGTTGCAGCGCCTCGGGTATATGCCGCCCGTGTCGGATGTGCCGCCGGCGATCATCGATCACGTCTGCGCTGCGCTCGGCGCCCGTCCAGTGCCGCGCACGACGCTCGCGCGCTACGACCGCTCCGGCAGCAAGTCGCGGCACCAGAAGATCCTGCGCGAGTACGCCCGCATTCGTCCCCTGGACGCTTCGACCCACGAGTGGCTCGCGACCCTGGCCGCCGGCGCCGCGCGCACCAAGGCCGAGCTACCCGACATCATCAACGTCCTGCTCGAGGAGCTCGTGCGGCACAGCTACGAACTGCCGCCGCTGGCGACGCTCTCGCGCACCGCCAGCCACGCCCGCAGCCAACTCAATGAGGCGATCTACCAGGCGTTCACCGAATCGCTGGACGAGCCGCTGCGAACGCGGCTCGACGACCTTTTCAAAGCGCGGACGGGCCGCACGCCGTGGGACGAGCTCAAGCGCGAGCCGAAACGCCCGGGCCCGCGCGAGGTGGCGAGCTTTCTCAAGCACATCCAGACCATGACCGCGCAGGCAGACGGCTTGCCGCCGGCGCCCGACATGCTCTCGGTGCCTGAAGACACGAAGGTCCGGTCCTCAAAATATCTGAACAACGTGATCGAGCAAGACCATCGCCACATCAAGTCCAGAACGAACGTGATGCCTGGGTTCAAGCGATTCGGGAGCGCCGTGACCACGATTTCAGGAATCGGGTTGACGCATCGCATTCGCACGGGGCAGTTTGATCTCGCGAAGCTCGGCCTCAAGGAAGCCGCTGCGCCCGCCGTATGGAATGCGGTCCTGTTTGATCGATAAGCTTTCCTACCTATATGCACTTTCTCAACTCGCTTGCCTATTTGCACCAGAACCTATAGGCGTACCTTTGCCATCAATCGTCTGCGCGAGAGATAGACGTTGGTCAATGCCAGCGCGACGAAGGCGCGATTGGCGTTCTTCGCCAGACCGCGACAACGCACCTTCGTGAAGCCCCACAGGCGCTTGACAACGGCAAACACGAGCTCAACCCGAGCACGGATCCCAACATCATTGTTGGCATGCGGTCAGACGCCTGAGCGCGTTGCAGGAGGCAGCACCGTTGCGGCATGTCGAACCTCCACCGCGATCGACCGCAGCGGCGCCTCGTCAATGAAACGGTCTAGCAGTTCGCGCACGTCGTGGTCGATGAAATCGGCGCGGGTTGTGTCGACGATGAGAGTCGCCCGATCCGGGATATGCGCAAGCATCTCCTTGAGCGCCACCTTGCCGAGAAACGACACATCCTTGCGAAACGAGAGCAGGAAATGGTCGTTGTGTCGCGCGAGGGCAATAGGCCGATGCAGATTCGCGCACAACGCGAGCGCGGCGCTGCACAGCACGCCGAGCACAATTCCGGTGAGCAGATCGGTGGCGAGCACCCCGGCAATCGTTACAATAAATGGCGTGAACGCTGCCGCTCCCTGTTTCGCGAACATAATGAACAGCGACGGTCTGGCGAGCTTGATGCCGGTATGAATGAGAATGGCGGCGAGACTCGCGAGCGGAATCAGGTTGATCGCATCCGTGAGCGCGAACACGCTGACGAGGAGCAGCACGCCATGCACGATTGCGGAGAGCCTGCTTCGCGCGCCGGCGTGGACGTTGGCAGAACTGCGGACGATGACGGATGTGATGGGCAATCCCCCGATTGCGCCTGCCACCATATTGCCGACGCCTTGCGCTTTGAGTTCGCGATTCGGTGGTGCGGCGCGACGCTGCGGGTCGATCTGCTCGACGGCTTCGAGGCTCAGGAGCGTTTCTAGGCTGGCGACAACGGCAAGCGTCAGGGCGACGATCCAGATTTCTGGATCCACAAGGCGCGCGAAGCTCAACCCGAACTCAGCGAAATGCAAGGCGTCGCGGAGCGCCGCCAACGATTTGATGGCCGGCAACGCTACGCGGTGCTCAGGTGGCAACGCGAGCGTGGCGCCTAACGCGCCGCAAACCAGCGTCGCGCTTACGCCCGCAACTACGACGACAAGCGGCGCGGGCACGAACCGCACGAGGGCGAAGCGTCGCAACGTATGCGTGTCCCAGGCCGCAAGGATGGCCAGCGAGATGGCGGCTACAGTACAGATTATGGGCGAGATGGATGCAAGCGCGCCTGCCAACGATTCGGTGTTGCCGCCCGACGTCAGACCGACTGCGAGTGGAACCTGCTTGATGATCAGCAGCAGGCCGATTGCGGCGAGCATTCCCTTGATGACGGGTGTGGGCACATACGAGGCGAGCTGCCCGGCTCGAAGCGTGCCGAAGCCGAACTGGATGGCGCCCGAGAGCAGCAATGCAATAAGGAATGCAGAGAAACTACCGAGACGCGCGATGCCGTCGACGACGATCACGACGAGGCCCGCGGCGGGGCCGCTCACACTGAGGGACGATCCGCTGAGCAAGGCGACGACGATGCCACCAACGATGCCAGACACCAGCCCGGATAGCGGCTCTGCGCCGGAGGCTTTTGCAATGCCGAGACACAACGGCAGCGCGACGAGAAAGACTACAGCGCCGGCAGCGAGGTCACGTAGAAGCGCAGACGGGAAAGCTTTCGAAGTCATGACGGACACGAAAAATAGTAAAGGGTGAATACCGCGACGGCGAAACTTGTGCGACTGCCATGTTCCGGTGAACGAGGTAAGCGGAGCGATCTGGAGCGGGTCAGAAGGGGGCGATTGCCTTCCTTGTTTCAGGCCCGTAGCCCGACACGAGTTCGCGCATCTGGCCGTCGTTCAGTGAAAAGATCCAGCCGTGCACAAGGGGAGAGGGTGCACGCCCACGCACGAGCGGATGCTCGCGCAGCAGGCGTACCTGTTCGAGTACATTAAGTTCGACGAGCCGGTTGATGCGTGCCTCTTCCGATGGCAGGCGAGCGAGCGCCGCGTGATGCGTGTGTGCGAGTGCGCAAAGCGGCCTGATGTGGCGGTTGAAGTGCGGCAAGGCATCGGCTGGCGGAAGTAGCGAGGCGCGCACGCCCCCACATCCGTAATGCCCACAGACAATGATGTGCGCGACCCGCAGCTCACACACCGCATATTCGAGCACACTCATGGTGTTGTCGTCATCAAGATGAAAAAGGTTAGCGATGTTGCGATGAACGAATAGATCCCCCGGCGCGCAGTGGGTGATGGTTTCGACGGGCACGCGGCTATCTGAGCAGCCAATCCAGAGCACTTGCGGTTTCTGCCCAATGGCTAGCGCGCGAAACAAGTTTGGTTCGCGCCGTCCGATTTCCTGGGCCCACGCGACATTGGCGACGAGCATGCGTTTTGGAAGATTCACGAGTCGAGACTCCAATCAGTTCGTTGGCTCCGATCAATGCTTGCGGAATAGCCTTCTATCAAAAAAATGGGTCATTCCAAAATGAACCCGGACGACGCCAATACGTGGCGCGGCCTTCGCGGCCTTCAGTCAATCAACCCACCCAGTGCACTCGGCCGCCGCCGGGATACCCTAGGAGGGGTGCTCCTAAATAGCGAAATTCGGCCAGTGACCTCTCTGGAGCTGGAGACCGGGCCACTGCGCAGGAAACGTTCTCCGCACCTTGCCCTGATCCGATGGAGTGGTCTTGATATCCCCTGGCATCATCTACCACGGCGACGCGCTGGCCATTCAGCCAGTCGGTCGAACGGGGTCGTTCCGTGGCAGTATGCGTGAGCGTCGGAACAAGTATTTCGAACGTCCTCTCCGATCACCCACGCTAGGAGTTTCTTCTCCAGCGTCCCCTTGCTAACGGCGTGTTACAACTGGAGAGGTCGTGATGGCGGCCGAGAACACCAATGCCGGCAGGACTGGCTCAGCAGCTTGTGCTAGCGGCCAGGTGTCTTCGCGAGGTTCCTTGCCAGCTAAAACTTGGTCGGCGCTAACGCCGTGCCGACTGCCATTTGCCATCGTCCCGGCAGAAGATTCTTCCATGATGGCGATCACATGCAGTGTTTTGCGCCGACAACTGGTGTTGAGCTTGATGAAAATTGCGATGCATTTCATTCCAGTCATTAAGGTTTACATAACAGAATTTAGTCTATTGGCTATTCTAGATGAGTCATCGTGTCGCAATTGTGTCGTCAAATACGTTAGGCTACCCCGTCCCTTGTTTGAACGAAACCATGCGTTGGCTCCGTAGGCGCATAGATTTGCGCGCATCTCTTATACCGACTGTGCTTCATTGATAAAATGCAGAAAACAGACCTACGCCGATCAATATAAGCGCAGACATAAATTAATTTGATGGCCTACTTCTCAGTAGTCTCGCTTACCGCGTGGCATTATTTGCGCTCGGCTGGTTCTGATTATTGGATGTGCGCAACGAAGTTCGGTGCATCTTGCGGTGGCGGTGCGATGAGTCCGCGTCGATAAAGGGCTACTTTGTTCGCCGCGCTCAATACGGCAACGGGTGAAGTCATTGCGCAATGTAAGTCGCGCCACCGACATCAGGAATTCCTGGCGTTTCTCAGGCATGTGGACCAGGCAGTGCCTGCCGATCTCGATGTGCATCTGATCGTCGACAACTATGCAACACACAAGCATCCGAAGGTCGGGGCATGGCTGGCCAGGCATACGCGCTACCACATGCACTTCACGCCGACCTACTCAAGCTGGTTGAATCAGGTTGAACGCTGGTTCGGCCTGATTACACAGCATATCGAAATCTTCTGCTGATTGCGTACAACGACTTTGTCATCTCCACGCCCGCTGAGCAAAAGGTGTTCAAGGTTCTTCAGGAAGCAGACGGAAAGCGGCATATCTCACTTGATAGCCTGCTTGAATCCCTGCCGGTTCGGCCTAACAATTGATGTCGGTGGGCGAATCATATTGGTACTTGTATGAGTCGTCACGATGCAACTCCTCCCTTGATGCACAGAGGTGGCTTCGCTTGTTCGGACAGGGTCCCAAGATTGTTAAGTGGAACCACCGGGGCGTTCATGCTGCCGATTTAATCGCAGGCAGCGTCGCGAAGTATGCCTCATCCGGCGTGCGGTCTTCCAGACTCGAATGAGGTCGTCTCTGGTTGTACAGATTGATGTAATCGCCGATAGAGCGCCGGGCGTGGCTGACCGACTCGTATGC
Source organism: Paraburkholderia sp. EG286B (assembly GCF_040965655.1). Taxonomy (NCBI): domain Bacteria; kingdom Pseudomonadati; phylum Pseudomonadota; class Betaproteobacteria; order Burkholderiales; family Burkholderiaceae; genus Paraburkholderia; species Paraburkholderia sp. EG286B. The sequence goes on along the minus strand of NZ_JBFRCF010000037.1, from coordinate 22,923 downwards.
CTTCAGGTACACCTGCTCATACTTGACGCTTCGCCAGGTTCGACGAACACGTTGTCTCGCCAGGCTCCCTTGCCGTCCATGGACAGTTTGATGCCGCGATCCAGAACCGCGTCTGTAGAAGCGGTCGCGGTGAACTGGCTGCCCTGGTCGGTGTTGACGATTTCAGGCTGGCCGTATTTCGCGAATGCCTCTTCAAGCGCCTCGACCGCATGGATCGCTTCCAGCGTGATCGCCACACGATGTGCCAATACCTTTCGGCTGGCCCAGTCCACCAGAGCAGTCAGATACATGAAGCCCCGCGCCATCGGGATGTAGCTGGTGTCGAGCGCCCACACCTGATTGGCACGGTTGATCGTCATTCCTCGCAGCAGATACGGCCAGATCTTGTGCTGCTTGTCGCGGCTCGTGTTCGGCCTGCAGTACAGCGCTTCGCGCCCATGCGTTTCATCAGCGTGCCGACGTGCCGGCGTCCCACCTTGATGCCTTCACGCCGTAGCAGACGCGCCAGCATGCGCGCTCCCGCGAACGGGAACTCAAGATGCAGCTCGTCGATGCGGCGCATTAGTTTCAGTTCCGTCTTGCTGACCGGTTGAGGCTGGTAGTAGACGCTTGATCTGGCGATCCCCGCAAGTCGCGCCTGTTGCGCAATCGGCAGTGCGTGTGCACGGTCGATCATCGCTTTCCGCTCAGCCCCGCCTTGCTGAGCGCTCCGCTTAAAAAATCGTTCTCCTGCGTCAACTGGCCGATCTTCGCGTGGTGTGGAGCACCTTGACGTCCACTTGTGGCTCACCCGTCGTCGACTTGCCCGTCTCGAACACTTCCGACACGCGCTCCTGCAGCTGCTTCTTCCAGTCCGTAATCTGGTTCGGATGAACGTCGTACTGCTGCGCCAGCTCTGCCGGCGTCTTGTCGCCCATCAGGGCTGCCAGCGCTACCTTTGCCTTGAATGCCGGGCTATGCGACCGGCGGCTTCTTTTTGCCATCTTTGGGTTCCTCTTGGTGGTCCCTATGACCAGCTCAGGCTCCGACCGTTCCACTTACCGACCTTGTCCGAAGTCTAGCTACGGAGCGGCGAAGTACCACTCTTCATCCGATACATCGGTTGAGTAGTGGCTGCTTTTTTCATCCCGCCAGGGTATCAGGTCTGCTCGAAAGAGCATAACCCCCGTTTAACTCAGCCGCGCTTGCCAACGTGAGGTCGCTTTCGGCGGAACCGCGACTCATAAATCAGCTTGATGCATCCAAAAGAAATAGCGGCTTATACGAAACGAACTTGCGCTGTTACGATTCGTGCGTTGTTGCTACGGGGCTAGGTGCGAGTGCGGAGTCGAACGCCGTCCACGCTGATTGCGGTGCCACTGGGTTTGCACTTGATCGAAGCGTCGATTTGTTGACTCCAGCGTTGCGCCGAGTTGTCGCGGCCCGTTACGAGCGTGCTCAGCCGCCTCGGATGCGTTTATGTTCGCGAGCAGGAGAACGGATGCGACGGCCGCGCTGGATTACCACCTTTCTTGTCGGTAGCGCCTTGTCAAGGATGGCCCTGTCTGCTTCGAAGCGGTTCTGAGCGTGCCAGGGCGGTCTCGCAATAGCAGTCCCCGTCAGGGTGGTCTGCGTAGCGACGGTCAGCATATGTGACGACGCAGTTCACCGAACTGGTGGTGATCGGAATCGGCTCAGCAGCTCAGCAGCCTCACCGTGATGATGGAGCCGATGGCCGCGCTGTTCCATGGTCTGCCAAGGCCTCTTGACTCCGCACATCGTCGCCACGCCGTAATGTGGCGGCCATGATCCCGCCGCGCAACTGCGTTGCTGCTGACTGGATTGATTGCTGCCCATACCGCTCGGGCAGATGTGACGCTCAATTTCGTCGATGCCGGCATTGATCAGGTCGCCAAGGCAATCGGCGCGGCGACAGGGAAGACGATCATTGTGGACCCGCGCGTCGAAGGGCGGCAAAATCTCGTCTCTGAGCGCCCTGTTTCGGAGGACAAAGCATTGAAAACTCTGCAGTCTGCGCTGCGAATGCAGGGTTTCTCGCTGGTGCAGGATCACGGTGTGCTGAAGGTCGTGCCCGAAGCGGATGCGAAAGCGGAGGGTGTGCCGACGTACATCGGAAATGCGCCTTCGGCACACGGCGATCAGGTCGTCACTCAGATCTTCCGCCTTAGGAACGAATCGGCGAACAACCTGCTGCCGGTGCTGCGTCCGCTCATTTCGCCGAGTAATATGGTTGCGGCTTATCCATCAAATAATACGATCGTCGTCACCGACTATGCAGATAATGTCCGCCGCATCGCGCAGATCATCGAGGGCGTCGATTCTGCGGCCGGCCAGCAGGTACAGGTAGTACAACTGAAGAGCGCGAATTCGATCGACGTTGCGACCCAGATGACCAAGATGCTTGACCCTGGGGCGATCGGAAATGCGGATGCGACGCTGAAGGTCTTGGTGCAGGCTGATCCGCGCACGAATGCGCTATTGCTGCGTGCGTCGAACGCAGCGCGCCTCGCGGCGGCAAAGTTTCTGGCGAAGCATCTCGATGCGGCAACTGGGCGTCCCGGTAACATCCACGTTGTGCAGCTGCGGGGCGCGGATGCCGTGCGTCTTGCGAAGACGCTGCGCGGCATGCTCGGCAAGGGCGGCCATGATTCGATGTCCAGAGGGGGCGGTCATGCCGCGAACTCGTTCAACCAAGGAAACATGGACTCGTCGACGGGCACACCGGCCTTGCCGCCACTGCCAGGCGGCTCTCAGGGCGGTTCGTCATTCTCGTCGATGGGAAGCAATCGGCTTGCAGGCGGCGGCAACAACGACAGTCAAGGCAACAACGCGGCGTTTCTTGGCGAAAAGGAAGGCGGTGACATTGAAGAGAATCAGCCCGGCTGGATGATTCAGGCCGATCCGGAGACCAATTCGTTGATCACTACCGCGTCGGACGCCGTCTACGGCAATCTGCGCAGCGTGATCGATCAGCTTGACGTCCGCCGCGCGCAGATATATATCGAGGCGCTAATCGTCGAACTGTCGGCGACGACAAACGCGAATCTCGGCATCCAGTGGCAGGGTGCGCTGCTGTCGAATGGTCGAAACAACGGTCTCTACGGAAGTTCCAACTTCAATTCTAATGGAAGCCAGGGCATCGTGAACCTGACCGCGCAGGGAGCCATCATCGCGGACGACCCGGCCGCAGCGCTCGCGAAGGAGGGCACGAACCTGCTGAACAACGGCCTAAACGTCGGCTTGTTGCACCGCTTCGGCGACGTGTTCGGTCTTGGTGGCCTGTTGCAGGCGCTGTCGGAGTCGAGCGATGCCAACGTCCTATCGACACCTAACCTCATCGCACTCAATAACGAAGAGGCGAAGATCGTCGTTGGCTCGAACGTGCCTCTCGTGACGGGTTCATACGCCACGCCGACCGCGAATGCCGCGACGTCCGTTACCGCATTCAACACCTTCGATCGGCAGGATGTCGGTATTGTGTTGTACGTGAAGCCGCAGATCACCGACGGTGGCATCATAAAGCTGCAAATCTATTCCGAAGCCTCGTCCGTCGATTCGGCCTCGGCGGACAATCAGGGCGGCGTGTCGATCATCAAGCGCTCGGTGCAGTCGACTGTGCTGGCCGACGATGGCGAGATCATCGTGCTCGGCGGCCTGATGCAAGACAGGTACGCGAACGGCAACAGCAAGGTGCCGCTGCTCGGCGACGTGCCGTTGATCGGCCAGCTGTTCCGTTCGGAGCAGAAGCGCCGAGGGAAGACGAATCTGATGATATTCCTGCGTCCGGTCATCATCGACGACCGGGACAAGGCGCAGGCTATTACGTCAAACCGCTACGACTATATTCAAGGTGTGCAGGCCGCGTATCGGCAGGTCAACAACTTGATGAAGGACGACGACGACCCGGTGGTGCCGCAGAAGCCGGTAGGCCCAAGACAGGGCGGGTCAACCCTGAATCTGTTCGATCTCGACAAGATGCGTCGCTAGTAGGTCGATGGCTTTGTTGTCATGTCGGTGCCTATGCAGTTCTTCAAGCGTTAGGGGCTGACTCGGGGTCGTAAAGGGTCCCGTAGTTTGGCGAACCGAACGTCGTAGCGTTGCCGCGCCAGTGCGATGAGCGCTTGGTTCTGTCGTTGCCGTGCTGGACTTTGCGTGCGGAGAGGCCGTGAGATAGGTGTCTAAACACCACGGCGGCCGATAGAAGCAATGCGCCGAGCACCTTGTTGCAGCGCTTGGACGGGTGCTCGCCACGGATAAATGAGCGTGAACGCCGGGTAACTGATGCGACGCCAGCGTAAGTCGCTACGTGACCTACCTAACCTCATGTTAGTGCAAGACCTCGGTGGGGGTCTGGCGGCGGTTCTGCCCCCGATTCCCGGAACTTTGGTCAGGGTTGCAAAAAGAAGTGGTAACACCCAACCGCTCAACATAGGCGGCGATTTCGTCGCGTTGTTGCGCAACTAGTCCATTGAACCAGATGAATTGCACCGGATTCGCCGCGATGGATCGGAGTACTTCCATTTCAACGGGAGCGCCTTCTTGTTGTACTGGCGTATATAACGCATGAGCTTTTTATCGAGATCCTTTGTGCCGGTGAATACGCCACGCGCAATGTATCGAGACTTTCGGATGGTCAGCCAGAAATGTTTGAACGGCGTCGGTTTTGTGGCTGCTCACGTTGTCGCAGATCACGTGAATCTTTTTTCCGCGCGGCTGGACCGATACCACCGCGGTGAGGAATGCAACAAACTGGGTGCCGGTATCGCGTGGCGCAGTTTTACCCAGCACCTCACCGGTGGCTACATTCACTGCGGCGAACAGGCTCAGGGTGCCGTTGCACTTCTATTCAAAGCCATGGCTCTCGGCGCGCCCGGGCGAGAGTGGCAACATCCGGTTCTTGCGATCCAGCGCCTGGATGGCCGTCTTCTCGTCCACGCAGAACACCACCGCATGCAACAGCGGATTAAGTACAGCCCGATCACATCGGCAGCCTTCGTCTCAAAGTCGGGATCGATGGGTAAGCAGCAATCCATCGAAGCGATATATCCGAATATATACACGCGCGCAGGTCGGGAAACTCGCCTGTCAGATTCAGCAGGCCACGGGCCAACCTGGCAAGGTGGCGTTGGCCGACGCCGGGTGGTCGAACGCAGCTTTGGCTGGCTCGACCGCTTGCGTCGGCTGGCCAGGTACAGCGAGCGATTGCCCGAAACCTTGGCTGGCTTCCACTTCGCCGTGTTCTCCTCGCTTATGCTCGTCCACTTTGCGGCACTTGGTAAAAGGGCATTAAAGTGCATAACACCGCCTGGAAAAAAGGCCGTTCGGGCTCACTCGAATGGAAGAGCGCGTTCCAATGCTGGATGGCCAAATCGAAATCAAAGTGCGATCAAGGTCACCGTTTCGTCGGTGACGGCCGAAATCAAGTCGGGCGACAACTTCGAACTCGTACAACTCCAGCAAGTGGCCCAGAACCTCGCGCACGCTCATGCCGCGCGCGTACATGCTGATGACGTAATCGTCGACGCCGGGCCGCCCGCGCTGATACTGCCACCAATTGCAGCTCGAACGTCGCCCGCTGATCGCGCAGAATGTTCAGATTCAGGTCGCCATTTGCCATGTTGACCGTCTAGCGCCTGGTCCAGTTGCGATGGTTGCCGGCCTCGCCTTGCTCAGCCTCGTTGTCGCATTATGATTTCCCAGTTCGATACTACCGAAGAACTTCTTGATGTCGAGGCCCAGCGCCCAAGCGTAGCCCCGGCCGCGCTGCAGGCCCACGTCGGGCGCCTGATGCGCGGGCCGCCCAGGACGATAGCCGCATGAATCGTCGTAAAACCACAAGCGATACAGATATCGCTGGACCACCGTCTGAGCGATGCCCTGAGATCGTGGGAATTCCAACGGCCTCGTCCCCACACCCTGCCTTCCGGGGGTATGTCAACCCTTAGCACCGGTGGTCTTCGCGGCATGACGGCCGCCCTCGTGAGACGAATTGTTCAGCGCGACTCGTGACAAGCCTCCCGTTTTACACGTCTAGTCAAGGACGCTACCGGCTTCACGATCTCTTACGAGGGCTCTTGTTCAAATAGACGGCTCTTCAGCCCATGTCAATTGTCGCGTATTGACCAAATGCTCACAAACGAAATGACGACTGTCGCACATCGGCGGTCCGCACGACAATCTTCATCGGATATCAATCCACCTGAAGACGTCGCACTGCGCCTGGTGGCTCCTTTTCGCCGACGAATCTGAGTCGGCACGATCTGTGCTCTGGAAATGTGAAGCGATCTCGCGCTCAACCCGTTTGACATCTTGGACGCCATACAGTAAAGGCTAAATCGCACAGATATGATCTCCAAAAAATGCAACGAGGCAACTGCACATATCAACGATACAGTGGCTTTCTTCCGCTGTAGCGCTCTATTTTGGAGCACACGAACTTCGGCGCAATCGTGGCAGCACGTCGCAGCGCAGTGCAGACAGATGTCGTCGAGCGAAATTGAGCTTCTCACTCACACGCCCCCTAGAAACCTAACTATGCGTGGTTGGGAAAGGTCGATATTTCTGGCTTTATTTGGTGCGTCATCCTTGGCTCAAGCACAAAGTACTGTGAATCTCTACGGTGTTCTCGACGAAGGCATCATGTACCAAAGCAACGTTGCTGATAGCAAGAGAATTTCGCTTGACTCGCTTAGCGGCCTCATGGGAAGTCGATGGGGCATGACCGGAAGCGAGGTTCTCAGTGGCGGTTTACATGCAACGTTCACCCTTGAGTCAGGCGCAAACCTAAATCAAGGTAAGGCTGGTCAGGGCGGCCTGCTATTTGGTCGTCAAGCCTTCATCGGTATCAAAAGCGACAATTGGGGCGGCCTGACATTTGGACGTCAATACGACATGATCTTCTACTTTCCCGAGCCGCTGACTGCCGAAGCGCTGGTCGGAGGCGCGCCGGCGGGACACCCAGGGGATCTGGACAATGCGTCCAACACGGTTCGACCGAATAATTCTGTCCGATACATGAGCCCCGACATCTACGGCGCGAGCTTCGGAATTGAGTACAGCTTTGGTGGTATTCCCGGTAACTTCACATCTACCAGTGGTTATTCGGTAGGTGCAGGTTACGTGAACGGGCCATTGAAACTGGGGGCAGCATTCGAGTACTTTAAGAACCCCACTGCAGCGCCAGGCACAGGATTTTTTACTGCCTATTTGAATGGGATCTCTCCTCTTCAAGGTGCTATCAACAGTGGATATGGCTCCGCCCAAGCGTACCAGTCTGTAGTCGTAGCATCCAACTACACAATCGGCCCAGTCATCGTGGCAGCATCGTTCTCTAATGTTCAATACGCGAATCTCGCCCTGTCTCATCTGGACGGAACAGTCATATTCAACAACTACGATGTCGGAATAATGTATCGTTTCAGCCAAGCGTGGACAGTCGCAGCATCATACGACTACTTGCAATCGAATGGCATTCAAGACGTTTCGGGACATATACTCGGAAACCAGCACTTCAACCAAGTAGCGATTTCAACAGACTACTTTTTATCCAAGCGAACCGACGTCTATTTCGAAATCGGTTGGCAACAAGCATCTGGAACATCGTCTCGTGGGGTCCCCGCTATTGCAAGCGTCGCGAATGTGGGTGACTCATCCAGCAATCGCCAGATCCTTGCTCGCGCCGCGATCCGTCAAAAGTTCTGAATAGAGCTAAACATGCTGCAATGCAACGACTCACAGCACCGATCGATCCTCGCAAATGACCCGACTGACGCTGCCAGCGTTGGCGAGTCGCGCCCCCACTTTCGATCCGTGACTAAATTTTCTGAAGTTCCTGACATCCTGAGCGGCGTTGCGTCTTATTGGTTAAGCTGGCGAAAACCATCACACCAGTTAATTATCTTTACTTCGACAGGAGACTACAACTCGCGCATTAATTTTCATACGTTCCGCCGCGTATCCGTAATATCGTCGATATCAACGGACAATGTTGATCTGAATTAAGGATGACATGAGAAATCATAATATTATAATTAGATACGCCAGACGCAAATGGACAGCCACCACACCAATCACCACCCACAGGGAGCACACGCCTGCGATAGAGTTAAATCGATCGGCAAGCATCAACTGAAAGGAGCTCTCTACGTTAGCAGACTGGATCATCGCGCGCGTAGACGCTTGTTCGTGCCGCGCGTCCACTAACACGAACCTCACCTGGACTTCAACAGAATGCAAAAATATTACCTACCAAGGGAAATAGCGAACCGCATCGTCGATCCGAAGTCCCACACGGACATCGATGGCCTCCACGAAATTTATAGTTGGGCACGCGCAAACAACCCCGTCGGGAGAGCGACGGCTGACGGGCATGACCCGTTTTGGGTGATTACAAAACACGCCGACGTCTCTATGATCTCACGGAATAATTCTCTATTCCACAATGGAGATTATTCTGTCGTGTGTCGCCCTAAAGCATCGATCGAGCATATTATGTCCGCGACCGGTTCGCCGAACATTGTTCGATCGCTCGTGCACATCGACGGCGAAGAACACAAAAGTTTACGCGCGCTGACTCAATCCTGGTTCATGCCGAACAGTATTCTCAAGCTTGAAGACCGTATTAGATCGCTAGCCCGTACGATGGTCGAGAAGCTGCAGCAACACAACGGAAAGGTGATCGATTTTTCAGGCACATTCGCGTCGCAGTACCCACTGCACGTAATCATGGATATTCTCGGCGTCCCTCAGGAGGATTTTCCTCGCATACATGCACTAACTTACGAGATGTTCGGGAGTGAGGACGCCGAATACACACGCGACACGTTGCGCCAAGGCGACGCGAGCAGCGCGACGGGCAAGGCGCTCCTGTCTGTAGTTGACGACTTCAGGGAGTACTTCGAAAGCTTAAACGAAGCGCGCCGGAAGGACCCGCGCAATGATGTCGCGACTTTGCTAGCCAACGCGGTCATCAATGGGCAGCCTATCGATGACGTAACCCGCCTCGGCTATTACGTAATTATCGCTGCCGCAGGACATCATACAGTGTCGTCGTCCACGTCGGTCGCAATGTGGGCATTGTGCCGCTTTAAGGAGTTGCTACCACAGCTTCAGGCAAATCGATCGCTCATTCCACAGTTTATCGATGAATGCCTTAGATTCGCATCGCCGGTTCATCATTTCATGCGTACAGCGACTGCCGACACTAATATCCGAGGTCGAAAAATTCGCAAGGGAGATTGGCTGATGTTGTGCTATGGCTCGGCTAATCGCGACGAAGAAGTCTTCCCTTCGCCATTCACATTCAATATTGATCGCAGACCCAACCCACATATCGCCTTCGGTGTCGGCGGCCACGTATGCCTTGGTCAACATCTCGCGCACATGGAGATGCGGATTCTGTTCGATGAGCTGATTCCGAGATTGCAACGCGCTGAGCTAGTGGGTGAGATCGAATACATGGAGTCAAACTTCGTTTGTGGACCGAAACACCTTCCCGTTCGCTGCATGTTGCAATAACACAACCCGCAATATTACGCGCATAGAAGACTTCATGTCTACGTGGTCGAAGAAATATTTGCGCGGCTAGCAAGAGCGAAGCCCTGCGCCGGCCGGCCAGATGCCAGCTGATGCGGTTCGCAAAGCCCAATGATATTGGGCATATTAGGGGGCAAAATTCAGCCTCCAAGACACTACGTCGGCAGCAGTGTGGCAGCTCGTTCTCTCTTCATGATGGCGAATCCATTCTGTAATGAAATTTCCTCCATGCTTTCTGTTTGCACCCGAGCGCTCAGCCCGTGAGTGCTCCACCCTCGCACCATCCATACTCCATGCATTCATCGACCTCCCGGCTTCCGGAACTCGATTTTCTCCGCGGTCTCGCATTGCTGATCATTGTCGTCGATCACGTCAGCGGCAGCGTCGTGTCGCACATTACGTTGCACACGTATGCACTTTGCGACGCTGCTGAAGTGTTTGTGTTTCTCGCGGGCTACTCGACAGCGACCGCGTGGACGGCTCTGGCAGCGTACCGTGACAAAGCGGCCGCGCGTAGGTGGTTTGTCAAACGAGCGTGGGTGATCTATCGGGCATTTCTTTTCACGGCTGGCTTACTGCTGCTGGCGAGCGCTGTCTTGCGCGCGTTCCACATCGAAACGCCGCAAACGGCACGCGATCTGCAGCAATTGATTGCGTCGCCGGCAACGGTGCTGTGCGATATCGTGCTGTTACGCCGTCAACCATATCTTGCGTCGGTGCTGCCGATGTACGTACTCTTCGCGCTGGCAGCACCGGTGATGGTACCGCTCGCGCGCGAGCGCCCGTGGCTACTTGTAGCGCTATCGTTTGGGCTCTGGGTGGTCGCGGGAACTTTATATTGGTATCTTCCCGCCGCACCGAACAACCGATGGGATTTCAACCCGTTCGCCTGGCAACTGGTATTTGTGCTCGGCGCACTCGCGCGCTGTCAGCCCGTTTATCAACACATCAATTCCGCGCGCTTCGGCTGGATCGCGTGGCTTGCAGCGATCGCGATCATCGCCTCTGGTGCCTATTACAAGCTCAGGATCGAGCCCTCAACGCCGGGCATCATGAAGCGGGACCTCGAATGGCCGCGCGCGGTGAATTTCATCGCGCTGGCGTGGCTGGTCGCCGATCTCGTCCGCCGTGGCTGGATACGACACGCTGCTGACAGGGCACCGTGGGTCGGAGCGATCGGCCGCAGGAGCCTGCCGTGCTTCGTCGCCGGCACCGTAGTTTCGCTGAGCGCCGATGCCGTGTTGGCCAGGACAACCGGCGGCCAGCATGACGTGTCGCTGGGTCTCGCTGCGGACGCAGTGGCAATCCTGTCCGTATTTGCCGTTGCCTCACTCGCGAGCCTGCCGGCCCGCGCGCAGACGACACGCTTGAGGAAAAGGCTCCGCCTGTAGACCCATTAGCCGTCGGATAGCATCATGCGCAAAGCCGGTTCCTTGCGGCTCTTGAGTTTGAGCTGGGACTGAATAATGCTTCGCTGATTCTCCTCGCAGAAGCCCCGCGCACGGCTCGGGGGTGATGTGGCTCACTTTGCACTAAACGTTGATGCCATGTCGGAAAGCCGCGGCATTAAGGGTAATGCCGTTCAGTTAAGGTCTTTTTTAGAGACCGTTTCCAAAAGACTGCTCGGCACGTCTGAAGATGTTCCAGCAGACGAGCGAGCAACCAAGTTTAAGGAATGCCTCGTGAATGTCGGCTCGACGCTCAAAGCGAATGCGAAGACGACGAAAATTGTGCAGCCATGCGTGAGTCCGCTCGACCACCCAGCGGAATTTGCCGAGTCCGCTACCGTGTTCCGTACGGCGCCTGGCGATCACCGGTTCGATACCGCGCGCACGAAGCCGCTCACGATGCGGCTCGGAGTCGTAGCCGCGATCTGCGTAGATGACCTTGGGCTTGCGAAGCGGTCGGCCGCGTACGCCGCGAATGGGCGGGATCGCGTCAATGAGCGGCAGCAACTGGGTAACGTCGTTACGATTCGCGCCAGTCAGGATTGCACTGATGGGCACGCCGTTGGCGTCGACGAGGATGTGATGCTTCGAACCTGGTCGCGAGCGATCGGTGGGGTTCGGGCCAGTTTTTCGCCCGCCCCAACGGCTCGCACCGAGGATGAATCGACCGCTGCCCGTGAGAAATCGAGTTCGCCGGCCTCGCGTAACTTGGCGAGCAGCAACTCGTGCAACGCGCTCCACACGCCGGCCTTTTGCCAGTCGCGCAAACGCCTCCAGCAGGTCGGCCCCGATCCGAATCCCAGCTTGGTTGAAAGGTCGCACCAGCGTATTCCGGTCTTGAATACGAACAGGATGCCGTTCAGCGCAGCCCGGTCTGAAATCGGAAGCCGCCCCGGGTATTTCTTGCGACGCGGCTTCGGCGGCGGTAGCAAAGGTTCGATCAATGCCCACAGTTCGTCATCAATGATCGGTGCGCCCATCCCCTTGGTTCCAGTTGTTCAGACGACCAAGGTTAACAGCTTGCCGAAAAGGTTAACAGCCCCCTTGGGGTCTTTTTGAAATGGTCTCTTAAGGTGCCGAACGGAGTAACGCGAGGGGCGGGACTTGACGACCCGGTCGCATGCGCGGCCGGGTCGTTTTTCGTGTGCGCCCAGCATGGGCGCACTCCTGCGGGTGCAAGTCCCACCATAAGCTGACCACGGCGAATGAAGTGAAGCGCAACTGCATGAGGGCGACCGAGTGTGGGGAGGAAGCGTGGAGCGTAAATCGCGAGCCGATGAACAAGAACTGCATAGAAGGCGCTGCCGAGCAGGGCGAGCGGGCATGAAACCGCAAAGCTCTCGTGATCAAGGCGAAGCGGCGTAGATGCGGCGGTTGTGCGATGAAGGAGTGCGTTCTTACCTGGGGACGCCTCGCCTCTTGCCTGAAAGGGCGACGGTGTCGAACCGGAGCGAGGTCTCAGCAGAGGTCATAGTAGTCACAGGACAGGCCGGTGAGGCTGAAGCTGGTGGCGAAGGACCGAACGGGAAGGAGTGTTTAACGACATGCCGACGCAACAGGCAATGCGTCAGATGCCCGCGCGAGCGGTGGCAGCGCGCGGTGAAGCTGCGCGTGAAGCCGGGAGCGACGAAGCCTGTGGCTCGCGGCATGAGACGAGAGACACAGGATCGGCGCTGCTGGAAGCAGCGCTGACGAGAGAGAACCTGCGGCAGGCGCTTAGACGGGTGCGGACCAACAAGGGTGCGCCGGGTGTCGACGGGCTGGACATTGACCAGACTGCGCGACACCTGGTGACAGCCTGGCCGGCAATACGGGAGCAACTGCTGGGGGGGGGCGTACCGGCCGATGCCGGTGCGACGGGTGACGATTCCGAAACCGGATGGTGGCGAGCGCGAGCTGGGCATCCCAGCTTCACCGTCCGGGTCAGGGTCGATGCCTTCGCGATCACACTCGATGGCCAAATGCCTTCTTCGCTGATCTTGGGCTGTTCACGATGTCCGAGGCCCTTCGATTGGCGCGCCAATCCCGATGTGGAAACAACTGACTGGAGAGCCCGTCGCGGGAAAACTGCACACCGGGTTCGGAGGGAGGGGACGGCGATCGCCGTTTCCTACCCCTATCCGACGACCCGTTGCAGCCAGTCGATCCCTGGTACCGTAGGGGCTGCTTTTGGGGTGCAACGGTCACTTGCCGCTCGGTTAGCATGGCAAATCCAGGGCAACTACGATCGTCGACGCACGGTCTGGTGGCATCCTCCGCGCTCTCCGGAATACGTCGGCTCAGGGGAGGTATCCGGGAGAACGGGGAAGGCCAAAGAGCCATTCAACAGGCTGCGCTGGCGTGGTGCGAATCGTTGCTGGACGGCGGCCAGCACTACGCCGCGCGCGACGTCATCCCGACTCAATGGGCGCCAAGCCAATCCTTGACGTAACCGGCAACATCCTGCCAATTCTTGTCCACGGTCAGCCCATGGCATTGGCCCGGGAACTGATGGAAGTCCGTCACCGAGGAGGGGTCGCTGTATTTCTTGAAGTTCTTGAGATTCAGCGCGGCCGGGATGATGTGATCGTCCTCGCCGGCAATGATCAGCAGTGGTCCGTGCGGCTTGCTGAAATCGATCTTCGCGACTTCCGAGCTGGTTCCGCGTCCCACCCGACGTGACTCGGGTACCACATGCTCCTGGTATAGCGCCTGCGCCTCGTCCTGCGGCAAGCAATTGGAAAAGGCATACTGGAAGTCGCCGAACGATGGCGCCACCGGTTGGTTGATGTCCGCGAGGGGGTTGATCACCGCCCAGTTGCTCTTGATGAAGGACCCCCTGAATACGATCAGCCCCGACGGCGGCGCCGAATCGATCGCCACGGCCTTCGCCGCCAACCCTTCCGACAACAGCTTCTGAGCCACCAGGCCGCCCATGGAGTGGCCGATCACGATGGGCTTCTCCGGCAACTGGCGCAGCACTTCCCTGTAGCTCTCGATGACCTGATCCAACGTCAGTTTGCCCAGTTCGGCTTGGGCTTCCGGCGTCCATTGCTGCCTGATCGGACCAACGTGCAGCGGCCATGCCGGCGCTATCGTGGTGTAGCCCTGCTGCTGGAAATACGCCTGCCACTTGTCCCAGGCCCTGGGCGTCATGAACATGCCGTGAATGAACACGACCGTCTTCGGATGAGAAACAGGCTGCGCGCCGGGATCAGGCGACGCTGCGCTGGTCGGCGGCACATCGGGCACGCCCCCCGAACCAGCGGACTGCGCGGAGGCCGGACCAGCCGTGATCAGGCCGGCAAGCATCATCGAGCAGCAAAGGAGCTTCGACATCTGCATCCGGGTCTTACCTTGATTGAAAGTATGCGATCCACGAACGACGCCCCTCAGAGTAAGGTGGCGGAGCGCGTGAGGTGTGGTAGTGATGCGGGTCAGCGGAGGTCGGCCGGCATTTTCCAGGGAAGCAACGCGTCGTAGTCGTCGACGGTCTTCGCCATAGGCAGGCGCTGGAACAGCCAGGTGAGGTACCGGTAGGGATCGATGCTGTTTGCTTTGCAGGTTTCGACGAGCGTATAGAGATTGGCGCTCGCGTTCGCGCCTCCGACGGTGTCCGAGAACAGCCATCCGCGGCGCCCCACGCAGAGTGGTCGAATCGCATTCTCAACAGCGTTGTTCGAGATAGGCCAGTCGCCGTTCTCGACGTAACGGATGAGCTTGGGCCACTGCGCGCGCAGGTAAGTCAGTCCCTTGCCGAGCAGGCTTTTCGGTACGACGCCGGGCGATTGCTCGAGCATCAGCGCGTGGATGGCATTGAGTACGCGCGCGCTGTATCGTCGTCGCAACCGCTGTCGTCGCTGTGCGCTCCACGTCGTACTGCGCGTCTCGGCCGCGAACAGCTTGCCGATCAATTTGATGAAGCGCGTCGCCAACAGATCGGGCGTTCGGGCAGCCTTTGGTACGCTGTCCTCTGCTTTGACGAAGTACCGTCTCAGGTGAACCCAGCATCCAAGGTGCACGAGCTGGTGACGCCGGGCAATGTCGTTGTAGGGCTCGTAGCCATCGGTCATCATGACCGCGCCCTCGCGGATCCCGGTGAACAGCTTGTCGGCCAACCTGGTGCCACGCCCCGGTGTATAGGTGAAGCATCGGATGGGCACGCCCGAATCGGTCATCTGCGCCCAGAGATAACTCTTCGTTTGCGGTCGACGGCCCTTTTCCTTCAACACCTGGAGTGTCGTCTCGTCGCAGTAGATCAGCTCGGCATCGAGCAACGCATCGCGCATCAGGTTGATCACGGGTTGCGTTCCGAGACCCACACGGACCATGCTCGCAGCAATCGTGTTCGACGAGATGTCGCCGCCGAAGCGGCGTAGCAGACCGGCCTGGCGATACAGTGGCATCCCGAACTGATACTTGCCGGCGGCGATCCATGCAAGCGCCGATTCGCTCAACAGGCCGCGAGGGATGATGCGAGGCGGCGCCGGCGTCACCTTGATGCCGAGATCGCAGCACGGACACGCATATTTGACGCGTTGGTGCTGGATCACGCGAAGCTGCTCCGGAATCACGTCGAGCTGCTCGCTGATCTCCACGCCAAACTCGACGAGCGCGTGACCATCGTTCATGCAGAAGCGTTCAGCCTCAGGCAGCTCGTGCCGCACCACGTCGCGCGGCAGGTTGGGATCAAGCGGCTTGCGATGGCCCCGCTTCTTGCGCGTATGTGCGCCGACCGTCGATTCTGGCGTATCTTCCTGAGCAGGTGAGCTGCTCGCGCCGAGCACCTCGGCTTCGTTGAACAGGCCGGGTTGATCCGAATCTCGTGCCTCGCTCTTTGCGCCAAACAACTCGTGACGGTAGGCCCGGAGTCGTTCCTCGGCGAGATCGCGTTCCGCTGTCACGAGCCGCAGGGCGCCGCGTAATGCCTCCTGTTCTTCTCGCAACGCACGAGCGGCATCGCGTTCGGCGAGCAGCTCTTTCAGTTCGTCGGCGGTGATCGTGACGTTGACCGGCATGCTGGGTTAGACCAGCACACCGTCTGCCTGTTCAGCTCACACGCAGATATTCCTGCTTCGGATGTCGTCGAATTGTAGTGATGTCATCGCCATCGAGCAGTGCGTGCAGCACGTTGGTCGTCATCGTCACGACCTCAGCCTTGTTGTCGGGCCAGATGAAACGGCTGGCCTCCAATCGTTTCATCATCAGCCAGAAACCGCTGCCGTCCCAGCCAAGGATCTTGATCCTGTCGCGACGCCGGTTTCCGAAGATGTAAAGCGACGAGTCCATCGGATTCAGGCGCATCGACTGTTCAACGAGAATCGACAGGCTGTTCATGCCGTACCGGAAGTCGACAGGATCGCGGTGCAGATACACCTTCAGATTGTCGTCGAACCGGAACACGGCATCCTCCCAAGGATCTGAACCAGGGTTGTCAGTTCATCAATGGTCGCGATGGCTTTGCCCAGTTCGAGTTCGACACCGTTCGAGAGATGCACATGCAGCGTGAGCGTCATCGATGGGGGCGGCGGTGTGGCCGCAGGCGGTACCGCAACGACAGGTACGAACGCAGGTGGTGGTGCCGCGGCAACGACGAGTTGGTGAGAACTCGGAGGATCGATCGCCAGGCTGTCAGTCGCATCACCCGAATGCGGCAAGTAGTCGTCGCCGTTATCCTGCGGCGTCGGCGAGACGCCTTTCTCGCGCTCCATCAGGTATTTCGTGATCCACTTGCGCAGCAGGTTGGCGTTGATCCCGTGCTCTTGCGCCATGCGGGCCACCGAGACGCCGGGGCGTAACGCCGCCTCGATCAATGCTCGTTTGCCATTTTCATCGTAGCGGCGACGGCCGTCGCTGCTTTGCCGAACTACTCTCAGCTCTGAGTCTTTGTCAGCCATAGGTGTCCACCTCACAAATAGGTGGACACCTATGCTCCTCGCTCAGAGTGCTGTTGGGTAGACGTCGATAGTGGATCGCTTACGATTGAAATCGAACATGAAATTCCCTTCGTATAAATTCCGACGCCACAATGCGGTCGAAAAATAATCTTTGACATCCGAACCATTCCGCGTAAATGATGCGTCCATGATAATGATCCAACGAGGACGTGACATGGCACAAAGGCCGGATTTATTTGCTGAAACGCCGATAGATTCGGATGTTCGGGCAGACCCCTTTGCCTTCCAGCGCGATGCTTTTTCGGACGTGCTGGAGTTGATTCGCGTGCGCGGCAATACGGTCTTCACCTGCGCGGCGTCGGCGCCTTTCGGCATGCGGTTTCCCTCAGGCAAATGCCGCCTGCGCATTGTCAGAAGCGGGAACGTCTCGATAGAAGTAGAGGGGAACAAGGAGCGATATACGGCCTCCCAGGGTGACCTGATCATGTTGATGCATGGCCATGGGCACGTCATCGCTGACCGCCCGGGGCGCCCGGCCAAGCTTCTCGCTGACCTTGCGCGGCAGCACTACGACCGGGAGCGCCTGACGCTCGGAACGGGAGACACGACCTGGCTGTGTGGGGACTTCGGTTTCGACGGCGTGTTGTCGCAACGCTTGCTGTCCATGCTGCCGCCGATCCTGATCCTCAAGGGGCTGCGGGAACGGCCTTTCGAATGGCTGGACCTGAGCTGCCATTTCATTCTCGACGAGGCGTTGAATCCGCGCGCGGGCGCCGCCGCGATGATCTCGCGACTTCCCGACGTCATCTTTGTTCAGTTGTTGCGCACCTGGGCGACGGACGGCGGAGTCGGTCTGGGTTGGCTCTCCGGCGCGATCGATGCCCGCATCAATCCCGCGATGTCTGCCATTCACGCGGACCCCAGCCGCGCATGGACCGTCAGCGACCTCGCAGCGTTGTCGAATCTGTCCCGGTCGGCTTTCGCGGACCGGTTGCAACGGGTGGTAGGACAAGCGCCGCTGAGCTACCTGACGACGTGGCGCCTGGACCGGGCCGCGGAATTGTTGCGGTATAGCCGCGCACCGATATCCGATGTCGCGAATCGCGTGGGCTACAAGTCGGAGGCAGCATTTAGCCGGGCGTTCAAGGGAAGATACGAGATGTCGCCGATGCAGTGGCGAAAATGCGCTGCCAACTGAGTTTGCCCGGGTTGGCGCGAGGTTGAGTGGACGACCCGATAGTCGTCTCACGGGTGACGGTCAACCTCACGACGATTTTTCGCCGCGTCGGGTGCAACCGCTGAAGTTTGGTGATCGACGCGAACCCGTAGCTGCCGGTGGCACTTCGCCATCCCAGAGGCCGGTATTCAAGTGAAGCCGGCGTTTGAATAACAATTTCCAGGCGATACTGAACGGCGCTTCCTGGCGGACAACGGCGGTTCGGTTCCGGTACCGCGCGGTGATAATCATTGAAAGGCCTCCTGGCCGCCCAAAGAAGGGGCGGCCAGGGTCTACAGTTGAGATGCCAAGCTCAACCGACCCGTTCAGGAGGCTGAAATGAAGTATAGCGGCATTGATCTGCACTCGAATAACGCGGTGGTCGCCGTGATCGACGATCAGGACCGGGTGCTCTATTGCAAGCGACTGGCCAATGACCTGTCATCAATCATCGCGGTTCTCGCGCCATTCCACGAGGACCTGCAAGGGGGCGTGTTGGAATCCACGTATTATGGACGGCCCGGGATTATGCACGGTTTGGCGGGCATTCCGAGGTGCGACGCCTAATTCCTCAGGATGCCTGGTAGCGCCTCACCATCGATTGACTTTCCATAACAGATACTGCTCTTCTCAGACGGCTTCACCGCCGTCACTCAGGAGAGCGATCATGATCAGGAAAGTCGTGTCTGAAGTCGTCGCGTGCAAACGTGCACGGTACGGCGCACTCGAACCCGTCGTTGGGGCTTTCGAGGACTACCTGGTCCGACGCGGATATGCGGGCATTACTGTAGGGAACTACCTGCAATGCGCGTCGCACTTCGGGCGGTGGCTGACTTCGCAGCGCATCCCGCTTGATCACATCGATGAGGCGGCACTACATCGCTTTCTTACGGTGCACCTTCCGGTCTGCCACTGCTGCAAGCCAAGTCCACGCACCTTCGCTAACCTTCGCCGCGCGCTCCGTAATCTGCTTCGCATGTTGCGTGCGGAGGGCATCATTCCGCCGAGGTCAGTGCCGGCTTCCAGGTTCGTACACGATGAGCTTCAGCACTTTGACGCGTATCTCAAGGATGTTCAGGGTCTGGCATCGGCAACGCGCCTTTACCGTCTGCGCTACGTGCGTGAATTCCTCCTTGCCCGGTTTGGGTGGGGGCCGTGCGCTTGAACGCATTAAGCCCGATGACATCTACCGATTCGTGACTGATCGCGCCGAAGGCTGTCAACCCCGGACTGCGGGAATCATTGGCGACTGTTTGCGAAGTTATTTGCGTTTCCGTCGAATACAGGGAGATCCTACCGAACCCCTTATTTCTGCAGTCCCCAGAGTTGCTTACTGGCGCCTCGCGGCGTTGCCGGATTCTCTTACCGATTCAGAACTTGCGGCGTTGGTGAAATCGTTCGATCGTACGCGTCCGACCGGCCGGCGCGATTACGCGATCGTCCGCTGTCTCGTGGACCTGGGTCTGCGAGCAAGCGAAGTAGCGTCTATCCAGCTCGATGACCTGGACTGGCGAGAAGGCACGCTCCGGATTGCGAAAGCGAAAACAAAGCGCACAACTCTTCTGCCGTTGCCTGTGGAGACGGGGCGAGCGATCTCCGACTACCTCCGCTTCGGGCGCCCCAGCACGGCTAGCCGCGCACTGTTTGTACGCCACCGCGCTCCGCGCGATGAACCGGTAGGGCCGAGCCTCGTGCGCAACGCCGTACGCTGCGCCTACGCCCGGTGCGGCCAGGCTGAGCGGTGGACTGGAACCCACGTGCTCCGCCATTCTGTCGCTTCGAGGTTACTCAGGGAAGGGGCGAGTCTCAAGGACATCGCCGATCTACTGCGCCACCGCAGCGTCAACACGACGACGATCTATCTCAAAGTCGATCTGCCCCGGCTCAACGCCGTTGCATTGCCCTGGCCTGGGAGACGAACATGAAGGCCGCCCCAACGATGGTGTCTCTGGTCGAGTGCTATCTTGAACGCCGGCGGCGACTTGGCTTTGCTCTTCAAAGTGAGGAACAGCGTCTGATGTGCTTTGCACGCTTCGCTGATCAAATTGGCCACAGCGGTCCGATCACGGTGGAACTGGCTTTGCGTTGGGCCTGTTCGTCCAGCCGCTCCACAGCCGCCACCAGGGCAGGTCGGTTGAAGATCTTGAGCCCATTTGCCAAGTACCGCCTGCAGTTCGATCCCGCCACCGAAATTGCATCTTCCGGACTCTGTGGACCAGGATACCGACGGTTGACACCGCATATTTATTCGGAAGAGGAAATCGAGACGTTATTGGATACTGCTCGACAACTTCCGCCCACGGGTGGCCTGCGTCCAGTTACCTGTGAAACCGTCTTCGGTCTGCTCGCGGCCACGGGTTTGCGCATCTCGGAGGCGTTGGCACTTCGGCGCGAGGACGTCAACCTCGAACGCAGCCTCCTCACGATTCGTCAGAGCAAGTTTCGTAAAGCCCGCCAGGTTCCTCTACATCCGACCACCACCGAAGCCCTCCGCGCCTATGCCTGTATTCGGGATAAAAGGCTGCCCGCGTCGACGACCGAAGCGTTCTTCGTGTCCGACTGCGGAAGGCCAGTGAACTATCGGCAGATCGCATATGCCTTCGCCCGTCTTCGAGTCCAGCTCGGATGGCAAGCCCGGGGAGGTCACCCGCACCCGCGCATCCACGACTTGAGGCACAGCTTTATCTGCCGACGTCTTATCGGCTGGTATCAGGAGGGGATCGATGTCGGTAATGCGATGCTGGTGCTCTCCACCTACGTCGGACATACCCAGGTCACCGACACGTTCTGGTATGTAACGGCAATACCTGAGCTGATGACCATCGCAGGCGATCGCTTCGAGCACTTCGCTCAAGGAGGCAATCATGCTTGACCCGAACCCATCACCGACGTTTCCGCAATTGCTGCAGCAGTTCTTTATGGAGCGCCTGATACAACAGCGTAATGCGAGCCCGCGAACGGTAGCGGCTTACCGAGACACCATGAGGCTGCTGCTCCAATTTACAGAACAGCGATTGCATCGGAGACCTGAACGCCTGGAACTCAGCGACATCGATGCACCCCTGGTTCTTCAGTTCCTCGACCACCTCGAAGCGGCCCGCCACAATAGCATCCGTAGTCGCAACCTTCGGCTTGCCGCCATTCGCTCGTTTCTGCGCTATGCTGCGTCCCGAGTACCAGAGTCGCTGGGCACAATTCAGCAGGTGCTCGCGATCCCGATGAAACGTTATGAGCGCCCGCTGGTCCGCTTCCTCTCCCGAGAAGAAATATGCGCCTTGCTCGATGCACCTAACCCCAACACATGGTGCGGCCAGCGCGATCGCGTGATGTTGGCGACCCTCTATAACACCGGCGCTCGGGTATCCGAACTCATCGGCATACGCGTCGCCGACGTCGAGCTGGATCGAAGCCCTTCTGTACGTCTTCACGGCAAGGGCCGCAAAGAACGTGCGGTCCCGCTCTGGCGCAGCACCGCAAACCAGATCCGGCTCTGGCTTCGGCAGATTGACGCTTCACCCGGACAGTGGCTCTTTCCAAATCGCTCAGGCGGACCGATGACGCGAACCGGAATAACCGGATCGTCTTAACCTCGCCTACGAGGCTGCGGCAACTCATTGCGTGGGACTCAAGGGCCGACGCATCTCACCGCACCTGGTTCGGCACGCGACTGCCATGCACCTGCTTCAGGCTGGCGTTGACCTTACGGTCATTGCGCTGTGGCTCGGTCACGAGAACCCAGCGACCACGCACATGTACATCGAGGCGGACCTGGCAATGAAGGAAAGAGCCCTCAGTACGCTTCAATTACCTCACAGCAGGCAACACCGATACAGGCCCACTGACCGCGTACTGCAGTTTCTCGAGGGCTTGTGATTATGCACGGCCAAGAACGATTCGCTAACTGAACCCTGCATTGCTCAAGAACTCAAATACGCGCGCGGCACGGTCCATAATTCGATTTATATCGGAACCCACGCCGTGCGCTCCGCTCCACTCAACGGCAAAGCATGCATAATCCCGGGGCGTCCATAATAGGTTCTATAGAAATGTTTCTATAGAACGTTTAACTGGTACTGGCTTGTCGATGGCTTGATGGCCGCGGGCTTTGTCGTCCATTTGGCAAATACCGCCGCCATCAAGCAGTACGAGGGCCTGAAGTACGCAGGCGATGAACGAGATGCTGTGTTTCTCGCCCATATCTTCCGCCTTGGGCTGCTGCCAGAAGGCTACACCTATCCGCCGGAGGAGCGAGGCCTGCGTGATCTCGCTCGCAAGCGCATGCAACTCGTACAGCAGAGCACGCTGAACACCCTCAGTATCGAGAACATCCTGGCCCGGCAGCTGAATCTGCGCCTCAACGCAGAGCAGGTCCGCCATCTCGATAGCGCGGCCGTAACTTCACTAGGTTTGCCGCCCCATATCGAGACTGCCCTGGCGGCAAACCTCGCTGTCGTGCACACTCTGCAAGCACAGATCAGGGTAATCGAGTCGAAACTTCATCGCGAAGTAAAACTGCGTCCCGAGTTCGCGATCCTCAAAACTGCGCCTGGTATCGGAGTCACACTCGCGACCACGATCATGCTGGAGACCGGCACCATAACCCGCTTTCGCACTGTCGGCCAGTTCAGCTCGTACTGTCGGTGCGTAGAAAGCAGGCGCGTCTCGAACGGCAGGAAGAAAGGCGAAGGCAATGCCAAAAACGGCAACAAGTACCTCTCCTGGTGCGTATTTCGGCGAAGCCGAACACGGATTTCGGTTGAAGTCGAACAGGGTTTCCGGAGGAAGGTGAACAGCCGTTTCGCTTGAAGTCGAACGGTTTCGGGGAATTCCGGAATCGGTGTTCGGCGCT
>NZ_JBFRCF010000036.1:0-55518 GCF_040965655.1 Paraburkholderia sp. EG286B | reverse complement strand
CCTGCACAGCAGCATTGGCTACCGTTCGCCGCTTGAATTCGAAAACCTCAACGTTAAAAGGCAAACCGTATCGCCTTGCGGGTTGCCCACCGGCGGGCAGCGTCATGGTCGTGAGAGGCGACCCGCCGCCCGCCCGTGGACAACCCGCGACTCAACACTCAGCGGAGGTTAGATCGCATCAAATCGCTGGCTGCAAATCCGTCCGTCGAACCGGGTCAGCCTCACTGGCAGCCGTACCGGACGCTCCACAAGCTCTTCAACAAGGAATCGGTCGTCGCGCACAGTGCAAGTCCGGTGTTCCGTGGGGCCCCCTACGTCGTCTGGGCCGCGATGACGCTCGCGTGTGCGATCGTGCCCACGCTGTCGACTGAACTGCCGCTGTCACCTGCTGCGGACGCGATCGCGCTCGTCGGCCTGTTTGCGCTCGCGCGAGTCGCGTTGTCGCTCGCTGCGATGGACATCGGCACCGCGTTCGGCACGCTCGGCGCCCGCCGCGAGATGCTGATCGGCTTCCTCGCAGAGCCGGCGCTGCTGATGGTGCTGTTCTCTGCCTCGCTGATCACGCAGTCGACACTGCTCACGAACATCGTCGCAACGCTGGGCCGGAGTGAACTCACGATCTATCCGAGCCTGGCCTTCGCGGGTATTGCGTTCACGCTGGTGTCGCTCGCCGAGAACGCGCGCCTGCCGGTCGACAATCCCACCACTCACCTCGAGCTGACGATGATCCACGAGGCGCTGATCCTCGAATATTCAGGACGACACCTCGCGCTGATGGAATGGGCGGCGAGCCTGAAGCTGTTCGCGTACTCATGCATTGGACTGGCGCTGTTCGTACCTTGGGGCATCGCCGGGGCAGGCAGCCCGTTTGCGCTGCTGCTCGCGCTGCCGGTGCTTTTCATCAAGCTCATGGCGGGCGGTGCTGCACTTGCCGCGGTCGAAACCGCAAACGCGAAAATGCGCATTTTCCGCGTTCCCGAGTTTCTCGCCACCGCTTTCCTGCTCGCGGTCATCGGCATGCTCGTGCATATCCTGCTGGGGGCGTGAATGCACGGTTACGCGACGCAACTCATCAACTTCCTCGCGGCAGTGCTGCTCGCACTGTCGTTCGCGATGCTGAGCCAGCGCCGGATCCTCTCGCTGATTCACCTCTATACGCTGCAGGGCGTCGTACTCGTGCTGGCAAACCTGATCCTCGGATTCGTGACGGGCGATGCAAACCTGTACGTGTCCGCGGGCCTCACGCTCGTGCTGAAGGTCGGTGTGATTCCGTGGATCCTGTACCGGCTTGTGCGAAGGCTCGACGTGCGGGCCGACGTCGAGCCGCTCATCAACATTCCGACGACGATGCTCATTGGTATCGTGCTCGTCATCATCGCGTTCACCGTCGCCTCGCCAATCAGCCAGCTCGCGACCTCGGTCGCGCACGGCACACTCGGGATCGCACTCGCGTGCGTGCTGCTGTCGTTCATGGCGATGATCACGCGCGCGAAGGCGATTCCCCAGGTGATCGGCTTCCTGTCGATGGAGAACGGCCTGTTCTTCGCGGCAACGGCCGCGACCAACGGCATGCCGATGATCGTGGAGCTCGGCATCGGGCTGGACGTGCTGGTCGGCATCCTGATTCTGGGCGTGTTCATGTTCCAGATCCGGGAGCAGTTCGACAGCCTGGACATCCATCACATCGAGAAACTCAGGGATGAGTGACGCCCACGTCGTGCTCGCCGTACTCGGCATTCCGCTCCTGGCCGCCGCATGCCTGGCGCTCACTCGAACGAGCCGTGTCGCACGGCACCTGAACGTCGCATTCAGCGTCGCGACGTTTGCTGCCACGCTCGTACTCGCGGCGCGTACCGTCGAACACGGCCCGTCGTTTGCGTTCGGTCGGGCATTTTATGTCGATCCGCTCAACGTGTACCTCGTCGCGCTGACCGCATTCGTCGGCTGGACGACGTCACTGTTCTCGCGGCCGTACATGCAGGTCGAAGAGGACCGTGGCCGGATGACGGCCAGGCGCATGCGGCTGTATCACAGCATGTACCAGCTATTCATCTTCGCCATGCTGCTTGCGCTGCTGACCAACAATCTCGGGGTACTCTGGGTCGCGATGGAAGCCGCCACACTCGCGACCGTGCTGCTGGTCAGCGTCTACCGCACAGCTGCGAGCCTCGAGGCCGCATGGAAGTACTTCATCCTGTGTGGAGTCGGCATCGCGCAGGCCTTGTTCGGCACAATCCTGCTTTACCTCGAGGCGAGCCGGCAGTTGAGCGGCGATGATGCGCTGCTCTGGACAAGCCTGGCAGCGGCCAGGATCCACCTTGACCCCAACATCGTATCGATCGCCTTCGTCTTCCTGCTCGTAGGCTACGGCACCAAGGTCGGACTGGTACCAATGCATAGCTGGTTACCGGACGCCCACGCCGAAGGCCCGACACCGATTTCGGCCGTGCTTTCTGGTCTTCTGCTGAACGTCGCGCTGTACGTGGTGCTGCGCTGCAAGGTACTTGCCGACGGTGCCCTGGGCAATGGCCTGCCGGGGCAGTTGCTGGTCGGATTCGGGCTCGTTTCGGTGCTGGTTGCGTCGTTCTCGCTGTTTCGCCAGAAGGACGTCAAACGGCTGTTCTCCTGGTCCTCGATCGAGCACATGGGGCTGATGACCTTCGCGTTCGGACTTGGCGGCCCGATCGCGACGTTTGCCGGGCTGCTTCATATGACCGTCCATTCGCTCGTCAAGTCGGCCATCTTCTTCACCGTGGGTCACGCGGCGCAGAAGGCAGGCACGCAGGCGATCGACGGGATTCGCGGGCTGCTGCAGGTCAGCCCGACGGTCAGCTGGGCAATGATGCTCGGCTCGCTCGCGATCCTCGGCCTGCCGCCGTTCGGCGTGTTTGCGAGCGAGTTCCTGATTCTGACGACCGCCATGAATACGATACCGTGGACGGCACCCCTGCTCCTGCTCGGACTCGCCGTCGCTTTTGCGGCAATCTTCGCGCGTGTGCAGCGGATGGTGTTTGGTGGAACGACCACGGCAAAACCGCTCGAGCATCGCCCTGCCCTGCTGCCGGTCTTCGTGCATCTGGGCCTCGGGCTGATGCTCGGCCTCTATGTGCCGCCTTACCTGGCAACGTGGTATCGCCAGGCCGCAACGATGCTGGGGGGCTGAAGCATGCGACTTGACACGGTACAGATCGAAGGCGCGATCCGGCTGTCACCCGCAACGGGACAGATTCCGGCAGCCATCGTGGAGGTGAACGAAGCGCGGTGGCTCGAAGTCGCGCACATGGCACACTCGCAGCAGAGCCGGCTCATCACGATGTGGGGCTGCGAAGCACCCGACGGGGGTTTTTCGGCAAACGCGGCGTACGAGTGCGAAGACGGGATCATGTGGGTGCGTCTTGCGACGGGGTGCAGCCCTCAGGCCGGTGGGAGCTTCCCTGATCTTGCCGCCATTTTTCCGTACGCGGCGCGCATGCAGCGCGCAATCTTCGATCTCAGCGGCCTGCGGGCGCGTGATGCGCAGGACACCCGCCCGTGGCTCAATCACGGCAACTGGCCCGGTGACTATTTCCCGTTGCAAAGACAGGCATCAGGCGTCGAGACGTTCGAGTCCAGCGAGGCGGATTACCCCTTCGTGCAGGTCGCGGGAGACGGCGTACACGAAATCGCGGTCGGGCCGATCCACGCCGGCACCATCGAGCCGGGGCACTTCCGCTTTTCGGTCGTTGGGGAAAAGGTGCTGCGCCTTGAAGAGCGCCTGGGTTATGTGCACCGCGGAGTCGAGCGCCTCTTCGAACGAACGCCGGCCTCAGGTGGCTATCGGGTCGCGGCACGGATTGCAGGCGACTCGACAGTTGCGTTTACATGGGCATACTGCATGGCGCTTGAGCAGGCGTGCGGTGTCACGGTACCGAACCGCGCGCTGTATGTGCGCGCCCTCCTGCTGGAACGGGAGCGGGTTGCCAATCATCTGGGCGACCTTGGCGCGCTCGGCAACGATGCCGGGTTCGCCTTCGGACTCGCACAGTTCTCACGGCTCAAGGAAGACTGGATACGGATGAACGCGCACGCCTTTGGGCATCGCTATCTGATGGACCGGATCGTACCGGGTGGCGTGTCAGTCGACATTCGTCCGGAGACCGCGACGGCCCTGGTGAAGCAGTGCGATGCTATCGAGCGTGAAGCCCGCATTATGCGCAAGATCTACGAGGACCAGTCGGGATTGCAGGACCGGTTTGCTGGTGCCGGCCGGTTGACTGCCGACGTCGCTGGACATTTCGGCGTGCGCGGCATGGCCGCTCGCGCCAGCGGTCATACATTCGATTTGCGCGCGGCCATGCAACCCGCTCCGTACGACGATGTGTCCGTCAAGGCTGCAAGCGACGCACGGGGCGACGTCGCGGCGCGCGTTGCCGTGCGATTTGCCGAAATCGACGAGTCCCTGCGCCTGATACGTGTACTGCTCACCAGCCTTCCTGCCGGATCCGTTGCCGTCGACGTGAAGCCGGTCACTGCATCGTCGCGCGGGACAGGCTGGGTGGAGGGGTGGCGCGGTGACGTATTCGTCGCGCTCGAACTGGAGGCGGACGATGTGGTTACGCGCTGCCATTGCCACGATCCATCCTGGCAGGCCTGGCCAGCACTCGAGCACGCGATCATTGGAAACATCGTTGCTGATTTTCCGCTGATCAACAAGTCGTTCAACCTGAACTACGCGGGGCACGACCTCTGATGTGGCAGCTTATCCGGCAATTCGCGCGCTCCGGCTTTCCGGACGAACCAGCGCCGACAGTGGAAGATGCATGGCGACACGAGGAGCGAGAGATTCGTCGGGAAATACTCGATCTCCTCGGGCGAGCGCTATGCATCCGGCAGATCGACGCGGGCTCCTGTAACGGATGCGAGCTGGAGATTCACGCGCTCAGCAATCCTTACTACAACATTGAAGGCCTGGGGATCAGGTTCGTTGCGAGCCCCCGCCACGCGGACCTGCTGCTCGTAACTGGTCCCGTGACCTTGAACATGAAGGCGGCCGTGCTTGCGGCATATGAAGCAACGCCAGCCCCGAAACTCGTCGTAGCGGCAGGAGAATGCGCATGCACGGGCGGCATATTTTCCGGCAGCTATGCCGTATGCGGCCCGGTTTCGTCGGTCCTGCCGGTTGATGTGGCAATCCCCGGTTGTCCACCACCACCCATCGATTTGCTGCGGGGCATCCTGACGGCCTGCCGGGCACGTTAGCGTAATTCAGGAAGATCGACATCCAGGCGGGTATGCGCCGTGCCGTACCTCCACACACCGGGACGCGCTCAATGCATGATGACGATTTCGACGAATTGTGCGCGAGCCTCGCACTCGTGCGCCTGGCATGGCCTCAACTCGTCACGATGTTCGGCTTCCTGTTTGCCGTTCTGCTTCGCTACCCGACGTGGTTTGTTGCCCTGGCCGTTCTTGTTGTGACGGTTTCGATTTCGCACATCGCCATGAATGTCGCAAGGAATCCCGCCAGGTCGTTTGATTTCAGGGTGATCGACTGGCTCCTGGTCGGTTCCGGCTGGTCGGCCAGTCTGCTCTCGATGTACTGGCTGCGAATCGAGCGGACGCACCATCTGAAACCAGGTGCGCTTCTCGGCCTGGCGATCCAAACCACGCTGATTTCGAACCCCGAGTTCGGGACTGGATCCGCTGTCACGCAATGGATGTGCTGTTTCGGTGCGCTGGCTGTGATGCTCGCTTGGGCCTTTAGCGGACGATACATTGACTGACTCTGGAAACCATGCAGGAATGGTTGGAGTCACAAAGGAGAAAGTGCCGCCGAATGAACTTATCACGAATGACATGATCGACGAGATCAACGGCTTTAGCTCGCCGGAAATCAGACGCGATGATGAAGTGGCCTGATGTGATCGTCTAATGCTATGTCGGCATGGAGATATGCAAACTTTGCATAAAGGATGTCATGGAGACGTTACCTTGTTTATATGCCCGATGATTATGCGCTACTCTTCCAGGTGAATCGCAATGCGTCGAGCATCTTCTCCGCCGCTTCATCGTTCGGCACCGTGATGATGTGTGCCTTGAATTCATCCTTACCGAGCGACGCGACGATTGCCTTATAACGCGCCTTAACCTGGTCGCCGCTCACCGGCTCCTGTGAAGATTTTGGATTCCATCGGGGCACGCAGTCGTTGTATCGCTGCATGAAGGCCCGAGATAACGCAAGCCGTTTTCTGTTACGCCAGGTCAATCGAAGATCGTTCCAAAAAGGGGCGGCGGCCCGACAATCCGGAGAATGGCAAGGTGCCGGTGCGCAAGGCTCACCGGCCATGGCGATTCTAGCCGGACCGACCGTGGCATCCAGTTATTGCGCCATCTCGAGGTCCTTGATGACTGCAGCAAGAAAGCGCGCAGCCTCTCCGCCCGTGACGACCCGATGGTCGAATGTCAGGCTCAGCGGCAAAATCCTGTGCACGGCGGGCGCACCCTCGTGCGCCACGACCTGGTCATGCATCCGCCCGGCTCCAAGAATCGCGACCGTGGGCGGCACCACCACCGGAGCTGCATATTTGCCAGCGATCATGCCAAAGTTCGACAACGTGATCGTGTTGCTGCGCATCTCTTCAGGCGGAATCTTGCGTGCGCGAATATCGGCACGCATCCGGTCGAGTCCGGCGCGCAGGCCGGCCGCGTCCCGATGCGCGACATCGCGCAGCACCGGGACGAACAGGCCTTCCGGCAGATCAACGGCAATGCCGAGATCGATCTTCCCAAGCACATGGCGCCGTGCCATCCTGGCGTCGAACCATGCGTTCAGTCCCGGCTCCGCGCGGCACCCGGCCACCAGCGCGCGAATCAGGCGGATCGTCACATCGGTGTGCGGTGGCCACGCGTGTATGTCGGCGTCGTCGATCACGGTTGCGGCCGCCACTTCGCTCTGGGCGCGCGCCATGTTCTGCGCCATCGCGCGCCGCACGCCGCGCAGCACTTCAGGCGGACCGAGTTCTGCGAGCAGCTTTGCCGCCCGTTGTACGTCGGCCGCCGTGATGACGCCTTCCGGCCCGGAAGGCGTCACCATCGCGAGATCGATGTCCAGTTTGCGGGCAAGCGCCCGCACCGCGGGAATCGCCTTGATAACGCCAGGCCCCGCTCCCGTGCCAATGCCGGGCGCAGCGGGTCCTTCCTGCACCGGTTGCCGGCCCACTTCCATATGGCCGACCACGGTGCCCGCGTCGGCATCCTCACCACCCTCTCTGTCCCCTTCGAAAGCGACAAGCGGTGCCCCCAGATGCACGATGTCGCCCGGCTCGCCGAACAGCTTCGCGATGCGTCCGGATTGCGGCGAGGGGATCTCAACGATGGCTTTTGCCGTTTCGACCGACACGAGCGGCTGGTCCGCGCGAATGTCGTCGCCGGTCCTGACGTGCCATTCGACGATTTCCGCTTCCTGGAGGCCTTCGCCCAGGTCGGGCAGCTTGAAGATCTTCATGGTTTCACTGCGCCTCCAGCGCCTGCCTGATCGCGGCAACGATGCGCCCGGTGCCTGGCATGTACTGACTCTCGAGCCTGTAAAGCGGGACCACCACGTCATATCCCGTGACGCGCTGCACCGGCGCAAGCAACGAATAGAGTCCGTGCTCGGCAATACCCGCGGCAATTTCCGCGCCCACGCCGCCCGTGCGCGATCCTTCATGCACGATCACGCAGCGTCCCGTTTTCGCTACCGACGCAAGAATAGTGTCCATGTCGAGCGGCTTGAGCGTGGCCACATCGATCACCTCCGCCATCACACCCTCCTGCGCGAGCAGATCGGCGGCCCCGAGGACTTCCTGCAACGCTCCGCCCCAACTGACCAGCGTCACGTCCGCCCCTTCCCGCAGCACGTAGCAGCAGTCGAGTGGCAGCGCTTCGCCGTTGTCCTCCGCTGGCTGCCTGAAGAGGCGGTAGAGGCGCGTCGGCTCGAAGAAGATGACCGGATCGGGGTCGCGGATCGCCGCCAGCAGCAGGCCATAGGCGCGCGCGGGCGACGACGGGGTGACGACGCGCAACCCCGGTATGTGAGCAAACAGCGCTTCCGGGCTTTCGGAATGATGCTCCGGCGCGTGGATGCCCGCACCGGCTGGTGACCTGACCACGAGAGGACACGTGAGCCGTCCGCGCGTCCTGTGCCGCAGACGCGACGCATGATTCAGCAGGTGGTCGATGGCCGGATAGATAAAGCCGCTGAACTGAATCTCCGCGACCGGTTTGAGGCCCATTGCGGCCATGCCGACCGCCGTGCCGGCGATCGCCGTTTCGGCAAGCGGTGTGTCGACCACGCGCTGTGCGCCAAAGCGTGTTTGCAAGCCCGCGGTGGCGCGAAACACCCCACCGTTCACGCCGATGTCTTCTCCAAGCAGCACGACAGCGGGGTCATGCGCAAGTTCCCAGGCGAGCGCAGCATTGATCGCCTCGACCATGTTCAGGTCAGCCATCGCCGTTCTCCGCATCAGGCGCAAATCGCTGCGCCATCGCCAGTTGCTCGCGCATGGCAAACGGTAGCGCCTCATAGAGACGGTCGAACATCGAGGACACGTCCGGCGCGGCGATCGCAAGATACGCCTCGACAGCCTGCTCGACCTGTGCGTGACACGCCTTGCCAAGTTGCTCGTCACGCGCCTTGTCCCAAACGTTCATACGGATCAGGTACGTGCGCAAACGGCGCAGCGGCTCGGATTCCCACGCCTTGCTGACGACTTCGGCGTCGCGATAGCGCGTGGCATCGTCGGCCGTCGTGTGATCGCCGAGGCGATAACTGAGCGCTTCGATCAAGGTCGGACCGTCGCCGCCCCGAGCCTTTGCGAGTGCCGCCCCAACGACGTGGTGGACCGCAATCACGTCGTTGCCATCGACCTGCAGTCCATCGATTCCCGCGGCAATCGCCTTTTGCGCGAGTGTTTGTGCGGCGCTCTGATGGCTGCGCGGCACCGAAATCGCCCATTGGTTGTTGTTGATCACGAGCACGAGCGGCGCGCCCCACGCGCCGGCAAAATTCATCGCCTCATAAAAGTCTCCCCTGGATGTGGCACCATCGCCGAAAAGCGCCACTGCAACGCGCGGCTCCTGGCGCAACTGGAACGCATAGGCCGCACCCGCCGCATGGCAGATCTGCGTCCCGATCGGCACACAGTTCGGGAAATCGAAGCGGGGCACTCTAAAATCGCTTCCACGCTCGTCGCCGCCCCAATAAAGCAGACTTTCTGTCATCGTGACCCCGCGCAGCAATTGAGCCGCGTGGTCGCGATACGAAGGAAACAGCACGTCTTCGGGGCGCATCGCACTGGCCACGCCGACGCCGACAGCCTCCTGGCCAACCGACGATGCAAATGTGCCAAGCTGGCCCGTACGCTGCAGCGCAACCGCTTTGCTGTCGAAGGCCCTCGTCACCACCA
This sequence comes from Paraburkholderia sp. EG286B, assembly GCF_040965655.1. NCBI lineage: Bacteria > Pseudomonadati > Pseudomonadota > Betaproteobacteria > Burkholderiales > Burkholderiaceae > Paraburkholderia > Paraburkholderia sp. EG286B. The sequence goes on along the minus strand of NZ_JBFRCF010000036.1, from coordinate 46,093 downwards.
TCGCGCGATACAGCGGCAGGAGCGCGGCTGGGTCTCTCGCGAAGCCCGGAAGAGGACGCACGGGTTCACCCTCAGGACCGAGATACTGCATATAGTCGATGTGAAAACTCGCAACCGTGGTCATGACAGCCTCCTGGCTGTTTCACACATCGTAGGCGCTCTGATGCCTGTTTGTTTGTGCAATGCGCCACCGATGTCAGGACTCGATCCCGCACATTCACATGGAATACGGCACGTGCAATCTACGTACCATATATGCTGCACAGCAGCCGCGCTCCTGATCTTGATGCGCTGCCAGGTGCGGGCAAGAATCTTTCCACCCCCGAAATGGCCGCGCCGTCCACCGCATTCGCCACCGAAAGGGGCGGTTTGCCGCCATTCTTTGACGATGGACCCGAAGTGCGGGGCGCCTGCGCTGTCTCCGCGCCTGCGCCCGGTTGACTGAGCCTGACGTAACGCACGAAGGCTCCAGGAGCAACGTCCGTCAGTGCGTGCCGCTTCCAGGTCTATCGTGATTGGTGAGCATTTCGACTAGTGCGTTGTGCGAGGGGCAATGGACAACTCTACGCAGGATATTTACCCGACTTTATAACTCCGCGATCTGTGCCGCACTGCCTCGCGCAGACCATGTTCAATATCGGGGTTGACCAAGATCGATCCTCACGGGAGCAATTTTCCAGATCCGTTCACAGTATTCGCGGATCGCGCGATCCGACGAGAACTTTCCCGAGCGCGCCGTGTTGAGGATCGACATGCGCGTCCAGCGTGCCTCGTCTTTCCAGACGTCGCTCACACGCTCCTGGCACGCCACATAGTCGGCGTAATCGGCAAGCACGAGAAATGGATCGACCCGCATCAGGTTCTCAACGAGTGGACGAAACACCTGCTGGTCACCACGCGAAAAGTATCCACCGGCAATCAGGTCCAGCACGTCGCGCAACTCCGCATTGCCTTCGACATATTGCGCGGGTCGATAGCCTTCGCGTTTGACGTATTCCACCTGTTCGGCAGTCAGACCGAACAGGAAGAAGTTTTCCTCACCCGCTTCCTCGCGGATCTCGACGTTGGCGCCGTCCAGCGTTCCGATCGTAAGCGCGCCGTTCATCATGAATTTCATGTTGCCGGTGCCGGATGCTTCCTTGCCGGCCGTTGAGATCTGCTCTGACAGATCGGCGGCCGGATAGATGAATTGCGCGTTCTTCACATTGAAGTCGGGAAGGAACACGACCTTCAGCCGGCCCTCCATGATGGGATCGTTGTTCACGACCTCGGCGATGCCCGTGATCAGCCGGATCATCAGTTTCGCCATCCTGTAGCCAGGCGCCGCTTTTCCGCCAAAGATAAAGCAGCGCGGCACACAACCCCGCTCCCGATCAAGGCGCAGACGCTGGTAAAGCGTGATGATGTAAAGCGCGTTCAGATGCTGTCGCTTGTACTCGTGAATACGCTTTACCTGAATGTCGAAGAGCGCGTCGGGATCCACGATGACGTTCGTCACGTCGCTGATGCGCTCCGCCAGCGCCTTTTTGTTCGACCGCCTGACTGCACGCCACTTTTCCCGAAACGCCGGATCGTCGGCGTACGCCTCCAGCTTCCGAAGGCGCGTGAGGTCGGCGACCCACCCTGCGCCCACCGTTTCGTCAAGCAGCCGGGCAAGGCCCGGATTGGCGAGCAGAATGAACCGGCGCGGCGTAACACCGTTCGTGACGTTGAGAAAACGTTCGGGCCACATCTGCGCAAAGTCGCGTAGCACGGTCTGCGTGAGAAGCGCGGAATGCAGCGCTGCAACACCGTTCACGGCCTGGCAACCGACGGTCGACAGGTGGGCCATGCGCACTTTTTTCTCGCCCACCTCGTCAATGATCGACATGCGCGCCACCCGCGCCTCGTCACCAGGATATTTCTGCCGCACCTCGTCGAGGAAACGACGGTTAATCTCGTAGATGATCTCGAGCGGACGCGGCAGCAACCGCCCAAAAAGCGGCAATCCCCAAGTCTCCAGCGCTTCGGGTAACAGGGTATGGTTGGTATACGCGAGCGTGCGCCGCGTAATGTCCCATGCCTCTTCCCAGGAAAGCAGCCGCTCGTCCACCAGCAGGCGCATCAGTTCAGCGACAGCGATGGCAGGATGCGTATCGTTCAGTTGGGCGGTGAACATCTCGGCGAAGCGCGAAACGGGTTCGCCCTTCAGATCGAGCAGACACAGCATGTCCTGTAGCGAGCACGAGACGAAGAAGTACTGCTGCGCAAGGCGCAACCGCTTGCCGGCTTCAGGCTCGTCATTCGGATAGAGCACCTTGGACAGCGTTTCGGAGATCACCTTCTCCTGCACGGCCTGGTAGTAGTCGCCGGCATTGAAGTCCTCGAGGCCAAAGGACTCGATAGCCTCGCTCTTCCACAGGCGCAGCGTGTTGCACGTATTGACCCGAAAGCCGGGCATCGGCGTATCACAGGCCACGCCCTTGACCATGCGCGCAGGCAGCCAGCGAACGCGAAGGCGGCCTTGCGCGTCGTTCCACATTTCAGTATGTCCGCCAAACGGGACGTAGTAGTTCACGTTTGGGCGCACGATCTCCCATGGATTGCCCTTTTGCAGCCAAAGGTCGGTGCTTTCGACCTGCCAGCCATCGCGAATTTCCTGATTGAAGATACCGAACTCATAGCGGATGCCATAGCCCACGGACGGGATTTCGAGCGTCGCGAGCGAATCCAGATAACAGGCCGCGAGCCTGCCGAGCCCCCCATTTCCAAGCCCAGGCTCCTCTTCGAGCGCGAGCAGTTCGTCGAGATCCTGACCGAGCGCTTGCATCGCGTGACGCGCATTGTCTTCGATACCGAGATTGACGAGATTGTTACCCAGTTGCGGTCCAATCAGGAACTCGGCAGAGAGGTAGCACGCCACCCGTAAATCGCGCCCGGCATAGGTCTGGATCGTTGCAGCCCAGCGGGCAAGCAGCCGGTCGCGCACGCTATAGGCAAGCGCCATGTACCAGTCGTGCGGCGTCGCTATGCCCGGTGTACGGGCCTGCAGGCAGACAAGATTGTCGAGCACGCCGCGCTGCAGCGCGTCGCTGCTCAGGCCGCTACGCGCAGCTTCGATGCGAGGGTTCGCGCCTGACGTCGGGGTGAAGGCCACATTGCTTTCCCAGGTTTCATCGATTCAAGGATCTGTTCGGGCCAGGCCCGGTCCGCGACCTCATGGTCGTACTTCTCGACACGCACCGGCTGACGAATCGCCGGCGTCTCGAATTCGTGTTCCGGCGCATCGCCAGGCCAGCGTCTGTCGCCCCGTCCGCGTGCTTTAGCACGCCGAGGGTTACCCGATGCCTGCGCGCGGGCATCGGGTCTCACTAGATGCAGGACATCGAAGCCTGTTAGCCGATTGATGAAGAGAATGACGCAAACTTACCGTTTCTCAAATTCCGGTTGCGGCAGTCGATCGCGCACGTCCATGCAGAACGTCGAACCACGATTCTGGCTTTCTATCAATCACCTTTTCCCGGTTTCCGACATGAGCTCGCCGCACGTCTTGCATGTATAACAGGCGTATCCGTGCGAGTCCCTGCCGTTGTTCACCAGTCCTGTCGTGCGAATCGAGTCCCACTGGGAAGAGTACGGTTCATCGTCATCGCACGCCACCTCTTCGCCGTCGTGTCCGTTGACGCACACGAAGTATCTACGTATCAACGTCGTCATCGCTGCCCTCCTGCGGCTTACGGTTACCGCGAAGCGGCACTCCAGCCGCGCAAGCTGGCCGTACTGGCCCATTCGTTCAGGTTCGCATTCCTGAAGAGTCGTTTTCCTGCACCATCCGCTCCGTAATACGCTGTCCATTCATTCCACCAGCGACTGACGTGAGCGCTACCGAATCGCCGTCCACGAGATGTTGACGACCGCCAGGCTGGAATCCCCGGTCAATTGTTTGACAATTTGCAATGCCCCTGACGATCGAGGCCTGCAGAAAAAACACGCCGCGCACGTGATGCGCTGCCTTGCCCGGCGCCCGCTATTCAATGGCCCCTGTATGACCGTCTCCGTCAAGAACCGGCACGAGTAGCGCGACGCACGAGCCTGGGTGACAGGCGGCACGCCAACGTGGTCAGCGTCCCCGGTCAGGAACGGTGGGATGCATCCCTCCAGACTTCGAAGGTGCGGATGCCACGGTGCGTCTTGCGACGATGCCGGAGACAATCGTCCAATACTGGATCCGCCTTGCGGTTCGGGCTGGCTCAACCGCGCCTTCCCGTTGAGGCGAAGCGCGCCAGCCTGCCCGCCTGCGACCGCAGTTACACCCGTGGAGCAGGACACGACGGGCAACGCATTTCGCGCAATGGCGCGTCGGGTAACAGCATCGACTTTGGGAGTCCTGGCCTACGTGACGGGCCTTAAAATATGCGACTCGAGCATCCCTGTGCCGTGCGGATCTGAAGAATTTGGGAGGGAGGGCGCGTTACAGGGAAGTATGGTCGTTCCACACCAGTTTCACAACATACAGTGAGCTCTTCCCTGTTACGGCAAACGGACGCGCACGTGCCGGGCTTTGCGCCTGTCGCGCGCCGTCGAAACGTCCACGTAAGCCAGCGACGACTCACTCGCCCGCTCGCCGACGCGAAACTGTTGAAATGCCGGATCCCAGAACGCAGGGGGACTCTGGACTTCGAGAATCTTCGCGGCGTAGAAAAGTTCTTTGGCAGTCGGTCAGTCTGGCGATGCCGTTGTTGTGACAGCGCACGCGCCTCACAAATCGAATGCGCTCAGTGCGCGGAAAGCACGCAGCTTTTGGCATCCCTGACGGATGCTAACCGGTGGTTCCGCGACGACCCAGGCATTACACCGCCCTGTCACGCGCCCCGGTATCAGCCGTGTCAGTGCAGGCGCGCGAGGTTACGAAGGAGCGAATCGCCGTCCCGCGTAACGCGAGGCCGTACGGTCCCGTCAAGCGTCTCCAGGGCGACCAGCTGGCGTTCAAGCAAGGTATCGAGTTCTTCCCGGTCCGCAATGTGGTCGGCCGAGTCCCTTACCAGCATCAATGTCGCAAACTCATGGGCGCTAAGCATGCTTGCCTCCTGATAGCTTCGGTAGGTGCTGTATGGATCTCGTCGGCTCAGGCGCGCGCTTTTGAAATGCGCTGCCGGCGGTGCAGTCGCCGCGATATGGTGCGGGGAGTTGATGGTAGGCGGTGCGCCCCTGGCGCATCAATTCGGGTCGTCCCGCATATCGGGAGCGCTCTGCCACTGCGTGCATTGCATGGCGCGGTGTACGCCCCAAAAAAGCCAGACTAATCGCCCGCTTTCAGCGTGCGAGCGCCTGCGCCAAATCTGCAGGATCGTACAGCCTCGATCAAGTGCATTGGGAATTTAGCCTGGAAGTGTAGTTTGAAGTACCCGGCTCGGAGCCCGTCATGCAACGCGCGCTGGATCTGCAGCACACGCGTCGCCGCCTCGTTCATGGCGACCTCGAAGAATCTGCGCTGGACAACTCCCTGGCTCGCTAGGGCAGAACCCTACGACGATGCGTCGCGCGAACAAATCGTTGGCGCGCCTTGGGGAAAACATTGCCTCACGCGGCACGCTTACCCCGTTGCACCCGCCCCGTCCAGATGGCCGTCGTCGTCCCCTTCAAGGTTGCTGATATCGAGCGAAAGCACACGACCGATATCGCGCACGAACTCTTCCATCATTCCGAGACATTGCGCGCTACCGGGTGGGAAGTCTTCTGGATTGCGCTTGCCCTGAGCGCGTCTGATCGCGCGGATGCTGGCTTCCAGCGCCCACGCTTCAGCCCGGACAGGATCGTTCCAGGGAGAATTCAGTAGCTCATGGTGTCATGCAAGCATTTTTGGCGGCCGACTCACGAACTTTAGCGGATTAATACGTGTGGCGCCGGCTGGCATTCAGCGCGATATGAGATATCGGTCGCGGGTCTTCGCATCCTTTATCCAGTTTGGCGCGCGCCCTCGGCCAGACCAGGTGGCGCCGCTTGCCGGATCACGGTATTTCGCAGGCAGCGCACCGTCTGAACGTCTTGGCCTGCCGCGGCGACGCCCAAAGATGTCCTGAGGTGTATATCCGAAAACGGCCACCTTCGCACGGATATCAGCGAGGACGGCCTCAGACTCCTCATGACGGACTGCTGCCGCCTGACTCTCCAGCTCGGCGATCTGCGCTTTCAGTTCCCTGTACGTTGCCACGAAGCGTCTCCCGCATTTGGAAATCACTGGGTCATGATAGTGACTTTCGCATGTCGCTGATCCGAACCGGGACGATGGTCGCCGGGCATTGCGTCAGGCTGGTGTCTGCGGGTTTTCCGGCAGACAGAGGTGCCTCGCGACCACATCGATAATGGCGAACGCTCGCGCGTCATGAATCACGATGGAGAGGAACAAAGCCGTTGCAGGCTACGGCCGTATGCAGATTCATGGAAAGCCGGATGCTTCATGCGCAGCCTCAGGCAAGCGTGGTGAAACGCCATGGATGATCGCGCAAAAAGCCGGAATTCATCGCACCGCGGCGGCCAGGAAGGGAAGGCCGGCATAGAAGCGCCCCCCGCGTCGGACGGTTAGTGGCAGACCCTGTGAACCGATACGGGCCCCGTCTGAATTCCGCGCGAATCCCTGCAGCTGGAGCTGCAGCGCCGGGTCTGCTAAAGAACAGCCTTTTGGGTCAATGGAGCTTGGACGCCTGGCGACGGCGTGCAGTTGCAAGGAGCGGATTCTCGTCGACCCCGGCGTCGCGCTCTGGCGCACTGCCATCCGCGACGATGACACGGACATCCTGCGCGAATGCATCCTCGAAACGACGACGTGCGAGTGCGACGCATTCAGACGCCGGTCCATGACCCGCGCCCGCTGCGGCCTGCGCGACGGCTTTCGCGGCCAGACCCAATGCAGCGGCCGCCTCATCCCACGTCAACCCGCTGGCCATCACTTCCTGAACAAGCTTGCCCGCGATAACGCCGATCCTTGCCTTCAGTTCATCATCCATTGCTTCTGCTCCTGCAATGCTTCATGCCGCGCGTGTGAGGCATCACCTGTTCAATCATTTTCGCATTTCAGGCGGGAGCGGCATGCCTGGCGACGTCCCGATCACACCGGCGGCAAGTTCGCGCAACTGATCACCTGACAGCGACCACGAACACGCCAGTAACGTAGTCATCCAGTTTTACTTTCTAGAACCGGATTGCGTCGAACGGGACATCGATCCCGTGGTGCCGAAGCACGGCTTCGCGAAATACCTGCCATTCGCTTTCTCCGGCCCGCTCATGCGTGCAGTGCAGACATTGATCCGCACCGGCCAGCTGTTCGGTCACCGTTCGATGCACGTCGATCCCGAAGCGCTTGCTGAATCGCCCCACACACGAGCCGTCATGGGCGGTCACCCACACGGTATCGCCCAGCGACGATACGTCAATGCAGTAAGGTTGAGTCACACTTTTTTCCTGTCTATCCGGTAGCAGTCGAGCACAAGTTCGCGTTGTCCCTGCTACCTCCATATGCGGCATCGACAGTCCCAGCGACCGGCCAAACTCCTGGCTTCGTCGGGTGTGCCACAAAAGTCGACCCGGAAGACAGTTCCGGCCGCCGCGATCGCGCGGTGAGGCACGTCATCGCCACACTCGTTCTCGCGTTAGCTCACAACATCCGCCCTGGACGAGAGGTACTGTGCCATCTTGCCCCTGCATTCCGGGTATACCTTCGCCACATGTGCGCGCGGCGCTGCAGTCAGTGTTTTGCCGCTCCAATGCCTCGTCCACAACATCACGCCAGACTGACATTCTTTCGGACGGCACGCCTTCCACATGACCAATTTTACCGTGGCCACGCAGTCAGGAGAGCGCAGGTACCTGCGCACGCATTTTGGGCGATTGCTAGCTGGCCCGCAGCCTCGTGCTGCCCGATAGCAACAGTTCGTCCGCAAACGCAACAAAGAACAATAATGAAAAGAACTTCGAACTCACGACGTCAGGTCTTCGTGTGTAATCGCAGTCAGGAGCCTACTCGTGAAAGTTCACAGCGCGCCATACCTCTCATTGCTCACGAGGCATTCGTGCCATGCCGCACTGTTGCTCGGCTGCCTGACAAATCCCTGCACGGCGCAGGCGCCAGCAAGTACACCCGGCACACCCACAGCTGACGCGCCGAGCTACAAGGTCGGCGATACGTGGACCTTCATATGGGGGCGAACTGACTCCAGCTCCGGGACCCCTCTGGTTGTGACGGTAGTAGGAGTAACAGAGACGCAGACGACGATGTCGTCTTCGTGGAACGGCGGCCCCCCAAAGGAAAACCACTACGACAATCAGGGCAACCTGACGCGGGATGGCAACGGAACAACGTATGAGCCAAGCAATGGAACGCTGAGTTTCCCAATGACTGTGGGAAAGAGCTGGGACTTTCATCATGTCCGGCGTTTCACGATCGGAACCATTGATGTCAGCGGCCACGACGAAATCGTTGCGTTCGAGCGGGTACGGGTACCGGCTGGTTCATTTGACGCCTACAAGATAGTCAGCCATGGGGTGAACGCCAAACGGCTTGATCGCCTGTACGACGCGCCTTTTACCGAAACCTACTGGTATGCGCCAAGCGTTAAAAAGGTCATCAAGTCGGATTACGTGTTGTATCTCGATCACCGGGCGCTGCTGACCCGTACGTCCGAACTGGGTGCTTTCTCACTTGCTCCGTAACGTTACCTGGCCGCGACGTACGCTCTGGTAGGTCAGTGCCATGCTGCACGTCGATTTTTGCCGCCGACAGGCGTTCGTGGTTCGTAGTGGCGATTGACGGTTAGTTGCATCCGGTACTCATGATTCCCGGTGCTGTTTGCCCGGGAGTCCCACCTGACCAGGAAGCTTCGCCGCGCGGCACACAGTCTTGCGCGGACGCGCCGTTCCGATGAGTTTGTCCGCTGCGCAGCGTCGGGCGAACTCATCGGAGTGATGGAGGACCGCCGGAATCATCACACTGGGCGGCCGCTTTCGTCTGGACCCGCCACCGAACTCGCTGACCGATCATGCAAATTAAATCGGGTGGTCGCTCTTGATCCCGGGGTGACGATCTCAATATGACGTGTCAAATCCAGATCAACCGCCTGTCGGACATGCCCAACAAGAAGAACTCTCGATCCACGCGTCGGCCAGTTGCCGGAACGCACGCAAAGTCGCTCTTTCTCCCGATGCCCCGCCACGAAGCCTCGGATCTCGCACTGCGTGCACGGATCGCGCTTGAGCGTCTGCGCAATGGTGAGGCGGACCGCTCCCTCATCAATCTTGTCTCGCAGGTGGCTATCATCACGAGCTACATTGCCCGGGCGGGACATGGACAGATCGATATCGCGGAGGTCGAGTGCGTTGAGCGTGGCCTCGGAGAGGTACTTAGCGAGGCCGATCACACCGGAGTGTGGCAAGTGCCCGAATCGTTGATCGTGGGACTCACCACCGTGATTAACGAGTACGACCGCCAGCTCTGCGCGACCCGGATGGAGATCGTTGTCCGGGCGAGCGATCATCTTGGAAAACTTGTGGATCTGGCTGCGAGAGACACGCACACCAACGACAGTCAACTCCAGGTTGCACGGTAACTTCACGTCGGATCGCGTGCCGGAATCACGGATCGGTTAGCGCAACGTGCGTCGAAGCTCGCCGGAAAACGATACGTATGTGCGTGAGAAGGTCGCACGCAAACGTCATACGGTTGGTTCCCGCCAGCCCGATGGTAACCAGCCACCATAGATGGAGACCAAACCCCAGCGCGTGCGTCGCGAGGGTTTGTGGATCGCGAGCAGCACACCCTGCAATTACGTGCGAAAGCGCGCAAACGCTCACAACAGACAATCCAGTAACGCTCAACGCAACAGGGACGCGTGTATCCCGCGCTACACTGCGTCCACAACGCTGCATAGTCCTGCGCGCGACAAATGTGCGGCTGACAACCACGTCCCCGAAAGAAAACAACATGGAAATTCGCGTCGCTTACGAACATAGCCTGGCGTCCGCGCCGGAAGAATTCATCGTTCAGGTGCCCTCGCAGCTCGTGACCGATATTCCCGCGAACGTGCCGCGCGCGCTGTTGCCGGAGTTCATCACCGGCCTGATCGTCGAACGCTCTCCGACAATAGGAAAGATTCGCAATCTCAGGATTCTCTAGCAGACCCGCGGTGACACCTGCCTGACGAGGGGCGTTGTTGCGCGGCCTCGAAAAAACTCAGAAAAGACTTTGTTGCCTGATATCGCGCGCTGGAGGCAGTGACGGTTTCTGGCGTCGTGCGCCTGCGCGTCGGCGAGTGAGACGACGTACGTGGGCAACCAGAACGAAATGCTCATCCGCAAAGCTGAGCGTGAGCCTGAACTGCATCAGCCCATCCGGTCCAATGCCGGGCTGCACCCGCAGGGAAGCGCGCATGTCGAGCCGCCGGGCACGGTCCACGAGCTGTGCGCGACTCATGCCCGGCCACGCGAGCGAGATCAGCCGACTGACCGCCGAAGGAACCGACTCCGGTGGACAATCAGCCGGCAACGCCAGAGAAACAAGCTCGAAACGGTGTGGCATGGGGTTCAAGGCGCGCGGATCAGTGTCCGCGCTTCCGCATGTGCATATTTGGCGTCGCCCTGACGAAGGCGACGCGCAAAGGGCCCTGAGTGATCAGTCGTAGCGGGACGCCAATGCACTGCGTTCGGCATCTTGCTCCGCCAGCTACGACTGGATCGCCCGTTACCCGTTACGCTGCTGCGACTTCAGGCGTCGCTGCAGTCTCAACTGCGGCCGGTGCCTTTTTGGCTGCAACCTTGCGCGGTGCCGAAACCTTTTTCGCGGGTGCTGCAGCCTTGCGACCGCGCACACCCTTTGCCGGAACAGCCGCTGCCCGGCCAGCCTTTTTCGTCGCGATCGTCGTCTTCGCTGCCTTTTTAGCCACGACACGTTTCGCGGCAGCCTTCTTGGCAGGAGCCGCCTTCTTCGCGGGAGCCGCCTTCTTCGCGGGAGCCGCCTTGGCGCCGGCGACCTTTGCCGTTGCACCGGCTTCAATCAGGAATTTCGAACGATCCTTGACATCGCGAATCCAGAGCGGTGCCAGGCCACGGCCCGACCACGTCGCGCCCGTTTTCGGATCCGCGTATTTCGGCGCAACATGATGCACGGCGGCACGCGGGGCTTTTGCTGCTGCCTTCGCACCCGTAGCCGGCTTGCGTCCGCGTCGTTTAGCGACAAAACCTTCAATATCAGCAACAGTCAGTCCGTGCCTTTGCATCAGCTCACGGATTTTGGTCAGGCCCACCGACGACTGCTTTTCGGCAATCGCTACTGCCTGCTTCTGGAGTTTTGCAATTTTCGAGTTGATTGCGTCCAAGGTAACCATATCTATTCCTCCCTGTGGGGTTTACCGTCCATGCGATCCTGGAACTTCCCTGGCTTATTTCCCAGGCACTTCGAAGTTCGGTCTGCCCGTCAGAATTGACGCCATCGTCGCGGTCGTGATTATGACTTCATCAGTACGCTCGTGCAAATTGATCGCACGGTGCGCAGCGATTTAAAATGTCACTGTAGATTAAAATTGAGCTGCGTCCAGTGTTGCCTGCGGGTACTACAACGCTCCTTCGTTCGAATGCTACCTTGCAGCAAAGTACTCAATTCTCAATTGTCCAGACATGTACCCACGCATCGTCGATCGTGTGAACGAAGCCCCTCTTCGTTCTACACGATGAATTGTTCGCGCTACAAAAGATGACGTAAGGTGCGCAGGCAAACCTGGCGTCGCTTGCGGATTGATTTATACTGGGTTCACACCGGTCGCCAGTCGCGACACCTGCCGTGTGCCGTTCCCAGCAAAACGATTAAAAGTGCTCCACCCTCTTCGCGCCTGCAGCATGGGCAGCGTTGGGTCGCGTGGTATCCTGGCGGCACGCGATTTGCAATTACCTGCTCAACAACAGATTGTTGCGCGGAGAGTACACCGAATGGATGAAAGAAAGCGCGAAAGCATCGTTGCCTATCTACGGCGGCGGATGGATGAATTTGGAATCAAACCGGAAGACATCGCCACGTCAATTGCGGCAGATCAGGAGCGGTTGCGGGCAGTGCGTTTCCGCGACGCCTCTGGCAATTCATGGGACGGCAAAGGCGCCCCGCCACAATGGGTAGTTCAGGCGACCAGCGCCGGACAGACTCTTGAACATTTTGCAATTGATTCGGCATCGACCCAGGAACCAGGCAAACGCGCCGGTGCCGACTGGCGCAACGACCCGTTTGCCGGCACCAGACTGGCGAAAATCAAAACAGAGGGCGTTGGCGCCTGAGAGCTGAACCGGAACCAGCTAGAATCCAGCGTCAGGAATGACCTTCACTACCCTATCGGTGCCGACGCTTACGCGAATTCATTCCTGGCAGATAAGGAACACATATTCTGTTACAGGGTGAAAGGCTGCGCCCATTTCTGGACGCAAGAAGTTGGAATTCCGGAGTCTGTCCACGTTAAGGGCAACGGTTGAATCATGAAAACATCAGGAAAACCTTGCGCATCGTGTCCCTGGCGTCGCGCTGTGGGTGCAGGAGATATTCCAAACTTCGATCTCGCTCTGGCAGAGAAGCTGGCCGATACGTGCCCTGATGACCGCGGCATGGGGCCCGACTTTGGAGACAGCCTGTTTGCGTGCCATCAATCCAGGGAAGGAGAGGAATTCGCGTGCGCGGGATGGCTGGCGAAAGTCGGACACTGCCATCCCGCAGTGCGCATGGCAGTAGTCTCTGGTCGACTTGATTCGGCGGCACTGGAGCCTGGCGTAGACTGGCCGGAGCTGCATGACAGCTATCGGGAAGTGCTGGACAAGCTGCGTGCAACGTCGAATTCTGAAGACGAGGCCAAAGAAGATGAGTCTGCAGTGAAAATCGGGTGATCCAGCTGCCTGCCCCGGTGATGATCATCGAGCCCGCTGCGCGAATGGGCTCCAGTAAGTCGGCCGTGCTTACGTATCACCCAGGATAGCCCGAATTCTCGGATCGTATGGCACTTTCAGCACTTCCGCGACAATCGCCGAGCCGGCTCCGGGGTGGGCGGGATTAAACAGATAGTTGTACGAATGAGGGAGGATGGCGCTTGGAACCTTGAGGAGCAGTTCCTGCCCGGCTGCCAGCCATTCGCTACCGGCGGCCTGCGTCCAGTCCGCGTTCTCACGCCAGTCATCCGGGATCACGTTCGCCGTGAGTTCCGCGATCGCGGCGCCCTCCGCAATTTCCACGCGAAGCAGTTGATAGTTATCAGGCAACGCCTGCGGGGACCCGAATTCGTGGTGCACCATGGTCTCAAGCAGCGCAAGCGCGGGATTTTCCGCCAGATAAACGACGGGTTGCCCCCGATAATGCCACCGGCCAGACGCCCTCAACCCGCCGATGCCGCGAAGATCCGCGTAATTACTGATCCTCCAGAATTCCATCAGGCGAAGTACCCCTCGTCGATCTGAACCAGTGCGTCCTCGACGAGCCGTGCACCGTGTTCAGTTGCGGCCATCTCGAGCGGCGTTTTCCCGGCGAATCGCTCTTTGCTGCCGCGAAGCCAGTTCATGGCTTTTTCCGGGTTTCCAAAGACCGTCTCCGCCTGTGCAACGATCCTTGCAAGGCGGATGGCCTTGTCCGACTCGTCAGTCGAGAGCCGCTCACCATTCTGGCGACGATGTGAGAGCGTTCGACGTGGAATGATGAAGAGCAGCTCTTCGGCCTTGAGGCCGTGCTCGCCCAGGCGGTCGAGCACCTCCACGCCGACGCGCTCGGTCGCGAGCGCAGCAAGGTCATTGCCGGATCGGATGTGCGCCTGGAGCAGGTTTCCCAGCAGCGAGAACTCGGTATGCCGCGGGTTGACCCGTCCAGTGGGACGATATTCAACGGTAGCCATGGACCCTCCAAGCAGAATGCCCAATCAATACGGGCATTTTGCCACAGATTGCGCTTGCCTGTTGTGCTGTCTGCGCTGCGCCGACTGCGCGCGACCGCCACTTGCAGCAAGTCCAGTCCCCGCGGCCCCGCACAGCCGACCGGCGCCTCCGGCGTGACTTTCCAGAATAGAGCGGCTTCGATACAGTATTTTATGGGGCAGCATGCCGTAGCCACTACTGGACGTCGAGGCAATCCATCCCGATCTGTGGCGAGCCTCGCAACTGGCTTCGGCGCACGGCCGCACGGTGACGAGCGGACACGAGGCGCTCGACGCGGAGTTGCCGGGCCGATCGAGCATCAGAGGGTCGGCTTACCGTCCTCGGAGGGCTTCGGCCAATCCTGTGCCGGTCGATCGGAGTGCGCCTGCGGCAGTGGATCGGCGGGCGGACAGGCACCAGACGTGCCGAGCGCGTCCAGCACCTGCTGGTCGACGCGAGCGTGGCGATACTGATCCATCGCCCGGTTCAGTCGCTCGTCGCTGAACTGCACGCGCAGCCCGGCGTCCACGGCCACCCTCGCGGCCGCCATCTGGTGCGCGTCGTCGCCAGTCAGTTCGAGCGTGCGGCCGAACTTGCCCTGCGCGAGCCGCAGCCCGGTTTCGATGGCGGACCGCTCCGCCTGCAGCACCTGAACGCTTGTGCCACGATCACGAACAATGTCGCGGCCGTCATGCCGGTAGGTAACGTCGCCACGTTCGTTGACCGACCAGGATAGGCCCGGCGAGCGGAAAATGATCGCATTGTATTCGTCCTGCGCGTGCTGCCGTGGCGTGTTCGGCCGGATCACGTTGAACGCCTCGCCGCCGATCCCGGCATCGACCTTGACCGCGCCCGATACACGCTCCGGGCCCGCAGTGCGTCGCAACTCCTCGAGCGCACGCTCATCACCCTGCTCCGCTCGTGTGCGCAGCCAGCCGGAAAAGCTCGGGCCGCCTGCGGCTCCGAATTTTTCCTTGAGTGCCGCCCGCTCACGTGCGATCGACTCCCGCAGCGCGTCGTCGCGGCCCAGTTGCCCGGCGCGTGCGAGTGAGGTCGCCGCTCGTCGGCCAGCCGGTGTGAGTCGCACATCCTGCCGGATTTCCGCGCGCCTGGTGTCGAACGCCGCGCGGATCTCAGCGCGGCGCCACTGTTCATTTGCGCGCTGCGTGAGCCACGCGTCGCTACGGGCCACGACATGCGCTTCGCGCGCGACCGAGTATTCACGCCAGAGCGCCGCGCGTGGCAGCTCGCGTGGAGCCGGAACCGGCTCACCGGCCTGCTGTCGCTCATACACTGCGCGTAGCAATGGTGCGGCTTCACGCCACGACAGATTCAGTTCTTTAGTCAGGAAGTCCGACACGTTGAGGTTGCGCGAGCCCGCGCGGATGCGATCGGCGCCGTCGCGGCCCGTCGTGACCGCATATTTCGCGGGCCGCACGCCGTGCGTGTGCGACAGTTCGGCAAGCAGGCGACGGGCATCAAGACCCTGGCGAATCTCACGAAACTCAGCGTGCTGACTACCTGACTCATCACGCTGCCGCAGCTCGCGCGCGAGTTGCGAGACCACGCTGTCCGAGACGCGCCCCGTGTGTCGCGGTGTGGCATACGTGGCGTCGTCGGTGTGAGAGCGGCGCGACCGGTACGGTGGAGCATCAACCGCCAATGCGTGCGGCGTCCGCAGGATTGGCCGGCCTGCCTCGAACTCGAACGACGCGTCGATCGAGTCGAACCGGTCTGGAAACGCGTCTCGCCGGTTGCCGGAAAACCAGCCTGGCGGCGACATGCCGGATGGTGTCCATGCCGGATGCGACCGCATCATTGGCAGGCCGTCGAACGGATCGCCGAACGCATAGTGCCTCTCAAGCGCACGGTGGTACGCGTCCAGCCCGTCGACTGAGGGGGCGGCGTGCCCTACTCGTTGCGCTGCAGGCTCTCCATCGCGATCTGTAGCCCGTCGCAGGCCGTGCGCGGATACGGTGCCGTCTGGCTCCAGCTGGTGAAACGCATGATGCGGCAATAGCACTGCAGATCGATGTCCGATGCCGTCCACAGGGCGGCCGGGCACGTTTCGCACAGCGTTGAAGGGTTCGGGCGCCGGGTACGCCCCACCTGGGATAAGGTCAAACTCGGCATCGAGCCCGCCGTATCCATCGTCGAAGGGTTCGGACGTGTCGAGTTCTGTTTCGCGCCCGCCTGTCCCGTCGACTGCGTCGGGCGGCTGGGCGCCGAATTCAAATGTGCGTCCGCTTCTGTGAAGATGTCCTCCGAGGCTTGGGAGGGAGTCGTCTGCTCGTTCATGATGTGCCTTCAGATGTTGTGCGTAAAAGCCGCGTTCAAGATCCACAAGCATCAGTTCGCGGTCGTGAGGCGAGGATTCCTGGTAACGCTGGTACTGACGGCTACCGCTGTTGAGATACTTCACTTCGCGTGCGCGGGTGGTGTACCACTCATCCAGCACGGCCGCTATGTGCGCTGGTGTGCGTCTGGGCGCAACGCCAGCCTCATAACGGTCGGCCGCATCTGCCGACAGCGCCTGCAGCTTCTCAGCGGTCGGCAGTGCGATGAATTCAGGCGTGAATACGTATTCCTTGAGGTTCACGCCCTTGTCGGCGCCAGCCGGCTTCACATTCAGGTAGGCGCTGTCGAGACCGGTGTTGCGCATGCGCACGGCACCGTACTCGTGCAGCAGCGCCATGAAATCCGCATGGGTCTCTATCTGGCGATCCAGCACCGCGTCAAGAATCTGTTCCTTCAGCTCGCGACTGTTGGCACGGAACAGGTCGCCACGGTAGCGGCTGATCATTTCTGATGCGTCGGTCAGCAGCGTGCGCCGGTTGTCTTTCGGACTCGCAAGGCCATACTGCGCGTTGACATGCTCCTGGAACGCGTCGATGAAGCTCAGGTTGGAGCGCACGTAGCCGAGCGGTTCCAGGTGACTTTCAGCCAGCAGGTTCCAGCGCGGAATGACGATATGGATGTGTGGCTTGCGCTCAACCAGTTCGCCAGTCCGCTGGTCCACATAGCTCTTGATCCGGGGCAGGTGTGCCTCGGCATAGAAGCTGTATTCGTCCGGGCGGTAGGCGTGCAGCGCGAACGCCTCGAACTCCCGGACGATCTGAAACATCGTTTCCCGGGCGACGTGATCCTCCTTGAAGGAGAGCGTGATGGACAGGTAACGTTCGACACCGGGTGCGGCATTGATCGACTGGATCACTGCGTCGGTCAGGTCGAGATCACCGGCGAGCACCACACGTTCATCAAGGTCGTCGCGATCCAGGTCGCGGCCGACCTTGCGGCCTTCCTCGAGATACTGCTTCACGCCGTCGTGACGGCCGTCCACTCTAATCAACACGATGGAGATGGGCCTTCAGCAGTTGCGTGATCAATTCCAGCTCGTCGACCAGGGCGACAAACGTGGATTCGGATAGCTGGCCAGCCACGCGCGCCGTATTCGCCACGTGGACCAGCTGGTTCAGGTTGTTGCCGGTCTTGTTGATCACGTACATGATCCGTTGCCGCTCAACAGTCGTGGGTGGACGCGCGACGATCTGCGTGCGGTTCGTCAGGATGCATTCGCGCAAAAAAACGGATGGACTCATGCCGGAGCGTGCGACCTTTTCATTGAAGACCTGCCACTGGTCGTCGGTGAGCCTCGTGCTGACAGGCCTGCCGAGCGCCTTTTGCACTTTTTTGCGACCACGGCGCCTGGCTTGCGCCACAACATTGAGATCGTCTGCGCTCATCGCATGTTTTCCGTTACCAGAGAGACATCGGGCGGCGAACTGCTGCCGCCGGCGTGCAACAGTCAGGGGCCGTACTGGGTTCGCCCGTATTGCGAATTGACTGGCCCCTTCACGTCACTCCCGGCCGACTGGCACTGGTTCAGGAAATCGCCTCGCGCGTTGGCCGTGCCGCCCTCATCGAAGTGACCGTGGTGAAAGCGGACGATGGAAAAGTAGCCCGCCTCGTATTCGGCGCATGTCTTGCCGCCATTGCCACCCATGATCAAACCGGCAAGACAGAGCACCGCGCCACACGCATCCTGGTTATCATCGGCGTGCGACGACGGCGTGGCGAGCGCACAGGCCAGTGCCGCGCTGCACAGCGCGGCCGCAATCGACCGTCGTTTCATTGCGTTCATGATCTAAGGTTCCCCTCCATGAGATGCGGTGGTTTTCGGCTAGGTGAGCGTGTGTGCCAGACGGGCAACGACCCAGATGAGCGCGGCGCCCGCGCAGAACGCAATGCCCATGAAGGCGACGAGCGAACCGGTTGCTGCAACCGCCGGATTCGTGGGTACGACGCGACCACGCGATTCAACGGCAGCCCGCAGCCGCGCCAGTTCGTCCACGACATCCGCGGTTGCCGCACGTCGCGCCTGGTCAGCCGCCTTCGCGGCCACCTCGCCGATGAACGCCTGGCGCGATTGCGTAAGCAGCTTCGTCAGTTGCGTGTTCTCCTCGCGCAGCGCCTGCACCGTCGCGGTCAGTTTCTGGTCGGTCGACTCCATCAGCGCGACAACATGGTGTTGCGCATCCACGACCTTCATCTGCTCGATCAGGATCTCCGCGAGCACGGCCAGCTCGTTCGACGCCGGCATCGTGGCGATCACCTGGCCCAGGCGCTCAGACGCTCGCCCGGCGTGATCCGGCTGCGGCGTCGGCTCGTTCATGCATCGACCCCTGCCATCAGTGCGGTAAACGCCTGATCCATCAACGGCTTGATCGACAGCGCCTTGCGCTTGAGGCCAACCAGCCTCACGAGACGGTCCTTCTCAGAGGCGCTCGCAGCGTCGATCAGCTGCGCCTTGTAGTCCACCCCGTCTGTCGCAATATCGTGGATCGTACGACCGGCGGCCGCCGCAAGCGTAAACACGTCGTTCTTTGGGATCAGCGCATCCTGATTCAGTTCGAAAATCTGCTCCCTCTCATGCAGTTCGAACAGTTGCCCGAAGTGCCGGCGCAGCGTTACCTCGCGGTCCTCGCTCCTGACCAGATCGACCTTGTTGAGCAGCACACGGATGCGCCCAGGCTCGACGCCGAGATCCGCGAGCATGTTGATCGTCTTCATGGAGTCCTTCATCTGCTTGCTCTCCGGTTCGACCGGCACAACGAAGCACGCGTAATCCTCCTGAGCCCCTTTGGCACCATTGAGGCGGTTGAGATACTCCTCGACGTTCGATGCACCGATATCGACCAGCAGATCACGGCCGCGCATCAGCTCGTCATGCAGTTCGTCAAAGCGCGCGGCAATCATCACCTCGACCTTCGGGCCGGCCGAGTCATCCGTATTGATTGACTCAATCTGGCGTACCGACATGGACGGCAGCCTTGGCGCGAGCAGTTCGCGGGTCACGGTAGTCTTGCCGACGTTGCCTGAACAGTTCACGATAGCCATACTCATTTCGAAATCCTCATCAATATTTGGAGTGCCGCCACTTACATCATTTTCGGTGCCCGGCCGCCTGTCTGCGCTTGCGCGGGCAGCGGGATGTTCGACGGGCCCTGGGCAGGCGCGGCCTTCGGTGCCGTCCACGCCGCATGCAGCTCGGCCGCGCGCCTGTCGATCTCGGCCGGGCCGGCGTCACGACCCAGTTCGCCGCGTGCAATCCGGGCCTCGATCTCCGTGCCCGCCTGCATGCGGGCATCGAACCGGCGAATCACCTCGGCACGCATGCGCGCGGGTGCCCGCTCAAGTGACTTTTCGAGGACTTCGCGCAACTGCGCGACGGTTTTGAGTGCTTCAGGCGTGGGCGCTGCCGCCATGTCCGCAGCAGGCGAGAAACGCGCTGCGCTGGCCGCCGCTTCCGGTTTTGGGTTTGACGGCGCGGCCGCTGGATTCTCCTTCGCCGGGTTCGTCTTCTGCGCGACATCCGGCGTCGGCGACGTTCCGGCCTTGATCGTCAGCGCCGCACGTTCACGCTTCACGGCCTCGAGCAATGCCTCGTCGCTCTCGGCGGGCCTGAAGCCCCTTACCTCCACACCCGCGAGGGACGCTTCGATCCACGCGTTGCGGCGGAACGTTTCGCTGCCGCGCACCACGATCGAATCCCAGTTCTTGGCCTTCGCTACTGCCATCATGTCGGCAATCGTTGAGCGATCGTTCTGCCGGGAGTACAGGCGTGCCCCGACATCCTCGAAGTGCGGCTGCGTGGTCGCTGTCGGATCCCGCTGCGCGCCCGACGTACCCAACCCGGCCTCCATGCCATCGAGCTTCCAGAACCGGCCATCCTTCACCATGTAGCGCGCAGCGATATGGGCGGGCACGTCGTAGCCGTCTTTCGTCACGACCGGCTTGCGTGAGGCAGGATCGACGCCGATCTGGTTGTCGCTGCTGTCGGCGATACCCGCAACGCCAGCCTCGTGCGCGTCTGCCGCTGCACCGGCGTCGCCCGCGTGCTGCCCTGGCATCGGCTTGCCCTGTTCGCGAAGCAACCGCTCGGCGGCCGCTCGCTCGCCGTCGCGCACCGTGCGCACGCGCTCCAGATCCTGAGTCGACACGGAGTCAAACGCCGGGCGCTCCGGATCGTTCGCCGGATTTCTTGCGTCCGTTTCATTCTGCGCGGGCGTCTGCGTGCGCCCGATCTGCGTGTCGATCATGCCTGACACCGCCGGTGTGTCCATCGACGTATCGTTCGCAGCGCGGCCGGGCTGAACAACGGGTTCGTTCGCCGCCGCCGCGTCGACAGTCGGGCGAGCGACGTCCTCGTTGCCGGGCACGGCATTTCCTGTGATGCCACGGCGGCGCATTGCGTCGTTGATGGCCGCTGCATCGCCGACGTCGGCAAAGGTCACCGCATCGCCATCCGTCTTGACGTCCGGCTGCGCCTGCGAGGCTGGAGATTGCTCCAGTGATGCATCGACCTGCCTGTCGAGTGCTTCGCGCACGTAGGTCACGAACGGCTCGCGGGCGGCGGGCGACAGAAACGCAAGCTCATGATCGAGCGCGGCGACAACTTCGGGCGCGCTCTTGCCTTTCCCGAACTCCTCGCTGATGCGCCCTGTCAGCTCGCGAAAGTCGGCCAGGTCTTTCGCCACCATCGACCAGTCAGTTCTATCCTCGTGCTCACAGCCGGTCGCAGGCATCGTGGCCACAGGTTCGAGCGCTTCGGCGATGTCAGCGAAGGTGGCAATGCCGTCGTTGCGGTCTGGCTCGCGATGGCGATGCCGGTGTTGCGGCGCGACGCTTGCCCCGTCAACCGGAGACGCGTCGTCCACCGGGTCGGAATCCGTCACGTCGCGCGCAGGCGTGCGCTCGTCGATTTCCATCGGACTCAAGCCCGCTTCATCGCGAAGTTTGGCCAGCGCTTTGGCTGCCCGTGGCGGCAGGGTCTCCGCCGCAAAACCAGTACGGTTGCGGATCTGCTCGCCAATCGCGCGCTCGCCATCGACAGCGTTGCCGGACATGCGCCAGGCTTCACGATGGATCGACTCCAGCCGCTGCTCAAGCGCGAGCGTATGGTTGACCTCGTTGCCTCGCAGCGTGATCGCCGTCGTAATCGACTGGATCATTTCACGAAAGCGCCGGCCGAGCGCCGCGTCGTCCAGCTTCGGCTGAGCAGCGTGCCGGCCAACGCGCGCGCCCTGCACATACAGATGTTGCCGGTCGGCGAAATACTGGTGCCGCGCCTGGACACTGGCGTCCCGCACTCCGTCAATCATCTCGAACGCGGAGGCACCCTGCGCGCGCAAGCGGTCCCGTGCCTCCAGCCCTGCCTTTTCCGCGGCGGCCTGAAGGGAGTCCCGCACGAAGGCGTGGGACTCATCGAGCGGTTGACCCATTAGCTCGCTCAGCCGTACGGCTTCCCGCTCGATGTCGGCTTCACTGCCGAACAGCGTCTGCTGCTGCCCGCGTACTGGTTGACGTGCCGGCCGGCCGTCCTGCGCTGTCTGCGGCTCATGCGCTGGAATCCACCGCGCAAACGGCCCAACGTCAGTGCCACCCGGCACGTACCATTTTTTCGATCGCCGGTCGAACCTGGCGCCCAGATCGTGCGCCGCGTCCTTCTCCCTGAACGGGACGTCCAGATACGTCCGTTTGCCTTTCGGCCTGTTCGGGTCAGCCATGTGATACCTCCTTTGCCTCGTTGTCCGCCGGCGCGACAGTCGCGAGCGCCGGTTCAATCCCGTCCTGGACAGCGTCATCCCCGCCTGCCACGTTGAAATCGATGCGGATACCCCCGAGCATTTCGCGCACGTCCGCGCGCATCACGACGCCGAGCTCGGCCAGGTCAGCCTCGAAGCCTGCGAGCGCCATGCCGGTCGCGAGTGGCCCGGGTGTGCGATGGTCGAGCGCGAGAAGCTCGGCCGCGGTCAACGGCTTCGCACCGGCCTGACGTGCAAGACGGATCTCGCCAGCGGCCCTCGCCGACAGCGCCGCGTGATACGTCTCGGGGCTGTGCGTCGGGATACCGTTCGCGCGCAGCTCACCGGCACGCCAGGCCGCCTTGATTTCGTCTTCGGTGGGCAGGCGCTTGTTGATTGCAGCGAGCATCGGACTGACCGAGCGCATGCGGTCGATGAACAGGTCATCCTCGTAGTAGGTCGCCTTCTCGCACAGGATCGGACGCTGGAAACCAAGCACGATTTCCTGGTCCTGCTCCATGCGCTTCAGTTCCTGATCGAGCATCAACGCGCGGCCCTGATCTGACGTGTTCGTGCCGGTCGACGTGTTGCGGCCGTGATTACGGCTTTTCGAGGTTGCCTTCTCGGTGAACGTGCCCAGCGTCTCGGACAGTTCCTTTGCATCCTGCTGGTTGCCAGGCGCATACGCCACCAGCACTGCGTGGTTGGTAATCAGTGTGCGCGCCCCGGCCAGCCCGTACAGATCGTTCGGCTCCAGCTGCGCCTTCGACTGCAGGATCGTGAGCAGTCGAATCCAGTAGCCCGCGATGAACGCGTTGCCCTTGTCGAGTACCTCGATGCGACCGAGCGCAGTAAATTCGTCCCCCACGCCAAGACACTGATATTTGATGGCCGGATCGTCGCCTGGCAGCACGTCGAGGTTGTCCTCGATCCACTGCGTGTAGAACAGGTTGCCGAGCAGGCTCGCGACGGCAAGCTCACGCACCGGCAGCACAACGTAGATCGACATCAGCTCGCGCCGCACGCGGTCGAGCTCGAAGTCGCATGCGCTCGTCGCCTGGTCGACGATCGGGTTGCTGAACAGGCGCAGACCGGCGTTAAACGTCGCAACAATGTTCAGCATCGTCTCGTCGGGCGAGGCCAGCACGCGCGAGAGCGCGCCCAGGCAGTCGCCCGACAGCGGCACCCCCTTCTGCGGCTCGTGCTGCATCAGGTCCGAAAGGTGCTCACGCACTTTCCTGTCGGGCGTGGTCGCGAGCCGCAACACCTGTCCGAACGTACAGTCACCCGTCATCTCCATCAGGTAGAGCGCGAGGCCCATGAGCAGGTCACTCGCCTGCTCATAGAAGAACTTGTTGCGACCGTCGGTCGTGTGATACAGGCGCGCTGCAATCGCCTGCAGGCGACCGACCCGCACGAAGGATGCACTCTTCGCAATCCTGAAAAGCGGATTCCAGCGGTGCGTGTAGCCAGTCTGATCAAATGGCGCCCAGCGAAACACCTGCTGGCCGCAGGCCTGCCGGTACCGCGACGTCAGGTCGTAGTTCTCTCCCTTCACATCGAGTACGACCACCGAATCCGGAAAGGTGAGCAGATTCGGGATCACAATGGCTGCACCTTTGCGTGAACGCGTTCGCGCAGCAACCATCACGAACTCCGTTCCGCGGAACGTCAGGTACTTGCCCTTGTACCGCCCGACGATGATCGACGGGTCGCGGTGATCGCCCTTGCGGCCGCCCCTGTTTCGACCGCGCCCGTTGGCCTCATCGAGCAGGCCGTACCGCCGAACCTCGTAGCTGTAGGCGAAGCGGGCATCGCCATGCAGTTCGCGCTTCGGCTTCATGACCAGCGCCGCGACGATCGCCGCTACCGGCACAAGCGGTACGATGACCGATGCCGCTGTCGCCATCTGCAGCGAGCGTTTCACCGCCTTCACGTCCCCAAAGGCGCGCCAGTAGTCGTGCAGCGTCCACAGGCCGATTGCGGAGTCCGGCAACTTTTCCAGCTTCGCAAACAGCATCGCGCCGACGTACTGGCCGGCCGCAGCGAGACCGATCAGAACCACCAGTGCAAGCAGACCGGCCGCGATGATCCGGTCGGCAAGCGTTGCGGTTTTTAGCAGCACGGCGCTCGCACACACGCCCCACAACGCGCACGTCACGACGACGAGAGCAATCACGGCGCCCATTTCGACAGGGTCGCTGATCGCATCGAGATGAAGCAGACGGCCGGCGGCGAACATGACTGCGCCGGACACAATGCTAAGCAGTCCTCCAACAAGGAGACGGGCTTTCATGCTGACGCTCCCACTGCCGCGTGCGTCTGCCGCTCCAGGGGTTCCCGGCCGGTATGCCCGCCACTGTCACCAATGCCGGAGTCGTTCGGTCGCGCTCTCATGCATCACCTCGCAGAAACCTGTTTTTTGTCGCCGGATCAAACCAGATTTCCGTCAGATCGCGGTTCTCCATGAACAGCACCACGTCGACCGTCGTGCGGATCTCGCGCATCAGGTAATCGAACGGGAGCGTCTGGCCGACCGGGCTTTGCTTGACCAGCGTGGCGATGCGCGTGAGCGTCGCGATCGAGTCGTTCGCGTGCACCGTCGTCAACCCGCCCTGGTGTCCGGTGTTGAGCAGCGTCAGGTAGTCCCAGGTTTCGTCGCCGCGCAACTCCGCAAGCAACACGCGATCGAACTTCATGCGCAACGTCGCCTTCACCAGGCGTCGCGCCGGAATCGCCTCGCTGTAGAAGAGGTGAACGTGATTTCGATGCAGTGGCAACGGCAGCTCGTGGGTATCCTCGATCGTCGCCAGACGCGCCTCGCGCGGAATGATCGGGATCAGGTCGGCCAGCGCCTTCATCAGCGTGGTCTTGCCGGAGCCCGTGCCGCCCACGAGCACGATGTTCAGCCGGTTCAGGATGGCCAGCTTCAGAAACCGCACGACATCGCGCTGCGCGAGCGCGTCGAGCATCTCATGCTGGAAGCGCGCCAGGCCATAGGCGCCCAGCGCCCGGGACGGATTGAACACCGCAGTGGCACGACTGACGTCCATGCCCTCTGAGCCTGCCCGTGCCGCCGCGGCACCAATCTCGCCCGGCGTCATTGCGCTACTACCGCCGGGTGCGCCCCGGACCACATCACGGAACCTGGCGAACCGCCCGGCGTCCGACCACTGCTGTACCGAAAGGCGCGTTGAATTCGGCACGCGGATCGTCAGCGACACAGTGCCCGGCTCGCACGCCGGTGGAATCACGATCTGGCCACGCTCGCCGTCGGGCAGGCGCACCGGCTTTTCCGGCTCGGCCGCCGATAGCGGCGGCTTCGCCTTGTTGTAGATGGCCAGGGCCGGTGCAAACTGGTTCAGCATTTCCAGCGACGCATTCGGAAGATCATGGCGCTGCCAGCCGTCGAGCGTTTCGGTCCAGCCTTCATACGGACGGTTAATCGCAAACTCGGTGACGCCGGGCATCGCCAGCATTGCGGCGATGCCGAGTGTCTTGAGGTGACTGCGTACCGTAAGACTGTCGTCGTATTGCATACTCATAAGCATCTCGAATTAAATGAATCAAGGCGTCGCCAGTTCGTACACGTCGGAGAAGTCCACATCGCGCGCAACGAAGATCGTCGTCATCGACCCGTACTGCGAATACGCGGTCGGCGGCACGTTGATGGTGTTGCGCAGCGCTTCGGCCGCTACCTCACCACCGGCATTCGTGGTGTTGTTAAACTGGATGCCGCTACTGCCTGAGTTCGCGGCCAGTGTCGACAGCGCCTGACCGGCATCGCTGATCAGGCTGACCATCATGGCGCCGCCAAACCGCGTCCAGAAGTGGTTGTCGACGTAGGCCGGCAGGCCACTGCCGCCGAGCGCATCGGCCGCCGGCGAATCGAGTTGCACCTTTACGCCGTCAGGCGTCGTCAGCCGCGTCCAGATCACGAAGATCCGCGCCTGACCCTGCATCAGCGCCTGCCGCTGCTCGCCCACGACCTCGGAGCCACGCTCGACCAGCAGCACCTTGCCGTTCGCCGAGTACACGTCTTTCGCCACATGGCAGGTGGTCATGCCCGGGTAGTCGGTCACGATCTCCGCACCCTGCACGCACGGGATCGTGGTGCCCGCGATCAGCAGGTAGTCACGCAACGGCATCAGTTCCGCCTTCACCGTTTCCAGCTTCGATGGCTGCAGCTTGCTGTCCAGTCCATCCTTCGCGAATCCGGTATGCGAACCGGTCAACCCGGGCGTGCCACCAGGGGCTGCCGCGTCCGTCGTCCTCTCATCCTTTGATGCGAGCAGCACGTCGCCATCGAGCTTGCGTTGCGCCGGCGTCTCGACCGCGCTGGCCGCCGTCGCCGTAGTGGTCCCCGCGGCAGCGCCGTTTCCATTCACCGCACTGGCTGCGTTCGCATGCGCAGGTGTAGCAAGCGCCGCGCTAGCTACAGCCGCTTCCGACGCCATCGCCGCTTCCTCTGCCCGCTGCTTTTCGATCTTTGCCTTGTCGCGCGCAAAGTCGTGCCGGTCATCTGACGGCTTGTCCTTTGCCGCTTCCGCCCTTGCCGCCTCGGACTCGGCGTGATGCTGCGCCGACCACCGTTTGATCGCGACTCCCACTGCGATCGCGCCGAACAGCAGGATCAGCACCATCCCAATGACGATCGGAAGCATCCGGAACGGGCTCCTGCGCTTCGTGCGGCCAACACCCGGCACCCCGCGCTCGCCTATGCCGGCGGGCTCGACCGGTGTCGGGTTCGCCAGGTTTGGACCGTTCAGATTGATATCGTCACTCACCGCCCGCCTCCTTTTGCTTCACGAGCCGCACTGTGCCCGGAATCGTCGTGCCTGTCGGGTTCAGCTGGCCGTCTGGCCGGTAAGCGTTGTTGCGGATGCCGAGCACGGCGTCCCCCACGCGCAGGTTGAAACGCTCCGCCGTGTCGTGCACGACGAGCACGGGGCCGCGCATGTCGTCAGGATTGACGAGCGCTTCCTTGCCGTCCCCGTACACCCGATAGATCTGCGGCAGATCACGGCTCGTTCTGAACTCGAAGTAGGTAAAGCGGCCGTCATCCCACAGCGCCGTGGGTGCGAGTGTCGTGTCCCCATGCATGTCGTAATTGAAGTTGCCCACGCCAGACGCGCTGACGGTCTGTGCGAGCAATGCCCGCGCTTCGGCCGAGCGCACCGCGGCGGCCGCCGACGCCTTTGCACGCGTGTCCGGATAATCGAAGGTCAGCGACCAGACTGCCTCCTCGTGCCTCCTGACCGGGACCAGCTTGAGCACATAGCGACGTCTGTTCGTGAGCAGAATCAGGTTGGTGGCCGCCTGCGGTGCCTTCGGCTTGAAGAAGAAGCCGTTGCCGGCTGGGCCAGCCGTCCATGCCTTACCGTCGCCCATGCCGCCGCCGTCAATTTTTTCGCCTTTCTCGAAGACGAGGACAGTCGCCTCGCCCGGGCGATAGGCGATCCGGTACGTCTCATTCGGGTCATACACGGCGCACGCAATGTGCCGGTCACTGCCGCACGCACCGGGCACGACTTCGGCGACAGCCGGTAGCGACATACCGAATAGCGCGGCAGCGATCGACGCTGCAGCAAGCGCTTTCGGGAACCGGATGGTCATGGGTTGGCCCCTCCGGCCGGTGCGCTCAACGACATACTCGACGGTGCCGACTGGGACGATGTGGCCGCCGACGGCATCGGTGTCGCGCCGTCTGAGGTGCTGCGCGTCCAGTCGCGGTCGACCGAGTAGCTGGTGACACGAAAGCCCGTTGGATTGAGCTCCTGTTCGTCGCTGCGGGTCGGCAGATCGCCTATCTCGTAGGTGATCGTCGCGACCCAGTATTCGGTTTTAGGTGGTGCTGGCGTCGAGCCACCCTGCGACGACAAAGAAATCATCGTCTTCGAGAAGAACACCTGTGCTGTTGATCCAACGAACGTAATTGCACCTGGGCGCACGATCACGCGATATTTGTCGGTGAGCACGTTTTGCGGCGAGTTCTTGCGGTTGTAGAGCGCCGCGTACAACGCCTGCTCGCGTGGCGAGTTCATCAGCGTCACGGTGTCGTACGCATCCTGGATCGTGTACCAGTCGTACTTCTCACGCAGCTTGACATACGTGCGCAGTGCTGCCCGCACCTCGAGTTCACCGAACGTCACGGATCCGCTGTGCGCGACATCAATCACCTGCACGTCGCCGGTCGCGGTGTTGTCCTTGATGATCACCGGTGGTGACGGTCTCTTTAGTTGTACTAAGGCTGACGAGCCAAGAATAGAAATAAGTGCGACAAACATGGCCCCGCCCGCAACGCGCCATGCAATCTTGGTCATGTTTTCCTGCAGCTGCTGCCGGGACTTCTCGAACGAGAGCGCTTCCCTGAAATACATCCGCGCCATCTCGCGTGGATCGGCGTCGGCGAGTTTCGCCGCAATGTGCTGCAGCGCGGTCGCGCAATTGCCGTCGACGGCAGCCACGACTGGCTCAGCCTGCGCCCGCGCCGGCTTCCACGACATCCATTTCATGGCGCACTCCCCTGTGTCGTATGGTTGACGGGCATCCACGGCCCCTCCGGTTGCGTTGGCTTTGGCGCCGACGAGCACGCAGCAAGGAGCGCGGCGCAGCAAAGCACGACGATTAATTTCACGTCAATCTCCGATCGGGTGGACTGTCCGCCGTCTCTGATCGCTCCGGCGGATAGACTGCCGCTTACTTCTCGCGCTCGAATTCGGAGCCAGGTGTAACGAGATGTCCATTCGACTTATCGATCGTCATTGCATATTGAATGCTGGAACTAACAATCATCTTCCCATCTACAATCGTGGCCGGTTGTTGGCGCATTACCGTTCCGACCTTGTTTCCATCGTCGTTGTACTGATCTTCCCGATGCGAAACATAAAAATCATTTCCGCTCCCATTTCTGCTAATGACGATATCTTTATAGTCCTGACCACTAACGCGCGCCCACTTGCCGATGTACTGATCACCATCATTGCCCTTGCCGCATCCAAATTGCGCCAACGCCACGACGACCACTACTGCCGCCTTCGCAGATCGAAATTCCCTCATGGACATCTCCTGGTATGTAAGATCACACGCGGCCAATCGAGTTGGTAGGCGCCGATGATGCCCCACTTGCGCGCCCGCCTGTCAGCCTGGTCGCCCTCATGGCTGCGCTGGCCGCGTTACCGAGCTTACCAACCATCGAGGAGATGCCCACGCCACCGGCAAGTTGCGATGCGAGTGACGGCATGCTCAACGACACCACGATGAACACAAGCCCCGCCCCGATGATCTTTCCTTCAATTGCATAGGTCAGCATCACGTTATGCACGTCGAATGTCTTCGGCAGTACAGAGGTCATGAAACTCACCTCGATCGCGCCTGTTGCACCGAATAGTGCGACAAGCAGGCCATAGTTCAGACACTGTCCGACCCAGTTCTGGAAGAACTGGCGCGTCGCCGGGAAAAGTGCCGCTACAACGAAGGCCGGCCCGAGCGCGAGCAGCAATCCAAGAGCGAACTTCGCGAGGATGATGTATGCCGCTGCAATCGCGAGAAACGGCACGCCGACCAGCAGGATGCAGATTGCAAGTACTGAAACTTCGATATAGAGGCCGACATCGCTCCACGTCAGTCCCGCGTACATTGCCTTGATTGCGGAGATATAGAGATTCAACAGAGTATCGAGCCCACTACTCAGGCTGTTGCCACCCATCAAGGCACTACTCAGATCGTCCCCGAGGCCATTGAAGAATGGCACGACGTATTCGCTGTAGTAGCTGATATTCATCCCGAGCGTGAGCACAGCCGCCCACCCTGCCATCTTCAGCAGGAAGTCGGATATCGGGCTGTCGTTGTGGCCACGCCAGTACGACACGAGTACGAGCAGGACGTAGAGACTAAAGCAGGCAGCGACCAGCGGACTGATCAGTGAGATCATCCGGGCCGAGCCGGTATTGATCGTGTTCAGCACGTTCTGGTCGAACGAGTTGAACATGTCGCTAAAGATCTGCAGTTGCATGGTCGCACTCCGCGTTATTGATCGGCGTTTTCGTCGCCGTTCAGTCTTTGCTGCATGTCGTTATGGGCAGCCTGTTGCGCGAAATCCTTCTCCGCATCCTGAAGTCGCGCCGCGAGATCGAGGCGCATCTTTTCCGCGTTAATCGACGAGTTCTCTGCCGCCCACCGGTTTTGCAAATCGGCCTTCGCCGCCGGATCCTGCGTGAGGTTCGACTGCTGCATCAGCTGCTGGATGTTCGTCAGACGGTCGATTGACGCCTGATACGAGCGCATCGCCATTGCCTTGTTGGCGGCCAGAGTATCGTTCAGACGTTGCTGGCCGGGTGTGTACGCGGTCATCCCCTCCTGGCTCTCGATAGTGCTGGCGAGGCCGCTGATTCCGTTCAACTGCCCGCTCTTCACCTCGTCGTAGACCGACTGCCACTGATCCGGCAGGTAGTTGCGCAGCGACGGGTCATTGAAGATGTTTCCGAGGCCGCGATTGCCGATCGTCGACTGGTACTGGTCCGAGAGCAGGCTGTATTGCTGCTCCAGTTGCTTGACGGTCGAGATCGCCTGCGCGATCGCCTGCAGGTCGATCACCGGGACGCCCTGCGCGTGCGCTGCCTGCATCGAGAACGTGGCCGCGATCAATGCGGCGCGCGTCAGAGTGCGAATGACTTTCATCGTCATGCTCCCAAGCTGGGCTGCAGTTGTCGGCAAACCATCGCCAGCACGTGGAGGTTGTGCGGCACAATCGGCCGGAGACAGCGCCGGTCGTGCCCGTCCGCCCGCTCCTTGAGCTGTTCGCGCGTCGCTGGCTCGATCGCCGACGAAAGGTGAGGACCGTGTGTTGTCATCATTCGGTTTCCTCAACAAGTTCGGCCTCGTGCTTTCGATCGCGTTTGCCTTTGCGGCGTGCCTGGAACAGCTGCATTCGCAGGTCCGTGTCGCCATGTGCGTCGCGCGTGCATTCTTCCCAGATCGCAACGTTGTCCAGACTGCTGGAAAGCACCGCGATCTCGTCGTTCATGCCGCCCAGGTCGAGTGTTGCAAACGCCGACTGGTTGCTCTGCTTGATCAGGAACGTGCGGGACTCCTTCGACAGCCTCTTGAGCGTGTCGAATTCGCGGTCGGTCAGGTTCAGGAGCTTGTAACCGTCGCGCGTCGCGTCCGGATTCGGCAGATAGATCTTTGTCGCCGTCAGGTCGCGGATCTCAGCGAACACCGGACACTGGATTGCGTCCTCCGGCGACTGCGAATCCAGGATCAGGAATTCGTCTGCCTTGCGGCCCGTCTTGAGCGACTTGCGGATCAGCTCTTGCGTAGTGGGGTAGCTGGCCGGCAGCCAGAATTCGGCTATCACCGTCGCGAGCAGGCCGCCCCTCTTCTGCATCTGGTCCTTGAGGTACAGCAGGTGTGCAAGCACCGGCTCCGTGGCGGCATAGTCTTTCTTCAGGAAGTCAGTGACGTCGAAACCAATCCGGCGCACGTCGGTAATGTTCGTCAGCGCATCCGGTACGTTGTCCAGCGCCCATGAGAATCGACCGTTAGTTGCGCCACACCACTGGCTCAAACGTACCCACAGGCCGTTCTCGTCGCCCGTATCCGGAATCGACTCCAGCAGGCGGCTGAAGGTTCTGTGCTCGATGTTCTCCAGCTTCATGACCGTGTCGACCGCGTGCTTGATCTGCCGCTGGTCGTCAGCACTGAGTTTGCCGTTCTCGTCGCGGCAGCACGCACCCACCAGGTCGTAAAGGTGCGCGAGGTTGCGCTTCGTCTCGGGCAAGCCAAACGGCGCAAGACCGGTCGGCTCGCCTTCGCGCAGCGTGTAGTAGACAGCGCCCATCTCCTCGAGGAAGATCCGCAGACCCTGATCGAGATCGAGCGCGAAGATCTTCGGGTCGAACCGCTCGAGGAAGGCGAGCAGCATCGTCTCGAGGGTGGTCTTGCCCGTGCCGGTCGAGCCGAGAATCAGCGTATGGCCGGCAACCTTCTCGCCCACGCTGTCCTCATCCAGGCGCGAAGCGTGACAGTTCAGGCTGAACAGGCTTTTCGCAACGGTCTGCACCGGCATGAGGGCCGAACCGTCGCCGAGCGGATTGCCGCGTGCCTTGCCGGCCGAATAGGTATGCATCGAAAACGACGACGCGAGACTGCGGGTCGATTTCGGCATCGGCCGCGGCTTCGTCCTGAATCCCGGGACCTGGCTCATGTACGTGAATGGCGCCGATGCCGTCGCCTTCACGAACTTGAAGCCGCAATCGTTCAGCGCCCGACTTGTTACGTATGCGCCGTTACTGATTGCCTTCTCCGGCGTGTCGCCGTACACGACGAGTGCACCGTGATAGTCGCCGAATGCGAGATCGCGACCGGCGATCAGCGCCACCGCATCCTCCAGTTCCTTGATCTGGTGCTTCGCCTTGTCTTCGACCGACCTCAGCTGATTGATCTGGTCTTCGATCGCCTTCATCGCTTCGGCAGTGCTCAGACAGCCCAGGCTCTGTGTGAAGGTGAATTCGACGGGCAGCGACAGCAGCGGATTCGTCTGCCCCCAGCCGGCCTTCGGAAAATCCTTCAGGTCGTAGCAGACCGCGAACCGGGTTGAGCGATCGGTGCGGATCTCAACCGTGTCGTAGTGGAAGTGCAGGTGCGACGTCGGGATCAGGTCGCGTCCGGTTGCCTGCGTGACCGGCACGCGCTCGTCGACGCCATTCACGAGCTCGCCAATGAACTGATACGCCTCCGAGAACAGGATGCCGTTGTGCCCGTATGCTTCGAGCAGTTGAGGATCGTAGGCAACGAGAGCCTTCATCAGCCCCTCGCCCAGCTCCTCGAGCTCGCGCACCGTCTCGTCCAGGTCGTCGCCCTGCAGGATCGCGGTGATGTAGAAACTGTTCTCGAAGTGATCGTGCCTGCGGAAACGCCGCAGGTATTTGTCGACGGCCTGCTGGATGAACGGATTGCAGAAACGGTACTCGTCGCCGAACGAGATGCGATGGCGGCGAAACGTGGTCCACAGCGACAGGCGATTGCCTTTCTCCAGCGTCATCGCTGCCAGCTGACGGTTCCAGCTGTCGTAGCGCGCTTCGATCTCGCCACGGCTCACCGATTCGAATGGGACGCCGTTCACGCGCATCACGAGGAAAGCGCCGCCGTTGTCGATGCTCGTCGCCGTTTCCGACACCGGACGGCCGATGCGCGGCAGCTTGTCCTCCGCG
The DNA here is from genome assembly GCF_040965655.1 of Paraburkholderia sp. EG286B. NCBI lineage: Bacteria > Pseudomonadati > Pseudomonadota > Betaproteobacteria > Burkholderiales > Burkholderiaceae > Paraburkholderia > Paraburkholderia sp. EG286B. Next base: position 12,900 of record NZ_JBFRCF010000036.1, on the reverse strand, counting down.
GACGCAACGAGCCGGTTCAATTCGTTGCTCACGCGCATGCTTCGTCTCCCGCGTACGGCATGTCGTCCGCGCCGCGAATGCGACGGCGCTCCTCCGCGGGCCGGCGAAACACGTCATACATCGTCTTGCCCGAACCCTGAGCACCAACCGTCATGGTGTGGCCCACAATGGACGGGCACGCACTGGCAGCGCCATCTGACGACGGCGCAGGATTATGGTCATTCATCTTCGTCGTCCTCTGCTTGCGCAAGCAGACGCTGACGCAGCGCCTCGAAGCGCTCAAGGTCCCGGCCGCGCGAAAACGAGCGGGTGTACACGTTCAGGTCGCGGCCATACCGCATCGGTGCGAGCGTGTATGTTCTGCCGAATACCGACACACGACGGCGGTCCAGCCAGCAGCGAAATTCCAGCCACGTCAGGCGCAGTGCCTGGTCATCTGTCTCGCAGACATGCCGGAAAAACAGGAACACGGGCACGCCAGCCGAGCCGATCAACAGACCGCCGGGACCGAGCACGAAGCCACCGACCATACTGGTGATCAGCGATGTGCAGCCAATGATCAGCGCCGGGAACATCGGGACGCCGCCGATCATCGCGGTACGGTTCAGACCCGCGTAGGAGGGGTAAAGCGTGCGTTCGTCGTCCATGGTGATTCAGGCGAAGAGTCCGAAAGCCCAACCTGCGAGCACGAGTGCCGAACCCACGCCGGCCACCTTCGCGATGCCGCCACCAAAGTCATGAATCCAGTCGGCCTTGTTGGACCAGCACTGAACCCCAACCCACAGGAGATACGAACCGGCCATCACGCCACAGAATCCGTAAAACCATAGCGTGAAGGTGTTGGCCGCCGACGTGCCCGCTGCCAGACCACCGCCCGCCCAGGCTCCGCGGGCGGCCATCGACATGGCCACTGCGCCGATGCGCCTCGCATTCCTGCCACGCAAACGCACCAAAGCCGCGGCACGGCCGGTCAAGGGTTCGAGAAGAATCTTCTTCATCTGCCTGCTCCGTCAAAAATCGCCCAGGGCGTCCCAGGCTGGATGGTGATTGACCGGTTGGGCGTGGTCGGCCCCGGTGTCGGTGCTCACTGCGTCATCGGCCCGCCGCACACGGGCCGGGTGCACTGCTGCGCGCGATGCTGTGTGCACAACGGGTGCGTTGCCCACCGGTACGACGACGATCGGCGGCACGACAGCAGCGCTGGCTTCGCTATCGGGCACGTTCGCAGCCACGCGCTGGACATAACTCGTACCACCCACATCCGGTTTGAAGCCGCGCGTGAAATTGCCGCTGTAGTAGCAGCTAAGCGCCGCACGCACGGCATCCTGCGGCACGCGTCCGCCGGCGGCCGCGCGGGTGTAGCAATCGGCGAGGATGACGCCGCCCGCGCGGAGGTTCGCGCACGGATCGAACGCGGTTTCAGGGGTAAGGCCATAGACCCGCAGGTTCGCGCGATTGACCTGGGCCAGGCCCATGCTGTAGTTCCAGCCAGCCGCATCAAGCGCGCGTACGGTCGCCACCGCCTCATCGCGGTTACGCGGTTGGCGCACCAGGTGGCCGCCGACCACGCCGATGGCGAAGGGATTGAAGCCGGATTCCACCTTAACGAGCGCCTGCAGGGTCGTCGGATAGATGGCCGGGGCGCATTGCTGCGCGAGCATCGCGAAGTCGACTGGCATCATGACCGCTCCGTTGCGGGCCCAAACGCGAGGTGGGTTTTCATGTGGCGCCTCGGTCGCGCCTGAGCCGATGCGCGACGCCTTCAGCGACGGCAACCTCGACCGCAGGCAGTTGGGGCGTCACCCGCATTGCAGCCGTACCGCCCACGCGCAGGTCGAGAGCGGCCGGCACCATGGCCGATAACGACAGCCCCTGCATCCGCTGGACGGCCCAGCCTATGTAGTGTTCGAGAAGGCAGCCCAGAGCGCCGCAGCCCCAATCGGCGAGCACGCCCAGCTGCAACAGGCCCATTTCAACGGGTTTCGCAAGGGGATGTCTAAAGAGGCCGCGCATGGTTTACCACTCCCGGTTGTCACTCGGCCAGCTGCGTCTGTACGCCACGCAGCCGACCGCGGCCCAACCCAGACCCACGATGGCCACCGCCATGAGCTCGCGCAACGACGAGTGCCGCTCCACCATCCAGTACGCTGTGCCAAGTAACGATGTTGCGCCCACGAACAACAGCAGTGCGCACGCACCCTTTCGGATCCACCCGAAAACCCTGCCCATTACGATGACCTCCGATGTGGCCAGACCCCACTTGCATGCTGCGAGCCCGTCGTGCCCATGCGGCTATCCCTCCGACCCCGCCCCACGCGCGCGGACGAAGCTGCCGCACGGTATCTCGCTGCGCGCAGGATCTCGATTTGAGCATCGACAGCGTCCACCTCTCTCATTAATCATTTAGGAATGCTAACGTTATACACCGTTGAATAATATGGTTCTGATCAAAGCCTCGTGTAACAGGTCCAGATGAGGCGTTTTCGCTATTGCTAATGCGGAAACTGACCGATTTGACAAACCATTTCAATGCAATGCATATAACTTAGTTATGCTTATTGATTTGGCGAAACCTCCCACAAAAAAACGTTAGTACGCTCAGCCCGTTAGCTATCTCCTTTAGACGTCACAACCCCGTCCTTGAGATCTAGCAAGACCGCGGCGTTGAGTTACGTGTGGTCTTTCCGTTTCGAGCTGGGCCGCTAAGCACGGAATTCCTTGCCAGATTGTTCGTCTTCCACTGTTTTCAGTACCATGGGTGGCCCGTATACTGGTCCGATGAGATGAATTTCTTCCAGTATGGGACATTTTTGTCCCATACGCAACACAAAAGACCAATTTAAATGCCATTAACGTTTGGTTCGCGCCTAGCCGAAGAGCGTGATCGGCTCGGATTCACTCAGGGAAACATCGCCGAGTGGACAGGCATCAACCGCAAGACTCAATCTGCCTACGAAAAAGAACAGCGCTATCCGGATGCTGGCTATCTGATGACGCTAATCGAGCACGGCGTGGATGTCGCCTATTTGCTAACCGGGAAACGAGCTGCGCGCTACGGAGCGGTGGATGAGCAATTGCTACAAAAGGTGTTTGCGACCATCGAAGCCAGCATCTCTGACACAGGTATTCCTGTGGATGTTGAGAAGAAGGCCAAGCTGTTCGCACTCGTCTATCAAGCGTCCTCAGAAACTGGGCAGGTAGATCCGCTGATCGTGCGAAAGGCAATCAGCCTCATTTCCTGACTATCTCAACCGGTTGCGTGATTCAACACTGCTGCCCGCTTAATTGCATCCACAGGCGCCTGCGATACCGCGTGCAGGCCCCGCTCTCTGTCATCTCCGCACCCCGTTCCCGCCGCTCGACAATTAATTGCGCGTTTTTGGAACGCGACTCATACCGCGCGTGCTCAGTCAGCCAGTCGTTTGGCTCGCGCCGAAGTCGGAACTGCGAGCCAACAATGCTATTCATCCGCCCCTCTTCAGAATTTCTCGCTTCACTCAGGCGGCCTAGCGATCAACTGGCACTGCAGTGACACTTTCGCCGAAACACCGTGACAACTTCAAGATGCCCAAATACTCTGGTTTTTTATGGGAACTTGTGCTACGCCCCGCCGCCCTGGCTTCTAAGTGCCCGGACGCTGCGCGACGGGGTCTGCCCGCCCCTCTTTTTGCAGAGGTCGGCCGCAGGTTTTTCACGTCTTGTACGTTCTGCCGCATACATGCGGGAGCGATCGCCTTGCGGATCGACTCCCGCTTCCTGAAACAAGCGACGAAACAGGACAAGCGAGCGACGGAAGTGTTGATTGGCAGCGTCTGACTCGACATGCAGGCGCTCCGGGAACATTTGCGCATTCTCCGGCGTGACATGGCCGTTAGTGGCATCCGTAATTCCCCTCGCCAACCAGAATGCATAGTGTGGGAAAAGGCGCGCCAGTGCCTCGATCATATCCGGCGTTGGTCGTTGGCGTCGATGAAATACCTTGCGCCACCGTTGCGTGGAAATTCCAGTGTACTCAGTCAGCCGCTCAAAAGGGCCTCGCCCTAGCTCCGGAATTTGAATCAATTCGGTAAACGAATCGACGACTCGCCGGAGCGCTCCGCGCCGCAGGCCACCTTCCGTTTGCCCAAGCCGTGCTTGCTTATTTAGAAGCACGATAAGGCGATCTTCAATCGTTGTAGACATGTCCAGAATATCCTGATCCGGTGACTTGTCCTGTTAGGCCACAACATTTCGTATGAAAATACTGCACCTCCCTCTGAGCATGCCATCTCGGTTACACTCGGAAACATTGATGACAGTCGTTCGGTAGTCAGTCGGCAAGAAGTTTCCTTGCGGTCTGGTTCAGAGTGGCGGGCGGCAAATCGACTAGATCAATGCGCGGCGCATAGTAAGCGACTGGTAGACGCGTTTTGTCGAGCGTGCATAGCTCGGATCGTAATGCGCAACCATTAGGGGTGCGAGCAATTCCAAATTTTCCGAACTGCAGCCAGCTCGTCCCATGTGAAAGCCCACGCGTGACCTTAACGGCACAAAACGCATGGAGGGGCTACTTGCGGCTTCGCAGATCGCTTCGGCATCGAGGGCGTCGTTTTTTACATGAGCGCCGCCCTTGCGGTACGGGGCGACAAACTGGGGTGGAATCAGGCGCACGTCATGTCCGAGAGCGCGGAGTTCGCGTGCCCAGTAGTGCGCGGCGCCGCAGGCATCCATTGCAACGAGACACGGTTTAAGTTTCGCAAAACAGATAGCGAATCGATCGCCGCAAGCGCAGTAAGCTTCCGCAGGGTTGAAGTCGCATTTATTTCGTATTCCTTAATTCATTTCCAAAGAAGGCAAGGAATAAGAGAATATGAAGAGCGCCGCCACATCCATCGCTACACGACGAATTTGCACTCAACCCACGCACCCTCTTTTGTCGTCGCTTCGTTTTGCATGCCGGTTCCTGTGTGTGGGTTGGTCGATCAAATGACCTTTCAAACTATTGCCCACGCGTGGGTTTTCTATTCGTCTTAGGACCCGGTTAGGAAAAATAAAATGCGCTCGACGCGCCACGCTCGCCTGGAATCTATCGACTTCCAAGACCGTTTTTTGTTTGACGCCCTGACCGGGGCGTACGCGTCCATCGCAAGATGGGGTACAAAACGATCGCGACGGCGGACGGGACCGATCCAGAGTCTCCGCAACAGATGCTCTCGAAGATCGTCGAGACCCACACGAAACTGAAGATCTCGTTTGATCTTGGCTTCGAGGGTCCGTCGGTCAGCTTCCCCAAGGTCGATCGCAACCACCCCATGCTCAACGCAATGCGGGGCCAGTGGACCATGTCGAAGGATAGCCTGAAGATCATCAAGAGCGCCGGCTCCCGTGGTGCGGGTACCGTGCCTATCGCGACCGGTATGGTGTCGGGCGCATTCGCTGAGATCGAACCGACGATCTACATGCCGGTCGATCTGTTGGTGGACCGCGGATTCTCCGCTGAAGAGCTCGCGTCGATCACGCTGCACGAGATCGGTCGCGTGTTTGTCTATTTTGAGTTCATCTCCGCACCGCTACGACTAACCAGGTGCTGGCTGGTGCCGCGCGTCAAACAAGATGAGAGCACGGGCACTGGACACCGCTGACACACAGAAGGATCGTACGGTGATCCTGCTCGCGGCCCGTGAAGCACTCAAACTCAAGGACTTCGATGCGAGGAGCTGGAGAACATCACTGATAAACGGGTCATCGAAGCCGTCCTCTTGTCGAACGTTGTGCGCGAGAGCCGCTCGGAGCTGGGGAGTGACATCTACGACGAAAACAGCTACTAGTTCCTCGCCGACCAGTACGCGACGCGTCATGGCGCGGGGCACTATCTCGTGACCTCGCTGGACAAGCTCTACAGGTCGTCGTGGGGCATCAGTACCCGGTCGTTGCCGAGCTTTGTGATGGTCGAAGGCCTCAAGCTCGGCACGCTGACCCTGAGCGTTGCACTGCTCGGCACGCTTCCCGCGTTTTCGCTCTATGCGGGTTTTCTGAGTCTGATCATGATCGCTTCGGACAGTCATCTCGACGCGACCTACGACCGTCCGAAGATCCGACTGCAGCGCATTCGCAACCAGCTGGTGGAGCGGCAGAAGCTCAGAACGCTGCCAGAGGACCAGCACGAAGACATCAAAGAAGATATCCGGTACATCGACGCTGCGTTGAAGGACTACAAACCGCCCGGCGCTGACCCATCGCTCCATAGATCGAGTCGTCAAAGAATGCCGGACGCAGCCAGTCCCTCAGCCACGTTAGACCGCATTTTCAAATCCAGTGCTCTGCGTTCGATCCGACAAGTCGTCGTCCAATGCGATGGTGCATGTCATCACTGCTGAGCCGTCCTCGCGCGTCGGCAAAACGATGGGTAACTCTGCGAAGAGAGGTTGGCTGGCTCGCTAATGCGTGCGCGGAGTAACTCAACGAAACTCAGGAATAAGCTGCGCTCTCCAGTGCGCAACGCCGTCGCGACTTCTGGCTCTCGCGCCGAGGTGTCCTCTGCTGAGAACCATGGTTGTGATGTCGGGGGTTGGTGCCAGCGACGCGGGCTTTGATTGATTGCGAGTCGCACGACGTTGTTTGGGCTTGGCCGCGTGGCGAAGGCCTCCGCAATGAGATCCGTGGCGCGCTTGAAATCGGTCGTCGGTAAGAGATCCGGTGCCCACGAAACCAAATCGGCCACCCCTCGGTAGTCGCTGCGCAAGGCTCGATCGAACCGTATGCGGACTTCCTCCGGTATCAAAGTCCGGTCTTTGGCCACAGACCCTCCGTGCTCTCGTCGATTTTGATCATGTATTGGTGTCGTTTATTACGAAATACGTGATGCGTACTACGGAAGCGTACTTCGGCAGCTGTGTGCTACCTCCAGCACGTTCCCGTTTACGGTGCGTGGGGTCGTGACCTCCAAAACGACGCTTATCCCGTGAAACAATGCCGATGAAATCCGCTGAAACGCCTATCCGGCAAGGGTTAGATCGATGTGTAGGAAACCTTAGGCGTGTTTCACGCGCGAGCCACAGAGCGCTTTGAGAGCGGCGAGATGTGTCGCCACGTCGCGCGTGAGCTGCCGCGGCGACTCGTCGGTCTTTGCGGAGACCTGAGCGCTCGGAGCCGGAGAAGCAAAGCCAATTCGTTTGATATGGCCCCGTTTAATCAAATTCACGAACTCTACAGCCCATTCTCCGCTGACGCGCCGGGCGACGTCCTCACCTGAGCGATAGACGGTCAAACACGCCCCACCCTCGCTGACGACGTAGTGTTGCATGCCGCTAGCGTCCTCGAACGTCTGGCCATCGAGTTGCGTGAGTTCGCGTGCAGCGCCTTGCTTCGCCTGAGCGGCATCTCGGACAGCCGCTTGTTCGGCGGAACGGGCGCGCAGTTGGTGGCCGAAGTCGGTCGGGCTTGCGAGCAGTGCTCGCAGGTAGCTGATCGGGTACGTTGCCTTGCGCAGTGGTTCCCAGCAAACCTCGACGACCTCGGAAAGCAGTTTCCCAGCTTCACGGGCTTGGCGCATGAGCTTGAAGATCAGGAAATCCGTGAAACCGAGCGACCGCAAACGCTGCAGGTCTTGCGGCGGTTGTCCGGCCTTGTTTGTGGAAAACTCCCCCGGTTGTCTCTTTTGAAAAGATGTAGGGATAAGATCCTTAGTATTAGCACCGTCTGCCACACTGTCATACGGCTGCTTAAATTCTTTCTCGGACTGGGCAGTTGCTTCGGTAGGCTGTGTTTCGGCTTCAGCGGCGGGTGCGTCCACGAGTCCGAGCAACACCGCAGCTTTTTCCGTCAGATGCAGATACGCGCGTCCGAACAGACCCGCTTCGACGTAACGGCGCTGCGGGCGACGGTCGATCAGGCCAGCGGTCTCCAGGTCCGTGAGGCTGCGATAAAACGTGCGCTCGGATTGCATTGCGCGTTCGGTCAGGAGCGTGCGACGAGCAAAGATCTCACCGAAGGGTTTGTCGGCATCGACGGTGCGGGCGAGGGCGGCCAGAACCGCGCGTGCGCGCGCCGGGACGCCGTCGAGCCGAGCGGCCCGATGCGTCGCCCGGAGGATGACCCAAGGGAGGTTGACGTTGTCAGTGGAGAGATCTGCTTGCGAAGGGTGTGTTTGTCCCTCGCCAGCCGTACCGAGTACGCGCGCGATAGCCATAGCCAGTCCATTTCCAAGAATGGATTCGAAAAACGCTTGACTGACCAGGGGGATCGGCTACACTCGGTGCTGTACAAAGCCTGCCCGGTTATGTACAGAACTCGATGACTGGTTGGCGCCAGATATCGGGTAGGTAGCTTAGGACCCAGTCCTCAAGCTGCTGGTCAAAAGCCTTCGGTTCCAGCCGAGGGCTTTTGTTTATGTGCCGTGCTTAGCTCACGTCAACGCTCCTGAAGGTTAGTCGGCATTGCCGACTCCTTAAAAATCAATCACTTAGTCATTCTGGATGGTGGCTGCTGTCTTGTGCCATCCGCTCGAGATGCAAGCGAATCGCCTCTTGAGCCGCACTCGCCTGCTCTTCCGACTTGAACTCGATGCGCATGACGTTGCCCACACGGCGCACGTCGCACCAAGTCGCCTTCCCTGCTTTGACCTTGAATTTCTCTGCTGCCGCGGGAGCCCTCGTCGGTGCGTCAACCGTCCGCGCAAACTTCAGCGCCTGCTTCTGATCGAGTTTTTTGTCGGCCAACTGCTTGACTGCCTCGATCACCCGAGCCGATTTCCCTGCCTCTGCGAGGCTGGCCAAGTCTGCTGCTGCTCCGGCTCCGAGGATCGTCTTGTTCGTGTCGACGATCTCCAGCACTTCATCGGGGAGCCGGCCGAACGCGAACAGATCACTCACGGCCTGCTTCGAGAGACCGGAACGCTCGGCAACATCGGTTTGTGTGAACTCGGGGTGACCTTCCTGGAAGCGCTTGAGCCCGATGAATTTCTCGTAGTCGGTCAGATCCGACTGCATCAGGTTCGCGAAGAACGCGCCGTCGGTCGCTTCGACCTCGTCTTTGGCGGTGCCCAACACACAACGAATCGTGGGTAGGGAGAGGTCCCTGTGCGTGTCCACGCGATGGTGGCCCGACCAGATATCCCACTCGCCGTCAGGGCGCGTGAGAACAACGACCGGCTCGATGAGTCCGTTGTGGCGAACGTTCTCAAGCAACTCGACGTACTTCTCGCGCGGCTTGAACCGCCGGCGACCCGGAACCTCGTGCAGCTTGTCCACCGGCAGTTCAACTGCGCCGCCGGTATTGCGCGCCGCTTCGAGCTCGGCGGTCAGCTCCTCGATCTTCCTTTGGTAGCGTTGGGCCTCAAGACGGAAAGCGCCAAGCTGACCAGGCATCGTCATCGGACGCTGTTCAGCGATTGGCGTACGTTCCGTGGCGCCCTCTGCAACCTTGTCGGCGAGATTCGCCGTCCGCGCCATCAACCGGTCTTTAAGTTTGCTCGACATCTGCCACCTCGCTACCTTGAGCCGCAATCTGCAGACGCCACGCGTGCTGCAGTTCAGCTTCCAACTCATCGATCACGCCGTCGAACGACTCGAGCGCCCGGTTGTACGTCGCGGTCGAGCCGTCGTACTTCGAGAGGTCGTAGATCGTTTTGAACTCGGCTGTCGCGTTCTTGACCAGATCGCTCTCCAGTACCTCGGAGCGAGCAAGCAGTTCCGCGTAGGTCTGCTGGATCCAAGACTTCACGACATCGGTGGTCGAAACACCCGGCTTCACTTTTGAGAGCACGACCTTGATGAATGCAAAGGTCTTCTCCACCGACCGCCCATCGGACAGCGAGCGGAAGAGTTCGGCGAACTGCCGGAAGAACTGGGTGCTCGACGCGTAGTCGAGGGTTTCCGGGGGCAGGGGGATCACCATCCCGTCCGTCGCCATGAAACAGCCGATCGCGAGATAGGAGAGCGTCGGCGGCGTATCAATCACCACCACGTCGTAACGCTCGCGGATCGTATCCATCGCGCTGTCCAAGACCTTCCAGAACTCGTAGTCCGGTTCCGAAGCCTGCTTGTTCGGCAGATAGTAGTCAGCACCGAACAGCGCAGACGACGACGGGATGATGTCCAGACCGTCCCAGTACGAGGGGATCGCGACGTCGATAAGATCGGCAGCTTCACCGTAGACAACCGGCATCACCGTCATCTCTTCGGTGACTTCCGGCGTCGGGACATAACCCATGAGCGTCGTGGACGACGCCTGCGGATCGAGGTCAATCAACAGCACCTTATGTCCGTGCAGGGTTAACCCTTGGGCGAGCGCAACGGCGTTCGTCGTCTTTCCGACGCCACCTTTGAAGTTGCCGACGGAGATGACAATGCCCTTAGCGCCCTCGGGGCGCGGCTCGTAGGGGCCAGCCAGTCGCACGAACTGTTGGGCTTCAGCGAGCGTGAACTCACGATTGCGTCCGCGCATCGTCCCAACAGGAAGGCCTTCTCGGTGGCCGCGAGTACAGAGATAATTGATCTGTGCCCGTTCGAGCTTGCAGATCTTCGCGAGGCGAGCGCCCGTCACCGTGGGCGCTTGCTTGCGCGGCCACGGTTCGAGCAGATCGTCGCGGAGCTTAGCGAGAGTGCCCTCGGCGCGATCGGCGATCGCGTTGAGCTCGTTCACCCCAATCGTGATTCTTGGGGGCGAGAGGTCTTTAATTGCCATGTCTGTAACCTCGTTTCACGTCCGTCATCGAAAAATGCCAGATTCTTCGAAATCCGGCGACGTAATCGTTTAGGCGAAATGTAGCGGGTTAACAACGCCCTTGCAAGTTAACTTTCCTGGGTCGTACCCCAGGGAAAGCCGCACCGGGCCTGGCTGTGGCGGAAAATCCTCGAATTTGGATCAGGAAATCCCACCTGGACAAATGGAATTTCTTGCCCACTCAGGTGGCGGCGCGTTGGATTTGCAGTGCAGCACTGTTCTCCTCGCAGCGAGCGATGAGGTTTGCGTGGACCTCTGGGTCGTGAAAAATCTCCCACGTTCCGCAGAGATGGCCAAGTTGGTGGACGATCAGTCGCACCGCGGGGTCTTCGCTTGGGTTGGTCCCGTCTTGGTGACAGGCGCCGATAGACTGGATCAAAGCTCTGCCGTTTGGGAACCCCGTAAAAAATTAACTCTGCTTCTGGTCGTCGGAGACCAAAAAAGTAGGCGTGGCATAAGCCCCCTCCGGAGGAGGGAGCTTGTGGGATGTTCAGTGGGCGTGCCGAGCCGCGGTGCGCGTAAGCTGAACCCGAATGTTCGAGTAGCTAAGGCGTTGGACAGAGGCGAGGCTGATCAGCCAGTTCGGCTTCTCTTCCCGCAGGTGCCGCTGATCGTTGTAGATGGTTCCTTCACAGACGCCGAGGAAAGTCGCCATCCGTCAGCCGGTGAATCCTTCGGCGCGCATGCGGGCGATCCAACGCATGCGTTCTTCCTTCGTGAGCCACGCTGTGACGATTTCGTGGCCGTCCAGGTAGTGACGGATTTCGGTGTAGCGTCCGATGCTTGCCGTTACCACCGCGATGTTCAGGATCTTGTCCAGTTCGATTAGCACGCGTCGGTTGGACTTGACGCCCGTGGAATACATTTCGTCGATAAATTGCTTGATACGGTCACGTACCGTCGCCGCAGGACGAGGCGTCGCGCCATCTGATGTGCGATCGAGGGGAACTGCAGAAGGAAATACTGCAGCATCGCGACCGCATGCGCAAACTGCTGGTCACGCTCGGCTGCTGGGATGAGGTCGATCACAAACAGTTCGCCGGCCGGCTCGCGCGTGACGAGGTGCGGTGCCACGACGGTGCGCCGCTCCCGCCCGAGTTGCGGGAGCGGCTGCTGCGCGAGTGCCAACGACTGGCGCTGGCCGAGCAGCAACTCGCGACGCTGGAGAAGACACGCCAGGCGAACGTGCCGGCTCTCGCGCGCCAGCGAAGCAATGCCCTTGCGCGCCTGAAGGGGATAGGCGACGTAGGCGCGTCGCGCCTCGCGCTCGAGCTGCAACCGTCGTCAGGTGGGCGCCTGCGTAGGGTTGGTGCCGCAGCTCTATGAGAGCGGCCAGAGCCATACCGACCAGGGGCATTAGCAGGCAGGGTAACCGGAGAGTACGCGCGTTACTGGTCGAAATGGCCCACGAAATACAGATGGTCCTCTTTTTGAGCGTCGCCGCAGACCATTCAGTCCGACGGTGTGCCGCTGTCTTCCATGTCGTTTGATCCGTGCGTCGTCCGCATCTTCGAAGGATCAATTTCCCAGATGAGCCCGTATCCAGCGGCGTAACATAATAGTGCCCAGGCAGAATAAGGAATGTCATTCTCGGCGCTTGTCCAGCGTCGGATATGACGCCCGGTTTTGTCCTTTAATCCAAGATATGCAGCCGCGGAACGGTCCGTCATTCCAGACTGCCGCAGAATCTCCTGAATTTCTGCACCTGTAGGCTTCGCCCAGTAAATGCCGGGTTGCAGGCATTCGCGGCGGATGGTGAGGTAAGTATTTTTGGTAGTCATTTGTGGTCCATGGAATCAGCCCCCACGGCTTCGCCGCGGAGGATACACGCTCCCTTCGGTCGCTTGACGGCCCCGGCCCGTGGTCTGCCTGGGCTATACCGGATCGTCCCGCCGCTGACGCGGCGCGCCGGCGCTCTCCCCATGTCCGACGATGCGGCCATGGGGGACCCCGTGCGCCTCGATCCGGGCGCGCGGCGCGCGCGATGCTCCCGTCATTATCCAGCCCCCACGGCTTACGCCGCGGGGGATACACGCGCCCTTTGGGCGCTTGACGACCCCGGCTGGTGGCCGGCCTGGGCTATACCGGATCGTCCCGCCGCTGACGCGGCGCGCCGGCGCTCTCCCCATGTCCGACGATGCGGCCATGGGGGACCCCGTGCGCCTCGATCCGGGCGCGCGGCGCGCGCGATGCTCCCGT
>NZ_JBFRCF010000035.1:0-56249 GCF_040965655.1 Paraburkholderia sp. EG286B | reverse complement strand
CCCCACAGCGCTTAAAACAAGGTTGATTCGCGTTGAAATTGCACAATGCGAAAGATTTGGAGACGGTGGGCGCGTAAATCGAGGAAGGCAGCTTCCGCCGGGGGCGTATTTCCGCAACCTGCTAGGCATCGTCACAGGGTTGACGCAGAGGACCCCTGAGCTTCTCGCAAAAGAAATTGCGCGGTGTCGTGAAATGACAGACAAGCCGTTTGGCGTGAATCTGACATTCCTGCCGTCCTTTACCTCACCGCCGTATCCGGAATACATCGCTGCCATCGCGGAAGGCGGCGTTCGTATTGTGGAGACTGCTGGTCGTAGCCCCGAGGAGCACATGCCAGCCCTGAAAGCTGCAGGGATCAAGGTAATCCATAAGTGCACGTCAGTTCGACACGCGCTTAAAGCAGAACGCATTGGTTGCGATGCGGTCAGTGTGGACGGCTTTGAATGCGGTGGACACCCGGGCGAAGACGATATCCCGAACATGATTTTACTCCCGCGCGCGGCTCAGGAACTAAAGATCCCATTCGTGGCTTCGGGTGGCATGGCCGATGGTCGCGGCCTGGTTGCAGCCCTCGCGCTCGGCGCGGACGGCATCAACATGGGCACGCGTTTCGTCGCGACGAAAGAAGCTCCCGTACACGAAAATGTCAAGAAAGCGATCGTAGAAGCAACGGAGCTTGACACAAAGCTGGTCATGCGCGGCCTCAAGAACACCGAGCGCGTGCTCAAGAACGCTGGCGTTGATCGTCTAATCCAAATCGAACGCGAGATGGGGGACGAGCTGCAAATTAGTGACATTCTCGATCAGGTTGCTGGCGTGTACCCGAAGGTGATGGTTGAAGGTCAGATGGACGCGGGCGCATGGAGCTGCGGCATGGTCGTTGGTTTGATTAACGACATACCGACCGTCAAGGAGTTGATTGACCAAATTGTGTCAGACGCTGAAAAATTGATACGCGACCGTCTCTCGGGTTTCCTCCAACCGTCGGTGCAGCGGAACTCATTGGAGACGGTTTGATCCGGCAATGGAAATTGAGCACCTGCTTTCGTTACATTGAAGCGACGCAACTTGAGCCGCGAGGATTCTCATAGGGTGACTCAGTCATGTGCGACTGGTGGGGAAGATTTTGTCCGCATTGCGGGGCGATCGCGCATCGGGAATACGTGTTCTGTCTAGCGATAGCGACGCCCCGTATAATGCGACTTCCGCGAGTCGCATTATTGGTATTGGTTTGCTAGATGATTGAAAGATCTGGGTAATCGGTGTTGCCACGCTCTATTCACCTCATTTGTTGCCTGATAGCGAGTGAAAATGAGAGGTTTAACATGTCGCGGTCGTATTTACGAGCTCAAATTGAGCTCGTGCGGATACTAATCGCGTTTGCGGTGTGCTGATCGGGTATCCTTAATGTCGAGGTTTGTTGTCAATCGATTGTGAAACGCTGTATCAATCCTAGTGCTGGTGTTTAATGAGGTCATTGCCGTAACGCAGCAATACGGTCATCTCTGCAGGCGTATGGCAATTTGGGCAGCAATTCGCCAGCGCAGCGTTGCGATCGAGTCAGATACGTGTCGCTGCATGCGCTGGGGAGCCAGGAGGGATGTAGTCTTCGGGTAAGGTAAGTGCGCGACCTATTTCGGAGTTCTTTTACTGCATCCTTCCCACGAGGCCAGCAGTAAAGTGGCGGTCGGAACGAAACACAAGACCCCGAATCACGGTTTCCGCTTCTCTGCGGAGATCATCAGTTGCGCGGTGCGATGGTACTGCGTGTTCAACTGACTCAAGCACATGGTTGGTGGGTGCGTGCCGTCGCCGTGTTGCCGGAAACAGGTTTCCATTCAGCGATCTGGCACGCTACCATGGTGCACTTCAGTTACCGCAATCGCGACTCGTGTTGCTGACGCAGGTCTTTTCGAAGTATTTTACCGACTGCGGATTTCGGGAGAGACGTTACCATCGAAATGTGACGTGGGATTTTGTAAGCAGCCAGGTTTTTCCGGCAATGGATCATAATTTGCTCAACGGTGACGTCGGCGCACTTGGGCACGACATAGAGGCAAGGGGCTTCCCCTGTCCGTTCGTCGGCGACACCTACGCAGGCGCATTCGTGAACATCGGGCAGCATCATTACGACCGTCTCGATTTCGTTTGGATAGACGTTGAATCCCGAGACCAGGATTAGATCCTTTTTACGGTCGACAAGATGCATGTAGCCGTCCGCGGTCATACTCACTACGTCACCTGTCCTTAACCATCCGTCGGAGGTAAAGGCCTCGTGTGTCGCATCGGCACGATTCCAGTACCCCGCGAACGTTTGAGGGCCTTTGACAAGCAGTTCGCCCGCTTCACCCAGTTCAACTTCCTGACCTTGTGCGTTGACGATTCGCACGTCGGTGGATGGGGCTGGAAGGCCGATCGTGCCACTAGATCCTGGAGGGTTCAGCGAGACTGTTGGTGAGGCTTCGGTGAGTCCATAGCACTCGGTTATGGCCGGCCCACCGGCCTCCGACCAGCGGCGCGCTACGGCGTCTTGCACGGGAGCGCCTGCTCCGAAGACGAGTCTCGTCCGAGAAAAATCGATTTCTCCGAAATCGGCGGCGCTAGCCAATGAATTAAAAAGCGTATTCACACCCAGGAACATCTCGAATGGTTCCCGGCACATTTCGCCTACGACGGTCTGCACATCTCGTGGATCCACGATTAAGCGATTCTTCATGCCGATGCATATGGCTGCGAATGTCATGGCAAGGGGATAAATATGATACAGAGGCAGAGGTGTGACGACGGACGGCGCGCCGCCCTCCAGCAACGTGCGGTATCCAGCGAGTATTTGTGACACGCTTGCGGCCATACTGCGTTGCGTCAACATGGCTCCTTTTGAGACGCCTGTTGTACCGGATGTGTATTGAAGAAAAGAGATGTCCGTCGGTTCTACCTTTGTTGCGTCAATCGGAACTTGGCGACCCGCTTCCAATGCGGCAGCTAGGTCGATCTCTAGTTCCTGGCCGGGAGAAGCACCGCGGGAAACGAGCGTAGCGTTCGCGGCAGACGAATCTAGCCGACGAGCTACTTCGCGAAGCCCCACTGGCGGTGCAATTACGATACGGCGGATGGTTGGCTGCGGCAATGCCTCTCTTAGGATGGGCAAGAACGCTTCCGCAACGACCACGCAGGCGGCGCCAGAGTCGCTGAGTTGCTGTGCTAGCTCTCGTGGTGTATAGAGCGGGTTGACGGCAGCAACGATGAAACCCGCGCGAAGCGTGGCGGTCATCGCAACAAGGAACGGTAGGCCGTTCGGGAGCACGAGCGCGACGCGATCACCTTTTGTTAGTCCCGACTGTTGCAGGAAAGCTGCGAAATACGTTGACAGTCGATTCAGGTCCGCATAAGTCAGCATTTCCCCGAGGCATGTGGCGACGGTGCGTTCTGCGTATCGTGCGAACGAGCGTTCCAGCATAGAATTTAAGGTTTCGTGGTCGTCGAGCGAAATCTCGCGTGGTACATACGGGGGGTAAGAGCGGTGCCAACGTGTCTTGTCCATGTGATTCCCTCTGCTTGTGTGGTGTTCTTGGGGCGTCTCACGCAATTTAAGTCGCTGCGCACGACCAGTTGATGAACGATGGTTAAGTAAACGAAAATTATGTTATGGACTTGGGTTATGTCAATAGGGTTACCCCGAATGCTGACAACCACTAGCGTGAAAGCTAAAGGTATGCGTCTGTCAGCTAAAGCAACTCTTGCGTCGCCTTTGCTTGACATCGCGTGAACGGATCCGTACCATAAATTAACGGTCGTTTATCTATGGTGCCGATGCGGTTCACCGGGCAGTCGGTTCTACCTGTTGCGGCAGAGTCGTCTGGCATCAGTGCGCGCGATCTGGCGTTGCGTTGGAAGAGGCCTTCCGAGTAAGGGGCGGTGTCTGGAAGCCGCGAACCGCCGTCTGCCGGTGAACTGTTCAGTGAGGCCGGAAAACCGGTCGGGTTAATCGGTTGGGGGTATGTGGGGTGCTCACGCTGTCCTAACTGGACGTCCGCTTCCTCTCATGGTTTCGCCGCAGTTGGTTGTCGGAAGTCCGAAGGTTATCTGTTCTCGGTGTCCCTCTTCAGGCGCGGTGGTACCGAGGCTGCCGGCTCCATGAAAGAGCCTGGGATTTTCTGCCATCGAATGGGTAATGCCCTTGGAATCAAAGACTGAGTTACGTAGTCTGAATCCTGCTTGGATGAATCGTGATATCGACGGAGCACCTCAGCAAGTTTGGATGGTTATGTTAGTGCCGCCTACAGTATTGTATTGAAAAACAATCGCTTATTAATAAGGAGACGCTGGAATGTCCGGTTACACCGCACCGCTGCGCGATCTGCAGTTTGTCATGAAGGAGCTATTGCCGGCTCTGCCGTTTAAGGCTGCAGGCGAGGATGAAGCTGACTGGGAAACGGTCGGGCAGGTACTGACGGCGGCCGGGCAGTTTGCGGAAGAGGTAATCGCACCTCTTAATCGTGTGGGGGACGTGAGCGGATGCACGATGCCTATGCCGGGCGTAGTCAAGACGCCGCCCGGGTATCGAGAGGCGTACGCACAATTTCGTGAGAACGGCTGGGCGGGACTGGCGTGCAGTCCCGGGTATGGTGGTCTTGGCATGTCGGGCGTCGTCGAAGTGGCCGTTGAGGAGATTCTCGGCGGCGCCAATATGGCATGGACGTCGTACCCGGCCATGTCGCATGCGACGTATGTCAACGTCGAGGCCAACGCATCGCCAGAGCTGAAGGCGATCTATCTGCCGAAGCTGGCTACAGGCGAGTGGGCAGGGACGATGTGCCTGACGGAGCCGAACGCAGGCACCGACCTTGGGTTGCTGCGTACCCGGGCGGAACCGCAAGCGGATGGTTCGTGCGTCATTACGGGAACAAAGATCTTTATCTCGGGAGGGGAGCAAGACCTTACCGAAAATATCGTGCACCTCGTCCTTGCCAGGCTGCCCAATGCGCCGTCCGGGGTAAAGGGCATTTCTCTGTTCGTTGTCCCGAAGTTCCTGCCCAACGCGGACGGTTCGGTTGGGCAACGAAACCCGGTGACCTGCGGCTCCATCGAGGAGAAGATGGGAATCCACGGGAATAGCACGTGTACCATCAACTTTGACGGGGCGCGGGGGTGGCTAGTTGGTGAGCCGAACAAGGGTCTGGCCGGTATGTTCGTTCAGATGAACTACATGCGAGTTTTGGTGGGGGTTGTTGGCACTGGTGTCGCGGAGGCGGCGTATCAAAAGGCCCTGAACTACGCACGAGAGAGATTGCAGGGGCGGACGCCCGTGCGCCAGGCAGACGGCGCTGCGGAGGCGATTGTCAGGCACGCGGACGTGCGGCGCATGCTCGCCACGCAAAAGGCGAGAATCGAAGGCATGAGGGCGCTCGCGTTGTGGGCCGCGCGTCTTGCCGATGTGCAGCGTGAGCAACCCGGCGATGTCACGGGGCGTGTGGCTGGAGAACATCTGTCTCTGCTGACTCCGGTGATCAAGGCATTGGGCAGTGACCTCGCCATGGATTCGACGCTCCTCGCAATGCAGGTTTTCGGTGGACACGGGTATATCCGTGAGAACGGCGTCGAACAGCATGCACGCGACGTCCGGATCATCGCACTTTACGAGGGAACAAACGGGGTCCAGGCGATGGATCTCCTGGGCCGGAAGGTAGTCGGGGATGGCGGGGCCCGTATGTCGAGTCTCCTCGGTCTGGTATGTCAGTTTGTCGAGGAGAACACGGCGAGCAAGGAACTGCAGGAGTTCGTCGGCCCACTAGCCGATCTTTTCCAGCGCGCTACTAAAGCGACCGCATTGCTTGTTGATATGTGCCGGGACGATCCGGATGTCGCCGGAGCGAATGCGACGGCATACCTGCGGCTTGTGGGGCACGTTCTTCTGGCCTGGGTGTGGGCTCATGCAGCGAAGGCCTCGGTCGTCCAGGCCGCCGCAGGCGACGCATTTTATGCTTCAAAGGTGGCCACAGCGCGCTTCTACTACCAACGTTTGCTTCCCGAGCACCTCGCACTGTGCAGTGAACTCAGCTCGGGTTCTGCTGCAGCCATGGATCCGGCATTGGGTCTTGACTGATAAGGAATACAACTGGCAAACACTTCCGCAGAGCCGGTTGCGCTGCACTTTGTCGACGGAGTGCGCTTGGCTGTCGCAGGCTGCAATGCGGAAGTCGTCGAAACTGCTGCTGTCACTACAACCTAAGGAAAGCACAACCGATGCAATCCTTTAGTTCTGTTCCTCGGCAGCACCAAGCCGATATCGAGCGCTCCGAGCTCGGGAAGCCGTTTGATGAGCGCTGCGGTGCTCGATGCGTATATGTCGTTTCTGTCCAGTCAGCGACGAAATTGCCGAACGCATCCGCTCTAACGACGATCATGACGCGCGCCGCTTATGCGATCCTTAGGACAGTCTCCTACTCTGAGTCGCTTGCGGGCATTCGCCAGGCGGCCAATCTGTTCGCTTCGATCGGCGGGGTGGGGTGCAGTGTTGCCTAGCTCTGCAGGCGGCGTCTGTAGTTCAACGCTGCAGCATTAGCACATGCATGATTAGCGGCTCTGTCGCAGTAGCGCGAGCACGTAGAATGGGTCGGATCGGAACGCGCGAGCACGCATGATGGCAAAGACGAAGACGCCCCGCAAGACACTGCCCGCCGGGATTGGCAAGGTACTGAAGCGGTTGCACTATCCGCTGGACGCGATCCTGCTGTGCGTGCGCTGGTACGTGGCGTACTCGCTGAGTCTGCGCGACCTGGAGGAGATGATTGTCGAGCGCGGCTTCGAGTTCGATCATTCGACCGTTTATCGGTGGGTCATCAAGCTCGTGCCGCTGTTTGAAAAAGCGTTTCTCAGGCACAAGCTACGAAGAATGGCGGTACGCTGTATGTCCTGCAGGCACGTCCACCAGCGATCATCGCCCTGTTGCCGGACGGTTCACACGAGGTCGTTATCGCGAATCTTACGCGCACGCCCGACGGGATCAAGGTTGATGCTGAAAACCAGGTGGTGTACTGGACTAACATGGGAACTGGCATTCATCTGGTCGACAGCGATCCGGCTTCCGGCGCAGTTCCCCCGAACGACGGAACGATCGAAAGCGCGAAGGCGGATGGAAAGGAGCATTGTGTGCTGGTGCCCTCCGGTCTCGCCGGAGCGCCCAAGGAACTGGCGCTGGACAAGGAGGGCGGTCATCTCTATTGGTGCGATCGCGAAGGCATGCGGGTCATGCGCGCGCGGCTGGACGGTACGGAGGTGACAGAACTCGTCCGCACCGGGCGTTTCCCGGAACATACGGGCGACGCGACCCGCCATTGCGTAGGCATCGCATTGGATAAGGCGAACGGATGCGTCTATTGGTCTCAAAAGGACCGCCGGATGCCGGAGAAGGCCGCATCTTCAGGGCTGGCATTGAGCTGCCGCTTGGTGCGACAGCCGATCAGCGCCCGGATGTCGAATGTTTGCTGGCCGATCTACCCGAACCGATCGATCTCGATATCAAATCACCGCGATGTTAGCGCCGGTGTAAATCCGACACTAAACGACGGCGTCATGGAATTGAGCCGTTAAGCGACCGGGGATTGCCAGGCGATGTTCAGGGAAGGTTCCGCCGGGCATTGATGACGCTTTGCGCGGCGTAAGGAGCCCGTAGGGCGAGTGCAGACGCGCAAAGCGCGGTGAAGGATGACGGTGCGCAGCGGTTGCGGTAGAAAGGCATACCGCCGAAGAAACTACCGGCGCGACACCGGTCAAACCGCCAAGTTCACCCCGGGGCCGCGCCACACAGGACATATGCAAGGCATGGGGCCAGGCACAGGCACACGTGCAGCCGCAGTATTCCACGGCTGGTGGTCCCTGTCGATACGACCTGCCTTCGGCGTTCCATGGGGACCGCCGATGCAGCCCACGGGCCGCTTCTTTCTGTGCGCCCGCTGTCGGGCGCAGGTGTTCATTTGTCGCCGCTGTGATCGCGGCCAGATCTATTGCGCCAACGGCTGTGCCCAGGCGGCTCGCCGCGCCAGTCTGCGCGAAGCGGCCCAGCGTTACCAGCACTCTCGCCGTGGACGTCTTGCCCATGCGCAGCGCGCCCGACGTTACCGGGCACGACTCAATAAAGTGACGCATCACGGTTCACCAGCGACGGCGCCCAGTGCTCTACTGCCTGCGGACTCGATGCGCGCTGCTGTGGCTCAGCATTGCGTCACGGCATCGGTGCCGGCGGCGACGCATTGCCACCTATGCGGCAATGCGTGTTCGCCGTTCGTACGCCTTGGCCCGCTGCGCCGTCGAGCTCTCCATTCCATCTACCGATTGAGGGGAGGCTCTAAAGGTGACGATTGACGCTGAACTCGAAGCCCATATCCTGCGGCTCTATCATGTCGAGAAGTGGCGCTGCGGCACCATCGCGCGGCAACTGCACGTGCATCGCGACACCGTCAAACGGGTGCTCGCACAGGCAGGGCTGCCTCGTCATGGACCGGCGCCACGCTCTTCGATGATCGAGCCATATCTGCCGTTCATCCGCCAGACGCTGGAGAAGTATCCAACGCTCACTGCCAGCCGCCTCTACGGCATGGTGCGCGAGCGCGGCTATCAGGGCGGCCCTACGCACTTCCGGCATCTGATCTCGCTGCACCGGCCACGGCCGCTGGCCGAAGCGTACCTGCGGCTGCGCACCTTGCCCGGTGAACAGATGCAATGCGACTGGGGGCACTTCGGTCACTTGCAGATCGGTCGTGCACGCCGGCCCTTGATGGCCTTCGTGATGGTGCTCTCGTACTCGCGCGATCTGTATCTGCGCTTCTTCTTCGACGCGCGCATGGAGAACTTCCTGCGCGGTCATATCGGTGCATTCACGCGCTGGGGCGGGCTCGGCAGGGTGATTCTCTACGACAACCTCAAGAGCGCCGTGCTCGAACGCCAAGGGGATGCCATTCGTTTCCATCCGACGCTGCTCGCCTTCGCCGCGCACTATCGCTTCGAGCCCAGACCGGTAGCGATTGCGCGCGGCAACGAGAAGGGCCGCGTCGAACGCGCGATTCGTCATGTCCGCGACGCGTTCTTCGCGGCCAGGCAGTTCACCGATCTGGACGATCTGAATGCGCAAGCCGAACACTGGTGCCGCACGCAGGCAGCCGATCGCCCCTGTCCGGAGGATCGGACGATCAGTGTGCGTCAAGCGTTTGCCCAGGAGCAGCCGACGTTGCTCGCGCTACCGGAGAATCCGTATCCCGTCGAGGAAACGCTCGCCGTCAAAGTCGGCAAGACGCCCTACGTGCGCTTCGATCTGAACGACTACTCGATCCCGCACACGCACGTGCGACGCACGCTCACGGTACGCGCCGATCTCGAGCAGGTACGCGTGCTCGACGGCGCTGAAGTCATAGCGCACCACGTTCGCAGTTTCGATCGCGGCGCGCAAATCGAAGAGCCTGTTCACATCGAGACGCTCATCGGCATCAAACGCGAGGCCCGTCATCATCGCGGCATGGATCGCCTGGCTAAGGCAGCACCGGCCAGTCAGGATCTGCTGCGCCGCGCGGCTGAACGCAATGCGAATCTGGGCACCATCACGGCGGCGTTGCTGCGTCTGCTCGAACGATACGGCGCCGCGCAATTGCAGGCCGCAATCGGAGATGCGCTCGAGAGCGGCGTACCGCACCCGAACGCCGTGCGCCTGGCGCTGGAGCGCCGCCGCGAAGAGCAGCAGCTACCGCCGCCGCTTGCCGTGTGTCTGCCGCCGCACGTGCGCCAGAAGGACACGCCGGTTCGACCACACCGGCTCGACACCTACGACCAACTTGCCGGAGGCTCCGATGATCTCGCTTGAATCATTGCGTACGCGCGCGCAGGAATTACGCTTGCATGGGCTGTTGGCCCACTGGCCGGAAGTCGCGCATGAGCCGTGGGTCGCCCCGCTCGTGCAGTGGGAAGAAGACGAGCGAGCCCGTCGCTCGCTCGAGCGGCGCATCAAGGAAGCGCATCTGGGCGGCTTCAAAGCCTTGTGCGACTTCGATTGGGCTTGGCCGTCACGATGCGATCGCGGCGCTATCGAAGAGCTGATGACGCTCGGGTTCATGAAGGACGCCGCCAACGTTGTGCTCATCGGCCCCAACGGCGTGGGCAAGTCGACGCTAGCGAAGAACATCGCGCATCAGGCGCTCGTGCATGGGCACACGGTCCTGTTCACCACCGCCGGCAACATGCTGGGCGAACTGGCCGCGCGCGATAGCGATTCAACGTTGCGCCGGCGCTTGCGTCGCTATGCTGCCCCCGACGTCCTTGTAATCGACGAGGTCGGCTACCTCTCGTACTCGAATCGCCATGCGGATCTGCTGTTCGAACTGATCAGCCGCAGATACCAGAACAACAGCACGATCGTGACATCGAATCGACCGTTCGCCGAATGGCATGAAGTGTTCCCGAACGCCGCTTGCGTCGTCTCGCTCGTCGATCGCCTCGTGCATCTGGCCGAGGTCATCTCGATCGAAGGCGAATCGTACCGCTTGAAGGAAGCCCGCGAGCGGGCTGACAAACGCGCCCGCCACCGCAGTCCCGGCAGATCGGCAAAGGCAGGCGAGACCTCATGAAAGCCCCGCTGTTGCCTTCCGGCCGAACGCGCGGCTTGAGCTTCGTCGTGCCCGACGACTGGACGCCCGAGCAGGCGCTCGCCGTGTTCGAACTGCTCGACGACCTGCGTGAAGTGATCTGCGCCCGCTATCTGCCCGACATGCAGCGGGTCCTGCGTGAAGACCGCCGGCAACACGAGCTACCGCTCAACGAGCGCGATCCGCCGTTCTGATCGATGTCATTGACGACGAAGGGGCCTGCGCGGCCCCTTTGTTCTTGAGTGATTCGCTCAACCTTGCGTCGTCGTTTAACGTCGGATTTACACCGGCGCTAACACGCGATGGCGTACTGTACTGGACTGACCGTGGCGACGATACGTGTAACGGAAATACACTAAATCGCGCAAAAATCACGGCGTCCGGACTGGTCGATCACCAGGTGGTCGCAAGGGGACTGGAGGAAGGCATCGGCGTGTCTCTGGACGCACGAGGGCGCCGCGCATCTGTGACCGATCTGGGCGGCAACGTCCGCGAGCTGAACATCGATACGAAGCAAGAGTCGCATTTCACTACAGTTGCTCATCTGGGTGTGCTGACTGGTATCGACTACGCCGACATCCAGGTCTGATCCCGTGGGGGCTGAAGCCGTTTGGCGCAGTGCTGCCGGGAGTTGCGCCGGGACCTTCGAGGTCGTGAAGGTGTGCGTCCCGTGGCGGACCACACGCTGGAGCTTTGGCGAAGTTGTGTTCGACTATTTCAACGGATGTTGATCGCTGCGCCACGGCGACGACGGGAAATATCTCACCCGCTCGGTGCGCACTTCGGCAAGCGTCGCCGGGTTTTTTTCAAGTTGACGTACGTAGACTGCACACGTTAGATAACCGTAGTGATCCTGACTAAATCGCTTTGCGGATTGCGGCGGCTCCAGTCCAGCCATACCACGTGGCGAAGCGTTCATGGAGTGCCGTACGATGACTTGCCACGATCGCGCGGGCTCAGGCTGAACCGGAAATACCAGCGAACCGCGCAGCTGGTGACGACGGCAGGGAAGCGGTGACCGTGATCACCGATTTCGTTTTCTTCATCGCTGCATTCTACCGCGACCCCTGCGTCAACCTGACAGATCCTTTAGCCGCTGGGCAACCATCTCCACCCTTCCCGAAACCGCTACGGGATCCGCTGATAGGGTAGGTAACGCGGCATCCAGACCTTGCTGCGAATCAGGCCTTCTATCTCGTCGGTATTCACCCCTTGGGTCAGACCTTCATTGTGAGCCTGCAGCGCCACCGCAAGGGCGACCGTGAACGACACGTCACGCAATGACGAGACCGGTGGCAACAGGTTCTTGCTGGCATCGCTGCGTGACGGCGACGCCGCAGCGAGCGCTTTCGCGGCCGCCATGAACATCTGGTCGGTTACCCGTGACGCTTTGACCGCGATTGCACCGAGACCCACGCCTGGGAAGATGTAGGAGTTATTGGTCTGATCGACCTTGAATTTCGCGCCGTTGCGATCGAGCGGCGGAAACGGACTGCCTGTGCCAATGACCGCCCGGCCCTCGGTCCAGGCTTCCAAATCGGTGGGCGTGGCTTCCGCGCGCGAGGTGGGATTGGAAAGCGGGAATATCACAGGGCGCGCGTTGTTTGCGGCCATGGCGCGAACAACGGCTTCGGAGAAAGCACCGGCCTGGCCCGACACGCCGATCAACACGGTTGGCCTGGCATTGCGTACGACGTCGAGCAGCCCGATCCGGTCTGGATGATCGAGCGTCCAGTTGGCGATGGCCACCTTATCCTGCAGGAACGGTTGCTGGAACGATGCGATGCCATCCATCCCGTCTACCAGGAGCCCGTCGCGATCGACCATGAAAAAGCGCCTGTCAGCTTCGCTCTCAGGCAGGCCCGCATCAATCATCGCTTTGCGAATCAGGCTCGCAATCCCGCAGCCTGCCGAGCCCGCACCCATCACGGCAATGCGCTGCTCCGTGAGTGGCACGCCCGTCACGTTGACGGCGGACAGGAGCGTGCCTGTCGCCACTGCGGCCGTGCCCTGCACATCGTCATTAAAGGTACATAGACGGTCGCGATAGCGTTCGAGCATGCGCGTCGCGTTGTTCTTGGCGAAATCCTCCCACTGCAGCAAGACGTGGGGCCAACGCTTCGTGACGGCTGTCACGAAGGCTTCGACAAAGTCGTCGTATTCCTCGCCGCGAACGCGCTCGTGACGCCAGCCTATGTAAAGCGGATCGCTCAGACAATCCGGGTTGTCGGTGCCGACATCGAGCATGATCGGCAGCGTCGTCGCGGGATGCAGGCCGCCACATCCCGTGTAGAGCGCCAGTTTCCCGATCGGGATGCCCATGCCGCCCGCACCCTGATCGCCGAGGCCAAGGATGCGCTCGCCGTCCGTCACCACGATGGCTTCAACGTTGTCAAAGCGGGCGTGCGCGAGGATCGACTCTATCCGCTTCTTGTGCGGCAGGCTCAGAAAGAGGCCACGCGGCTTGCGGAACAGGCGGCTGAACTGCTGGCAGCCGGCGCCGACGGTCGGTGTATAGACCACCGGCAGAAGTTCTTCGAGATTCTGCACGAGCATGGCGAAAAACAACGTCTCGTTGGTGTCCTGCAGATCGCGCAGAAATGCGAAGCGTTCGACGTCCGTCGCGAAGCTGCGCAGCACCTGGAGGCGGCGCGACACCTGTTCTTCGAGTGTGCCGATATTGGGCGGCAAGAGCCCGAGCAGATCGAACGTGTTGCGCTCCGATTCGGTGAACGCAGTGCCCTTGTTCAGGAGCGGGTCGGCAAGCAGTTCGTAACCGGAAAGTGAAGTATCGAGGAAGGCTTTTGCTGCGTCGGGGGAGGACACATCTGACATGGAAACCTCGTGCAGGGATTGGGGCCGTTGGGTACGCAGCATCAAACCGCGCGGCGAACTATCAGTTCCTTGATCTTGCCGATCGCCTTCGTCGGGTTCAGGCCCTTCGGGCAAACGTCGACGCAGTTCATGATTGTGTGGCAACGGAACAGACGGTAAGGATCTTCCAGGTTGTCGAGGCGCTCGCCTGTCGCCTGGTCGCGGCTGTCCGCGATGAAGCGATAGGCCTGCAGGAGACCTGCGGGACCGACGAACTTGTCCGGATTCCACCAGAAGCTCGGGCACGAGGTCGAGCAGCTTGCACACAGAATACACTCGTACAGGCCGTCGAGTTCGTCGCGCTCTTCCGGCGACTGTAGACGTTCTTTTTCCGGCGGCGGCGTGTCGTTGATCAGGTACGGCTTGATCGAATAATACTGGTTGAAGAACTGCGTGAAGTCGCAGATCAGGTCGCGCACGACGGGCAGGCCCGGCAGCGGACGCAGCACGATCTTCTGCGGCAGGTCGTTCAGGTTCGTGAGACAGGAGAGGCCGTTCTTGCCGTTGATGTTCATCGCGTCCGAACCGCACACGCCTTCACGGCACGAACGGCGGAACGCGAGCGATTCATCGAGAGCCTTCAGCTTGACGATCGCGTCGAGCAGCATGCGCTCGTGCGTGATTTCCAGCTCGTACGTCTGCATGTGCGGCGCTGCGTCCTTGTCTGGGTCATAGCGGTAGATTTCGAAGGTGCGTTTTGCCATGGTCGTTTCCTTTAATTCCTCGACTAGAAGGTGCGCGGCTTGGGGGGAACCGCTGTAACGGTAAGCGGTTGCATCTGAACCGGCTTGTAGTCGAGACGATCGCCATCGCTGTACCACAGCGTATGGCGCAACCAGTTTTCGTCGTCGCGCTGTTTGTGTTCGCTCGGCGCATGCGCGCCTCGGCTTTCCTTGCGAGCTTCGGCCGAAACCATCGTGGCGCGTGCCACCTCTATCATGTTTGCCAGTTCCAGCGCTTCGACGCGCGCTGTGTTGAACACCTTCGACTTGTCCTTCAGATGCACGTCATTGACACGCTCGGCAACTTCCTTAATGTTGCTGACGCCTTCAGCCATGAGCTGCTCCGTGCGGAACACGCCGGCATGCTTTTGCATCGTCGAACGGATGTCACCTGCGACCGCCTGCGAGTATTCACCCGAAGTCGATTTTTCCAGCCTGTCCAGACGCGACAGTGCGAAATCCGCGGCGTCGGCCGGCAGCGGCTTGTGTTCCTTGATTTCCTTGACGTGCTTGACGATGTGATTGCCGGCCGCGCGGCCGAACACCACGAGGTCGAGCAGCGAGTTCGTGCCCAGACGGTTCGCGCCATGCACCGAGACGCACGAGCATTCACCCACAGCGTAAAAGCCGTTGACCGGATCCTTGTGGCCCTTCGACGTGCCGACCACCTGGCCGTTGATGTTCGTCGGAATACCGCCCATCTGGTAGTGGATGGTCGGCACGACCGGGATCGGTGCCTTGATGGGATCGACGTTCGCAAACCGGATCGCGATTTCCCGAATCGACGGCAGACGTTTCATGATCGTCTCGGCGCCGATGTGCGACAGGTCGAGGAGGATGTGATCCTTGTTCGGACCGACGCCGCGGCCTTCAATGATTTCCTGTCCCATCGAACGCGAAACGAAGTCGCGCGGCGCCAGGTCCTTCAGGGTAGGCGCATAACGCTCCATGAAGCGGTCGCCGTTCGAGTTACGCAGAATGCCGCCTTCGCCGCGCACGCCTTCGGTAATCAGCACGCCCGCACCGGCCACGCCAGTGGGGTGGAATTGCCAGAATTCCATGTCCTGCAGGGCGAAGCCCGCGCGGGCTGCGATGCCGAGGCCGTCACCGGTGTTGATGAACGCGTTGGTCGATGCCGCGAAGATCCGGCCCGCGCCGCCCGTGGCGAACAGCGTGGTCTTGCCTTCGAGGATGTAGACGTCGCCCGTTTCCATTTCGAGCGCGGTCACGCCGAGCACGTCGCCGTCGGCGTCGCGGATCAGGTCGAGCGCCATCCATTCGACGAAGAACGTGGTCTTCGCGGCGACGTTCTGCTGGTACAGCGTGTGCAGCAGCGCGTGGCCGGTACGGTCAGCAGCAGCGCAGGCGCGCTGAACCGGCTTCTCGCCGTAGTTGGCCGTGTGGCCGCCGAACGGGCGCTGGTAGATCGTGCCGTCGGCGTTACGGTCGAACGGCATGCCCATGTGTTCGAGTTCGTACACGGCGTGCGGCGCTTCACGGCACATGAACTCGATCGCGTCCTGGTCGCCGAGCCAGTCGGAGCCCTTGATCGTGTCGTAGAAGTGGTAGTGCCAGTTGTCTTCGCTCATGTTGCCGAGCGAGGCGCCGATGCCGCCCTGCGCCGCCACCGTGTGCGAACGCGTGGGGAACACTTTCGAGAGCACACAAACCGACAGGCCAGCGCGCGCGAGTTGCAGCGAAGCGCGCATCCCCGAGCCGCCAGCACCGACGATGACCACGTCGAACTTGCGACGCGGCAATGAATTCTTGATTGCAGCCATTCTTTTACACTCTCCAGAGAATCTGAGCGGCGTAGCCGAGGCTGCCCAGCAGCCATGCGATCGTGAGGACGTCCAGCGTGATGCGCAGGCCGACCGGCTTGATGTAGTCCATCCAGATGTCACGCACACCGACCCACGCGTGCAGGAACAGCGCGATCAGGGTGACGAACGTCGCGAGCTTCATCCACTGCGCGGCGAAGATCGAGGCCCAGCCGTCATACGAGAAGTCGTGCGCGCCGAAGAACAGGACGAGCAGCACGATCGTGTAGATCGCCATGATCACGGCGGTGGCGCGTTGTGCGATCCAGTCGCGAATGCCGTAGTGAGCGCCGACGACGTGGCGCTTCGGACCGATACCGTTTTTAGCCGACATTTTTTAGAACGCTCCGAAGAGTTTTGCCGCAAAGGCGATCGTGAGGACCGAGGAGATGATCACGACGACGAGGGAGGTCGACTTGCCTTTTTCCTTGCTCACGAGGCCATGGTTGAAGTCCATGCACAGGTGACGCACGCCAGCGCAGAAGTGAAACAGGAACGCCCACCCGAGGACCAGCACGATGAGCTTGACGATGATGTTGGAGAGGAAGCCCTTGAATACCTCGAAGCTAAGCTCCGAAGTGAGGCTCTGGTCCAACAGGAACAAGATCAAAGGCAGGAACAGGAACAACAGCACACCGCTGATACGGTGGCCGATCGACACACGACCGGCCAGAGGCAGGCGGTATGCGAACAATATCTGCCCAAGCCCGATGTTCCGGTATTCCGGCCTCGGTTTCTTTGCGGCTTCTGTCATGGTAGACACCTACTGTGTGTTAGAGACTTCCTGCGGGGCGCAAAAGTCTGGATGCGGCCCGGGATTGGCTAAGTGAATGAATCGGCGCTGCGTAAAGCGGTTTGTGGTAAGGCGTGATGGCAACCTACGTGACAAAACGGTACGCGGCCATCGTCTGCGCTTATCCGTGACTGGCGCCGACAATACTCTCCGTCGGTTTCTCCGCGAATCTCATCAGCAGTCGCTTCGTTCTTTCGTTGAGATGCTCGTCGACTAGATCAATACCCTCGAGTTCCTCGTCCGGCCCTGCACGATGCAAGTTAGGTGAAAAGGGAAGAGACCTCAAATGGACGATGGTGTTGGCGATACCAGACCATCGTATGTTTACTTTCGGTCCGCAAGCGGGGATCGTTGCGTCGAAATGCGCCGGTCGAAAAGGAGTGCGATGGAGAACAAGCTTAAGTGCGTTCATGTCAGTCCCACAGACTTCGGCCTCTGTGTGTCAACCATCGCGACGGGCCCTTCATGTAGTCTCTCGCGGTGGCAAAGTGTGCTGCTTTCATGAAGCCCACAACAAGGCTTCAGCCTACGAATGAATTTAAAGTAAGCGCCGCGCAGTCGCAATTGCACTTTGGGTTACATATGACACGACACTTCGTGCCACGGGTACGAAGGTTTACCTAAACCATTGTGCAATGGACCGATGCCCCTCTCTCAACGTAGAGTAGTTATCGATATTGACGCCTCGCTCTGTCAGGTTGACGCAGGGGTGGCGGTGGAGTGCAGCGATAAAGAAAACGAAGTCGGTGTATCACGGTCACCGCTTCCCTGCCGTCGTCATCATCTGCGCGGTTCGCTGGTATTTCCGGTTCAGCCTGAGCCTGCGCGATCGTGGCAAGTCATCGTACGGCGCTCCAGGAACGCTTCGCCACGTGGTATGGCTGGACTGGATCTGCCGCAATCGGAAAAGAGATTTAATCAGGATGACTACTGTTATCTAATGCGTACAATCTACGGACATCAACTTGACAAAGCCATCCATCGCACTGCTTGCCAACCGGCGCCCTATGATGCACCGATCCCCTTTTTCCCACCGTTGGGCCACGTACCATGTTTTGGTATCGCCAACACCATCGTCCGCTTGAGGCCTCTGCCCTCTTCAATTAACTTGCATCGTGCAGCGCCGGACAAGGAACTCGAGGATGATCTTGGCGACGAGCGGCGCAACATGAGCGCGAAGCGACTGCTGATGGGATTCGCGGAGAAACCGACGGAAAGTATGGTCGGAGCCAGTCACGGGCGGCCGGAGACGATGGTCGCATACCGTTATGTTACTGAGACTGCCATCGCTTTGTACAAACGCATTCACGACGCCACTCGACCCACAGACGCTCACGCAGTTGCAGAAGCAGAGAGTCGGCCGGCTCGACGGATTCGAGGATGGCTATTCGCCCATCGACGCAGCGAACTGGTCCGTATCCGGCGCTACGTCCTGACTTTCAAACGACTCAACAGGGAACACGCATGAATCCGACTCATCCGACCCAGCCCTCGCTCGTGTTCATTCACGGGTTCCTGGACGGCGCCGACGTGTGGGACGACTTGGTCCGGCACCTGGGCGACCAGACGACCGGCGCCCTGCGTGTCGATCTTTCAGGAATGGGCGCACGCGCCGGCGAGCCCGGCCCGTACAGCCTCGAGCGCTTCGCAGCGGACGTCGCGACCCAGGTCCGCGCGCTGTCGCGGCCGGTCGTGCTCGTCGGGCACAGCATGGGTTCGCAGATCGCCGAACTCGTCGCCCAACGACTGGACGAGCAGGTCCGCGGCCTTGTGCTGCTGACGCCGGTGCCGCTACGCGGCGCCGGCCTGCCCGACGACGCGATGCGCCCGTTCCGTGCGCTCGGCAGCAATCCGGCCGCGCAGCGCGAGTTGCGCCGCAATCTGTCGGTCACGCTCGACGGTGCGCAACTCGAACGTCTCGGCCAGCTGGGTGACCGCGTCGATGCCGCGGCGGTCGGCACCTTTGTCGATCTGTGGAACAACGGCCATCCCTCGGGAGCCGAAGCCTCGCGATACCGCGACCCCGTGCTGATTGTTCGCGGTGGCGGCGACGCATTTGTCACCGCCGAGGTGATCTCGTCGGGCGTGACGCCGCGCTTCGAAGCGCCGACCGTCACATCGATCGAGCACGCAGGCCACTGGCCACACGTCGAACAGCCGGAAGCGCTCGCGCGCATCGTCGGTGCGTTTCTCGCGAACCTCGGCGCGGCTTCGCACCTGGCAGGCATGCCGGTCGCGCCGCAAGGATGGACCCGCGCGTTCGAGCACAAGTCGGCGGATGCGTTCGCCGATACGTTCGACCCGAATGTCACGCTCGAAGCGAGCGTGCTCGCTAAACCCGTCGTCGGCAGGGAGCAGGTCAAGACCGTGATGGCCGCGGCCAGCAAGATCTACGAGGCCATCTCGTTCACGCACGAGGCGCGGCACGAACTGCGCGACTACCTCGAATGGAAGGTGCAGGCATTCGGCGGCGAGCAGATGCGCGGGATCACGGTGCTGACGAAGAACGCGCAAGGCAAGATCATTCACGTGGCGATTCATCATCGCCCGCTCGGCGGCGCGTTGAAATTTTCGGCCGAACTCGCTCGTGTCCTGCAAGGACAGGTCGACACAAGCTTCTTCTATCGTGGCGCGTGATCCGCGTGCCCATCCAGAGTCCAGGAGATTGAAATGGTGCAACGCAGTGAGGTGGAATTCGAAGTGGACGGCGGCGTCAAGCTGCGCGGCTGGCTTTTTGTTCCGCAAGGTGAAGGACGGCGGCCCGCGATCACCATGGCACACGGCTACGCCGGCGTGAAGGAGCATGGGCTCGAGCCGTTCGCGCGCTTGTTCGCCGAAGCCGGCTTCGTCGTGCTGCTGCACGATCATCGCGGCTTTGGCGCGAGCGAAGGCACGCCGCGCCAGGACATCGATCCGTGGCGTCAGGTCGCGGACTGGCGACGCGCCATCAGCTTCCTCGAAACGCTCGACGTCGTCGATCCTGCGCGCATCGGCCTCTGGGGCACGAGCTACGCGGGTGGCCACGCGATCGTGCTCGGCGCGACCGACCGGCGCCTGCGCTGCGTCGTCGCGCAGGTGCCGACGATCAGCGGTTACGAACAGGGTCTGCGCCGTATTCCGCCGGAGAGCGTGGCGGTAATCGAGGAAGCGTTCGCCGACGACGATCGCGCACAACTACGCGGCGAGCCGCCCCGGCGTCAGGCGGTCGTCAGTGCCGATCCCGCGACCTCCGCTTCGTATCGCACGAGGGACGCCATCGACTTCTACCTGCAGCCGCTGCCTGACGGCGCATGGGAAAACAACGTCACAGTGCGCTCGACGCGCGCCGCCCGCATGTACGAGCCCGGTCAATGGATCGCACGCGTATCGCCGACGCCGCTCCTGATGGTGGTCGCGACGCGCGACACCATCACGCTGACCGACCTCGAACTCGCAGCCTACGAACGCGCGCTGCAGCCAAAGCGGCTCATTACGATCGAAGGCGGACACTTCGATCCGTATGTGTCGCAACTCCGTCTTTCCAGCGAAGCCGCAATCGAGTGGTTCAAGCAGCACCTCGGCTAACGTTCTCTTTCACGTTCAAGGATTCCTTCATGTCTCACCTGACTATCAGCTTCGACAACGACATCGCCACGATCGACATCGACCACCCGCCACAGAATCGCATCGACGACCAGATGGTCAACGAACTGGCCGCGGCTGTCACCGCGATCGAGCGCAGCGACGCGCGCGCGGTGCTCGTGCGCAGCGAAGGCGAAAACTTTTCGTTTGGCGGCGACATCTTGACCTGGCCCGACGCAAGCGTGCGCGAACTGCGTGCCCGCTTCGGCCATTACATGTCCGTGTTCAACCGCTTCGAGCATCTTCCGATACCGGTGGTCGCCGCCGTGCAGGGCCTGTGTTTCGGCGGCGGTCTCGAACTGGCGCTGCGCGCGGACGTGATTTTCGCGGCCGAGTCAGCGACGTTTGGGCATCCCGAACAGACGCTCGGCATCGTCACCGTGCTGGGCGGCATCTACCGGGTCGCGGAACGCGCAGGCCGCTCGCTCGCGTCCGAGTGGGCACTGACCTCGGAGAAAGTCCCTGCTGCGACGATGGAACGCTTTGGCGTCGTAAATCGCGTGGTCGCCGACGTGGACCTGCAGAAGGAGTCGTCCGATTTCGCACGCAAGGTTGGGCGTGGACCCACGCGGGCCTACGCCGCGCACAAGGCGTTGCTGCGTGCGTGGGCGGTCGGCGGCGTCGCAGCCGCGGACGAAGCGATGTTCGACATCGCGATGCCGTTGTTCGACACCGACGACGCGCGGCGCGGGATTCGCTCCGCGGTCGATGCGCTGAACGCGGGCCGCGCGCGCCCGGTGATGGATTTCAACGGGCACTGAGGCCGGAGAAACGCGCGCAAACGTCACCTGCAGCAATCAACTCCGCACACCCAGATCAGCGAGCGGATGTTGATCGCTGCGCACGGCGGCGACGGGAAATATCGCACCGGCTCGGTGCGCACTTCGGCAAGCGTCGCCGGGGCTTTGTCAAGTGGACGTACGTAGACTGCACGCGTTAGATAACGGTAGTCATCCTCATTAAATTGTTTTGCCGATAGCGACGGCTCCAGTCCAGTCATACCACGTGGCGAAGCGTTCCTGGGGTGCCGTACGATGACTTGCCACGATCGCGCAGGCTCAAGCTGAACCGGAAATACCAGCGAACCGCGCAGCCGATGACGATGGCAGGGGAGCGGTGACCGTGATACACCGATTTCGTTTTCTTCATCGCTGCATTGTACCGCCACCCGTGCGTCAACCTGACAGAGCCATCAGGGGTGTATGTTTGACTCCAGCCTCGCTAGCGTTGCACTATCTACGTTGCTCTTAAGCATCGAGTGCTCAATAATTTTGCGTCCTATTCCTGTATAGGCCGAAACCGGCAATCACTTGAGATGCATTCTCCCCGGCTAGCCGGTTGGGTTTCGATTTGGATGTTCTGATGATGGCGCGTTTTACAAGGACAAACAAGG
This sequence comes from Paraburkholderia sp. EG286B, assembly GCF_040965655.1. Lineage (NCBI taxonomy): Bacteria > Pseudomonadati > Pseudomonadota > Betaproteobacteria > Burkholderiales > Burkholderiaceae > Paraburkholderia > Paraburkholderia sp. EG286B. The sequence continues at coordinate 34,397 of NZ_JBFRCF010000035.1, read as the reverse complement.
GACAAGGAGGTACTGCGGCGCTCTTGGCCGGGCGAGCAGCCTGTCGGTTTTCATCTGCGCGGCTAATTTTACATAAATATAATGATCGAAGTTTTAATAAGGATGGCTAAACTAGCGTCATAGTTTCCCTAGCAACTAGAGTGCCTTGCGTTCACGTCATGCGGCAGTTTTACCCTGCATCGACGGCAAGCGATTCGCCCTTCTGTGATCCTTCGCGCGGCACATCGTCCGATCCACCATTTGGCAAGCGGAACGATTACGTTGATGCGGAGGCGCTTTGTGTGGCGGCCTCCTGCCTCGCGATGCGCTTCATTGAGCTACATACAGAAGCAGAACAGCTTCTGGTGGCAATATGTGAGACACGTGAAGGGCTGGTCACCGAGCGCTCGGACGTCATGAACCTGCCCTACAGTATCCGGCGCCGAGTTCGGCGCCATCATTCCCCTGTCGAGGACCACGCTTCGCCGGTTGGTCGACATGCTCGCGGTGCATGATCGGCCGCCGAAGCTAGTCCAACTGATCCACCAGAGACATGCCAGCTATCGTCAATTGGGTCAGCGGGTTGATCGAGATTCAACGCTCCGGCCTCTCCACTTCTTGGTTGATGTGACGAGCAGCAAGGGCGCCAAGAAGTGGTGGCAAGTGGACCCGCTAGCGTGCAGGCAATTCCGACGAACCTGTTACGCGCTCTGGGGCCGCGAATTTTGGTTCTTCACTCGGATAGCAGGGGTGCTGGTTCAGTTGCTGCGCCGCGGCCGCCGGTGTGGGCGATCGGTCGCCTCGCTGGCACGCCCTTGGTCGGTAGCATTGTTCACGTGCGTTTTGACCGGATTCGCCGCTTTCTTGTTCGAGCGACGTGTTTTTTTGAGCTTCAGTTCGACTTCGGCGAGGAGTTCACTGGGCGAGCATTTCAAGGCGGCAGCAAGCGCGAAAAGCGTAGTCAGCGTTGGCTGGTGCTGGCCCAACTCCAGCATGCTGACGTACTTGCGCTGTATATCGGCCTCAAAGGCGAGTTGTTCCTGTGTGAGCTCCGCGCGAAGACGGTACTCGCGCAACACGGCGCCGAAGACTTCCACCAACTCCAAATTTCTCTCCCAGTGAAATGGGAGAACTCTCCATTTGGCGCTATAATTTGTCTTCCCAGTACACTGGGAATTGAGCGGGAAATTTCATGCTGAAACCTATGTGTGGTCCGGGTTTGGCAGGTTTTTCGTGGTGTTGTGTTCTCGGGAGGGGGTGATTCTCTTGGGGAGCCTGGCGCGGCCGCAGGCCGTCAAGTTGATAGAGAAAGCGTTTGAGGTCGTGGCTGTATGTTTTTGACGTGTGAAAGTAACCGTGTGCCTGCGTTGAACGTGCCTTTCGGCGGGTTGCCGGGCAGGGGGGTATGGTCAGCGGTCCAGCAACTGCTGCCGCGGGACGTCCTGATTCTCAGGGTGTCGCGGCCGCGCTCGCGGGCCGTTCCAACAATCGTGATGCTGGACCTGCGCGAAACGGCTGCGACGCTTGAGCAGTTCGTCGAAGGGGCGGTCGTCGTGCGCGACGCTGCCATACTGAGCACAAGGATGGCACGGGAAGTCGACAAGTGGACGCTCGAACCGCTTGGCGAGATCCGGGTGGGGGTGACCGAGTACGAACATCGCAGCACAGGCAAGCTGCTGCTCACGGTGACCCGGTTCACGACCGCGGCGGGACGCACGTTATCGGTGCCGTACGCGCTGGCAACAAAGCCCGCGCGCGGCAGGCGGCTCTGGGGCGCGAGAGCGCCTGCCGGACCGGCGCGCGCCTGATCTAGGCTCGCCGTGGACGCACATCCGGGCATGGCGCAACGCACGGCCAATCAGGAACCGGACGCGCGGCCGCGTGTGCGGGGATGTGTCGTGCTGTATCTCGACTTCGACGGGGTTCTGCATCCTGAGGATGTGTGGCGCCGGCCGGGTTATGGTCCCTACGTCGCCACGCCGCCAGGGCATGTCGTGTTCGAACACGCGGCGCTGCTTGCGCGCTGTCTCGACCCGTACCCTGAACTGCGCATTGTGCTGTCCACGAGCTGGGTGCGCGTGTTCCGCAGCGTGCGCAAGGTGGCCCGCCGACTGCCGCCGGAGTTGCGTCGGCGCGTGGTCGGCGCGACCTTCCACGGCCGCATGGATCCTGTGTGGTTTCAGTCCGTGCCGCGTGGCGTGCAGGTCTGGGGCGACGTGTGCCGGCGGCGGCCATCGGCATGGATTGCGCTCGACGACGATGATGCGGGCTGGCCGGCGGTGTGCCGGGCTCACCTGGTGCACACCGACCCCGTACTGGGCATCAGTGCGCCGGCGGTCCTCGCGGAACTGCAGACTCGGCTCGCCGCGCTGCGCGGGCCGGAAAATGGCTGGCCGTGATAATCCGCCTTATCACGGGAGAACGATGGGCGCGGGACCGGAGAGGTTTGAGATGATCCAGATCGAAACGCTGGCGACGCGTGTGTCCGGACTGTATGCGGCCCTCGAGGAGTCGGGGCGCCGGGCGATTGAAGCGCTGCGTCAGACGGATCCAGCCCTCGTCGATGTACTTGTCGGCGCGTTCGAATCGGAAGCGGGCGCGTCCGCCTGGCTTGCCAGCCGGACGACCGGATTCGGCGGACGCAGCGCGCTTGAACTGCTGGCACAGGGTGAGCGCGCACAGGTGGTGCATGTCCTCAATCATCTGCGATATGGACTCTGCGCGTGAACGGACCATGACAGATACAGGCTTCCATGGCGCGTTGCTCTGGCCACTGCCAGCCGGACTGCAGGGTAGTCCGGGCAACCGCTATTTCATCGACACGGAATTCACCGACTTCCAGCAGTGCCAGCTGATCAGTCTTGCCATTGCTGGCGAGAACGGAAACGAGTTTTACGGCGAACGTACCGACTTCGATCCGGCGTGGTGCAGCGAAATTGTCCGCGCAGTGGTGCTGCCGCGGCCTGGCCAGTTCGCGGGGCGCGCGATGCCGTTTGAACGGCTGCGCGAGGCGCTGCGTGCGTGGATGTGAGCGTGCCGGGCGACGCCGCGCCGGTGCTCTGCTACGACTACAAGGCCGAGTTGAGCCTGTTCCGGTTCCTGCTGGGCGGCACGCTGCCGCGTGGCTGGCGGATTGAGAATATCGCGGGCCGTCGCGACCGGGAGCGGCGTGCCGCGTAATTCGGCCGCCATGGTGGCGAGCACCATGGGCTGCATGACGCGCGGGCCAATGCGTACGCCTTTGCCGGCTGAACGCGGCTGACGTCATGCGGGCGCACGAGGGTCACGGTTTTTGCAACCGGACGCATACGTCCTTTCCATGAATATTGCAGATACGCAGGCGGGAGACCGGGATGACCAGGGAGCGTGAATGGTTTCCACGATCCGATGTACCACAGATTGGGCAGCGCCTGCGTGACCGGCGGGAAGCGGTAGGTCTGACGCAGTGCGAACTTGCACGCCAGCTGGGCGTGGGCGAATCGACCTATGTGCACTGGGAGAGAGGAAGGCTGCCTGGCTCTGTTGCGGAAGGTATGGTGCGAGCGCTGGAAGCTGCCCTGCAGGTACCACAAGGATGGCTACTCGATCACGAAGTGCTGCCGTTGCCGGAGCCAGTGTTGGACGCGGCCAATGCGCAGGCCTCCCAGCGCGGCTGTGATGGCCTGCCGACGCGGATTTCCCGCGCCCGATGCCGCGAACTCGGCCCACATGCACGGCGACTGCGCGAGGAACTCGGCCTTTCGGTCGCTGAAGTGACGCAAGCATGCGGTGTGTCCCGTCCGACACTCCTGCAGTGGGAAGGGGGAGCGTTCCCGAAGACGCTCACCGCAGATCGGCTTCGCGCCTGGGCGCGTGCACTCCTGCTTGCACCAGAGCAACTGCTGGCGCTTCCGGCGCCGCATCCGGGTGTGCACGATGGCAGGTGGCGCGTGGTCATCGAGGCAGAAACGCTCGAAGCTGCAATCCATCGCGTCGCGCAATGCCTGGCCACCCGCGGCCGGAACCTGCTCAGGCCGGGACAACCACTGGACAAAAGAGCTCGCCGGAATGCGGACCTGCTTGCCCACCGTTATGGAATTGGGTCGCACCGCGGGCCACTGGTCGACGTCGCCGTCTCGTACGGAATGGCTGCAACGGAGTTGCGCAAGACCGTTGCACGGCTGATCACACGATCGGCACAGTTTGCGTTCGAGATTCCGGTGCTGGATGTCGTCGTGACTGCGGGGGGATTGTCGTCAGCGACCGCTATCGCCGATGACCGCGTGCGTGACCTGCTGGGGCCGTCGCTGTCCATGGAGCGTGCCGCGGCCTTCGCTGGCGAGATATTGTCCCGCCGGATCGCCGGCGCAGATCCCCGTATGGGGGGCGGCCCGCGCACAGCACCCCGGTGAAACCGGTGCGCGTCGGCGTCTCTGGCGCTGACGCGCGACAGCGAGCAACTACCCGCGATGCCATGCACGCCACTGCGACTATTTGAGAACCGTCTTCATGATGCCTGGGACCGACGCTTGAGCAACGAATCAAAACCGCGAACGCTCGTTCTGGACGAGCCAGTGCCAACACTCTTCGTAGACTACGATGGAGCGCTTCACCGCGGTCACGCATTGCTTGACGAAAACGGCGAGATATCCCTCGATACTGGAAACCCGCTGTTCGAATTTGCGCCGCTGCTGGTCAGCCTGCTCGAACCCTGGCCCGAGGTCGAAATCGTACTTACCACCTCCTGGCTCAGCAAATTGTCCGTTGAACAGGTGGTTTCATACCTGCCGGCGCAACTTTCGAAGCGGGTCGTCGGCACAACGCAGGGCTACAGGGCGCGTTTCGGTGACTGGAAGATTGGCATCGCGCGGACCTACATCATTCGCACGTACGTGTTCAAACATCGCCTGAAGGACTGGCTGGCGATTGATGATTCTGTTTACGGCGCACGTGATCTGAGTACGGACTTTCTCGCGCTGGATTCACATCTCGTCCTGCTCGACTCCCGACGCGGCATCGGCGACGCGCAGGCACAACAACGGATCCGGGACTGGCTCGCCAAAGTTCACGGTGCTGACACGGGGTCGGCCTGACGGCGTCCAGTACTGACAGTGAGGCCACCAGCCGCGTCCTCGAAGGTCGGATGCTGGCTGGACACCTGACTGGTTCGACTTTCTTGGTGGCCATCGCTGAGGCCAGAGGACACGGCGCACGATACACGATATTAATGCAATCCGCATATATCTACGTCCACCTGTGACTGTTTCCGACAATTCACGTTGCGAGGTGCATCGAAATTGGTCGAATCTCATTCGTTCCATGGTTTATGATGACGTGCACTCTTGGCATACTCGACGAACACCGGGTGGCATTCTCATTTAACGACGCATCGGGCAAATATGCACATAATTTTAAAAAATCACGTCGAAGAACTTGCTCGGGATTTTGAATACGAAGATCTGGTTGCCTCGAAGCAGTTTGAACAATTTTGTAATTATTGTGTAATCTCAAAACACTATTTTGGCCGATTCAGCCCTGCTGATGTCACCACAGACGAGGATGACGCATCCATAGATGGGCTGGCTGTGCTGATAGATGGTGATCTAATCACAACAGTCGATGATGCGATCGAAGTATTTAAGACTCACAAAACAAATTTATCTGTCGATGTAATTTTCACTCAAATAAAAAGCGGCGAGCAATTCAAGAAGGACGAAATTGCCAATTTCAAGATGGGGCTTGAAGATTTTCTCTCGCTAGATCCCAAGTTGCCAAATGGGAAATTTAACAGTGAGTCGCTCGAAATTTTCAAAATCGTTCTTGGAAATTTGAAAAAAGTTAGAAATCGACGTCCCAATTGTGCGATCTACTATTGCACTTCGGGCGTCTATTCGGCTGAGCGCGAAATCAAAGCCTCCTTCGATATTATTGAGCGTTATATAAAGGAAATTGAATTTTTCCATACCGTTGACGTGACGCCGCTTGGTCGCAGTGAATTGATCAGGTATTACGCCCAGCTGTCCGAGAAAAATGAGGCGAAGCTCAAGCTCATAGATTACTTTGGAATGCCTGCGATGCCTGGCATTCCGCAATCCTACGTTGCGATTGTGAATGCACGCAATTTGGTTGATGCATTGTTAGTCGATCCTGATGGAAATCTCCGCGAATCTGTATTCGAGGAAAATGTCAGATCGTTCCTTGGGAGTGGCAACGACGTCAATGCGGCTATAAAAAATACTCTGCAGAATGCCGAAAAAAAATCTCTATTCTCCGTCTTAAACAATGGAATTACCGTCGTCGCACCGGAATTGACTCTAACGCCAAACACCAAGGAACTGCAGCTTGCAAATTATCAAGTTATCAACGGTTGTCAAACAAGCAGTACGCTGCATGAAAATAAATTACTTTTGACTGACTCTGTGAATGTTGTCGTAAAATTCATAGAGTCACCAGAGAATGACGCATCCAGTGACATTATAGCTGCGACAAACAGCCAATCAGATATACCAAAAGAAGCATTCTTTGGGCTTCGCGGAAAAGCGAAGTTAGTGCAGAAGTATTTCAAGATTCAGAATCAAGAGCGCGCACAAGAGAATCATATTCATTTCGAGCGGCGACAGGGTGAATTCAAAAACGTGGGTTATCAGTCGACCCGAATTTTCGACGTTCGTGAAGTTGCACGGTGCTATGCCGCTATGTTTCTTGATCTTCCGCATAATTCGGCTAGATACGTTGCCAAGATATTCTCAGCTAGTGACGGAGATAATTTATTCCGTGAGGGCGATCATGAGGCTTATTACTATGCCGCATGTTTGGCGCTATACAAATATCAGACGCTGATTAACGGCCGGAAGATTGGCGCGCAAAACTACGTTAAGGCGCGGTGGCATGTAATACAGCTTTTCAAATGGCTATGCGTTGGCGAGATGGATACTCCGGCTTCTAATTCAAAAAAAGCGGAGAGCTATGCATTAAAATTGATCGAGGCATTGAATTCTGAGGCGAAGTCTTACATTAAGACTTTTGAACGCTGCCAAAAAATCATCGATGATTTGGGTTTTCCCACAGATGATGAACTCAAGCGCGCTCGATTTGCTCAAGAAACCATGACCGCAGCACGCCAAGTGCTTGCGAAGAAGGGTAAAGCAGTTAGGAAACAAGGATAAGAAAACGCTGCGGAGCGGGAGGCCGCCGTTACTGCGAGGCATCGCAGGAGTACGCGATTGGCGACCCGCTCCATATGAGAAGAGCGGGAGTTGCGTTGTTGCTTGTTTTCCGCGTCGGAGCCGAAGGTGTCATAGACCCGACAGCTGCCCGATGCAATGAGCCGTAGCCGACCCCCAAGCGGTCGCCCGAGCCGCCTCGAGCGGACCTTCAGGCACTCCCCGCCGCGCGCTCTGCTGCTGTTACCGTCTGTGAGATGAGCGTTGAGATCGTCATCGGGCCGACGCCCCCCGGAACGGGAGTCACTGCAGCACATCGATCCAGCAGGCCGCCGGCGTCAATGTCCCCTATGCCGCCGACGTGGTATCCCGCATCGATGACGATAGCCCCGTCACTGATCCACTCTCCCGGAATGAATCCGGGCTTTCCTACCGCGCCAACGATGAGTTCCGCGCGCCGAACCTCCGCTTCAAGATTGACGGTCTTCGAGTGGCACAACGTAACCGTCGCGTTGGCATTGGACAACATCAGGGCCATCGGCTTTCCGAGGATCGGGCTGCGCCCCACGATAACGGCCCGCATGCCTGACACACCGATCCGGTAGTGCGAAAGCAGACGCATGATTCCAGCGGGAGTGGCAGAGCCGAAAGCGGGCTCGCCGAGCGCCATCAATCCGAAGCCGTGGCTGGTCACGCCATCGACGTCTTTCGCAACAGCGATCCGGTCGAAGCAGGCGCGTTCGTCGACATGACCCGGCACCGGATGCTGGAGCAGGATGCCGTGGACCTCCGGATCAGCGTTCAGCTGGTCGATTTCTGACAGGACGTCTCCGGTTGTCGCGGAGGAGGGCAGCGTGATCGCGCGCGAGTCCATGCCGACCCGGCGGCACGCATTGCCTTTCATGCGCACATAGGTCGCTGACGAAGGGTCATCGCCCACGAGGATCGTTGCCAGTACCGGCGTCTGGCCGCCGTTCCATGTCTTGAGCGCAGCGACGCGTTCAGACAATTCGCATTCGTGGAGCGCGGCCAGTTTCCTGCCATCAAGCAAAGTCGTCATGCGACCTCCCGCTGCGGAAATCCAGTCACCGCCTGTCCAGAAACAGGCGCATGCAGGGCAACGCATCCGAAGGTCGGGAAAGCCGGTGAGCGTGGTTCACACGGTAGAGAAGGCAGGCATAAAACGGAGATGCGGGCATTGATCATTGGAGGTCTCCAGAACGGACGATCACGATGCCCAGGCGAACGGCGGCGCTAAGTCTACGCTCCCCGATGGTGCTCCATCCGTTCTCGCCAGTCACGTAGATGCCATATCTTACCGCACCCCCGGGATCGCGACCGGTTCAGTCCGGCACAACGGGAGCCGCGACTGGAGAGCCGGCGGGCGTGGCAGTCCGGTCGCTGCCACCGGTCGTACGCTTCCCGCGTCGCCGCGGTTTGCAGGTCAGGTGGGTGCACGGGGTGTGCAGCATTGCCGCGATAAGCGGCGTTATCCCGGCTTGGCGAAGAATGTGCTCAGAGTCTTGACGGAATATTTGGCCTACTATTGTCGCTAACGTGCATCCGGGAGAGTCGCTATGGGGACGATAGCGGAAGACGAATATGAATGTTTCACATGCTACGTTCATTTCAAGGGGAGGGTGTTCAGTATTGCTCGACAACGGGAGCGCGTGCACTTCGGAAAAGAACTCCCTGAAGTCGAAACTGTCGATGCGGACGGTCTGGAGTGCTACTGTTCCAATGTTTGTTTGGAAAAACGCCGCGATAGGGTGATGGCGAAAGAGGGCGTACCGATTCGGTACCCGGACATAGGTCCTGTCGAAAGTTGTGCCAAGTGCGGCGGCCTAGTTGATACGGCTGAGTTCCATCTCGCTTACCTTGAGGACGAGTTCTTCGATGAAGGTATGTGCGGTACGAGAACGATCAGCGTTAAGTATCTGGCGGTTCTGTAGTCGGTGCCGGCCGCGGGGGATTTTGCGATCAGCGTGCGAACGCGTCGTAGATTTGTCTGCTAAGGAGACGCAGTAGCGAGAAGCGGGCGCCTCACAACGTTCAGGGAGCTAGATTATCGGCAGCAGACACGATATCGGCTGCAGTTTTGAATAAACGATCGCCGTATTGCGGGAATGTTGTTTAACCGCTCGCTATTCCCGGGAAAGTTGCTTGATGGGAGGTGGGCGACCTGTAAATGCAAGTTGTTGGCTACTACCGCGGAGTAAAAATAGCAAGACGCTGACGAAACCGAGGCAGAGAAGGGGCCTATATGCACAATTGCTTGGTGTAGGTGAGCATATTTACCGAGGGCAGCCATTCGGCTGAAGTTTGGTGGCAGTGGGCGTAGTATTGATGCGACGGGATGCGCGCATATAGCGCAAAACTGACAATCGATAGCCCCAGACCGCCATGCCCAAAACACCTGTCCGTGCTCGCCCGGCGCGCTATCTGCGCCTGCCGCCCTTCACCGACGTGCTGCCCACGCCCGTGTTTTTCCGCATGGAGCACATGCCTTCGCACGCCACCTATCCGCAGATGTGCCACCCGTGGGGCGAGTTCGTCTACGCGTTCAGCGGCACGACCGAAGTGAAGGCGGGGGACGAGCACTACATCACGCCGCCGCATCTCGGGCTCTGGATCGCGCCGGGCACCGAGCACGTGGGCTTCAACGAGCAGGAGACCGTGCATTGCTCGGTCTACATCAGCCGCGACCTGTGCACGCGCATGCCGGCGACGAGCTGCGCGGTGATGGTGTCGCCGCTCGTGCGCGCGATTCTCGAGCATCTGCGCGTGACGCCGGCCCAGGAGGAGGGCGAGGCGCAGCGCGCGCGTCTGTTGCGCGTGCTCGTGGATCAGCTGTCGACCTGCGCGACCACGGGCAGCTTCGTGCCGCACACCGAAGACGCCGATCTCAATGCGATCCTCCAGGTGCTGCGCCAGAATCCCGCCGACAATCGCTCGCTTGCGGAGCTTGCCGATGCATTTCACATGAGCGAGCGCACGCTCATGCGCCGCGCGCAAAACGAGCTGGGCATGTCGTTGACGGAATGGCGCCAGCGCATCCGCCTCGTCAACGCGCTGCCGATGCTGCATGCGGGGCGCAGCGTCGAGGCCGTGGCGCTGGATCTGGGGTACGCCACGTCGTCGGCTTTCATCGCAATGTTCCGACGATTGACGGGCACGAGTCCCGGGCAGTTCGTGGCGCGCACGCGTTGAGCATAGGGTCGCGCGCAACGCTTACCAACCCTCACGAAACCCCACAAAACCCTAAAGATTCCCCGTGCGCGCGCCGTTAGAGCGGGCATGAAAGCCCTACTCACCCAAACCGACGCACGCTTCATCCTGTCGATCGCCCTCGAGCTGGCCGAGAGCCAGGCCGCCGCGGCCGGGGTTCAGCTCGAATCGGCGGCAGGATCGGCGATTACCGACGACGTGATCGTCGCCACACTCTCGCAGTTCGCACCGACCGTGACGATCGACGAGTTTTACGGTCTGCTGGACCGGCCCGAGGTGCTGCACTGAGCGGCGGCGCGGCTGAATAAAGCAAGCGGGTGCTCATGGCGTGAGCACCCGCGATTTCGTTGTGTAAGCAACGAATCAGGCGTTTGCCTTGCCTAGAACTTCTGACGCAAGCCCACGCTCACGATGGCTTGCGACTGCGTGGCCGACGAGTGGCCGTTGCCCTTGTCGGACACCGAAGCGGTTGCCGCGACCGGATTGCCGGCGGCGTCGAGCGTCATGCCCGATGCATGCTGGTAGCCCGCCAGCAGGTACACCGTCGAGCGCGTCGAGAGATCGTAAGTCGCACCCACTGAAACGTTGTGGTACTGCGCATCTTGATCCACGCCTTCCACGGCGCTGCCGCGCGTATAGCTGTAGCCCGCGAACAGATGCGTGCGCGGCTGCACGTTCCACTGCGTGAAGATGCCCGCGATATTGAAGATCGCATTGCCAGCGAACAGCGAATTCGCGCCCGAGCGATATTGCACGTTGCTGTAGTTCACGCCGACCACGGCGGGACCGAAGTCCCACGTCGCGCCCGCGGCCACCACCTGTTGCGATTGCGCGCTCGCATAGCCTTCGTTGATCGACGAGTTGAACGTGCCGTCGTACGTGCCTTGCCACTTGCCGTAGGTGGGATCGTCGAGGCCGGTCTTGCTGTTGTCCGAGCGCTCATACCCCACGCCCATGCGCAGCGGGCCGTTCGTATAGCCCGCGCCCACGCTCCAGGTGTTCTTGCGCTTCATGCTGCCCGCCTGGCCGCCGAAACCGTACAGCGCGCCGAATGTGAAGCCCCCGTAGTTCGCGCTCGTGTACTTGATCGAGTTGTCCACGCGCGTGGTCTGGTCGAGGTCGTCGATGTCGCCCGGATGCGCGCCGAAGCCGCCGATGAAGTTCACGGGCGCGACCGGCCCGACGAAGTCGTCGAGCGAGGTGTACTGGCGGCCCATGGTGAGCGCGCCGTAACGCTGGTCCGAGAGGCCCACGAAGGCCTGGCGGCCGAACAGGCGCCCGCTCTGGCCCGAGGTGCCGTTCGTGATGTCGAAGCCGTCTTCGAGCAGGAAGATGGCCGCGAGCCCGTTGCCCAGGTCTTCCTTGCCCTTGATGCCCCAGCGGCTGCCCGAGAGGTTGCCGGTGGAGAGGCCCACGTTCGAATGGCCCGTGTAAGCGCCGGTGGTGCCGGTGCGCTCGTTGCTGCGATACGTGATGCCGGCGTCGGCAATGCCATACAGCGTGACCGAGCCTTGCGCCGAGGCGATGCCGGCGAGCGAGAACAGGACTGGTGCGGCGAGCAGGTGTTTTCTCATCATTTGTTGTATCAACGTCTAAAGATCGCCTGTTGAGCGATTTCTGGTTTTGCGCGCACACGCCTGCGGTCTCGCGAACGAGACTGCAGGCATGAAACGCGGGGAGGGAAAAGGGCTGCGCGGGGCGCGTTAGCGCTTGAGCGTTGCGCCAGGCGGCAGCCCCGGCGTGCTCACGGTGATGGTCTTGCGGACCTTCGCGACGTCTGCGGCGCTCACTGGCGCGCCAGTGTTGCCCCAGCTCGCACGCACGAAGGTGGACACGTCGGCCACTTCCTGGTCGGACAGACGCCAGCCGAACGGCGGCATCGTGAACGACGACGGCGCGGATTGCGTGCCTTCGAGCGCGCTGCCTGCTAGCAGCACGTGAATCAGCGAAGTGGGGTCCTTGCCCTGCACGACCGGGTTGCCGCCGAGCGCCGGGAAGACGCGCGTGTAGCCGCGTCCGTCGCTGCGGTGGCAGGCCATGCAGTTGTCGCGATAGACGGCTGCGCCGCGTGCGCTCGCGTCGCCGTTTTGCAGCTTGTGCGCGGCCACGGGATCGTAGGCGTACGCGGTTTCCTTCGGGTCGCTGGAGGGCAGCGTCTTGAGGTAGCGCGCGATGGCGAGCAGGTCCGCGTCGTTCATGTGCTGCATGCTGTGCTGAACCACGTCGGTCATGCCGCCGAAGGCGGCCGTATGCAGATTGCGGCCCGACTTGAGGAACTGCACGATGTCGTCCTCGCTCCAGTTGCCGAGGCCCGTGCGCGGGTTGCCGCGCAGACTGGAGGGGACCCAGCCGTCGATCGGGCCGCCGCCTGCGAGGAAGTCGTCGCCTTCGAGGTCGGTGAGCGCGAGTTCCTGCATCGTGCGTGCGCGCGGCGTGTGGCACGCGCCGCAGTGGCCGAGGCCCTGCACGAGATACGCGCCGCGCGCGACGATCGCATCGTTGTAATGCGAGCCGTCGAACGCCTGCACCTTCGGCGCGAACAGCACGCGCCAGGCGCCGAGCGGCCAGCGCATCGAGAGTGGCCATGGAATGTCAACGGCGCGGTTCTGCGCCTGCACGGGCCCGACGCCATGCATGAAGTACGCGTAGAGCGCCTTCATGTCGTCATCGGAGAGCCGCGCGTACGAGGGATAGGGCATCGCGGGGTAGAGCGTTTCGCCATTCGGTCGCACGCCCTGGCGCACCGCCCTGGCGAAGTCGTCGTAGCTCCACTTGCCGATGCCGCTCCGGGCGTCGGGCGTAATGTTGGTCGAGTAGATCGCGCCGATCGGCGTGTCGAACTTCAGGCCGCCCGCGAAGGGCTTGCCGCCCAGTGTCGTGTGGCAGGCAATGCAGTCGCCGGCGCGGGCGAGGTATTCGCCATGCGCGACGAGCGCGGCGTTCGGTTGCTCAGCCGCGTGCGCCGAAAATGCCATGAAAGCCGCATACGTAAAAGTTGCGCGTGCAACGTTCGCGCACATCAAAAAAATATTCTTCTTCATGCGGCTCCTCACACGCTCACCAGGGGGCCGGGGTTCTTCAGATACTGGTTGCGAATGGCTTTCGCACTCCAGTAGGCGAGGGCGGCGACGAGGCCGGTCGGGTTGTACCCGATCCCCTGCGGGAACGCGGAGGCGCCCATCACGAACACATTGGGCACATCCCAGCTCTGCAGATAGCGGTTGATGACACTGGTGTTCGGATCGGTGCCCATCACGGCACCGCCCACGAGGTGAGTGGTCTGATAGCGGCGCGAGTCGAAGTGCACGCCGAATTCGCGCGTGTAGACGTTGATGGCCTTCGGGCCCATCGCCTCGGCGATCTTCTGCATCTGGCCCGTCACGTACTGCGCCATCTTGATGTCGTTGTCCTTCCAGTCGAAGGTCATGCGCAGGAGCGGCTGGCCGTACGAATCGCGATAGGTCGGATCGAGGTCGAGGTACACGTCGCGGTACGACATGTTGGAGCCGTGCGCGTCCATCGAAATGGTGTGCGCGTAGTGGTCCTTCACGGCCTTCTTCCACCCGGCGCCCCAGTTCGGCGTGCCCGCGGGCGTGGCGATGCCGCTGATCGGCTTCACCCCCGCCTGGTTCACCCAGAGCGGCGAGCCGCCCACGAACCCGAGCGGCCCGTGGTCGAAGTTGTCGGCGTTGAAGTCGTCCACGGCCACGCCGTTGCCGCCCGCGCCGATGAACGGATTCGTCCACGTGTCCTTGTCGAAGAACGCCGTGATGGTCGAGAGGTTCTGGTACGCGAAGTTGCGGCCCACCACGCCTTCGCCCGACACCGGGTCATAGGGCTTGCCGATGCCCGAGAGCAGCAGCAGGTGCACGTTGTGATACTGGAACGCCGAGACGATCACGAGGTCCGCAGGCTGGAACACTTCCTGGCCTGCCGGATCGATATACGTCACGCCCGTGGCGCGCTTTTTGGTGTCGTCGAGTTCGACGCGCAGCACGTGGCATTTCGAGCGCAGTTCGAAGTGCTTTTCCTGCTTCAGCGCGGGCAGGATGTTGAGATTCGGCGAAGCCTTCGAGTACATGTAGCACGCGTAACCGCTGCAAAAGCCGCAGAAGTTGCACGGGCCCATCTGCACGCCGTAGGGGTTCGTGTAGGGCCCCGACGTGTTCGCCGAAGGCAGGCGGTAGGGATGCAGGCCGAGAGACTTCGACGCGTCGAAGAAGCGCTGCGCCGAATAAGTATTCAGTTGCGCGGGCAACGGGAAATTGTCGCTGCGCGCGGCTTCGAACACATTGCCGTCGCCGACCACGTTGCCCTTCACCTTGTACGCCTGGCCCGAGGTGCCGAACACCTTCTCCGCGAAGTCGAAGTGCGGCTCCAGTTCGTCGTAGGTGACGCCGTAGTCCTGGATCGTCATGCCTGCGGGGATGAACTTCTTGCCGTAGCGCTCTTCGTAGTGGCTCTTCAGGCGCAGCTCTTCGGGCGTGATGCGGAAATGCACGCCCGACCAGTGCAGGCCCGCGCCGCCTACGCCTTCACCGGGCAGAAACGCGGCGAGCTGGCGGTAGGGCAGGGCCGTGTCGTTCACGCCGTGGCGGATCGAGACAGTGGTCTTCGAAAGGTCGAGAAAGAGCTTCTTGCGGATGTTGTACGTGAGCTCGTCGATGGTGTTGGGGTACGCGCCGTCCGGGTAGGTGTCGCGATACTCGCCGCGCTCGAGCGCCACCACCTTCAGACCCGCTTCGGTCAGTTCCTTCGAGAGGATCGCGCCGGTCCAGCCGAAGCCGACCACGACGGCATCGACGTGAGGTTTCTTGATTGCCATTTACGTACGCTCCCCGTTGATCGAGACCGGGCCGTACGGATAGGGCTTGCCGTTCTGGTTCACGAAATCCATGAAGTCGGCGCGGGCGCCGGGGAAGCCGATCATCTTCCACGCGGCCATGTTGCGGTTGCCGCCGTGGATCGGGTCGCAGAAGTAGCCTTCGCGCGTGTTCTGCAGCAACTGGCCGAAGAACACGGAGGCCGGCACGCCGTCCAGTTCGACCTTGCCCGCTTCGAGCGCGGCCAGCACGCTGTCGCGCGTGCTGGCGTCGAGCGCGTCGAAGTCCTTGCCGTAGGCCTTCGTGCAGTACGCGTTCACGGCCTTGATGCCGAGCCGGTAGATGTCGCGCGGCACGAGCTTCAACTGATAGCCGAGTTCGGGCACGCCTTGCTGGAACGGCCCCTGCATGTACCAGAGCGCGCCGTGGGCGTAGGGCGTGTCCATCTGCCGGTCGATGAATTCGGGCACGCCGGTTTCCAGCGCGCCGGGGCCTTCGGAATCGGCGGGAATCAGACGGTCGGTGGCGGCTTCGACGAAGGCCCACTCGCGCGCGTCGAAGAAGCGCGGCTTGTAGGCGACGGCCTGCGCGGCTTCTGGCCTGGCGTTGGGCGCAGAGGCGGCGCTGCCGGCCGCAGTGGTTTCGCTTGACGGCTGCTTGCCGCCCTCGCAGCCCGCCAGCGCGCCGGCGGGCACGAGCACCGCTGCCGTGCGCAGGAAACCGCGGCGTGTCGTGAGAGGAGATTCAGACATTGTGGGATTCTGTATGAGTTCGGCGCGGTGTGGTTCGGCCGTGTCCGCGTAGCCATCTTGTGCGCTGCGCGTGACATCCGCGGCAGCGGCACGGAACGGAACGGAGATGGTAAATGGAACCGGTTCCACGATTGGAGCGCGATTCTACAATATTCCTATACGGGGCCGGTGCCGGGCGCGCAAGGGCGGGCGGACCGCGGTTGTCATACCCTCCGAACAAACCCTAACAAATGGAGCAAGTTGTTTGACAACTACGGTGGGCGGGTGCTACTGTGCACGGTATTGACAACCCTCCATCCCAAGCACGAGGCCTCATGAACGTGTCCCCGATTGTCGAGAGCGAATTCGCCTCGACTGTGATGGCAGTGCCGCCGCTCGCACGCCGCCCCGACTTCTCCCTCGACGTCGAACAGAACCGCAAGTTGATCCGCCATATGGAAGCGGGCGGTATTCGCACGCTGCTGTACGGCGGCAATGCGAATCTGTACCACGTCGCCGTGAGCGAATTCCGCGAGTTGCTTGACATGCTCGCCGGCCTCACCGCGCCCGAAACGCGCGTGATTCCGGCCATCGGCCCCGACTACGGCAAGATGCTCGACCAGGCGCGCATCCTCGCGCAAACGCAATACAAGACGGCCATGGTGCTGCCGCTCTCCGGCTTCACCACGCCCGCAGGCGTCGAAGCCGGTCTCGCGCGTATCGCCGACACCGCCGGCATTCCGCTCACGCTCTATATCAAGAGCGAAGACTATGTCGACGTCGACACGCTCGTGCGCCTGATCGACCGCGGCACGCTCATTGCGGTGAAGTACGCCATCGTGCGCAAGGACCCGGCGAACGATCCGTATCTGCGCCGCCTGCTGGAACGCGTGCCGGCCTCGAAGGTCGTCTCGGGCATGGGCGAGCGTCCGGCGCTGGTCCACGTGCGCGACTTCGGTCTGGCTGCCTGGACCACGGGCTCGGGCTGTATCGCTTCGAGCGCCATCATGGCGCTCCTGAAGGCCGCGAAGGAGGGCCGTGCGGAAGAAGCCCAGCGCCTCTACGATGCCTTCATGCCGCTCGAAACGCTGCGCGACAACATCTCGCTCATCCGCGTGCTGCATGACGCCGTGACGCTCTCGGGCATTGCCGACATGGGTCCGATCCTGCCGCTGCTCTCGCAGTCGCCCGCTGAGGCGCTGCCGGCGATCGGCGACGCGGCCAGGGCGCTGCTCGCGTTCGAGCAGAATCTGGCCGCAACGGCCCAGACCGCCAGCGCATAAATGGCAGATAGCATTTGAACGGAGCGAACATGCAGATTACTGGAGCCATGTTGTTGGGCGCGCAAGCGGTGCGCGGCGAGGCGGGCGAGATGCGCGCCTTCGCGCCCGCGCTCGGCCAGGAGATCGAGCCTTCTTTCGGCCTCGGCGGCAAGGCCGAAGTCGCGCGCGCCTGTGAACTCGCGGCGCAGGCGTTCGACGCCGTCCGCGCCGCGCCGCACGAAACGCGTGCGCGCCTGCTTGAAGCGATCGCCGAACGCATTCTCGGTATCGGCGACGCGCTGATCGAGCGCGCGCATCTCGAATCGGCGCTGCCCAAGGCGCGCCTCGAAGGCGAGCGCGGCCGCACGGTCGGCCAGCTGCGTCTTTTCGCATCGCTCGTGCGCGACGGCCGCTGGTGCGGCGCCGTGCTCGACTCGGCGCTGCCCGAGCGCAAGCCGCTGCCGCGCTCGGACCTGCGCGCGCATCGCATCCCGCTCGGCCCGGTGGCCGTGTTCGGCGCGAGCAACTTCCCGCTGGCGTTTTCGGTGGCGGGCGGCGATACGGCTTCGGCGCTGGCCGCCGGCTGCCCGGTCGTCGTGAAGGCGCACCTGGCGCATCCGGGCACCTCGGAACTCGTGGGCCGCGCGATCCAGCAGGCCGTAGCTGCCGTCGGCCTGCCCGAAGGCGTGTTCTCGCTCGTCTTCGGCGGCGGCAACGAAGCGGGCGAAACGCTCGTGGCGCACCCGGCCATCAAGGCCGTGGGCTTCACGGGCTCGCGCCGCGGCGGTCTCGCGCTTTCGCACATCGCGGCCACGCGCCCCGAGCCGATTCCGGTCTACGCCGAAATGAGCAGCATCAACCCGATGTTCGTGCTGCCCGCGGCGCTGGCTGCACGCGGCGACGCGCTCGCGCAGGGCTTCGTCGATTCGCTCACGCTGGGCGTGGGCCAGTTCTGCACGAACCCGGGCCTCGTGCTCGCGATCGACTCGCCGGAACTCGACCGCTTCGTGAAGGCGGCGAGCGCCGCGCTCACGCAGAAGCCCTCGCAAAGCATGCTGACGGCCGGCATCGCCTCGACGTATGGCGAAGCGGTAGTGGCGCGCAAGCAGCTGCCGGGCATCGAGAATCTGGCCGAAGGCACGAAGACGGACGCGCATTGCGACGCGCTGCCGGTCCTCTTCAAGGCGAGCGCCGAGCAGTTCCTCGCCGAGCACGCGTTGTCGGACGAGATCTTCGGGCCGACCTCGGTTGTCGTGGCGTGCCGCGACGAAGCCGAACTCGCGCGCGTGGCGGAGCACCTCGAAGGCCAGCTCACGGCGACGCTGCACATCGACCGCGACGACTACGCGATCGCCGCGCGCCTCCTGCCGATTCTCGAGCGCAAGGCCGGCCGCATTCTCGCGAACGGCTTCCCGACGGGCGTCGAAGTCTCGTATGCGATGGTTCACGGCGGCCCGTTCCCGGCCACCTCAGACGCGCGCTCGACTTCGGTGGGCGCGATGGCGATCGAGCGCTTCCTGCGTCCGGTCTGCTACCAGGACCTGCCGGCCGAACTTTTGCCGGTCACACTGCAGAACGACAATCCGCTCGCGCTGTGGCGTTTGCGCGACGGGGAACTGGTGAAGCAGTAATCCCGCGAAAGCGGTCGGGAAAGCGCCTGCAGAAGCCTTGCAGGCGCTTCCTCCAGGCGGATTCCGACAAGAGGCCCACAGTAGCCTCACAAAGAGCCTGACGTTGCTTGACAACTTGATGCGTGGTTCGGCATCCTGTGTCCGGCTTTGAAAATACAAGAATCAACGGGTCGCGTAGAACAAATTCCATAAACAGATGTGAGGAGATGCGATGTTCGATGGACGCTTGAAGGCCAGCGTGCTGGCCGTGTGTGTGGCGGCCGCCGCGGCGCTCGGCATGAGCGCGGCAAAGGCCGATCCCGTTTCCCTGAACATAGTCGACGTGGCCGGCAACCTGCAGCTCACGCAGAAGGCCTTCGAAGCGTTCAAGGCGAAAAACCCGAATCTCGTCTCCAACATCACCTACACCAACGCGCCCGCGCCGCAGTTGCCTGGCAAGATCAAGGCCATGCAGGCCGCCGGCCGCGCCGACATCGATCTCGTGCTGACAGGCACCGACGCGCTCGCCGCCGGCATCGAACAGAATTTGTGGATGAAGCTGCTGCCCGATCAGCAGGCCGCGCTGCCGGGCGTGCTCGACAAGTACGCGCCGGGTCCGCGCAAGATGCAGGACCTGGCGCAAGGCTACGGCCTCGAAGTGTCGTACATGCCGGCCGGTCCGCTGATCGAATACAACCCGGCCAAGGTCGCCAGGCCGCCGCAAACGCCGCAGGAACTGCTGGCGTGGTGCAAGGCGAATCCCGGCAAGCTGATCTATGCACGTCCGGCCAACTCGGGTCCGGGCCGCACGTTCCTGATGGGCCTGCCGTACCTGCTCGGCGACAAGAACCCGCAAGACCCGATCAAAGGCTGGGACAAGACCTGGGCATACCTGAAGGAGCTGAACTCGTGCGTGCCGTACTACCCGGGCGGCACCTCGGCGGTGATGAAGGAGCTGGGCGAAGGCACGCGCGACATGACGGTGACCGTGACGGGCTGGGACATCAACCCGCGCGCGCTCGGCATCGTGCCGGCCGACTTCAAGGTGCAGGCGTTCAACAACATGACGTGGGTGAACGACGCCCATTACATGGTCGTGCCGAAGGGCGTTTCGAAAGAGAAGCTCGCGGTGCTGCTCAAGCTCATGAACTTCATGCTCGAGCCGCAGCAGCAGGCCATGACCTATGACGACGGCTACTTCTATCCGGGCCCGGCAGTGAAGGATGTCACGCTGCAGATGGCGCCGAAGGAAAGCCAGGACGTGATCGCGAAGTACGGCCGTCCCGAGTACGCGAAGTGGCTCGCGGCCTATCCGCATGTCCAGCCGCTTTCGGCCCAGGCGATGGTCGCGGCGTTCCAGAAATGGGACCGCGAAGTCGGTTCGCAGAAGTCGCAGTAACGAGAGGAAGAATCAGCAATGGACGGACGGTGCTTGCGTACCCCATTCGGTTTGAGCGCCGTCCGCGTTTCATTCGTACGTAGTTGATGATGTTGGTCAGGAACGTGTCATGAAGCATTCTTTCGATCGTCTGCGTCTCGATTCGGTGTGCCGTAGCTTCACCAGCGCAGAGGGGACGCAGCTCGCCGCGCTGCGTAGTCTCGACCTCGAGATTCGCCGCGGCGAATTCATCGCGCTGCTCGGGCCTTCGGGCTGCGGGAAATCCACCGCGCTCAATTGCATCGCCGGTCTGCAGCCGCTCACGAGCGGCAGCATCTGGCTGGACGAGCTGCGCATCGACGTACTGCCGCCCGAGAAGCGCGGCTTCGGCATGGTGTTCCAGAATTACGCGTTGTTCCCGCACATGACAGTGCTGGAAAACGTCGGCTTCGGCCTGAAAATGCAGGGCGTGCCGCGCGACGAGGCGAAGCGCCGCGCGCGCGAGGCGCTGCAGCTCGTGCAGCTCGTCGGCCATGAAAACAAGCTGCCGGGCCAGCTTTCGGGCGGCCAGCAGCAGCGCGTGGCGATTGCCCGCGCCATCGTCATCGAGCCGCCGCTCGTGCTGATGGACGAGCCGCTCTCGAACCTCGACACCAAGCTGCGCATCGAAATGCGCGCGGAAATCCGCCGCATTCACGGGCAGCTCGAACGCGCCACGATTTACGTGACCCACGATCAGGACGAAGCGCTTTCGATGGCGGACCGCATCGTCGTGATGAGAGAGGGCGTCGTGCAGCAGGTCGCGACGCCGAAGGAAGTGTATAGCCGCCCCTCGAATCTGCACGTTGCGCGCTTCATGGGCTTTCGTAACGTGCTGCCGTTCGCGATTACGGGCGAGCAGGGCGGGCATGTTGCGATGTCGTCGTCGGGCATCACGCTCACTGGCGTGCCGATGGGCGATATTGCTGCCAACAACGGCGGCAACGAAATTTCCGTGGCCATGCGCCCCGAAGATTTCGAGCGCGCCAACGCGGGCGATGCGAACGCCTTCGACGTCGAAGTGGAAATGGTCGAATACGGCGGCCGTGACTCGCTGCTGCTCGCTAACGCGCCGTTCGGCAAGCTGTGGGCGCGCGTGGAAGGCGAATTCGCAGCGGGCGAGCGCGCCACGCTGCGAGTCGCGCCTTCGCACGTGCTGGCCTACGCGGAGCGTGCGTCATGAGCACGCTCATTCCGTCGCTGGTCAAGGCGCCGCGCGATTCGCGCGGCTGGCTCATCACGCCCGCGCTCGGCTTCATCATCGCGATGTTCCTCTACCCGTTCGCCTACGGCCTCGTGCTGTCGTTCAGGCCGATGAACGGCGGCGGCGTGTTCGCGAATTACCTGCAGTTCGTTCACGACCTTTCGCTGTGGCCCACGGTGTTCGTCACGCTCAAGCTGGCGGTGCCCGCGACGATCATTAACGTCGGGCTCTCGCTGCCGGTGGCCTTCGCGCTGCGCCGCAAGTCGCCGTACCAGAAGCTCGTGACCACGCTGCTCGTCATCCCCGTCACGCTCGGCACGGTGCTGATCGCCGACGGCATGCTGAGCTACTTCGGCCCGAACGGCTGGTTCCCGCAGGCGCTGCACGCACTGCATCTGTATACGAACGAAGAGATCCGGCTCACGCACAACTATTGGGGCGTGCTGATCTCGCTGATCGTTTCGGGTTTCCCGTTCGCGTTTCTGCTCACGCTCTCGTACGTGACCGGCATCGACCCGACGCTCGCGCGTGCCGCGGCCACGCTTGGCGCAGGCCCGTGGCAGCAGTTCCGGCAAATCTATCTGCCGCTGCTCGCGCCGGGTCTCACGATGGCCGCATGCCTGTCGTTCGTGCAGGCGTATTCGGTGTTTCCTTCGGCGGTGCTGCTCGGCGCGCCCGCGGGTCCCACGCGCGTGATCTCCATTGCGGCAGCGGAGGCGGCGTTCGAGAGCTATGACTACTCGCTCGCCTCGACCATCGCCATCGTGATGGGCTTCGTGCAGTTGATCGTCGTGGCCGCGATGCTGAGCGCCAAGCGCTTCTTCTACTCGGGCCCGGTGAGCGGAGGGAAAGGCTGATGACCGCACATCAACGCAACGCGGCCGGCCTCGGCGCGGAAGCGACGACGAGCGAGCAACGTTCCGCACCCGCCGCCAACGTCGAGCAGGCCAGGCCCGCTTCGCGCCTGCCCGATGTGCTCTGGAAAGTGTTCGTCTGGGGCGGCGTGGTGTTCTTCCTGCTCAACGTGGTGCTGCTGATCGCTACCGTGGGCGTGAACTCCATCGCCACGCGCTGGTTCGGCACGCCGCTGCCGCAAGGCTTCACGCTGCACTGGTATGCGCAGGCGTGGCGCGACTTCCAGTTGTCGAGCGTGCTGTGGGTGACGTTCGAAGTGGTCGGCTCGGTCGTGCTGCTCTCCATCGCGCTGGGCGTGCCTGCCGCCTATGCGCTGGCGCGCGCGCAGTTCCCAGGCAAGCGCATTGCCATGCTCGTATTCCTGCTGCCGCTCATGGTGCCGCCCGTCACGTACGGTATTCCGATGGCCACTGCCATGTACCAGATCGGCCTCGCGGGCACGCTGCCTGGCGTGATCCTCGCGAACCTGGTGCCCGCACTGCCGTTCGTGATTCTCGTGATGACGCCGTTCATCGAGCAGATCGATCCGAACCTCGAGTCTGCCGCGCGCATTTTCGGCGCGAACACGCTGCGCTATTTCCGCTATGTATTGCTGCCGCTCCTCGTGCCGGGGATGCTGGCGGCGGGGCTGCTCGTGCTGGTGCGCACGATCGGCATGTTCGAACTCACTTTCTTTACCGCCGGACCCGACACGCAAACGCTGGTGGTTGCGCTGTACTACGCCGTCTTCTCGACGGGCGTGCGTGCGCCGCAATCCATCGACGCGATGGCCATGATCTACATGGCCATCACGCTTGCGTGGGTGCTGGTCGCCCTGCAATTCGTCAGCCCGACACAGCTCGTGTCGCGCGTGAAGGAACAACGCTAGCGCGAAGCCGGCGGCTTTACTGGAAACACCTGGAGCAACGCAAGATGAGCAAGAAGCGAAAGACCCCCGAAGAACTGCGCAGCCACCGCTGGTATGGCGTGAACGACCTGCGGTCGTTCGGCCATCGCTCGCGCTCCGCGCAGATGGGGTACAGCCGCGAGGAGTACGCGGGCAAACCGGTGATCGCCATCCTCAATACGTGGAGCGAGATCAACCCCTGCCATACGCACTTCAAGCAGCGCGTGGAAGAGGTCAAGCGCGGCATCTGGCAGGCGGGTGGTTTCCCGATCGAGTTGCCGGTGCAGACGCTTTCCGAGCCGTTCCAGAAGCCCACCACGATGCTCTATCGCAACTTCCTCGCCATGGAAGCGGAAGAGACGATCCGTTCGTACCCGGCCGACGGTGTCGTGCTGATGGGCGGCTGCGACAAGACCACGCCGGCGCTGCTGATGGGCGCGATCTCGATGGACCTGCCGACCATCTTCCTGCCGGCGGGCCCGATGCTCAACGGCAACTGGAACGGCGTGACGCTCGGTTCGGGCTCGGACACCTGGAAGTACTGGGCCGACCTGCGCGCGGGCAAGATTACCGACGAGGACTGGAAGGGCGTGGAGGGCGGCATCGCACGCTCGCCGGGCCACTGCATGACGATGGGCACGGCATCGACGATGACGAGTGCCGCGGAAGCGCTGGGCTTCACGCTGCCGGGCTTCGCCTCGATTCCCGCGCCGGACTCGCGCCATGCGCAGATGTCGGCGAAGACGGGCATGCGCATCGTCGAGATGGTGTGGGAAGACCTGAAGCCGTCGGACATCATCACGCGCAAGTCGGTCGACAACGCCGTGACCACGTGTCTCGCGCTGTCGGGCTCGACCAACGCGATCGTCCACATGATCGCGCTGGCGCGCCGCGCTGGTGTCGATCTCACGCTCGCACAGTACGATGAAATCGCGCGCCGCACGCCGGTGCTCGCGAATATCCGCCCGACCGGCAAGTACCTCATGGAGGACTTCTACTACGCCGGCGGCCTGCGCGCGATGCTCAAGGAACTCGGCGAGCTGATCGACGGCACGCAGATGACCGTGAACGGCAAGACGCTCGGCGAGAACATCGCCGACGCCGAGATCTACAGCGAAGAGGTGATCTATCGCCGCGCGAAGCCGCTCATGCCGGATACGGGCCTCGCCGTGCTGCGCGGCAATCTCGCGCCGGACGGCGCCGTGATCAAGCCGGGCGCGGCGGAAAAGCACCTGCACGTGCACACGGGCAAGGCCGTGGTGTTCAAGGACTACAACGACATGGCTGCGCGCATCGACAGCGAAGACCTCGACTGCGACGAGAACAGCGTGATCGTGCTCCAGCACGCGGGACCGGTCGGCGCGCCCGGCATGCCCGAGTGGGGCCAGCTACCGATTCCGCAGAAGATTCTGCAGAAGGGCGTGCGCGACATGTTGCGTATTTCCGACGCTCGCATGAGCGGCACGAGCTATGGCGCGTGCGTGTTGCACGTGGCGCCGGAATCGTTCATCGGCGGTCCGCTCGCGCTCGTGCAGGACGGCGACCTGATCGAGCTGAACGTGCCGGAGCGGCGCCTGAACGTGCTGATTCCGGACGAGGAAATGGCGCGCCGCAAGGCCGCGTGGGTCGCACCGGAAGCGCGCTTCAAGCGCGGCTACGGCGCGATGTACCAGATGCACGTCATGCAGGCCAACAACGGCTGCGAGTTCGACTTCATGCAGCGTGACGGCGTGGGCGGCTCGTGCGCCAGCGCGGGCGGCGAGCCCGAGATTCACTAAGGAGACACGTCGCCAGGGAGCGCTTCAGGGGCGCTGCGCTCCCTGCCGGGCAGGAGGCAATGTAGCAACCAGGGTTTTAACGAGTAGCAAACCACAACGACTAAAGATAGGACGACTGATGAAAAAAACTATCCTCGCTTCCGCGCTTGGACTCGCCGCGCTGGGCGCTCACGCGCAAAGCAGCGTCACGCTGTACGGTATCGTCGATAACGGTATTGGTTATCAAAGCAGTTCCACCTCGCTGGGCAAGACCTCTGGCGGACGTTCGGTCGTCAAGATGGCGCAGGGCATCTGGGCCGGGTCGCGCTTCGGCTTGAAGGGCGGCGAAGATCTGGGCGGCGGCACGCGCGCGATCTTCACCCTCGAAGAAGGCTTCAATTCGGCAACGGGCGCACAGCAGACCACGAACCTGATGTTCAGCCGCCAGGCGTTCGTGGGTGTCACGAACGCGAACTACGGCACGCTGACGGCCGGCCGCCAGTACGCCCCGTACTACACGCTGCTCTCGCCGTACAGCCCGACCACGTGGCTGACCGGCGCATACGGCGCGCACCCGGGCGATATCGATTCGATGGACACCATCTATCGCATCAACAATTCGATGGTCTATACGTCGCCGAACATCGCGGGCCTGACCGTGAGCGGCATGTATGCACTGGGCGGCGTGGCGGGCAGCACCGGCGCAGGCCAGACGTGGAGCGTCGCCGCGCAATATCTGCACGGTCCGGCAGGCATCGCCGTAGGCTTCGAGCGCCTCCACAATTCGACGCCTGGCGGCGGCGCGTGGGGCGATAACTCGACGGCGAACAGCGCTGGCGAGCCGGGCGTGTCGGCTCTCACGAACGGCTTCCGGACGACACAGTCGCAGCAGCGCCTGGCGGTGACGGCTGGCTACCAGTTCAGCTCGCAGTGGGACATTTCGGTGGCTTACTCGAACGTCCAGTACATTCCGGGCACGAATTCGTCCTTCCACGACACGCAAATCTGGAACACGGGCGGCGTCGTGCTGCACTACAAGCCGATCACCACGCTCGATCTCGCGGCTGGTTTCGCCTACACGCGCGCGACCAAGGCCAACGGCATCCAGAGCTCGGCTTCGTACGCACAGTACAACCTGTCGCAGTACTACACGCTGTCGAAGCGCACGGGTCTGTACTTCGTCGAGGCGTACCAGCGCGCAGGCGGTCAGACGCTTGGCACGAACGGCGCGGGCAACATCATCAACGCGACTGCCGACATCGGCGATGGCCAGAACAGCGCGCCGTCTTCGTCGCGCAGCCAGGTGGCGGGCGCGATCGGTATCATTCACCGCTTCTAAGCACATATCGAAGTCTTCACGCTCCGAAAGCAGTATGTTCGGCGGTGCCGGGTTGATAACCGGCGCCGCCGTTTTTTTTGCGGGCAGAGGTAGTAGAACATCTAATCTTTGAATATCCGGCCGAATCGATAAGATCCTGCGATGCTTCAAGGAGAATCGGCATGACATTCACGACTTCCGCGCTTCATCTCTCCAACGTCAGGTTGGCCGACGGCCAGCGCGTTGCCGTCGCGCTCGCCGATGGCCGCATCGAGGCAATCGGACCCCACGTCGCGGCACAGCCGGGCGTACCGGTCGTCGACGGCGGCGCCGGGCTGCTGCTGCCCGGTTTCGTCGAGGGCCACACGCACCTCGACAAGAGCAACTGGGGCCGCCCGTGGTATCGCAACGAGGTTGGGCCGCTGCTTACCGACCGCATCGCCAACGAGCGCGAATGGCGCAGGACCTCGGGTCACGATGCCGGCGCCCAGTCGCTCGCGCTGGCGCGCGCATTCGTGCAGGCCGGTACGACGCGCCTGCGGACCCATGTCGACATCGACACCGACGCGCGACTGCGTTACCTCGAAGGCGTGCTGGCCACGCGGCAGACGCTGCGCGATGTCCTCGACCTGCAGATCGTCGCGTTTCCGCAGTCGGGCATGCTGATCCGGCCGGGGACGGTCGAACTGCTCGACAGCGCGCTGGCGGCCGGCGCCGACGTGCTCGGTGCGCTCGACCCGGCGCTGATCGACGGCGATCCCGTGGCCTCGCTCGATGCCACGTTCGCACTGGCGGAGCGCCATCGCAAGCCGATCGATATTCATCTGCACGAACCCGGCGAGGTCGGGGCGTTCACGCTGAAACTGCTGCTCGATCGCGTGCAGGCGCTCGGCATGCAAGGTCAGGTTGTCGTGAGTCACGCGTTTTGTCTGGGCGCGTTGCCGGAGCGGGCGCGCGACGCGTTGATCGACCGGATTGCGCAACTGCGCGTGGCGCTGCTGACGAGCGCACCGCCTTCGTGCCCGGTTCCGCCGCTCAAGGTCTGCCGCGACAGGGGCGTGACGGTGTTTGGCGGCAACGACGGCATTCGCGACACGTGGTCGCCGTATGGCGTGCCCGACATGCTCGAGCGTGCCATGCTGATCGGCTTGCGCTACGACTTGCGGCGCGACGACGATATCGCAATCGCATTCGACTGCGTGAGCGATGCCGCCGCGCGAGGCTGCGGGTTCACCGACTATGGTCTGCAGGTTGGGGCGCGGGCGGAGCTTGTCGTCGTGGACGCGGAGAGCGTCGCGCAGGCCGTCGTCGCGCGTCCGAAGCGCAAGCTGGTTGTTGCGAACGGACGCGTAGTTGTGCGTGACGGGGAGTGGATCGTGTGAGCGATCGGCGGGACATGCAGCACGCCGGCGCGTTCGGTCCGCCAAAAAGCTTGACTGAGTGTCTGAGGGCGTGGAGCGGTCGATCAACATACGCAACCAAATGTCCGCTGTCGCATCGACTTCGGCTCTTCAACGCGATGTCGTTGAACGCCGCTTCATAGCCACGCTGCCGATATTGACGGGCATGCAGGCCGGTCGGGGCAATCCGCCTGGCCGCGACCGGACGCATCATGTACCTTTTTGCGCAAAAGTGATTTCGACGTTCGGTACTTCTGGCGTCAAGGCCCCACCCCTACAGTCAGGTCAGCCTTCGGACGCGGCGCTCTCCACCAGAATGGACCCGCACGAAGCTTCTTGGCACTCGAAAGGAGCAAACATGCTGACCAGAACATTTCCCGCACTTCTCGCCGAACCCGACGTGGCGACCGAGGACGCGCAGTACTTCGAATACACGTCGTCCGCCAATCCGATCGGCGCAAAACTCATCTCGCGCGTGCCGTTCCGCAACTTCCCGCCTTCGCTCTATGCCGACGGCGCAACCCGGGTCGTGCCGCTCGACCTGTCCGCCGAACTGGAGTGTCCCGGTCCCGCGACCGGCCCGGGTTTGAGCGCAAGCTTCCTGCGTATCGAGGCGGGCGAAGTGTTGACGCTCGATCCGAACGCGACCTCGCAGGTCTGCTACGTGATCAGCGGAACGGGCAGCGTGAAGCAGGGCACAACGCGCTTTCCGTTTGCGCAAGGCGACTTCTTTACGCTTCCGGGCGGCGTCGCCGCTGTGCTCTCCTCGGATGCGACCGCCACGCTGTACTACGTCAATGATGCGCCGCTGCTGACCTATCTTGGCACAACCCAGGTACAGGCGCGCTTTGCGCCCACACGCTATCCGGCCGCCGACGCGCAGGCAGCATTGCGCGAAGTCGCGGAACAAAGCAACGCGGGCCGCCGCAACCGCATCAGCGTGCTAATGGGCAACGTCAACTTTCCGCAGACGCGCACGGTCACGCACGTGCTGTGGGCAATGTTCGGCATCGTGCCGCCGCATTCGGTGCAGAAGCCGCATCGACACCAGTCGATTGCTCTCGACTTTATCGCCGGCGGCGGGCCCGGCGTCTATACGCTGGTCGGCACCGAACTCGACGCGGAGGGCAATATCGCGAATCCGACTCGCGTCGATTGGGAAGCGGGTATGGCGTTCGTTACGCCCCCAGGATACTGGCACGCGCATTTCAATGAAACGACCGACAACGCGTATGTGATTCCGATCCAGGACGCGGGCTTGCAGACGTATCTGCGCACGCTGGACATCCGCTTCGCGCGTTAAGGCGTACGTATCGGCGCGAGTCCGTCGTCCCAGTACGGCGGCTCGCCGAACGCTTCGGCGTAGAAGTCCACGAAGACGCGCACTTTCGACGAAACGACCTTCTTGGGCGGATAAGCCGCCCAGACCGCGGGGTCGGCTCGTCCGCTACGCGCCTCCCATTCCGGCAGCACCTGCTGCAAGCGTCTGGCGCGCAGGTCCGCGGCAGCGAGCCAGGTCGGCAGGAGCGCCACGCCGCAACCGGCCACGGCGAGCGCGAGCACGGCTTCCTGGTCGCTAGCACGCAGGCGTCCCTTCAGTTCGACCACCGTCAATTGCGGTGCCTCCTGCGCCGACTGCAAGTTCGCGGGGCTTCGTACGAAGGACCATTTGTCATCCGGCATAAGCGACAGGCGAAGTGCGTCGTGCGCGGACAGATCGTCAGGCGTGCGCGGTATACCACTACGCTCAAGATAGGCGGGGCTGCCGCAGACAATACGACGATGCGGCGCGAGGCGTCTCGCCATCAATGATGAATCGGGCATTACGCCGGTACGGATAGCCACGTCAATGCCTGCGTCGATCATGTTGAGCGTTTCGTCCGTCGAGACGATGTCGAGGTCGATGTCGGGATAGCGCGACATGAAGGCCGGCAGATGCGGAACTATGTGTAGCCGTCCGAATGCAGGCGGTATCGTCACGCGCAGCACGCCTTGCGGCGTGCGATTCAGCGATGAGGTGACTTCCCGTGCGTCGTCGAGGGCTCGCAACGCAAACGCGGCGTGTTCGCGAAAGAGGCGGCCGCCTTCTGTCAGGACTAGTCCGCGTGTCGATCGGTTGAATAGCGCGATGCCGAGGTCTTTTTCCAGCTCGCTTATGTAGCGCGAGACAGTCGAGGTTTTTACGGACAGTTCGTTGGCGGTCTTGCTAAAACTCTGTAGTTCCGCTGCGCGAACGAAAGCCCGTACTGCGGCGAAGTAGTCCATGGGGGCGAGTTTGATGGTCGGGCTTTTGGCTTCCCTGAGAGTGTACCGGGTCGGTGCAGTCGGCGTGGAGATGGGGTGATGGTAAGGTCGAACGTGGCCCGTTAGCAGCCGCTCAAATTTTATCTTTCAATGACGAATCATGGCCGACTACTGCGCGACACAGTGCGGACGGCGACCCGAACTGGCCACGTAGTTTAGCGACAGGGCACGCCGCGCTCAGAGGAAGTTCCTGATTAGCATCGTCACCCACCACCAGGCACCGCCGCAGCCGGCGGCCCGGCAGCGCGCATCGGGATCCGCCAGAAGGCGGCCATTGGCGTCGCTCACCGAACTTGAGTTGCTCAGGAAGTACGCCACGCTGTCTTGCAAGGGATCGAGCCCGTCCTCAGGGATCTCTATCCAAAGGCCGTTTTCGGTATTCAAGCGGGCCGACAGCGAATCGAAATTGAAACTGCCAAGATAATATCGATGGCCGTCGATGAGGACCAGCTTGGCGTGCATCATGCGGTTCTCTCGGTCGGAGTATTCGCGCACCTCGATCCCGGCATTCACCAAGCCGGGCAGATCGTCGGCATAGGCGCGTCCGACTGCGGGGAATTCCTGCGTGATGCTCGCCAGCGAGGCGCTCACCAGGATCACGTGGACACCTTCGCGCCGCTTGCGCTCAAGCGCCTCGCGCAGTTCCGGCACCAGGATCAGGTAGGGGTTGATGATCAGGATTTCGTGCTGCGCCGTATCGAATGCTTCTAGCATGTCCTGCAACGTGCCTGGCGAGCGCTTGTCGGGCCAGTCGTGGACATAGTGCAGGCGCTCGCAGGCGATCGGCATCCAGGCGGGATCAAAAGACGCCCCGGGAGCGGGCGGAGTGGCGGGATCATTGGGCGTATCGGAGGCAGTGGGTGTATCGGTAGCGGCCGGGTCTGTCGCCTGGGTAGCGGCATCGAGCGGAGCCTGCAGCCATTCGCGCCAGTAGTGGATGCGCGCCGGGTCCAGCGTCGGATAACCCTGCGAGTCTCGATAAGGACTTTCGACTTTGAGGAATTTTTCCGGCTCGGGGCGAACCACTTCCGGGCTATTCCAGAACAAGGCGAAATGCTGGTACATGGCGTGCAGGGAGGAGGCCTCCTGGCCGGCGTCGCCCGACACCATCAGATCGCGCTCGCTGAGCCAGTTGCGGAAGCTTTCATCCCAGATCGAGGTGCTGCCGATCACGGCCGTGTCGCCAACCAGGAACAGTTTGTCGTGCATGCGATGCGAAATCTCGACGAGATCGGATCGTGGATGGAAGATTCGGAGTTCAATGCCGGGCGCCACCTCGTGCAGGGCGACGACGAGCTCGTCCTCGAACGGGTAGTGCGGCTCGGGGCCGATGCCGTCGATCAGCAGCTTGACCGGCACGCCTCGGCGCGCAGCCTCGACCAGATGACGCAAAAGCAGGCCGCCGGTCTGATCGATTTCGAAGATGTAGGCGAGGATGCGGATCTGTTCGGTAGGCGTGGCACGGTCGACCAGCGCAATCCGCGACTGCATCAACTGACCGTCGTCAAGACTGGCGACCAGGTCGACACATTGCGCGTGACCTTGCTGAGAAGAGGCAAACACGCATGCCAGAACGAGCGCCAGGCTTCTTGTTGCGGTCATGATGTGGCGAACGGGTACGATTTGTCTCCGGTCCTATGTCTTTGAAGGTCTGGAAGCTTTGTCGCGTAAGCGCGGTCAAGTCGCTCGCTGTTACATCGGGAAGGTGAACAGAACGGCGAGCCCGATCCGGCGACTTCAACCATTTCGCATGCGTGCAACTAATGCGACCAAGCGAGCACTCATTTCCTTGGCCGGCAAGTGCGCGAGCCAGCCGTGACCAGGAAGCAGCCATTCGAAACGATACACGGCCAGCTTGCTGAGCGATTCGGTGAGCTCGGTCCATGAGTACCAGCACGCGTCCCTGAATGCCACGAGGTCCTGCTCGCGTGGGCTCCAGGCAAGCGAATCACCCGAGAAGAGAATGCGATCGTCGAGGAGATACACGACGCTACCCCGAGTGTGACCGGGCACGGGGACTGCCTGTACGCCGGCCGCAATGGTCGGCGCCGACATGTCGTCGAGAAGATCCGTTGCATAGGGGGCGGCCGAGCGGTCCTCCCGGTGAATCCAGACGCGCGCGCCGAATCGACGCGCGTATTTGTCGGCGTCTGCGACGTCGTCACGATGCGACAAAAGAATGTGTGCGATGCCACCGGCGTCGTCGAACCATTTGACGAGCTCTGCCACATAGCGCGGTGAGTCGATCAGCAGATTGCCGTCCGCACGCGAGGCAATATAAGAATGTGCGCCAAACGATGAGCGTGAGTTGAATCCGCAGCGCCACACGCCCGATGTGATCTGCTGTGGAAAGATCACCGCGTTCGGACGAAGCTGCTTCGTTTCGCTGCGTACCGATGCTGTCGGGCATACGAACA
Source organism: Paraburkholderia sp. EG286B (assembly GCF_040965655.1). Taxonomy (NCBI): domain Bacteria; kingdom Pseudomonadati; phylum Pseudomonadota; class Betaproteobacteria; order Burkholderiales; family Burkholderiaceae; genus Paraburkholderia; species Paraburkholderia sp. EG286B. The sequence goes on along the minus strand of NZ_JBFRCF010000035.1, from coordinate 2,004 downwards.
CCGCACGCCAGGCAGCAAGCTGCTCTTCCGGCGTGCCGGGCTGCCGAACGAAGATGCTTTTGTCGTTTCGCTCGACGATCAGCCCGGGCGCGACATGACGCGATGCACCGCAATTGATGCACGCTGTGTCGATATACCACTCTCCAGGCGCGGAGTCGGTATTGCGTGGTGGCTTCATTCGATGCTCGGGTCCTGACAACGCATGGCAACCTCACAGTCCCATCATAGACCTTTCAACCACGAAGAGACGACCGGAGCAACGGGAGGAAGTCGGAGCCACCAGCTTCGTAGCGCTTCACCTCTTGACTAACCGTCATTGCACGGAATTTGGGCCGCCACATATCGGGTCTTTACCCATGCCCTTTGGAGTAGTTGCCGACTTCCTGTCGTATCCATTCGCGCAAGAATGACATGACCGTCGCCGACGGGGATACCGGGAAGTGCCATGCCCATCACTGATTCACGGCAAGACCGGGCCCCCACCATCGGGCTACTGTCCTATCGATATTCCGACTCACTGTCGGTTCGCTGAGGGATCACATCATGAACAAGCTCACTGCCACCATTCTCGCCAGCTGCTTCTCGTTCGCGACCGCGGGCGCTTTTGCTGATGATAGTGTACCAACCGACGCGACTGCCAACGACGCGCCGAGTCAGGAGATAACCGCAAAGAGCGCAACAGAATCAGACGCGATGAGCGCCGACAGCGCGGCCAAAGACGGGATGAAAGAAGATGCGATGAACCACGACGGCATGGCCGGAGATGAAACAAAGAGTGCCGAGGTGAAGGAGTAGTGTCGATGCGAAGTGATCCGCTGATGCCAAACCAGAAGACGCTCCCCGGAAGCGCTCCACGGATCACCCTCACCAAGCACCCGCGCAGTAGTCAGGCCCTTTAAAGCCTTGACGGTTTCGGAACGTCCGTTGCCTGCTGGAGAGCCGACGTATGAATGTCAGCGTGAGAACGGTGGCCAGCGTCGGCAATTGGCCGACTGCTAGCTGATGCGGGTGGCAGTAGTCGACCCGATGCGGTCCTTGAACACCGCACCGCTTAGAGGGCGGGTTTCGAGGACGAACGGTCGGTCGCCCGGCCGACTCCCAAGCAGATTGCTTTGCTGGGATAGACGCTCGTTAAGCCGAGTTGCCCCTACGCGGCCAAGGCAGCAGCCGCAACCACAACTGCACGCGTTTGACTCTACATATTCGACACCGCCGGTCTATAATGATGCACCTTCATTGAATTCATGCTGATTTAATAGAAAAATGATCAAAGACCACGCTCAAAATGCGTTTTTTGCATCTCATGCCGATCAGAAACGCATGGCCGAATTATTAGACGAGGGATTCGACATTACCTTTGGAGCCGCTCATGGGGAGAAATATTTTTGGCTTGCAGAGCCGAAATCCCATATGAACCAGCGATTCGGCCTCCAGCAAGAAATCTTAGTCATTTATTCTCCGCAACCAAAATCTGATGCGCGAATTCTTACTTCTATAGAGCAAATCTCAAGATCGCCTGATTTCAGACATCGAATCGATAAAGTTCTCTTTCTTGTTCTGCATAACGGTGACAAGGAATCGACCGACGCACTCCTTGAATCAGATGCGGACCGAGTAATTATAGGAATAACTGTCGATGAAATTTTAAATCCCGGCAAAGGCAGTTTTTTTATAAGATCAAAAATATCTTCCCGATTCGGGAAGATAGATTTGTTCGGGATGTCCTCTCCGATTGGATTGGATCGGATCAGTACTTCTTCGGCCGTGATCCGCTTGTGCAAGAGCTCATCCAGAATTGCACCGTTAAAAATCAAAGCGTCGGGCTTTTTGGTCTTCGAAAGACAGGAAAAACGTCGGTTCTTCAAGCGGTGATGCGTCGCCTAGCAGGTTGCGGAAATACGCCCCCGGCGGAAGCTGCCTTCCTCGATTTACGCGCCCACCGTCTCCAAATCTTTCGCATTGTGCAATTTCAACGCGAATCAACCTTGTTTTAAGCGCTGTGGG
>NZ_JBFRCF010000034.1:0-57292 GCF_040965655.1 Paraburkholderia sp. EG286B | reverse complement strand
CCAGATGACCGATTGCTGGCGTTCCTGAAAAACTTGTGACCAGCTATGTGCCGCTTAGCGCTCGGTCGTGTGTTACCGTACCGCGGCGCTTTGCGCACCGGGACATAGTTCGGGGCGGGACATAGTCGAGCTGCCTGTGACCCAACAGCACCTGGATCACGCGGATGTCCACCTTCTGTTCAAGCAGGTGCGTCGCGAAACTGTGGCGCAGCGTATGCGGGGAGACGCGCTTGCCGATCTGCGCGGCCTCGGCGGCGGCATGAACCGCACGGTTCAGCTGCCGCGCGGTGAGCGGGTCGACGGGATCCATGCCGGGAAACAGCCACCCGCCATCGAGCATGCTGCCCTGGGCACGGGCGACCCGCCACCACAGCCGCAGGCGTTCGAGCAGCACCGGCGAGAGCATCGCGTAGCGGTCCTTGCGGCCCTTGCCCTGCTCGATGCGCAGCGTCATGCGCTGGCTGTCAATGTCGCTGACCTTCAGCGCCACCACCTCGCTCGCGCGCAGCCCGGCACCGTAGGCGACCGACAGCGCGGTCTGGTGCTTCAGATTGCCGGCGGCTGCGATCAGCCGTCGCACCTCGTCGGGACTGAGCACCACCGGGAGCTTGCGGGGCACACGAACCGGCTGCATCCGGGCCATCAGCTCAGGCTGGCCGAGCGTCACGTCGAAGAAGAACTTCAGCCCGCTGATCGCGGCGTTGAGCGATGTCGGCGAGGTGCCGTGATCGACCAGATGCAACTGGTAGTTCCGCAGGTCCTCGACGGTGGCGGTATCGGGTGAACGTCCGAGAAACCTGGCGAACTGGCGTACGGCGCGCAGATAGGCGGTCTGGGTCTTGGGGGCGAACCTGCGCATGCGCAAGTCGTCAACCATGCGCCGGCGCAGCGGGCTGACGCCCGGATCGGAGGAGGTCATGATGGGGCTCCTGCTGGAGAACGAGGCGGATTGCCTCAGTCACCAACATAAGCACCGGCGCCACTGCCCCGTCATTCGCTGCCAGAGGCGGGAACGGAGCCCCATACCGCGCGAGCGGTTTAGTCCACTCAGGCGGATGCGTCACAGGCGGCTACGGCTACCAGGACGGCTATTCTAGCGTTTGCTCACCGCTCAACGCTCACCACTCACCGATTCCGTTGTTCCGATGCCCGCCGAACAGGGAGTCGCTCCCGCGTAGCATTCCTGGAAGGACATCGCGGGCGATACGGCCCGCGATTTCATTTGACGGGCCGAAACTCGTTTCAAGATGAATCAGCCCATCTTTCCCGCGTGCCTTCAAGATCCTCGACCGATCCGGTTTTGCGCCTCCCATCCTGAATGTCAGGTCGCCGACAGACTGCGGCTGCGTCTGCGCAATCAGCGCGAGAAAGGCACAGTTGTTTTCGTCCTGGTCCGGACAACAACGCCCCGCTGCCTGCTCCGACTTTCCAGCGGTTCCTGGGAAGTGCCGCCAATGCAGGAAAGCGAGGCCGCCGTCAGGCGCTTGCCGGAGTCGCGGCGCGCGGACAGTTAGTCGCGTTTATAGGCGGTTTCGCAACAGGGCTGCAGCCAGGCATCGAAAGGCGACCCCACAGAAAACGCGACGACCCGTGAGACAAGGACAAATTTCGGCGAGTACTCTTGCCCCGCGGTGAAGCGTCCCAATATGCGAACCCGAAATCCATTCGCCAGCTGTCGACCATGTCAAACAAGAACTACCGTTCCCCGCGTCGTCCGTCTGCCAGTGCGCATGCAAGATCGCTCTTTCTTCCCATGCCCCGCAAGGAATCCTCGGATCTTGCGCTGCGTGCACGGATTGCGCTCGAGCGTCTGCGCAATGGAGAAGCGGACCGCCCGCTGGTTAATCTCCTCTCGCAGATCATCATCATCACGAGCTTCATCACCCGGGCGGGGCATGGGCAGCTCGATATCGCGGACATCGACCGCGTTGAGCGTGGCCTCGCAGAGGTGCTCGATCAGGCAGACCGCACTGGCGTCTGGAATGTGCCTGAATCGCTGACTGACGGTCTCACCGCCGTGGTAAATGAATACGACCGCGCGCTCAGCGTGACCCGAATGGAGATCGTACTCAGGGCGAGTGACTACCTCGGAAAGCAGGTCGGTATGGTCGCGCGCGACACCCGCACCAACGACAGTCATCTCCAGGTTGCACGATAACGTCGTCAACGCGCCCCGTCGTGCAATCGCACATCAGTCTGCTCATGTGCACTAAAGGCCGCCGGTGACCAAGGACGTGTGGACGTGAGAGAGACTCGCACAAACGTCATACGGATATTCCGGCATCTGATGGTAACCGGCTCCCATAGCCGGGGACCAAATCGCCGGGCTTGCATGACAGGGAAATGGAGTCGCGGGCGGTGCAGCCTGCGATGGTCGGCAGAAGCGCGCAAGCGCTCACAACAAACAACGACAGGTGTATCGCGCGCTCCACTGGGTCCACAACCCTGCATAGCCCTGCGCACATTGCATGCACTCCCGGCAACCACATCTCCGAAAGATAACAGCATGGAAATCCGCGTTGCGTACGAACATAGTCTCGCCACTGCGCCGGAGGAATTCATCGTTCAGGTGCCTTCGCAGCTCGTGACCGATATCCCCGCGAACGTGCCGCGCGCCCTGTTGCCTGAATTCATCGCGAACCTGATCGTCGAACGCTCGCCGGCAATCGGAAAGATTCGCAATCTCAAGGTTCTCTAGCGGGCTTCTTTTCAGCGGTGATGCCTGTGTGTCGACAGGCGTTGTCCCAGCCTCGTCAACACTCAGAAAAGGCTCTGTTGCCTGATATCGCGTGCTGGAGGCAATGACGGTTTCTGGCGTCGCGCGCCCGTGCGCCGGCGAATGACACGGCGTACATGGGCGATCAGCTCGAAGCTTCCGTTCGCAAAACTGAGAGTGAGCCTGAACTGCGTCAGCCCATCCGGTCCGATACCGGGCTGCACCCGCAGCGATGCACGCATGTCGAGCCGGCGAGCACGGTCCACGAGCTGCGCTCGGCTCATGCCATTCCATGCGGCCGCGATCAGCCGACCCACCGCCGGAGGAACCGACTCGGGTGGACAGTCAGCTGGCAACGCGAGAGATACGAGCGCGAAACGGTAAGCCATTGGGTTGACGGCGTGCGGCTCTGGGTCCGCATTTCCTCGCGTACAAACATGGCGCGCCGCTCTCATTAAGGCGACGCGCGAAGGGACCTGAGCAATCAGTCGTAGCGGGCCGCGAATGCGGCGCCGCCAGCTACGACTGGATCGCCCGTTAGCCGTTACGCTGCTGCGACTTCAGGCGTGGCAGCAGCCTCAACTGCGGCCGGTGCCTTTCTGGCTGCGACCTTGCGCGGCGCCGAAGCCTTTTTCGCGGGTGCTGCGGCCTTGCGCCCACGCACACTCTTTGCCGGCGCCGCTGCTGCCCGGCCAGCCTTTTTCGTGGCGACTGCCGTCTTCACCGCCTTTTTTGCCACGACACGCTTTGCGCCTGCCTTTTTCGCAGTAGCCTTTTTCGCAGTAGCCTTTTTCGCAGTAGCCTTTTTCGCAGCAGCCTTCCTGGCAGGCGCCGCCTTGGCGCCGGCAGTCTTCGCCGTTGCCCCAGCTTCAATCAGGAATTTCGAACGATCCTTGACGTCGCGAATCCACAGCGGCGCCAGACCACGGCCCGACCAGGTCGCACCGGTTTTCGGATCCGCGTATTTCGGCGCGACGTGATGCACGACCGCACCCGGCGCATTTGCTGCTGCCTTTGCCAGCGTCGTCCCAGGTTTGCGACCGCGTCGCTTTGCAACAAAGCCTTCGATATCGGCGACAGTCAGACCGTGCTTTTGCATCAGGTCACGGATTTTCGTCAGGCCCACCGACGACTGCTTTTCGGCGATCGTTGCCGCCTGCTTCTGGAGTTTGGCAATTTTCGAGTTGATTGCGTCCAGGGTAACCATTTCTATTCCTCGCTGTGGTGTTTTCCGTTCATGCGATCCTGGAACTTCCCTAGCTTGTTTGCCAGGCACTTCGAAGTTCGGTCGGCCCGTCAGAATTGACGCGATCGTGATTATGACTTTATCAGTACACTCGTGCAAATTGAAAGCACAGCGCGCAACGGTTTGAATGATCACTGGAGTTCAGGAATAGAGGCACACCCGATGTTGCCTGTGCGTCCCGCAACGTTGCCTTGCTTTATTTGATTGCTATTGCGCCGCAAGATAGCCAACTCCCTAATATCCAGACATGTGCCCGGCATCGTCGATCGGGGAGGCATGGGTCCCGCGTCAGCGATGCACCCGTTCGTACCGCAAGACGAACCGCGAGCGCAACAAAAGAAGACTCAACGTGCGCCAGCAAACCTGGTGTCGTACCTAAGTTGATTTATACTGCTTTCATACCGGTCGCCAGCCGCGGCGCCTCCCGTGCGCCGCTCCCACCAAACATGGTTTAAACATGCCCCCTCTTCGCTGCCCCGGCATGGGCAGCGTTGGGTCGCGTAGCATCCTGGCGGCACGCGATTTGCAATCACCTGCCCAACGACAGATTGTTGCGCGGAGAATACACCAGATGGATGAGAGAAAACGCGAAAGCATCGTCGCCTATCTGAGGCGACGGATGGCCGAATTTGGGATCAAACCGGAAGACATCGCTACTTCAATTGCAGCAGACCAGGAGCGTTTGCGGGCAGTACGTTTCAGGGACGCTTCCGGCAACACCTGGGATGGCAAGGGTGCTGCACCGCAGTGGGTAGTCCAGGCAATCAGCGCCGGGCAGTCTCTTGAGCACTTTGCAATTGACGCCGCGTCGAATCGCGACGCAGGCAAACGCACCGGCGCCGACTGGCGCAACGACCCGTTTGCTGGTACCAGACTGGCCACGATCAAGGCAGAGGGTGTGGGTGCGACCTGAATGCAGTAAAGCAGCCAGCCAGGAAACACAGCGCGAGTTCGTCTTCCCGACCACGCGGTTTAAGCAATGACGCGTTTTGATTTCTGGCCGATGGGGAACGCAAAGTCTGCCTCAGGATAAAAGGCCGCGGGTAACGCTAAGCGCACGAGCGGGCCGACAGTATTCGCGATTCTGGGGAGCGGCCAGGTAGCCGCGGCGCCAGCAATGTGACGGGGGCAAGACATCCGCCTGTTCACCAATATCTCGGCCCCAGGATGAACTGGAACCGGCAACGTCGGGATAGTGGACAGCGGGCAGTCGCCTCCAGCGGACCCCTTCCTGATGCGCGTCATATCCGCAGGACTTCCGTCCTCACGTTGTCACCGGCTGATAACGCAGAAACGACGGATACGAAACAATGGAACCTAAGGAAGGTCTGCAAAAGTCCTGGCATTGAAGACTGGTTCGCCTATCCTGGAAGATAGACACGTTCAAGGAGTTCGTCGATGACACAACTCGGTCTTGGTCTGGATCTTTCGACGAAACGCACGCGCAAGCGGGAATTTCTCGATGAGATGAGGCGCGTGGTGCCATGGTCGAGGTTGATTGCGTTGATCGAACCGCACTATCCGAAGGGTAAGACCGGAAGGCCGCCGTTTCCGGTTGCGACGATGCTGCAGATCCACTTCATGCAGCAGTGGTTTGGTCTGTCAGACCCGGCGATGGAAGAGGCGCTTTATGACGTGCCGCTGTATCGTGAGTTTGCGGGGCTGGGCGAAGGTATGACGCGTTTGCCGGACGAGAGCACGATTCTGCGGTTCCGTCACCTTCTCGAAACGCACGGTCTGGCCGCGCAGATGCTCGCGGTGGTTAATGAGATCCTGAGTGAAAAAGGCTTGATGTTGAAGGCAGGGTCAGCGGTCGATGCAACCTTGATTAGCGCACCCACTTCGACGAAGAACGGCTCTGGCAAACGAGACGCGGAGATGCACCAGACGAAGAAGGGAAATCAATGGTATTTCGGGATGAAAGCGCACATCGGAGTGGACGCAGAGTCGGGTCTGGTCCACACCGTCATTGGTACGGCGGCCAACGTCCACGACATCAATGCGGCCGAAGCGCTGTTGCACGGCCAGGAAAAGGATGTGTACGCTGACGCCGGATATCAGGGTATTGAGAAGCGCTGTCAGGCGAACCCGGTACGCTGGCATGTCGCGATGCGACCAGGCAAGCGTCGACAACTGGACCTGAACAATCGTCTGGACGCGATATACAACCAGATTGAGCGTCTGAAGGCTGGCGTGCGCGCCAAGGTTGAACATCCGTTTCGCGTGCTCAAGCAGCAGTTTGGCTATACGAAGACGCGGTACCGGGGATTGGTGAAGAACACCGCGCAGATCACGACACTGTTTGCTCTGGGCAACCTCTGGATGTCGCGCAGGGCTTTAAGCATAGTGTGAAACGCTCGGCTCAGGCCGTGAGTCTCGGAAAACAAAGATCCTCATGCTTCAAAAGCCGGACGATCAACCTGCCAGCAGACGCTTACGGCTGATACGCCCAACGTGAAAAAAGATCAGCGCTCTGAAAGCGTGTTGTGCAGACCTTCCCTAAATCATTAGCAGTTTTGATCGCTCAGCTTATCCGTTTGATCCATTTGATCGATCCAACTCATGGCTTCCCTTTTCGCGATTTCCGCCATCTCATCGGCGGCGCCGCGGAATCCAAGGTCCCCACTGGAAAACGGCAATGCCTCAACCGGTGCGTCATTTCTTCTGATTGTCCACTGAGCGCCGAAAACGCATCGCTCGACCTCAATCGGCGCGTAGTCGATCAGATAGCCCTTGTATTCAAGCGAGTAACTCATTGGTTCTGTTATGGAGTAGTCGCATCTAACGTGAATATTTTGTCCTGCACCACTGAAACGGCAAAACCCTCCAGAGACGAGCGAGATAGTCTCACGAGGGCAACAATGGACACAAAACAACTTAGCAACAAATTGTTGACCTAGCTGCGCGATCTCTCCGGGAAGCCGGAAAGGCTGCGGTGACATGCGGATCATCGAATCGTTAGGCGCCTGCTCGATCCTCGCCGCTCTCGCGCCTTCCGATGCAGCGCAAGGGTTGCAAGGCTGGAAACTGGTCCCGACGGAGCCTACACGCGCAATGCTCGCGGCTGGCGTTGATGCCGCCGTGTCATGCAACAGCGCGAAGGGATGGTGCCCGCCGCTGTGGGATGGAATGCTCGACGCCACCCCAGTCGCCTTTGCTGCGGCTGCGAGTGCTGAGCGCTTCGATCTGCGCTTTCCCACGATGCTGCGCAAGATGTGGTCGGGCAGCGAGGTGCAGGCATGGCTCGAGGATCTGCCGCCTCGCTATGGGGTGCCGACGCATGTCCGGGATGGCAAAAATGGCAATGTGTCCCTCATTGAAGGTTCGGAAACCGCCGAGCAAATACAGTCTATACCCGCTGCAGATGGTGCTGCGGGGCGTGTGGCAACGCATGCCGCCAAGGATGGTGTGCAATGAGACGCGACATGAACGTTGTGCACGCAATCGTGCATATGGCAAGTCAACAGCGCGCAGCGGGTGAAAGTGTGTTCGACCAAAGGCACGCGCGCGGGGCCGCCGGGCAGTTAATGCACCGCGAAGCGTTTCGCCATGTGCTCGCAAAGACGGATCCCAGAGTCAAGGGTCTCTTCAACCGTACCGAATTCACCATGAATATCGGCAACGTCCATGGTGGTTGGGCAAGCCGAGTGGTCAGTATGGACGATGCGCGCGCAATCCAGCGCCCCAGGCCGCTCGACACAGCGGTCACCTTATATTCCTGCGTGCCTATGTAAACGGTTCGCTCATTCATGACGTGGCTCCTTCTTCGCCGCATGGAGGATTTACGGATAGATGTCGTTCGGTCCGCAAATTCCGAGCCGCGGCAATAAGCAAAAAATGGATCCGGACAGGTAACCGCACTCCCATAGACCGGGACCGAAATACTCAGGGCAAATAGCAGATGGAGCAAACGATGAATGACTACCTGACCACGAGCGAACTCGCCGATCTCATCGGCTGCAAGCCGAACGAGCGGACGAGCATGATCAACTGGCTTTCGGACAACCACTGGAAGTTCGTCATCGATCGCAACGGCATCCCGGTGCGCCCGACTGCCTTGATGGTCCAACCTCGGAAGGCCCTTGGTAACAGTTACCACTATTGAGAAACGATGTTGACGCTCAATGCAGAGGCGCATCCCCTCATGAATCGTTTCCACAAACCAGGAAGCGAAAAGCGATCCGTGGTGATCCTTCGGCCGGATGAATACGAGGACTGGCTGACCGCAAAATCTCCCGACGAAGCCCGGTCCTTTCTCAGTCTGTATCCGGCCAGCTCAATGCATGCGCAAGTGGACCCGACGCCACCGCGCAAAGCGAAGACTGTCGAAGCGCCTGTCCACGACCTCGACTCCTTGGGCAGCAAACACGCCTGAACGGCGTGAGTATTCAAAAAGTTTGAAACTTTAATATGTCTAACTAACTACATTTGGCGTCTGTGCAACGTGGAAGTCGATCACCCAAGGAGCAAGCGCGATGTCGGGTCGGCGCACGTTTGCCGTGCGCCTGCATCGAATCGGCTTCGATCTTTGGCACATAAATGAGCTACCTGGACACGAAACACTGACGGCTACAAAGCGATTGATTGACGCCGATCCTTGTTCGCCTAGGTGCGATTGTCGCGGGGGTAATTTGATTCTTCCGTGAGGCGGGCCGTTGAAGAACTCGAGGGTTGGAAGGGGGCACTCGGGGCGCCGAACGAACGACCATCAGGCCCTCTTTTGTTGTTCGAAGATTGCACTTCCGTGTTAGCTAAGCCAAACTAAGCTCACATGATGGAGGTGCCATGCAAACCGTAAATATTCATGAGGCAAAGTCGCAGCTTTCGCGTCTCATTGAGGCTGTTGTCAGTGGCGAAGAAGTTGTCATCGCGAAGGCAGGAACCCCGGTGGTGCGCCTCGTCCCGGTCGAGACGAAGCCCAAGCTTCGCTTCGGTCTGGTGAAGGGGAAGATCAAGATCGCTGACGATTTCAACGCCCCTTTGCCCGACGATGTTTTGGCGACATTTGAGGGTCGGTGATGCGTCTGTTGATCGATACGCACATCTTCCTGTTGGCCATGAGCGGCGACAGGCAACTCACAAAGAAGGCCGAGGCCATCATGTTGAGCGCAGAAACCGTTTTCGTCAGCGCCGCGAGCATTTGGGAAATCGCAATCAAGTCTGGAATCGGGAAGTTGGACGCAGACGTGAACGAGCTGGTAGCCCGCATGGAAGAAGCGGGCTTTCGCGAACTGCCCGTGACGGCGACACACGCCGCGCCGGTTCGCAATCTGCCCGATATTCACCGCGATCCGTTTGACCGGATGCTAGTCGCACAGGCCATTACCGAGCCACTGCGGCTGCTGACCGACGATGGCACCGTGGGTCGGTACTCCGACCTTGTAATCACGCTCTAACCGGAAAATCATCGGTGAAGAATAGACCCGCAACCGTTGCAGAATGTGCCACGCATCTGGTGCTCGCCATCGGGTTGGTCGCGGTCATCTGGACAGCGGTCGGGCCGCACAGTCGATTGCTCATATGGCAGTCGCTTTCCGTTGGGGAGGCTTCGCGTCGATTCGTCCAGTGGGGCTGTTGGGCAGTGGTTGCGCCCGTGATGTTCTGGCTGGTTTGGCGCATATCAGGGGTTGTTGCCGCGTGGGTGTCTGGTCCAGCGGCCAAGGCGAAACCGACCGTATAGACCAGGGATGCGTCGAGGCGATTCTGCATTTCCAGCGGGATACGCGGGCAGGTGCATTGGGCAGCGGGCGAAAACGGGCTGTGGCCGTTCGAGCATCAGAGGGTCGGCTTACCGTCCTCGGAGGGCTTCGGCCAATCCTGTGCCGGTCGATCGGTTTGCGGCTGGGGCGGTGGAACGGTAGGCGGAGAGGCACCAGGCGTGCCGAGCGCGTCCTGCACCTGCTGGTCGACGCGCGCGTGGCGATACTGATCCATCGCCCGGTTCAGTCGCTCGTCGCTGAACTGCACGCGTAGCCCGGCATCCACGGCCACCCTCGCGGCTGCCAACTGGTGTGCGTCTTCGCCAGTCAGTTCGAGCGTGCGGCCGAACTTTTCCTGCGCGAGCCGCAGCCCGGTTTCGATGGCGGACCGTTCCGCCTGCAGCACCTGAACACTGGTGCCACGATCACGCACAATGTCGCGGCCATCATGCCGGTAGGTAACGTCGCCACGTTCGTTGACGGACCAGGATAGGCCCGGCGAGCGGAAAATGATCGCGTTGTATTCGTCCTGCGCGTGCTGCCGTGGAGTGTTCGGCCGGATCACGTTGAACGCCTCGCCGCCGATCCCGGCATCGACCTTGACCGCACCCGATACACGCTCCGGGCCCGCAGTGCGTCGCAACTCCTCGAGCGCGCGCTCGTCACCCTGGTCCGCCCGCGTGCGCAGCCAGCCGGAAAAGCTCGGGCCGCCTGCAGCTCCGAATTTTTCCTTGAGTGCCGCCCGCTCGCGTGCGATCGACTCCCGCAGCGCGTCGTCGCGGCCCAGCTGCCCGGCGCGTGCGAGCGACGTCGCCGCGCGTCGGCCAGCCGGTGTGAGTCGCACATCCTGCCGGATTTCCGCGCGCCTGGTGTCGAACGCTGCGCGGATCTCAGCGCGGCGCCACTGTTCATTTGCGCGCTGTGTGAGCCACGCGTCGGTACGGGCCACGACATGCGCTTCGCGCGCGACCGAGTATTCGCGCCAGAGTGCCGCGCGTGGCAGCTCGCGCGGAGCCGGAGCCGGCTCACCGGCCTGCTGTCGCTCATACACTGCGCGTAGCAATGGTGCGGCTTCACGCCACGACAGATTCAGTTCTTTAGTCAGGAAGTCCGACACGTTGAGGTTGCGCGAGCCCGCGCGGATGCGATCGGCGCCGTCGCGGCCCGTCGTGACCGCATATTTCGCGGGCCGCACGCCGTGGGTGTGCGACAGTTCGGCAAGCAGGCGACTGGCATCGAGACCCTGGCGAATCTCACGAAACTCAGTGTGCTGACTACCTGATTCATCACGCTGCCGCAGTTCGCGCGCGAGTTGCGAAACCACACTGTCCGAGACGCGGCCCGTGTGTCGCGGTGTGGCATACGTGGCGTCGTCGGTGCGAGAGCGGCGCGACCGGTACGTTGGAGCATCAACCGCCAATGCGTGCGGCGTCCGCAGGATTGGCCGGCCTGCCTCGAACTCGAACGACGCGTCGATCGAGTCGAACCGGTCTGGAAACGCGTTCCTCCGGTCGCCTGAAAACCAGCCTGGCGGCGACATGCCGGATGGTGTCCATGCCGGATGCGACCGCATCACTGGCAGGCTGACGAACGGATCGCCGAACGCATAGTGCCTCTCAAGCGCACGGTGGTACGCGTCCAGCCCGTCGACTGAGGGGGCTGCGTGCCCTACTCGTTGCGCTGCAGGCTCTCCATCGCGATCTGCAGCCCGTCGCAGGCCGTGCGCGGATACGGCGCCGTCTGGCTCCAGCTGGTGAAACGCATGATGCGGCAATAGCACTGCAGATCGATGTCCGATGCCGTCCAGAGGGCCGCCGGGCACGTTTCGCACAGCGTTGAAGGGTTCGGGCGCCGGGTACGCCCCACCTGGGATAAGGTCAAACTCGGCATCGAGGCCGCCGTATCCATCGTCGAGGGGTGCGGACGTGTCGAGTTCTGATTCGCGCGCGCCTGGCCCGTCGACGACGTCGGGCGGCTGGGCGCCGAATTCAAATGCGCGTCCGCTTCTGTGAAGATGTCCTCCGAGGCTTGGGAGGGAGTCGTCTGCTCGTTCATGACGTGCCTTCAGATGTTGTGCGTAAAAGCCGCGTTCAAGATCCACAAGCATCAGCTCGCGGTCGTGGGGAGAGGATTCCTGATAACGCTGGTACTGACGGCTACCGCTGTTGAGATACTTCACTTCGCGCGCGCGGGTGGTGTACCACTCATCCAGAACGGCCGCTATGTGCGCTGGTGTGCGTCTGGGCGCAACGCCAGCCTCATAACGGTCGGCCGCATCTGCCGACAGCGCCTGCAGCTTTTCGGCGGTCGGCAGTGCGATGAATTCAGGCGTGAATACGTATTCCTTGAGGTTCACGCCCTTGGCGGCGCCAGCCGGCTTCACATTCAGGTAGGCGCTGTCGAGACCGGCATTGCGCATGCGCACGGCACCGTGCTCGGACAGCAGCGCCATGAAATCCGCATGGGTCTCGATCTGGCGATCCAGCACCGCGTCGAGAATCTGTTCCTTCAGCTCGCGACTGCTCGCACGGAACAGGTCGCCACGGTAGCGGCTGATCATTTCTGACGCGTCGGTCAGCAGCGTGCGCCGGTTGTCTTTCGGACTCGCAAGGCCATACTGCGCGTTAACATGCTCCTGGAAGGCGTCGATGAAGCTCAGGTTGGAGCGCACGTAGCCGAGCGGCTCCAGGTGCCTTTCAGCCAGCAGGTTCCAGCGCGGAATGACGATATGGATGTGTGGCTTGCGCTCAACCAGTTCGCCAGTCCGCTGGTCCACATAGCTCTTGATCCGGGGCAGGTGCGCCTCGGCATAGAAGCTGTATTCGTCCGGGCGGTAGGCGTGCAGCGCGAACGCCTCGAACTCCCGGACGATCTGAAACGTCGTTTCCCGGGCGACGTGATCCTCCTTGAAGGAGAGCGTGATGGACAGGTAACGTTCGACACCGGGTGCGGCATTGATCGACTGGATCACTGCGTCGGTCAGGTCGAGATCACCTGCGAGCACCACACGTTCGTCAAGGTCGTCGCGATCCAGGTCGCGGCCAACCTTGCGGCCTTCCTCGAGGTACTGCTTCACGCCGTCGTGACGGCCGTCCACTCTAATCAACACGATGGAGATGGGCCTTCAGCAGTTGCGTGATCAACTCCAGCTCGTCGACCAGGGCGACAAACGTGGATTCGGATAGCTGGCCAGCCACGCGCGCCGTATTCGCCACGTGGACCAGCTGGTTCAGGTTGTTGCCGGTCTTGTTGATCACGTACATGATCCGTTGCCGCTCAACAGTCGCGGGTGGACGCGCGACGATCTGCGTGCGGTTCGTCACGATGCATTCGCGCAAAAAAACGGATGGACTCATGCCGGAGCGTGCGACCTTTTCATTGAAGACCTGCCACTGTTCTTCGGTGAGCCGCGTGCTGACCGGCCTGCCGAGCGCCTTTTGTGCTTTTTTGCGACCACGGCGCCTGGCTTGCGCCACAACATTGAGATCGTCTGCGCTCATCGCATGTTTTTCCGTGCTCAGTCGTCTTGCCCTTCGGCACATCCGCGAGTCTGCACTTCAAGCTCCGCGATCCCGTCGTCATCCAGTACGCTCCAGTCGCCTGACGCCAGTGCTTTCAGGCGCTTCTGATCCTCCACGACCTGCCTTCCGGTCGTGATGCGATTCCAAAAGGAGTACACAACATCCGCGCACTTGGGTCATTCCGGTAAGACCAGATCGCGCTTACCGCTGCGTCCGTGAGATCGCCATACGACAACGCTGGTGTTTGCTGGCTCATGCAATGCTCCCTGTTTTCCACGATTTCCGGTTGTTAGTCTGGCGACGACCTTGCCCCGCCGGCGCATCACAGTCAGGGGCCGTACTGGGTCCGGCCGTATTGCGAATTGACGGGATCCTTCACGGCACTTCCGACCGACTGGCACTGGTTCAGGAAATCGCCGCGAGCATTGGCTGTGCCGCCCTCATCGAAGTGACCGTGGTGAAAGCGCACGATGGAAAAATAGCCCGACTCGTATTCGGCGCACGTCTTGCCGCCATTGCCGCCCATCATCAAACCGGCAAGACAGAGGACCGCACCACACGCGTTCTGGTTGTCGTCGGCGTGCGCCGGCGGCGGTACAAGCGCACAGGCCAGTGCCGTGATGCACAGCGCGGCCGCAATCGATCGGCGTTTCATGGCTTGACTCCTGGTTGAAATGCGTTCAGTGAACGGATGCTGCGTTGCTTTGCTCCTCGCACCGGTTTTGCCAGTGCGCCCGCCTTCGCCCGTTGCCCGGCCGCGCAACGAACGCGCACGAAGTCCCGCGAAAATGACCACCCCGACGCCGACCCCAGTAACCAGTACTGGAAAACAGATCTCTGACATTCATGATTTAACGTTCCTCCCGAAAAACTTCGTTCGTTTCAGGCTAGGTGAGCGTGTGTGCCAGGCGGGCAGCGACCCAGACAAGCGCGGCGCCTGCGCAGAACGCCATGCCCATGCACGCGGTGAGAAAGCCGCTGGCTCTCACGGCAGGCTTCGGCGTTACCGCGCGATCGCGCGATTCAACGGCGGCCCGCAACCGTGCCAGTTCGTCCACGACATCGGCCGTTGCCGCACGGCGAGCCTGGTCGGCCGCCTTCGCGGCCACCTCTCCGATGAACGCCTGGCGCGACTGCGTGAGCAGCTTCGTCAGTTGTGCGTTCTCCTCGCGCAGCGACTGCACCGTCGAGGTCAGTTTCTGGTCAGTGGACTCCATCAGCGCGACAACATGGTGTTGTGCATCCACCACCTTCATCTGCTCGATCAGGATCTCCGCGAGCACGGCCAGCTCGTCCGACGCCGGTATCGTGGCGATCACGTGGCCCAGGCGCTCCGACGCACGCTCGGCGTGATCCGGTTGCGGCGTCGGCTCGTTCATGCAACGACTCCTGCCATCAGCGCGTTAAACGCCTGGTCCAGCAACGGCTGGATGGACAGTGCCTTGCGTTTGAGGCCAACCAGTCTCACGAGGCGGTCCTTCTCAGAGGCAGTCGTCGTTTCGATCAGCTGCGCCTTGTAGTCGACACCGTCCGTTGCGATGTCGTGGATCGTGCGGCCGGCGGCGGCCGCATGCGTGAACACGTCGTTTTTCGGGATCAGTGCCTCCTGGTCAAGTTCGAAGGTACCCTCCTTCTCATGCAGTTCGAACAACTGCCCGAAATACCGGCGCAGCGTCACATCGCGAGTCTCACTCTTGACCAGCTCAACCTTGTTCAGCAGCACGCGGATGCGCGCGGGCCCGACGCCGAGATCCTCGAGCAGATTGATTGTCTTGATCGTGTCCTTCATCTGCTTGCTCTCCGGCTCGACCGGCACGATGAAGCACGCGTAATCCTCCTGCGCGCCTTTGGCGCCATCGAGGCGGTTCAGATACTCCTCGACATTCGACGCGCCGATATCGACCAGCAGATCATTGCCGCGCATCAGCTCGTCGTGCAGTTCGTCAAAGCGCGCGGCAATCATCACCTCGACCCTCGGGCCGGCCGAGTCGTCCGTATTGATCGACTCGATCTGGCGTACCGACATATGCGGCAGCCGCGGCGCGAGCAGTTCGCGGGTCACAGTAGTCTTGCCGACGTTGCCGGAGCAGTTCACGATGGCAATGCTCATTTTGGAATCCTTATGAAAATTGAGAATGGCGGTGCTTACGTCACCCTGGGTGCCGGGCTGGAGGCCTGCGCGGGCTGCGGGCTGTTCGACTGACCCTGGGCAGGCGCGGCCTTCGGTGCCGTCCACGCCGCGTGCAACTCGGCCGCGCGACGGTCGATCTCGGCGAGGCCGGCGTCACGACCCAGTTCGCCTCGCGCAATCCGCGCCTCGATCTCGGTGCCCGCCTGCATGCGCGCATCGAAACGCCGGATCACCTCGGCGCGCGTGCGCGCGGGTGCCCCCTCGAGCGATTTCTCCAGGACTTCCCGCATCTGCGCGACCGTTCTGGGTGCTTCAGGCATGGGCGATGCCGCGGGGTCTGCGGCAGGCGTGAACCGCGCAGCCCGCTGTGAGCGCGGGACATCCCAGGCACGCCCCAACGGAGGTATCGCGGCCGTCAGCGCAGCGCTGGCCGCTGATTCCGCCTTCGGTTCGGGCTTCGGGCTCGCCTGCCCTGCCGCCGGGTTCGCCTTCTGCGCGACGTCCGGCGCGGGCGACGCCCCGGCGCGGATCGTCAGCCCGGCGCGCTCGCGCTTCGTGGCCTCGAACAGCGCTTCGTCACCTTCGGACGGCGTGAACCCATTCACGTCCACACCCGCGAGCGACGCTTCGATCCACGCGTTACGGCGAAACGTTTCGCTCCCGCGCACGACGATCGAATCCCAGTTCTTGGCTTTCGCCACCGCCACCATGTCGGCAATCGTTGCGCGATCGTTCTGCCGGGAGTTCAGGCGTGCACCAACGTCCTCGAAATGCGGCTGCGTGGTTGCTGCCGGATCCCGCTGGGCATCCGGCTTCGACTCCATGCTGTCGAGTTTCCAGAACCGGCCCTCCTTCACCATGTAGCGCGCCGCTATATGGGCGGGCACGTCGTAGCCGTCTTTCGTCACGATCGGCTTGCGTGAGGCAGGATCGACGCCGATCTGGTTGTCGCGGCTGTCGGCGATACTCGCAACGCCAGCCTCGTGCGCCTCTGCCGCCGCAACGGCGTCGCCCTCGTGCTGCCCTAGCATCGGCTTGCCCTGTTCGCGCAGCAACCGCTCGGCGGCCGCTCGCTCGCCGTCGCGCAGCGTGCGCACGCGCTCCAGATCCTGCGGCGACACGGCGTCGAACACCGGGCGCTGCGGGTCGTTCGCCGGATTTTTTGCGTCCGGTTCATTCTGCGCCGGCGTCTGCGTGCGCCCGATCTGCGTGTCGACCACGCCCAACACCGCCGGCGTGGTCATCGACGTATCGTTGGCAGCACGGCCGGGCTGCACAACCGGTTCGTTGGCCACCGCCGCGGTGACAGTCGGGAGAACGACTTCCCCGATGCCGGGCAACGCGCTTGCGGTGAGTCCGCGACCGCGCATCGCGTCGTCGATTGCCGCCGCTTCGCCGACATCGGCAAAGGTCACCGCATCGCCGGCGGCCTTGACGCCCGGCTGCGCCTGCGGCGTCGGAGATCGCACCGGCGATGCGTCGACCTGCCTGTCCAACGCTTCGCGCACGTGGATCACGAACTGCTCGCGGGTGCCCTGCGACAGAAACGCAAGCTCCTGATCGAGCGCAGCGACAACTTCAGGCGCGCTCTTACCTTGCGCGAATTCCTCACCGATACGCCCTGTCAGCCCCCGGACGTCGGCCAGGTCCTTCGCCACCATCGTCCAGTCAGTTCTGTCCTCCTGCCCACGACCGGTCGCAGGCATCGCCTCCACGGGGTCAAACGCTTCCGCGATGTCCGCGAAGGTGGCAACGCTGTCGTCTCGCTCCGGCTCGCGATGGCGATGCGGGTGTTGCGGCGCGATGCTTGCCCCGTCAACCGGAAGCGCGTCGTCCACCGGGTCGGAATCCGTCACGTCGCGCGCAGGCGTGCGCTCGTCGATTTCCATCGGACTCAAGCCCGCTTCATCGCGAAGTTTGGCCAGCGCTTTGGCTGCCCGCGGCGGCAAGGTCCCGGCCGCAAAGCCGGTGCGGTTGCGGATCTGCTCGCCAATCGCGCGCTCGCCATCAACAGCGTTGCCGGACTTGCGCAACGCTTCACGATGGATCGACTCCAGCCGTTGCTCAAGTGCAAGCGTATGGTTGACCTCGGTGCCACGCAGCGTGACCGCCGTCGTAATCGACTGGATCATTTCGCGAAAGCGACGCCCGAGCGCCGCGTCGTCGAGATTCGGCTGTGCAGCCTGCTGGCCAACGCGCGCGCCCCGTCCATACAGATGCTGCCGGTCGGCAAAATACTGGTGCCGCGCGTGGACACCGGCTTCCCGCACTCCGTCAATCATCTCGAACGCAGAGGCACCCTGCGCGCGCAGCCGGTCCCGCGCCTCGAGCCCCGCCTTTTCTGCGGCGGCCTGAAGCGAGTCCCGCACGAACGCGCGGGACTCGTCGAGCGGTTGCCCCATCAGTTCGGTCAGTCGCGCGGCTTCCCGCTCGATGTCGGCTTCACTGCCGAACAGCAGCTGCGGCTGCCCGCGCACTGGGTGGCGTGCCTGCCGGGCGTCCTGCGCTGTCTGCGGCTCATGCGCCGGATTCCACCGAGCAAACGGCCCAACGTCAGTGCCACCCGGCACGTACCATTTTTTCGATCGCCGGTCGAACCTGGCGCCCAGATCGTGCGCAGCGTCCTTCTCCCTGAACGGGACGTCCAGATACGTCCGTTTGCCTTTCGGCCTGTTCGGGTCAGCCATGTGATACCTCCTTTGCCTCGTTGTCCGCCGGCGCGACAGACGCGAGCGCCGGTTCAATCCGGTCCTGGACTGCGTCATCCCCGCCTGCCACGTTGAAATCGATGCGTATGTCCGCAAGCATCTCGCGCACGTCGTCTCGCATCACGACGCCGAGTTCGCTCAGATCGGCCTCGAACCCGACGAGCGCCATACTGGTCGCAAGCGGGCCCGGTGTGCGCTGGTCGAGCGCGAGAAGCTCGGCCGCGGTCAGCGGCTTCGCACCGGCCTGACGTGCAAGACGGATTTCGCCGGCGGCCTTTGCTGACAGCGCCGCGTGATAGGTCTCGGGGTTGTGCGTCGGGATGCCGGTCGCGCGCAGCTCACCGCCACGCCAGGCCGCCTTGATTTCGTCTTCGGTGGGCAGGCGCTTGTTGATTGCAGCGAGCATCGGACTGACCGAGCGCATGCGGTCGATAAACAGCTCATCCTCGAAATAGGCCGCCTTTTCGCACAGGATCGGGCGCTGGAAACCAAGCACAATCTCCTGGCTGGATTCCATGCGCTTGAGCTCCTGGTCGAGCATCAGCGCGCGGACCTGATCCGAGGTGTTCGTGCCGGTCGACGTGTTGCGGCCATGATTGCGGCTTCGCGACGTCGCCTTCTCGGTGAAGGTGCCCAGCGTCTCGGACAGTTCTTTGGCGTCCTGCTGGTTGCGCGGAGCGTACGCGACCAGCACCGCATGGTTTGTCACCAGCGTGCGTGCGCCTGCCACGCCGTAAAGGTCGTTGGGCTCCATCTGCGCCTTCGACTGCAGGATCGTCAGCAGGCGCAGCCAGTAGCCCGCGATGAACGCGTTGCCCTTATCGATCACCTCGATGCGGCCAAGCGCCGTGAATTCGTCGAGGATGCCCAGACACTGATACCGGATCGTCGGATCCTCGCCTGGCAGCGCGTCGAGGTTGTCCTCGAACCACTGCGTAAAAAACAGGTTGCCGAGCAGGCTCGCGACGGCGAGCTCGCGCACCGGCAGCACGACGTAGATCGACATCAGTTCCCGACGCACGCGGTCGAGCTCGAAGTCGCAGGCGCTCGTCGCCTGGTCGACGATCGGGTTGCTGAACAGGCGCAGGCCCGCATTGAACGTCGCGACGATGTTCAGCATCGTCTCGTCGGGCGAAGCCAGCACGCGCGAGAGTGCGCCAAGGCAATCTCCCGAGAGCGGCGCGCCCTTCTGCGGCTCGTGCTGCATCAGCTCCGACAGGTGCTCACGCACCTTTTTGCCGGGCGTGATCGCGAGGCGCAACACCTGTCCGAACGTACAGTCGCCCGTCATCTCCATGAGGTAGAGTGCGAGCCCCATGAACAGGTCACTCGCCTGTTCATAGAAGAACTTGTTGCGGCCTTCGGTCGTGTAATACAGGCGGGCGGCGATCGACTGCAGGCGACCCACGCGCACAAACGCCGGACTCTTCGCAATCTTGAACAACGGGTTCCAGCGATGCGTAAAACCCTTCTGGTCGAACGGGGCCCAGCGAAACACCTTCTGGCCGCAGGCCTGCCGGTAACGCGACGTCAGGTCGTAGTTCTCGCCCTTCACGTCGAGTACGACCACTGAATCCGGAAAGGTGAGAAGGTTCGGGATCACAATGGCCACTCCCTTGAACGAGCGCGTGGGCGCAGCAACCATCACGAACTCCGTACCACGGAAGGTCAGATACTTGCCCTTGTACCTGCCGACGATGATCGTCGGATCCCGGTAATCACCCTTGCGCCCGCCCTTTCTGCGCCCGCGGCCGGTCGCCTCATCGAGCAGCCCATAGCGCCGAACCTCGTAGCTGTGGGCAAAGCGCGCATCGCCGTGCAGGTCGCGTTTCGGTTTCGTCACCAGCGCCGCGACGATCGCCGCAATTGGCACGAGCGGCACGATCACCGATGCCGCTGTCGCCATCTGCAGCGAACGCTTTACGGCCTTCACATCGCCAAAGGCGTGCCAGTAGTCTCGCAGCGTCCACAGGCTGATTGCCGAGTCTGGCAGATTCTCCAGCTTCGCAAACAGCATCGCGCCGACGTACTGACCCGCGACAGCGAGACCAGCCAGAACCACCGACGCAAGTAGCCCGGCTGCGATGATCCGGTCGGCAGGCGTCGCGGTTTTCAGCAGCACGGCGCTCACACACACGCCCCACAACGCGCACGTGACAACGAAGAACGCAATCACGGCGCCGAGCTCGAGCGGATCGGTGAGCGCATCGAGATGAAGCAGGCGGCCGACCGCGAACACCGCTGCACCGGACATAATGCCAAGCAAGCCACCAACGAGAAGACGGGCTTTCATGCTGACGCTCCTGCAGGTGCCGGATGGCGATATGAATCGTCATTGCGTGGCTGGTCCCACCCGTTCAGGCGTTCAACACCTTCATGAGCGGCGAGAGGATTGCCGTCACGGATGGCGGCCTCGAGGAGCACGAGCGGGTGACGCTCGCCATCGGCGATCGCAGGCGCCCCGCTATCCAGATCGACCGTCTCATCCACAGGAGGCACGAGACACGTCAGCTGCTGCGCGAACTGGTTGGTACTCGCGGCGAGGATCGCGACATGCAGTTCGCGGCGCGCGGCCGCGTAACCGGCGAGCGAGGTCGAGGTCAGCCGTGCCGCACTGGCCACCGTGATCCGCGCACGTTGCTCCGGGCTCGCATGTCGCGCCGCATCGACCGCGGCGATCGGCTCAAGCACGCGGCGAATCTGCGCGATGTCGACCACGAAGGCAGGATCTGTCGCTCGCGCCAGACGCCAGGTAACAACATGCCGGTCGACAATGTGCCACTGGCGCTCATCGAGCACGCGTGAACCCACCTTCGTACGCACATCGACGACGCCACGCGCTACCAGCTGGTTGACCGCCTCTCGCAGCAGGGCACGGCTCACCCCCAGTTCCTGGGCCAGCATCACCTGGGGCGGCAGCGCGCCGCTTGCATCACACAGGGCCGGAATCTGGCTCGCCAGCCGGTCCGCCGCTGCGTGCGTCTGCCGCTCCAGGGATTCCCGGCCGGTGTGCTCGCCGCTGTCGGCAATGCCGGATCCGTTCGGTCGCGCTCTCATGCATCACCTCGCAGCAGCCTGTTTTTCGTCACCGGATCGAACAGGACTTCCGTCAGGTCTCGGTTCTCCATGAACAGCACCACGTCGACCGTCGTGCAGATCTCGCGCATCAGGTAATCGAACGGTAGCGTCTGGCCGACCGGGCTTTGCTTGACCAGCGTGGCGATACGCGTGGGCGCCGCGATCGAGTCGTTCGCGTGCACCGTCGTCAACCCGCCCTGGTGGCCGGTGTTGAGCAGCGTCAGGTAGTCCCAGGTCTCATCGCCGCGTAACTCGGCAAGCAGCACGCGATCGAACTTCATGCGCAATGTGGCCTTGACAAGGCGTCGCGCCGGGATCGCCTCGCTATAGAAAAGGTGCACGTGGTTTCGATGCAGCGGCAACGGCAGTTCGTGGGTATCCTCGATCGTCGCCAGACGCGCCTCGCGAGGAATGATCGGGATAAGGTCGGCCAGCGCCTTCATCAGCGTGGTCTTGCCGGAGCCCGTGCCGCCCACGAGAACGATGTTCAGCCGGTTCAGAATCGCAAGCGTCAGGAACCGCACCACGTCGCGCTGCGCAAGCGCGTCGAGCATCTCCTGCTGAAAACGCGCAAGTCCATACGCGCCGAGCGCCCGGGCAGGATCGAACACTGCAGTGGCACGGCTGACGTCCAGCCCCTCAGAACCCGCCTGTGCCGCCGCTGTGTCGATTTCGCGCTCCGCTATCGCCCCACCGCGACTCAGTCCATCCCGCACCACATCCCGGAACCCGGCAAACCGTCCGGCGTCCGCCCACTGCTGCAGAGAAAGGCGTGTCGAATTCGGCACGCGGATCGTCAGCGACACGGTGCCCGGCTCGCACGCCGGCGGAATCACGATCTGCCCGCGCTCGCCGTCGGGCAGGCGCACCGGCTTTTCCGGCTCGGCGGCCGATAGCGGCGGCTTCGCCTTGTTGTAGATGGCCAGCGCTGGCGCGAACTGGTTCAATGCTTCCAGCGACGCGTTCGGCAGGTCATGGCGCTGCCAGCCGTCGCGCGTTTCCGTCCAGCCTTCATACGGCCGGTTAATCGCAAACTCGGTGACGCCGGGCGTGGCCAGCATCGCCGCGATGCCGAGTGTCTTGAGGTGACTGCGTACCGTGACACTGTCGTCGTATTGCATGTTCATAAACACTCCGCAGGAAACTGGATCAGGGCGTCGCCAGCTCGTACACGTCGGAGAAGTCCACATCACGCGCCACAAAGATCGTCGTCATCGAGCCGTAGATCGAATACGCGGTCGGCGGCACGTTGATGGTGTTGCGCAGCGCTTCGGCTGCCACCTCGCCGCCGGCATTCGTGGTGTTGTTGAACTGGATCCCGCTACTGCCCGAGTTCGCGGCGAGCGTCGACAGCGCCTGACCGGCATCGCTGATCAGGCTGACCATCATGGCGCCGCCAAACCGTGTCCAGAAGTGGTTGTCGACGTAGGCAGGCAGACCACTGCCGCCGAGCGCATCGGCCGCCGGCGAATCAAGGTGCACCTTCACGCCGTCAGGCGTGGTGAGGAGCGTCCAGATCACGAAGATCCGCGCCTGCCCCTGCATCAGCGCCTGGCGCTGCTCGCCCACGACCTCGGAGCCACGCTCGACCAGCAGTACCTTGCCGTTCGCCGAATACACATCTTTTGCGACATGGCAGGTGGTCATGCCCGGGTAGTCGGTCACGATCTCCGAACCCTGCACGCACGGGATCGTGGTGCCCGCAATCAGCAGGAAGTCTCGCGACGGCATCAGTTCGGCCTTGACCATCTCCAGCTTCGACGGCTGCAGCTTGCTGTCCAGACCATCCTTCGCAAATCCGGTGTGCGCTGTGCCCAGACCGGGCAAGCCACTGGCGCCTGGCGCACTCGTTGCCCCCGCCGTCTTCTCATCCTTGAAGCTGAGCAGCACGTCGCCATCGAGCTTGCGTTGCGCCGGCGTCTCGACCGCACTGGCCGCTGTCGCTGCCGCAGCGGCGTTTCCATTCACTGCACTGGCTGCGTTCGCATGGGCGGGCGTTGCGAGCGACGCACTCGCCGCAGCCGCTTCCGACGCCATCGCCGCTTCCTCTGCCCGCTCCTTTTCGATCTTCGCCTTGTCGCGCGCAAAGTCGTGCCGGTCATCCGACGGCTTGTCCTTTGCCGCTTCCGCCCTGGCCGCCTCGGACTCGGCGTGATGCTGCGCCGACCAGCGCTTGATCGCGACGCCCACCGCGATCGCGCCGAACAGCAGGACCAGCACCATCCCGATCACGATCGGCAGCATCCGGAAGGCACTCTTGCGCTTCGTGCGCCCAATGCCCGGCACCCCGCGCTCGCCTATGCCGACAGGCTCCACCGGCGCCGGGTTCGCCGGATTCGCGGGGTTCGGACTGTCCAGATTGATCTCGTCACTCACCGCTCGCCTCCTTTTGCTTCACGAGCCGCACCGTGCGCGGAATCGTCGTGCCTGTCGGGTTCAGCTGGCCGTCGGGCCGGTATGCGTTGTTGCGGATGCCAAGCACGGCGTCCCCCAAGCGCAGGTTGAAGCGCTCCGCCGTGTCGTGCACGACGAGCACGGGACCGCGTTCGTCGTCGGGATTGACGAGCGATTCCTTGCCGTCCCCGTACACGCGATAGATCTGCGGCAGGTCGCGGCTCGTCCTGAACTCGAAGTAGGTAAAGCGGCCGTCATCCCACAGCGCCGTTGGCGCGAGTGTCGTGTCACCTTGCATGTCGTAATTGAAGTTGCCCACGCCAGACGCACTGACGGTCGGTGCAAGCAATGCACGCGCTTCGGCCGAGCGCACCGCGGCGGCCGCCGACGCGTATGCACGCGTGTCCGGATAATCGAAGGTCAGCGACCAGACTGCCTCCTCGTGCCGCCTGACCGGGACCAGCTTGAGCACATAGCGACGCCGGTTCGTGAGCAGGATCAGGTTGGTGCCCGCCTGCGGTGCCTTCGGCTTGAAGAAAAAGCCGTTGCCGGCCGGGCCGGCCGTCCACGCCTTGCCATCGCCCATGCCTCCACCGTCAATTTTTTCCCCTTTCTCGAAGACGAGAACAGTCGCCTCGCCCGGACGGTAGGCAACCCGGTATGTCTCGTTCGGGTCGTACACGGCGCACGCAATGTGCGGATCACTGCCACACGCGCCCGGCACGAGTTCGGCGACAGCCGGTAGCGACAGCGCGAGCAGTGCCGCCGCGACCGACACTGAGATCGACGCCGCGGAAGGCGCTTTCGGGAACCAGAATCTCATGGGTTGGCTCCTCCCGCCGGTGCGCTCGAGGACACACTCGACGGCGCCGACTGGGACGATGTGGCCGCCGACGGCATGGGTGTCACGCCGTCTGAGGTGCTGCGCGTCCAGTCGCGGTCGACCGAGTAGCTGGTGACACGAAAGCCCGTTGGATTGAGCTCCTGTTCGTCGCTGCGGGTCGGCAGGTCGCCTATCTCGTAGGTGATCGTCGCGACCCAGTATTCGGTTTTAGGCGGTGGTGGCGTCGAGCCGCCCAGCGACGGCAGCGAAAGCATCGTCTTCGAGAAGAACACCTGTGCCGTAGATCCGACAAACGTAATTGCACCCGGGCGCACGATCACGCGATATTTGTCGGTGAGTACGTTTTGCGGCGAGTTCTTGCGGTTGTAGAGCGCCGCGTACAACGACTGCTCGCGTGGCGAGTTCATCAGCGTCACGGTGTCGTACGCATCCTGGATCGTGTACCAGTCGTACTTCTCACGCAGCTTGACATACGTGCGCAGTACTGCCCGCACCTCGAGTTCACCGAACGTCACGGATCCGCTGTGCGCGACATCAATCACCTGCACGTCGCCGGTCGCGGTGTTGTCCTTGATAATCACCGGTGGTGACGGTCTCTTTAGTTCTACTAAGGCTGACGAGCCAAGAATAGAAATGAGTGCGACAAACATCGCGCCGCCCGCGACGCGCCACGCGATCTTCGTCATGTTCTCCTGCAGCTGCTGCCGGGACTTCTCGAACGAGAGCGCTTCCCTGAAATACATGCGCGCCATCTCGCGCGGATCGGCCTCGGCGAGCTTCGCGGCGATCTGTTGCAGGGCAGCCGGGTAGTTGCCGTCGGCGGCAACCGCGACGTGCTCAGCCTGTACCCTGGCCGGCTTCCATCGCATCCATTTCATGGCGCGCTCCCCTGTGTCGCGCGGTTGACGGGCATCCACAGCCCCTCAGGTTGTGCCGGCTTTGGCGCCGACGAGCACGCCGCAAGCAGCGCGGCGCTGCAAAGCACGACGATGAGTTTCATGTTCAGCTCCTGTCAGATCTGGTTCGCGAGTTCGACGCCTGCCGGGGATGAACTGGCGAACCGACAGCATGTATCACTTAGCCTTCTGGTATTCCGCGTCTTCCATCACGAGATGCCCTGACGACTTGTCGATCGTCAGGGCAAACGGCACACCGACCATCAACATCAGCTTTCCATCCGCGTAAGTGGCGGGTATCCGCTCGGTCTTCATGGCATCGGCCTTACTCTCAGCGGCAAGGTTTGGGACCTTGTCCGCCATATAAAAATCGTTGCCGTCACCATTCCTGTCGATCACTAACTCCTGAGATCCGTTGCCGCTGACCTTCTCCCATTTGCCGACGAATTCTTCGCCGGCTTTCTTGCCACAGCCGAACTGGGTTAGTGCGACGATGATCACCGCTGCCGCGGTCACAAACCGGATTGCCCTCATCTATTCCTCCTGTTGGTCGTAGAGATCACGCGTGGCCGATCGAGTTGGTGGACGCAGACGATGATCGGCCTCCGGACTCACCTTTCAGCTTCATCACCCTCATGGCTGCACCGGCCGCGTTACCGAGCTTACCAACCATCGACGAAATCCCGACGCCGCCTGCCAGCTGCGATGCCAGCGACGGCATGCTCAACGACACCACGATGAACACCAGCCCGGCCCCGATGATCTTTCCTTCGATGGCATAGGTCAGCATGACATCCCCGACGCTGAAACTCTTCGGCAGCACCGAGGTCATGAAACTCACCTCGATGGCACCCACGGCGCCAAACAGCGCAACAAGGAGGCCATAGTTCAGGCACTGCCCGACCCAGTTCTGGAAAAATTGCCGTGTGGCGGGGAACAGCGCCGCCACGACAAAGGCGGGTCCGAGCGCAAGCAGCAACCCAAGTGCGAACTTTGCGAGGATGATGTAAGCCGCCGCGATCGCGAGAAACGGCACGCCGACCAGCAGGATGCAGATTGCGAGCACCGAGACCTCGACGAACAGGCCAATCTGATACGCCTTCAGCCCGCTATACATGCTTGAAATAGCCTGAATATAGAGATTCAGCAGCGTATCGAGCCCGCTGCTCAGACTGTTTCCACCCATCAAGGCCGTACTCAGATCATCACCAAGACCGTTGAAGAACGGCACCACGTACTCGCTGTAGTAGCTGATATTCATCCCGAGTGTGAGCACAGCCGCCCACCCTGCCATCTTCAGCAGGAAGTCGGATATCGGGCTGTCGTTGTGGCCACGCCAGTACGACACGAGTACGAGCAGGACGTAGAGGCTGAAGCAGGCGGCGACCAGCGGACTGATCAGCGAAGTCATCCGGGCCGAGCCGGTATTGATCGTGTTCAGCACGTTCTGGTCGAACGAGTTGAACATTTCGGTAAAGATCTGCAGTTGCATGGTCGCGCTCCGCGTTATTGATCAGCGTTGTCGTCGCCGTTCAGGCGCTGCTGCATGTCGTTGTGCGCGGCCTGCTGAGCCAGATCCTTCTCCGCATCCTGCAGCCGCGCCGCGAGATCGAGGCGCATCTTTTCCGCGTTGAGCGACGAGTTCTCTGCCGCCCACCGGTTTTGCAAATCGGCCTTCGCCGCCGGGTCCTGCGTGAGGTTTGACTGCTGCATCAGCTGCTGGATGTTCGTCAGCCGGTCGATCGACGCCTGATACGAGCGCATCGCCATTGCCTTGTTGGCGGCCAGAGTATCGTTCAGACGTTGCTGTCCGGGCGTGTACGCGGTCATCCCCTCCTGGCTCTCGATACTGCTGGCGAGGCCGCTGATTCCGTTCAACTGCCCGCTCTTCACTTCGTCGTAGACCGACTGCCACTGATCCGGCAGGTAGTTGCGCAGCGACGGGTCATTGAAGATGTTTCCGAGGCCGCGGTTGCCGATTGTCGACTGGTACTGGTCCGAGAGCAGGCTGTATTGCTGCTCCAGCTGCTTGACGGTCGAGATCGCCTGCGCGATCGCCTGCAGGTCGATCACCGGGACACCCTGCGCGTGCGCTGCCTGCATCGAGAACGTGGCCGCGATCAATGCGGCGCCCATCAGATTGCGAATGATTTTCATCGTCATGCTCCCAGGCTGGACTGTCGTTGCCGGCGAACCATCGCCAGCACGTCGAGGTCGTGCGGCACAATCGGCCGTTGCTGATGGCGAATGGCATCGAGATATGCAAGCGCCGCGGGGAAATCTGCGTTCTGCGCCTGCAGATCGGCGGGTGAAATGTCAATCGGCCTGTATGGATTGACCGGGAAATGGTCCATCCGATGGACGTAGAGCCACCCCAACCCAGGGATGACGAGCAGGCAGGCCACCGCAGTCAGTGTTCCGAGCGCCCGGCCTCGCGTGCCGGCCTCACTGCCCTTCCATATGCCCAGACCGGTGGGACAAAAAAACAGTGCTGCGATGGCCAGTCCCACGAAGCCGATTGAGCAAACCACAAGGAAGATGAGCTCTGCGCCCACTCTCCGGTTCCGGAGCCGGTCGTGCTCGTCTGCCCACTCCCTGAGCCGCTCGCGCGTCGCTGGCCCGATCGCCGACGAAAAGTGAAGATCGTGTGTCGTCGTCATTCGGTTGCCTCAACAAGTTCGGCCTCGTGCTTTCGATCGCGTTTGCCCTTGCGACGTGTCTGGAACAGCTGCATTCGCAGGTCCGTGTCGCCATGTGCGTCGCGCGTGCATTCTTCCCAGATCGCAACGTTGTCCAGACTGCTGGAAAGCACCGCGATCTCGTCGTTCATGCCGCCCAGGTCCAGTGTTGCAAACGCCGACTGGTTGCTCTGCTTGATCAGGAACGTGCGGGACTCCTTCGACAGCCGCTTGAGCGTGTCGAATTCGCGGTCGGTCAGGTTCAGGAGCTTGTAACCGTCGCGCGTCGCGTCCGGATTCGGCAGATAGATCTTTGTCGCCGTCAGGTCGCGGATCTCAGCGAAGACCGGACACTGGATTGCGTCCTCCGGGGACTGTGAATCCAGGATCAGGAATTCGTCTGCCTTGCGGCCGGTCTTGAGCGACTTGCGGATCAGCTCTTGCGTGGTGGGGTAGCTAGCCGGCAGCCAGAATTCGGCTATCACCGTCGCGAGCAGGCCGCCCCTCTTCTGCATCTGGTCCTTGAGGTACAGCAGGTGTGCAAGCACCGGCTCCGTGGCGGCATAGTCTTTCTTCAGGAAGTCAGTGACGTCGAAACCGATCCGGCGCACGTCGGTAATGTTCATCAGCGCATCCGGTACGTTGTCCAGCGCCCATGCGAATCGACCGTTAGTTGCGCCACACCACTGGCTCAGACGGACCCACAGGCCGTTCTCGTCTCCCGTATCCGGAATCGACTCCAGCAGCCGGCTGAAGGTTCTGTGCTCGATGTTCTCCAGCTTCATGACCGTGTCGACCGCGTGCTTGATCTGCCGCTGGTCGTCTGCACTGAGCTTGCCGTTCTCGTCGCGGCAGCAGGCACCCACCAGGTCGTAAAGGTGCGCGAGGTTGCGCTTCGTCTCGGGCAGGCCAAACGGCGCAAGACCGGTCGGCTCGCCTTCACGCAGGGTGTAGTAGACAGCGCCCATCTCCTCGAGGAAGATCCGCAGACCCTGATCGAGATCGAGCGCGAAGATCTTCGGGTCGAACCGCTCGAGGAAGGCGAGCAGCATCGTCTCGAGGGTGGTCTTGCCCGTGCCGGTCGAGCCGAGAATCAGCGTGTGGCCGGCAACCTTCTCGCCCACGCTGTCCTCATCCAGGCGCGAAGCGTGACAGTTCAGGCTGAACAGGCTTTTCGCAACGGTCTGCACCGGCATGAGGGCCGAGCCGTCGCCGAGCGGATTGCCGCGTGCCTTGCCGGCCGAATAGGTATGCATCGAAAACGACGACGCGAGACTGCGGGTCGACTTCGGCATCGGCCGCGGCTTCGTCCTGAATCCCGGCACCTGGCTCATGTACGTGAATGGCGCCGATGCCGTCGCCTTCACGAACTTGAAGCCGCAATCGTTCAGCGCGCGGCTCGTTACGTACGCGCCGTTACTGATTGCCTTCTCCGGCGTGTCGCCATACACGACGAGTGCACCGTGATAGTCGCCGAATGCGAGATCGCGACCGGCGATCAGCGCCACCGCATCCTCCAGTTCCTTGATCTGGTGCTTCGCCTTGTCTTCGACCGACCTCAGGTGATTGATCTGGTCTTCGATCGCCTTCATCGCTTCGGCAGTGCTCAGACAGCCCAGGCTCTGCGTGAGGGTGAATTCGACGGGCAGCGACAGCAGCGGATTCGTCTGCCCCCAGCCGGCCTTCGGAAAATCCTTCAGGTCGTAGCAGACCGCGAAGCGGGTTGAGCGATCGGTGCGGATCTCAACCGTGTCGTAGTGGAAGTGCAGGTGCGACGTCGGGATCAGGTCGCGTCCGGTTGCCTGCGTGACCGGCACGCGCTCGTCGATGCCATTCACTAGTTCGCCAATGAACTGATACGCCTCCGAGAACAGAATGCCGTTGTGCCCGTATGCTTCGAGCAGTTGAGGATCGTAGGCAACGAGAGCCTTCATCAGCCCCTCGCCTAGCTCCTCGAGCTCGCGCACCGTCTCGTCCAGGTCGTCGCCCTGCAGGATCGCGGTGATGTAGAAACTGTTCTCGAAGTGATCGTGCCTCCGGAAACGCTGCAGGTATTTGTCGACGGCCTGCTGGATGAACGGATTGTAGAAGCGGTACTCGTCGCCGAACGAGATGCGACGGCGGCGAAACGTGGTCCACAGCGACAGGCGATTGCCTTTCTCCAGCGTCATCGCGGCCAGCTGACGGTTCCAGCTGTCGTAGCGTGCTTCGATCTCGCCACGGCTCACCGATTCGAACGGTACGCCGTTCACGCGCATCACCAGGAAAGCGCCGCCGTTGTCGATGCTCGTCGCCGTTTCCGACACCGGACGGCCGATGCGCGGCAGCTTGTCCTCCGCTGACGCAACGAGCCGGTTCAGTTCTTTGCTCACGCGCATGCTTCCTCTCCCGCGTCCGGCGCGTCGTGCGCGCCGCGAATGCGACGGCGCTGCTCCGCGATCAGGCGAAACACGTCATACA
Source organism: Paraburkholderia sp. EG286B (assembly GCF_040965655.1). Lineage (NCBI taxonomy): Bacteria > Pseudomonadati > Pseudomonadota > Betaproteobacteria > Burkholderiales > Burkholderiaceae > Paraburkholderia > Paraburkholderia sp. EG286B. The sequence goes on along the minus strand of NZ_JBFRCF010000034.1, from coordinate 26,921 downwards.
TTGTTTTGCCCGAACCCGGAGCACCAACCGTCACGGTGTGGACCACAATGGGCAGGCACGCACTGGCAGCGCCATCTGAAGACAGTGCAGGATTATGCGCAGGCTTGCGGTCATTCATCTTCGTCCTCCTCTGCCTGCGCAAGCAGGCGCTGACGCAGCGCCTCGAAGCGCTCAAGGTCCCGGCCGCGCGAAAACGAGCGGGTGTACACGTCCAGGTCGCGGCCATACCGCATCGGTGCGAGCGTGTATGTCCTGCCGAATACCGACACACGACGGCGGTCCAGCCAGCAGCGAAATTCCAGCCACGTCAGGCGCAGTGCCTGGTCATCTGTCTCGCAGACATGCCGGAAAAACAGGAAGACGGGCACGCCAGCCGAGCCGATCAACAGCCCGCCAGGCCCAAGCACGAAGCCGCCGACCATACTTGTGATCAGCGATGTGCAGCCGATGATCAGCGCCGGAAACATCGGCACGCCGCCGATCATCGCGGTGCGGTTCAGACCCGCGTAGGAGGGGTACAGCGTGCGTTCGTCTTCCATGACCATCAGGCAAAGAGTCCGAATGCCCAGCCAGCCAGCACGAGTGCCGAGCCCACGCCGGCCACCTTCGCGATGCCGCCGCCGAAGTCATGGATCCAGTCGGCCTTGTTGGACCAGCACTGGACCCCAACCCACAGCAGATACGAACCAGCCATCACGCCACAGAATCCGTAAAACCATAGCGTGAAGGTGTTGGCCGCCGACGTGCCCGCTGCCAGGCCACCGCCCGCCCGGGCTCCACGGGCGGCCATCGACATGACCACGGCGCCGATGCGCCCGGCATTCCTGCCACGCAAACGCGCCAAAGCCGCGGCACGGCCGGTCAAGGGTTCGAGAAGAATCTTCTTCATCTGCCTGCTCCGTCAAAAATCGCCCAGGGCGTCCCAGGCTGGATGGTGATTGACCTGTTGGGCGTGCTCAGCCCCGGTGTCGGTGCTCACTGAGTCATCGGCCCGCCGCACACGGGCCGGGTGCACTGCTGCGCGCGATGCTGCGTGCACAACGGGTGCCTTGCCCTCCGGTACGACGGCGATCGGCGGCACGACAGCAGCGCTGGCTTCGCTATCGGGCACGTTCGCAGCCACGCGCTGGACATAACTCGTGCCACCCACATCCGGTTTGAAGCCGCGCGTGAAATTGCCGCTGTAGTAACAGCTAAGCGCCGCACGCACGGCATCCTGCGGCACACGTCCGCCGGCGGCCGCGCGGGTGTAGCAGTCGGCGAGGATGGCGCCGCCCGCGCGCAGGTTCGCGCACGGATCGAACGCGGTTTCAGGGGTAAGGCCATAGACACGCAGGTTCGCGCGATTGACCTGGGTCAGGCCCATGCTGTAGTTCCAGCCAGCCGCCTCAAGCACGCGCACGGTCGCCACCGCCTCGCTGCGGTTGCGCGGTTGGCGCACCAGGTGGCCGCCGACCACGCCGATGGCGAAGGGATTGAAGCCGGATTCGGCCTTAACGAGCGCCTGCAGGGTCGTCGGATAGATGGCCGGGGCGCATTGCTGCGCGAGCATCGCGAAGTCGACTGGCATCATGACCGCTCCGTTGCGGGCCCAAACGCGAGGTGGGCTTTCATGTGGCGCCTCGGTCGCGCCTGAGCCGATGTGCGACGCCTTCAGCGACGGCAACCGCGACCGCAGGCAGTTGGGGCGTCACCCGCTTTGCAGCCGTACCACCCATGCCCAGGTCGAGAGCGGCCGGAACAATGGCCGATAGCGACAGCCCCCGCATCCGCTGGACGACCCAGCGTATGTAGTGTTCGAGAAGCCAGCCCGGACCACCGCAGCCCCAATCGGCGAGCACGCCCAGCTGCAACAGGCCAATTGCGGGCCGGCTTGCAAGACGAAATCCAAAGAGGTTTTGCATGGCTCACGCCCCCCGCTTCTCGCGCGGCCAACCGCGCCTGTAGACCACGCAGCCGATCGCGGCCCAACCCAAACCCACGATCGCCACCGCAAACAGCTCGCGCGGCGATGAATGCCGCTCAACCAACCAGTACGCGAAGCCAAGGAACGACGTCACCGCCACGAACAACAGCAGTGCGCACACGCCCTTTCGAATCCACCCAAAAACCCTGCCCATTTGCGTGTCCTCCGATGTGCTCAGGTCCCACTGGCACGCCATCGGCCCGTGGTGCCTATGCCTGCTATCACTCCTGCGCTTCTTCACACGCGCGAACAAAGCCGCGACATGGCAACTCGTGCTTTGGCTGGTCGAAGAAATTGGGTATAGAAAGCGATTCCGAAGTGTGAAACGCATACGGGTGCGCCGCGCGCAGCATCTCGATTTGCGTATCTACTGCGTCCGCGCCCTCAAATGAAGCCTTCAGGAGTGCTTGTCGCTCGACACTGTTGAATGGTCCTGCTCTGATCAAAGCCTTCATTTTGCGAGTTCCAGATAGGCGGAGTTTTCTCCATTGCTACCGCGGAAGCTGACCGAAAGTACCAACCCTCAATACAGCACGCATAACTTAGTTATGCTTATTGGTTAGATGACACCTCATGCAAAAGCGTTTGTTCGTCCAGCCCGTTAGCTCTCTTCTTCAAGCGTCACAAACACCATCCTTGGGACCCTAGCAAGACCGCGGCGTTGTATGCGTGCCCTCGCTTGCCCTTCAGGCGCCCCTGCGACACATCATTGACAATGTGGCAAGGGATTGCATGCCTTGCAGCCCAGCTCACAACGGAAAGACCACACCTGTCGAACCCCGCGCGTACCTTCCAATGTTTTCAGTAGCATGCGTCGCCCGGCTATCAACGTTTGGTTTGCTGCTGGCCGAAGAGCGACATCGACTCAAATTCACTCAGGGAAACATCGCTGAGTGGACAGGCATCAACCGCAAGACTCAATCTGCCTACGAAATGCTGACTACCTGATGACCCTGATCGAGCACGGCGTTGACGTCGCCTATCTCCTGACCGGGAAACGAGCCCCGCACTACGGAACTGTCGATGAGCAATTGCTACAAAAGGTGTTTGCTATCATCGAAACCAGCACCTCCGCCGCGGGGCTCTCCGTGGATGTTGAGACCAAGGCCAAGCTGTTCGCCCTGGTCTATCAGTCCGCCTCAGAAACTGGACAAGTAGATCCGCTGATCGTGCGAAAGGCGATCGACCTCATTTCCTGACCGTCCCAGCCGGCTGTGTGACTCATCACTGCCGTCCAGGTCGACATTGCATTCACAGGTGCCTGTAAGGCTCGCGCAGGCCCTTCCCTGCCACCTCGGCACATCGAGGAGCTCGGACTGCTCGCGAACGAACTCCTTCATCTGGATTCTCCACGTCGCAGATATCGGAACCAAACGTCTGACATTACCTGACACTTCACTGTATAGATCAAATTGATCTCATCACGTCATGTTTCATTTTGTTACATTTACATTTGCACTGCACGTCATGATTTCTTCGCACTTAACATTATCTGGCACGCAATCATTGCGTAATGCGTCATGTTTTAACTAAGGTTAGGGCCCAAAGGAAAGAGACAGAAATGCCAGAAATCGACCTCGAACCCACCTACCTCGCTATCGCGGAACGCGTTCGCGCCCTGATGGAGCGGCATGGCGTCGCGCCGCGCAGACAGGCAAGCGAGCTCAGCCGGATACTCAGCCTCAGCTTTTCGGCGGCAAGCCGGAAACTGAAAGGGCAATATCCGTGGGACCTGAAGCAACTCGCAGCGATCGCGACGCACTTCGGGGAAGCACCCAGCGTTTTGATAGGAAGCATTGAACCGTTTTCCGGAGCGATCTCCGGAAAAGGAATGCTGATGGTAGCTCCGCGCCCCCTGCCGTGCTCAGTGACAGTTGGCGATGAGCGAACCACGGAGGAATCGCCACCGGCCGAATCAGCGAATCTCGTCGCAATCCCTTCAGGCGACGTATGGTGCATCTACCCGGCAGAGATTGCTCCCCCTGGGCCGGTGTTCAACGTATTGCAAGTCGAAATACGTCCTGGATCGCGCTATCCAGATGGGCCTCTGATCGCCGTGCTGGACGATGATCTGAAATCAAACGTCGCGCAGACTATCTGCGACTCTCTGAATGAGCATGGCTTCAATGCAATTCCCTTCTCTGATCTTGCCAGCTTTCGTAACGGAATCAGGAGCAACGCTTTCAAGGCTTTTGTTATAGATTGGCTAATCAGCGGCGAAACGTCGGAGTCGACCATCGACGACCTTCGCAAGAGCACTCCGCCGAAGACCCCGATCTTCTTGCTGTCCGGTGCATTAGAGAGTGGCGGCGCAAGTGAAGGCGATATTGCGCGCGTCCTGGACAAGTTTGGCTGTGAATGGATCGAGAAACCCGTTCGGACGCAAATCCTGGTTCACAAGATAAGAAAACGGTTGGAGCCGTCAACAGACGTGTAGAGCGTTCGATGCCCAGTCGCTCTCCTTTAACAGGTTGAATGCGCGCTCCACGACAAACAGGTCACTAACGCGACTGCTAGCCTGAATACCGGCGACCTCGTCTACGCGAAGGTCAATAGCCGTACATTGCCGATAATCCCGGACTCGCATCTCAGATGGAATCGAAGTGAAGAAGGCAACCGTTGGCACATTGAATCCGGCCGCGATATGAACCGCGGCCGTATCTGAAGTGGCGAGGAACCGTGCGTTCTTCACCCACGTGATGAAGTCGGCCGTGTTTTTTGAGTAGCGCGTAATATCGGTGTAGTGCTCGTGATCAACCCGACCAAAACCGAGTACCGGCACGTGAAACTTCTCCCAGAGCTTATTCACAGCTTCTGCATGAAAAGCCTTGGGAATACTGCGGACAGGAGTACTCGCAGTTGGGCAAAATAGCGAGTATTCCTTTGACTTCCACTCCCCTTGCAACTCAGGCAAAGCAATGCTGGCCAGCCAGTCATTCGATTTATCCTGGGAGACGACATCTCCGGGTTCCATACCCAGCGCCCAAAGAAAGAAATCGATCATTGGCATAGTGGAGAAGTTCGGCCAAAAGAGGTGATTTCCGACATCGATTCGCAGGTCAGCGTCTGGAAGCGAATCTGCGTGAACAGGAAGATCCACCAACGCGCCGAAGATTGGCGCAGCCAATTGGTACAACTGCTTCACATACTCAGGCGCCCTATTCGGCCGATAGATCGTGAGTCGTATTTCAGGATTCCTCTTTTTTATCGCGGATAGCGCCGTAAGCCCAATAATGGAATCTCCAAGCGTCACACCCATGCCATTGATGATGTGTGCATGCGCGATGCCCTGGTAGTCAATCTCAAACGCCTCGTGATTGGCATTTTTGACAGACCCCACAGTCGATAGTGAGTGGTAGCCATCTGCGGGAGCATCAGATACTTCAAGATCGTACGAGGCCAATATCTGGCTCTCTCTCGAAAGCAGCGAGCCTGCGTTGGTGAGAGCCGCGCTCGGGTCCAGAAAGCTCATGGTAAATTCGATCAGCCGTGCCGGACATCCCGGCGAGTTGGATTGGAAAAGATTCGCAAAAGAGTGTCCTTCAGCGCTGCACTTCGAACTGGCTTCAACAGGTGCTGGGTAAACACGTCTGCCGCGTCCCCATCAAGAAGATCACTGGGCAGCGCACTCACTCCAATGATCGGGACATCCCTGTTGGGCCCCGGCGCCGTCCTTACCTTGCGCGCAACGGCAATTCCGTCTTCCCCGGGCATCTGGATGTCCAGCAGCACAGCGTCGTAGACCGCTTCCTGAAAAGCACTCAAAGCCTCTTGCGCGTTCTCGGCAACCTCGACAACAGCACCCAAAGAACACAACACGTCAGCGAATGATTCCCTCGCCGACTCGTGATCGTCCACGACAAGAATTCTCCTGCCTTCAATCAGCGCAGTAACCTGGAGCGCTGTTTCGTCGGACGCTATTGCGGCAGCAACGACTTTGACCGGTAGCGAAACGGTGAACTTTGTACCTTCCGTACGTTGCGTATCTAGATTGATCGTCCCACCCAGCAAGCTAACCAATCCCTTCACGATGGCGAGGCCAATGCCTGCACCGTCGTGCTTCCTCGTGCCGGATTCGTCCAGCTGCGTGAACGGTTCGAAGAGCCGGTCGATAGAACCTGCCGGTATTCCAGGTCCTGTATCCTCCACGCTGATGTCCAGAACAGCCCCGATTTTCGCCGGCTTTACTTCGGCCGCCACAAAGATCTTTCCTGTATCAGTGTATCGGATGGCGTTTGACAAGAGGTTCCCGACGATCTGTCTGATTCTATCTGGATCTGATACATACCAACCATCTCCATTCTCTATAGCGAAATCAAGATCCAAACCTTTCCGTGCGGCGGATACGGCAGCCTCGTCGATCATCGACCTGATTATGTTCTCAGGCTGAAATTCCTGCTCCCTCAGTTTTAGGCCGCCTGCGTCAAGTCGGGCGTAGTCGGTAAGGTCCTTCATCTGCGATTCGAGTCTCCCAGAGGCGATTGCCAGCCGCTGGATCAAAATGGCATCGCGCTCTGCAAAACTTCGCTCAAGCAAGGTATCGGTGACACTCACGATGCTCTGTAGCGGGGTTCTCAGTTCGTGCCCGATCATTCCGAGAAATGCATTTTTCGCACGCGCGGCATCGTTTGCGGCCTGAGTAGCCTTGTTTTCGGCGCGCAGCGCATCGCGTTGCGTTGCGATTGTGCGTTGCTGCTGTCGCAATGTGACAAGCGTAAGAATAAAAAGAACGAGAGTTAGAATTCCGATGAACGCAAAGGCATAGTCAATCTTGATGCGCTTGTCCATGAACTCGCGATACAGGGCCTCACGATGGGCGACCTCGGCATCGCCTGCGCGGCGGGCAAGGCTCTGCACTTCGGGCTTGATTGAGTTGAGCTTTTCAAGCATCTCTGATGCGCCAGTGCCGTGAGCATCCAGATGGTCAGCGTAGCTGCTCGCGGAATTGAGAGCGGTGCCAATGCGTTTGATGGAATCCGAATAGCCAGGTATGGCATATAGCGGCCGGGTGGCTTCGGAGTGGTCGGAGATACGGTCGAATGTAAACAATAGCATCTGGTAGCCTTCTGTTACACCGTCCACGTCGAAGGGTTTGTGGGTCTGCTTCTGTGCGATCAGCGCCATCGTTTCAGAAAGCGAGATCTGAAACTGCCCCACCCCCCAAAAGTAGTTCTCCTGCGGCCCAGCAATGGCCGCGACAGCCTTGGGAGACAGTAGAACGTTGTGGATGTAGTAGAAGGCCGTCGCGGACGCGAAAAGGATAATTGCGGTCAGGACACCGGCCGAGATTGTGGTGGTCTTGATTTTCTGCGTCATTTGACATCGATGCGGCGTACCTGCCAGATGAACCGGGAGTCGTAGACGGGGCTACTCAGCTCTGACGGATATTTGTCGCGTGGGTACATCAGAAAGAGTGGTCCAAAATTGCGAATCGTCATTCGGACACCATCCATCTCGTAAGAAAGAACAGGGTCGTATTTTTTCACATCAGACACAGGGACAGCGTAGCTGTAGTTGTCGAGCGCGTAAATCATGAGCATCGAGCCTTTCGCTCCGACCTTCGCGAGAATGTCACCAAGCGAGGGGCCCTGAAACGTACGCGTGGGTGTCCATGTCGTTGACGTGGTAATGGAGTGAACAGGCATCGCAAGTAGATCGGCCTCGCTCAAGTGATAGGTCCTAGCGGCGGCGTCCGTAAAACTGGTGATGTTACCCGTGACGTCCAGCGACATCGTGCCCGCTTGTGCGTGTGCCTGATTGATACACAACACGACTAACGCGCAAGCTACCGCTCCAGTAAATCTCATATCGTCCTCATCCATGGTTTGCGTGGAGAGTGCCCGGTTACCGGGCGGGCCCATATCTACATGACCGACCGTATCGATAACAACGCTGTATTATTGTCCGTATCCAGGTCACCGGGGAACCCGATCCGAGCGTCTTTCACGCTACCGCCATGAACTGCGGCGAAGACCACGTTGCCCGTGTGTCCCACCAAATCACTCACTGAAGCGAAGATATATGACGGACCGTACTACATCCACAGAGGATCGCTTGAGGGCCTTCGTCGACGACCTTAGAGCATGTCAGCACGATATTGACTTCACTCGCGCGGTGGAATCCAGTGTTCCTACAGATGCCCTGTTGAAGAGGGTCAATGACATTTCCGATCGGGCGCACGAGATCTGGCTCGAAGAGATCAATACACGCATGCCGGCTTCCAGCAACCGGGACGAGGCGCTGGAACCAATCATGCTCTTGAAAGGCGAAATCCAAAACCTGGTAGTCGCATGCCGCCGCGCCTTGGGCAAGGAGCTTTGATCGATCGGTATTCGATTGAATTTTGAGCGACCTGCGCAACTGGAATTGCTCGACATCTCATTGGTCGACTCAAAGGCACCGCAACCTGTGCTGCAGGGCACCCCTGGCAACCTGACGAACTCGCTGTCAAGCCAAACAGGTTTGCATAGCGGGATGGCGCCTTCAGCAGTAGTACCATCCTTTTCGAGCAAATCCCCGTACTCATTGGTTCGGGGACTACCTCCCGGACCAGCAGCGTGCCACGCCGCCGATTGATTCGCATTCGAATCGGACAGCTTACGGTCGAGATGCGGTGGACTTTTGTGAATCACTGGCTGGCCTCCACTGCCGTGCACGGATAGGCGCGCGCGCAGGTAGCGGGCTGCCCGCATTGTCGCAAGGTTGGTGCAGGATCGGGGAGCAGGACCCTGAAGGCAGAATCGGCAGGATCGGGGGCAGCGTCGGCGGTGGTGTGATGGCCGCAGCCACTCGCCTGTCCCGTCTGGGGTTGCCGGCGACAGGCAGCCAGCGATTGCGCGCCACACACAACGGGACGCAGGGGACGCTACAAATTACGTGTTTTTTGCTACAACGCGCATGCGGATTGGGCACAAAAGCGATGTGCTGCATCAGGTAGGGGCGAAATGGCGACCGGGAGATACGCCGGTGCCCCGGTATTCGTGAAACATTCCACGGGCATCGCCATGAATGGCTTACCAGACGCCGCTTTGCGCCAACAAGGCATGTGCCCCCGAATGTTTCACGTGGACGGCAAATTCGGCCACACTACCCGATAATGTTCCCAGTTTTCATTCTCCCCATTGCGGATTCATCTGATAGTGTTTAAGGGTAAACCCGTGATCGACGGGAGCTAACATGGCCGAGGTCTCCCGCGTATTTCAGGGGTTGCAGATCGAGGGCGAGCGCATCGCGGTCAGCGTGCAGCCAGTCGACGAGTGGTCCGGTGACGGAGGCCCGACACTCGTGCTCGGCGTCGATGCCCGCTCCTCGGAATGGGCCGACTGGGCCAACATGACGGCGGACCAAGTGTACAAGTTCACGCGCGATGAGATCGCGCTAGCTCGCACGACGCCGGCACCGGCGAGCTGCGGGCACTCCACGCCACCTATCCTGATCTGCCGGGTTTCCGCAGCGGCTTCGCCGTCGAGATCGAGCCCGGCATGCACGCACAACTCGGGGCGGCACTGCCGCGCGTCGAGCGCGTCACGCATCTGAACGCCGCCCTGGGTCAGACAGTCGAAACCGTTCTCGCCCGCTCCCAGACGGCATACGACTGGACACGCTGCATCCCCACGAGATCCGCGCGCTCGTGTGCGTGGCCGCGAACGTCGTGCACATCGGCAAGGCGCCGGCCGACGCGATGCGGTATGCCGTCCTCACCTCCGATCACCGCTGGGCGTTTTGCGACGACGGCGACGATCCGGCCTATGCGGAACTGGGCTCCGCGCTGCGCCACTTTCAATGTCCTGTCCCTGCCTGCCGACGCTGGCAGGGACAGGACCAGCTTGCATCAATGAAGTGCTGATCCCGCCGCCAAACTCGGCATTGCCGGCGGCGCCGGCCGCGTCGAACCGGCGCGAGAGTCCGATTCCCCCGGCCGACCTGACAGACGAAGAGGTCGTGTCTCGCTGGCTGCAGGCAAAAGCCACCGGCCGCGGCCGCCTCTCCCTCACTACGCTTGCCCAGTATCGCACGGAGGCTGAGCACCTGTTCTGGTACGTGAGGTGCATGGGCCGGGAGCTCTCCAGCTGGACGATCGACGAGTTTTCCGCCTATGTGGCCTTTTTCAGCAAGCCGGAACCCTCGGCCGTGCGCGTGCGGGGCGTGCGCCGCGGCTCGCCTGAATGGCGGCCGTTACTCGGGCCACTGTCGGACGCTTCGGCGGGTCAAAGCCAGAAAATCGTGACCGCCCCGCTCGGCTGCGTGCGCGATGCAGGCCATGTCGCCGAAAACCCAGCCAGCGGGCTGCCGACAATCGGACGGGTTCGAGCCGAAAAGCAGGCCAGGTTCCTTGCTCCGGTCGACACCGCGCTGATCCGGGAAGCGATCGCTGCTCGCGAGGCGTCGTCCACTGAAGCCAGGCTGAAAAAGACACGTGACAGGTTTGCCCTGGATCTGTTCGAGTACGTGGGACAGCGCACGATCGAAGCGATACGCGGCCAGATGAACGACGTCCAGATTCACCCCCTCCCCGACGACCTGCGCGCCGGGTATCCCGATGCTCCTCCCTTCCAGTGGCTGCTGCGTGTTCAGCGCGGCAAGGGGGCAAGGGCCGCTGGGTGCCGTTCGATGAGATAGCGATCACGTTCCAGACCTATCAAGTCGCTTTTGGGCTTCCGCCCGTCCCCACCCCTGAGGACTCACGGCCGCTGCTGATGTTCGTCCGGCGTGCCCGCCCGGAGGGCGAGATCCTGCAGCAACGCAAGGGGCTCGGGGGCAGTAAGGAAAGCCGCTCGGGTATCTAGAAGCTGGTTCGAAGCCTGTGCGTCGAAGCAAGGGTCTCGCGGCCGCGGTCAGCAACGGTCTTGATCCCCGCGCTGCGCTTGAGAACATGGGGCACGACGATCTGCGGACTTTCAACCAGTACGTCGACGACAAGCCAGCGAAGCGGGCTTTCGCTACTGCCGTCGCGCGGCAGGCCGCTCTCAAAAAGGCTGGCTAGCCGACGCTACCCCGCGCCAGCTACCACACCACCAGTGGCTGTCCATCGCGTAGCTGATTCGCCATAAGAGCATGGCAGCGTGCATCACGGAAATCCGCTATCTCTACTATCAACAAACTGATATCGGCGGTAGGTAGCGCGTCAGCGAGATCACAGAAGTCGTTCTGCAGCGGGAACTCTGATGGCATCGCGCGACTTCCCGATCCGATCGACCGTTTGTCCTGTCCGGTTGCGTCACTCGACGTCCAGATCGAGAACATCACACCGACGCGCCAGCACGCGAGCCGCGCAGGGTTGCGCGAAGCACGGCGAGCTGGTTGCTGATCGCAGACGTCATCACGCGCGGGACATCGACAGGCGCCTTCGTCGGCATGGCGTGCTGTCGCCGCGCCTGTGCAAACGACGCGAGGTCGGCATCGGTGGCGACGCGGATCCGACCGCAGCGTAGCGCGCGAGCAAAGCGCATCTGCCAGTCGCCGGCCTCAACACGCGGAACACCTTCATCGACGTGATAGACGGTCGCGGATGTGCCGTCTGTATCGAGCACGAGGCGGTGCGTGCCGGCGGCATCGACGAACGTCGAGCCTGCATGTTCACGAACAAGCTCGGTAGCTGCGGCACGCTCAGCCGCAGCGTCGGCCTTTGCGGCGCGATCGGCATCACGGCTGCGGATCTGGTGGCCAAAATCAACCGGGCTGCGAAGCAGGGCGCGCAGGTAGCAGATCGGGCGGTCAGCCTCCTTCAGGTGCTTCCACGTCGCTTCCACGACGTCGGACAGGCGCTTGCCTGCTTCGCGGGCTTGGCGCATCAGGCCAAAAACCAGAAATTTTGAAAAACCCAAGGGCAGCAGCCGCTGAAGATCCGCAGGCACATGCCCCGGTTGTCTCTTTTGAAAAACCATAGGGCTAAGATCCCTTATATATGCGCCGTGTGCCACCGTGGCACTCGGCTCGTCAAAGCTTTGATCCGCGGGCGTTTGAGCATCGACAGCAGGGCGCTCAGACGTTTCAGGCGTCGCCACGGGTGCATCGACCAGTCCGAGTAGGGCCGCTGCAGTCTCCGTCAGATGCAGGTAGGCGCGACCGAAGCGACCCTCGTAGCCCTCTGTGACGATACGCAACTGACCGGGGCGCCGAATGAGACCAGCGTGCTCAAGGTCGGCGAGGGCGCGATACAGCGTTCGTTTCGATTGAAGCGCGCGGTCCGTCAGAAGCGCGCGGCCGGCATAGATTGAGGCGTACGGGCGCGACGCGTCAACGGTACGGGCCAGGGCGGCGAAAACCGAGCGTGCCCGTTGGGGGAGTTCCTCGACCTGGCTCGCTCGAAAGGCAGCACGGAAGATCACCCACGGCAGGTTCACGGAGTCACAGCGGAAGGCGGCGAGGGCTGCGGAATCTTCAGGATGCGATTCACCCTCGCCAGCAACGAAGCGTTGCGCGATAGACATGTCGAGCGTCCATTTCAGAAAAATGGATTGGTTTCACTTGACTGTCTTCCTAGCTGCGCTACACTCGGGTCTGTCGAAGTACCCGCTTCCAGTTTCCAGCTGGGAGTGTAGTGAGCGAAGGTTTCCAGCCAAGCCCACTTACGCAAAGGCCCTCAGTTTCCAGCTGGGGGCCTTTGTCTTTCAGGCATCAGATCACATGGTTTTTTCCTAAGTGATTGCTTTTGAACGATGTCCCACTAGATTTTCGTTCGGCGCGCTGATATTCCCGGCGCGCCTGTCAACTATTAGTCCCTTATGTTACTGATTCAAAAGGGATTTATTTTTAGCTTGCCTGTGCTTCGGCCGTCTCTGCCTTGGATTCACTCTCGAGCAGCTTTTCCAGCGCAGCCTGAATCCGCTCTGCTTCCTCGTCCGTCTTGAACTGCAAGCGCACCACATTCTTGGCACGGCGGAGGTCACAGTACGTCGCCTTGCCCCGTTTGATCTTCACCGAGGTAGGGGCTACAGTTGGTTTGGCTGCCCTGTTCGGATCCTGCTTCGCCAGCCTTACCGCTTGTCCCTGATCAATTTCGCCAGCGGCCAGGCGTTTGATCGCTTCGATGACGCGGTCAGCGGCACCTTGATTCGCGATGTTCGCAAGGGCTGCTGCAGCCGTAGCGCCGATGATTTCCGGCTTCTCTTCAATGACCGAAAGTGCGTCGAAGGGGAGCTTGTCGAACTTGAAGATGTTCGACACCAGCCCTTGAGTCACGCCATAGCGCTCAGCGAGATCGTCCTGAGTCAGGTCGGGGGTCCGCTCGAGGCGAATCTTGAAGCCCAGATACTTCTCGTAGTCGCTCAGACCCGATTGCATCAGGTTGGCGTTGAACGCGCCGTCCGTGATCTCATCGTCGTTGCCTTCGATGACCACGCAGCGGATCTCGAGACGACCGATTTCGCGATATGCGTCGACACGGTGGTGACCGGACACGATCTCGTACTTCCCGTCGGCACGACGACGTACGACCACAGGGTGAATCAGCTTGTTGTGCCGCAAGTTCTCGCGCAGCTCAACGTACTTCTCTTTCGACATCTTCCGGCGGCGGCCGGGTACTTCGACCAGCTGATCGAGGTCGATGTCTGCGCCAGCATTGGAAGCCGCTTGGAGCTGTCTGCGCAACTCCTCCAGCTCCTCCTCCAGCTTCTTCATCTGCTGATCCTTCTGGGCCAGCAGAGGCATTGCCTCCAGCAGTCTGCCGGGCGCCGTCTTCGCACCTTCTTGGTTAGGGCGGGGCGTCGCAGCTTTGCCATCTGCGGCCGCCGCAATCGCCGCCTGTTTTGCGGCGAGTTTTGCGCTCAGGCTCATGCAGCCTCCTCAAGGGCCTGCGCTTCGGCAACCCAAAGCGCCATCAACTGCTGGTCAATCATTTCCGCGAACCGGTCGTACGCTTCACGGGCACGCTGGTACGTTTTGTTGCTGCCCTCGTACTTTGAGATGTCGTACACCGTCCCGAACTCCATCGACGCCGTGGTCGTGACAGTCGTGGCCGGAATCTCGATGGGGAGGACGAGACTGTCGTAGGAGCGCGTGATCCATTCGCGCACCTTGTTGGTGGCGATCTGGCTGCCGTCCACCTTCGTCAGCAGGACGTGGATGAAGTCGAAGCGCTTCTGGAGATCCGGCACGACGTTCTTCATGCTCTTGCCGAGGTCGGTGAAGAGCGACCAGAACTGGGTCGAGGAGGCATAGTCCAGAGCGTTCGGGGGAATCGGCACAATCAAGCCGTCAGCCGCCATGAACGCATTGATCGTCACATAGGAGAGGGCGGGGGGCGTGTCGATGATGATCGCGTCGTACTTGTCCAGCAGCGGTTCCAGGCCGGCGTTGAGCACGTCCCAGAAGCGGAAGCCCGAGTTCTGCGACTGCTTGAACGGCAGATAGAATTCCGCAGAGAAGAGGGCGGCGCTGGCCGGAATCAAGTCGATGCCGTCCCAGTACGTCGGCTGGATCGCGTACTTGAGGTCTTCCTTCTCGCCGTAGATCAACGGCAGGATGGTTTGGTCTTCCGTGACTTCACTGTCTGCTATGACGCCGTTGAGCGCGCTGAGCGACGCCTGCGGGTCAAGGTCGACCAGAAGGACACGGCGCCCGAAAAGCGAAAGGCCTTGCGCGAGCGTCATCGCGCTTGTGGTCTTCGTGACCCCGCCTTTGAAGTTGCCGACCGCGATCTTCTTGCCTTTGACGCCGGCCGGGCGGGGGACGTACGGGCCAACCTTCTTGACCCATTCGCGGGCTTCGGCGAGCGTGAATTCGCGCGAACGTGGCATGCTGGTGCCTTGCGGGAGGGCGAGCTCCTCCCGCTCCCAGTAGTAGTTCACCTTCTTGCGCTCGATCCGGCACAGCGCGGCCAGCTGCGGTGTGGTAAATACTGGGGCGTGCTTCTTGGGGTGCGGCATGAGCATCTGCTCACGCACGGTCAGAAGCGTTTCGTTCGCGTGGTCGGAGATGATCTCGATGTCATCGAGCGCGAACGAGGTAGGCGTGTGATTTACGGTCGGTGCAATTGAAACGATGGGCTTTCCACTCGTCGCCATGTAGCCGTCCTAGAGTAGGTGATGTTCTGATTCGCCGATCGTCGCGCTATTTTGCGTTGACCGGCGGATTTTGGGTTGGACTGTATACGTTTACCCTGTCCCTGACAAGTAAACTTTCCGTCGGTCGCTTTATGTAAGCCCCCGAAATGGAATGCTCTCCGGCGGTTTCCTCGAAATGGCATGAGGTTGTGAAACGCCGAGAGCGCGGCGTGAAACAACGGGGGATAGAAGAGGAAAGGAAATAAATCCTATCTACTCAAGGAGATAGGGGCGGTGTAGTGAAAATGTTTCACGCCGAGGGGACGAATATTCCGCTCAAGACTGTCCGATCGCCAGTTCTGGGCTGGTGGCAAGGCCAATCAAGCCGCTCTGTAGCGTTTGCTACGTATTCTGTAGATAATTTACTTTTCGGGCGATGTGCAACTAATGGGCTGGTCATCTAGCGTCGCCGACCAGCCCCAAACCCAGCGCGGCAGGGCGGCTGTAGCCCTCGCACTTGACCTTGAGCCAGTAGCGTGTGCGCCCCCGACAGTCGGGGAAGTCAAGCCGCCTCGCCACCATCCGCTCGAAGTCGTGCAGCTTCACCTGCTCGAAGACCCATTCGCCTGCGTCCGAACTGCCCACCACGTAGATGAGGCGGACGCCATTGGCGTCGGCGGCGACCGGCGTGCCCCTATCAACGAAATCAAGTCAGAGTGCCTTCTGATGAGCGGGACTCCGGTCGGAAAACTCTACCTTGATATTAGATCCGTTTGATCCGCGGGATCATCGGGCAACGGTTCATTGCGCGTTTTCGTCCTGCCCGCATTGCGCCGCCGGCGGCGCACAGGTGGCGACATGGCATCACCGAACAGGTCCAGCCCGTTGTCGGCTTTGGGCTCGCCAGGCACCGGTGGCAGTTCACCTGCCCGGATGCGCGCCACGAGTTCAGGCGGCAGATACGCATCCTCAATCGCGCCGAGACCCCGCTCAATGATCAGTTGGAGGAACACCGACTGTTTGCGACGTGTCATCGCAGCCAGCAAGCGCAGGCGGTGCTCGATGGCCGGTTCGAGCCGCACGGCCACGACCTTCAGTTTATTTTCGGCTGTTCGTCTCACAACACTCCATTCAGTAATTTCCCGCTGGCTCCATGACCTGCTGCCGGCAACCGGCAAACAGCCCGCCCGCATTTTACGTCGGCCGGCTGCTTGATCGCCCTGCCAACCCGCCTTTCCGGTTGCCCGGCCCGCATCCTGCCCGTCCACGCAGCCGCCCGGCGGTCACGGACATGACATCGCGTGGCCGTAAGTTGTTTCCGGGAGACTTGCGTTCGAGGTAATGGCTGTATATATTTACATGTGTATATTTATACAGGGAGCCGATGATGGAGCACCTGGTCCTCTTTTGCTGTTCCTTGCTATTGCAACGAGCGCGCCAGGAAAGGCACGTGTTCCCAGTCATTCCTCACTGTCCTCTGCTTCGTCTGCCTCAGCCGTACCACTTGATGCTGCATCGAGGCTTTTACCACGCCAGATAGTGCCAAAGCCGGCCATATCGCAGAGTATTGCCCATGCGATATAGGGGATAGGCGTTTCTCCGCTTATCCAGCGCCGTACCTGCCGGCCGCCATGCTTGCTCAACCCAAGTACCCGGGCAAGCGCCCGACCGGACAGGCCGATACGTCGCACCAGCTCCTGGACTTCCGCACCTCGAGGCTGCTCCCAGCCTTCATCTGCCGGGCGCAGACACTCTGCACGGATTTCTACGTGATAGTCGACGTTCATTTTTCACATTCCCAATTTCGTTTTTTCTGAATCCATTTTATGTGCGCGGCGAAAGGGGACAGTCGATACTGCCGTTTTGCCAGACACCAATCCACCCCCCACGGCTTCGCCGCGGGGGAAACACGCGCCCGCCTTGCGGACGCTTGACGACCCCGACCGGTGGTTTGCCTGGGCCCAGCCGGATCGTCCCGCCGCTAACGCGGCGCGCCGGCGCGCTCCCCATGTCCGACGATGCGGCCATGGGGGACCCCGTGCGCCTCGATCCGGGCGCGCGGCGCGCGCGACTCACCCGTGATTATCCAACCTCCTGGCTTGCAAGGAGGGAGGGGCGGCAGCGAGCGGCGGTAATGTTCGCGCGACGGAGGCGAGGCTAACGCGGCGGCGGGTGCCGGGTTCCAAGCGCCGTGCGGACGGATTCGACCTGTTCGGGCGTGAGCCGCGACACTGCTACAGACGTGGCGCGCTTATAGATCATCAGGCCGTAGACGTCAGCGAGGGGCGCGCTTTCGCACACAGCGCCCCGTCCGTGCCGGGCGATTCCTGGGCGCACCAGTAGTTAATCGCCTACTCGATTTCAGCAATGGTCAATATATTAGGCATCACAAGCTCATTCGCCCGCGCAACCTCTACGCGGGTATTGAAAATTACTAAGAATTACGAAAGTTAATGCAGATTGCCGCCGTGTTCCATGAGCATCGCAACAGGCGCGCAGGGCGGCACTCGCTCGAAGTTCGACAGGGCCGCGCGAGCAATGTCGCGCAACTCGTCGCGGTGCGTCTCGATTGGATTGCCTTCGTGGTCGAGCATGCTGGCAATGCGCCGGAGTGCGTCAGCGGATAGAGCCGCCGCATCAGCAGACAGAGCCATGCGGTACAGTTCGCCGCGAACGATGCCACGGTCTCCGTACTGCCAGACAGCCAGGAGCGGCAGCAGGGCGGACAGCCACGTAGGACGGGTGTTGAGCAGGTCCATGTGAGATCCCCTTTCTGGGTGCGCCCCGACCGCAAAGCCGGGGCGATCCGGTTAGCCGCGCAGGCGGCGCAGTTCGTCAGCCAGCACCCACAAGGCACGATTCAGACGGATGTTTTGATCGATGCCCGCGACGGCTCGGGTCGTGGTCGCCTTGCCCTTCGCGTTCCGACCGTGCAGCCCACCGCGAATCATGTTTTCCTGCACACGGTTGAAGGTGGTCCAGATATCGGAGCCCTGATCCTCGACGCGACGCGGCGCGAGAATCTGCCGTTCCGTCACTGGCACAGGCGCGCCCTCGTCGTAGCGCAACGCGAGCGCTGCGCGGGCGAAGGCGACCTGTTCGCCCTCATCGAGCACCGTTGCCGCCATCCCTTCGCGTTGCTCTGCCGTCTCATCAAAGCTTTTCACCACCTTGAATGCGCCTTCGATGACCTCGCCAATCACATCACCCTTGTGAGGGATGCGGATATCGTTCGTCACGTTGCCGCATACGATGCCGTTCTGGCAGGCCCAGCGAATCATTCCAGCTAGCATCTGGTACGCGCACTGGCCCGCGTGCGAGTTGACGAGAATGACCTCATTGGCTT
This sequence comes from Paraburkholderia sp. EG286B, assembly GCF_040965655.1. NCBI lineage: Bacteria > Pseudomonadati > Pseudomonadota > Betaproteobacteria > Burkholderiales > Burkholderiaceae > Paraburkholderia > Paraburkholderia sp. EG286B. The sequence continues at coordinate 8,626 of NZ_JBFRCF010000034.1, read as the reverse complement.
CGCTGCCCGTGTTCTGGTCGGCGTGCTGCCTCATGCGGATCATGTGCTTGGTGAAATCGCGCATGTCCTCATTGCGCACACGGGTCTGGCAGACCATGAAAGGCTGAAACCCTTCCTTGCGCAGGGCGTTGAGTACATCGACTGTCGGAATGTAGCTGTAGCGCGCCGAGCGGCTTTCGTGCGCGGACTGGGCAAGGATTGAAGGCGCAACCTCTGCAATCTGGTCATTCGTCAACGGACGATCCGAGCGCAGCGCGACGGCATTCCCACTAAAACGAGTTGCAAGCTTGTTCATTTGATTCCCCAATGAAGGAGCCAACCCGGCCCGGGGCCGGGGCCGGTCTGTTAGTCGATGGCGCGCAGGATGTTGGCCGCTTCCACGTGCTGCGTGGCGAACTCACGCAACTGGTGGTAACGCTCGATGAGCGTGTCATCAAGGGGCTTTTCCGAGAGGTGACAGAGGGCGAAGAGGGTGACGGTAATGCCGAAGGCATCCGCGCCCATCATGTCGCTGTAGCCGTTCATATGCCAGCGCACATGCACGCGGCCCATGCCGGCCGGAGCCATGTAAAAACCGTCATTGGAGAGCGAGAAGAAATGCCAGAAGCCGCCCTCATAACTGCTGCACAGGCGGGCGGCCCAGTCGTACACCAGGGCCTCACCGGCCAGGTAGTGGCGACCGAGGTGGCGCGGCAGGGCGTTCAGGCGCAATTCGTCGGGAACGACAGTGGAAGTAATGCGGGTTTCATTGTCAATCACGGTTATCTCCGGTTAGGCCATCGCAACATGCGAGGCACACAACCAGTATAGCGATATTTTGTCCTATTATTGAAGTATCTTCATATCATTTACAAATCCCGCAATATCTTTAATAGTAAATTTCAAAAGTCGTTTCAGATAATCTTCTTTACTTGGGATATTTTGTCCTTATGATGGTTGTGTGCCTCGCATGTTGCGATGGCCTAACCGGAGATAACCGTGGCTAAAGAGATTCGGACTGACCTGACCGAAACACCCTGCGAAGTGAATGACGGCGCGAACGGGCACATTGATTACGTGACGTATTCCCGCCTCGCCCTCTGACCGCTGAACGTGCACAAGAAAGCGCCGACCGGCATCGAGGTCCTGTCCGCACTAATGCTAAGGATACCTTAGTGTGATGAATGTGTGTCTGATAGACACTTCACGACCGCGACTGCGGACGCCTCCTTCGCATTACGGCCACATCACAGCACAGAAAGCCACGTGAGCAAGTCTGGATCGCGTCGCCATTGTGGCGGATCGCTAGCGCAGGCTGAATGGTCGAACCGCTCAAGCGCGCGTCGCTTGATCTCAACGTTCGCGCGCGCACACTGGTTCGTCGTTTCGAGGCTGACGTGTCCAAACCAGTTCCTGATCACAGTAACGTCCACTCCAGCGGTGATCAGTTGGACACCAGTTACCGGCGCTCATGCCGGTTTGTCTTTTTCAGGCGGCACCGGGTCGAACGGGTTGGGCCAGTACTGTTTGACCTTGGCGTTTGCGCGTGCGTTTCGATGTTCAGGCGTCAAGAGGAGTTTCTGTTCAGGCGTCAGTTTTGCGGTGAGCCAGTCGTCGGGTAGCTTTGCACCGACAGGCGCAATCGGGCGACGCTCACGCACGGCGAGGCGCGCAGTCGCCTCAGCCGGGGCCGCGCCAGTTTCACTGTCGGGCACACCGCGTTCGGCTGCTACCGGGTTGGCCGCCTGCCCTGGCACATCTGCGGGAGCACGGCTGACTGCCGGGCCAGTTTCCGCCTGTGACGCGCGCGTGAGGCTGGACACGATGCCCCGTTCGCGCCGGATTCTTTTGAGTGTCAGAGCGAAGGTCTGATAGGTGAAGACGAGTCCGGTTGCGGCGAGTTCCTGGATGATCGCGGCGTACCGGACGCCCGAGCGAATGGCACGTTCGACGCTCTCGAACACGTCGCGAAGCTGGGCGGTCTTGGACCGGCCATCGGACGAAGCCGCGAGGGCGTCGAGGCGTTGCGCGCGTTGTACGGCAATCAGGGCGTCCATTTTGAGCGCTCACGTCAGGGGGACGGGCACAGTATGCCGCGAATGATCGAAAGCTGCATCCTATCTGTTAGGTATGCGATCTTTCATGATCCGCAGGCTATCCAGAAATGATTGAGAGTCGATTCATCACGATCCATGGATGATCTATCGATCGGCGCTCGGCTGGAGGTCGAGGCACGACGTATATGTAGACGGAAATGCTGACGCATTTCCGTCTACATATACCGTGCTCCAAGGGGATACCCCTTGGAGAACCCGGCGGCCGCCGCCGACGAGCGTGCCCGTGTCGCTTTGCAGACAGACCGGCGGTACGTGCGTCTGGATGCAGCAGCAGTTTTGCACCGAAGGAATTGCATGCGCATCTCCGCAAAGGCGTCGGTGCGCGCGATGCCCGTGAGCGCGAAACTGGCTTGCTCGCAGCTATGCACCTCGGGTTTTTTCATGCGCAGGCGGCGACGGGACCCTGGCAATGGCAGTACATTCTCAGCATTGTTCCTGGGGAATCCGATGAAACTCACATCTGCAAAAATGCTTGAGATCATGGAGTCGAGCCGCGAGTACCTGGCGGGCGAGCTGGCCAGGCGATTCGATACGTCGATGGTGCAGATCAACGACATGCTTTGCACTCTTGCCGAAGAAGGTCTTGTGCGCATGAGCAGTCATTCATCACGCATCGTCCGCCTTGAACGGCTATCGTTCGCGTCCCAGCCACCCACACCGCTTGTATCAGACACACGCGCAGCTGTATCCACCCCACCGTTCGCCGGCCAGATGAATGGCTGGTTGCGTGACTACGAGGTGTCACTCCAGAGCGTGCACAGCCTCGCGATGCTCGTCCGACCTTTACACTGAGCGCAACATGGAACTTGTCGAGCGGGATCACCCCGGGACGGTGAGGCGACATCTGAGTGCTGAAGAAGCTGCAGCTGTGCGGCGGTTCTGCGGCGACGGACAGCAAGTGCGGCCTGAGGACGCCAGACTCGTGGAAGCCGTGCTCGAAGAGATGCACGACGGACGACATGTGCGTCTGTGGCTCGAGTGCGACTGCGTCAGAGCACCCGGTGGCCGGCCGCGGCTCACCGCCCGGATCCGTGACGATGGCCCGCGTCATTTCGTGCGCATGCATCAGTACGGCGAGCATTACTGCGCGTTCGCGTCGTTCCGTCAGACGCCGGAGCCGGAAAACGTTGGGCCGGGCGATGATTGCGCGCGGCTAGGCCAGCACAATCCGCTCAGACCGGTGGCCGACGCGCTTGACTATCTGGACGATCTCCATGAAGGTGCGGCACGGCCGGGCGGTTCGACGGGATCAGGGGGCGGCGTGGGCGAGCGGGGCCGCCGCCTGCCGCGGCTCGGACGCATCCTGCATACGCTTCTTGAGGACGCTGACTTCGCACGGCTGCTCGTCGACGCGTTGAATGACAAATCCAGATCGTGGGACCGGCTCGAGGCATATGCAGCAGATCAGGCGCTGAGCCCGCAGCTGTCGCTATCGCAGATACTCTATTTCAAGCCATGGACTCCTCTCAACAATAAGATGACGGAGATCGACGCGTTGGTGTGGCCGGAGCGGAAGGCACGCAGCGCGCTCCTGCTGTTCGTCGCCGACGAGATTCGTGCAGGCGTTGCAATCAAGAAAACAAGCATGGGCGAGTGTGTCGTGCGCCCCGAAAAGGGCATCCGTGCAGGTGGCCGCGATCAGCGACTGACGGAGCCCCCTTATTGGGTGCTCAGCGTCGTCGACCGCGATCGCGACGGCAACGCACGCTTCCGGGAAGCGTTCGCACAGCATGCGTATTCGATTGCGCGCCCCGTGCCGCTGGACAGCCGGTACGAGCGCGTTACGCTGAAATTGCTGTTCGATGTTATGGCATGGGTCAAAAAGCACGGCGTTGAGGTGACGCTGTGGAAACCGCTGTTTGACCGGGAGGTGAGGCAGACCGACACGCCGAGCCTGTGGTGCCGGCCCGACTTCGAACTGACGTTCCGATCGGTGGCTGCCGTCGGCGTCACGGCACGGCTCCACCGTGTCGTCATTGAGACGATGGGCGCCGACGATCCTAACTACCTTGAACGCAAGTCTCGTACGCAGGAAATCATGAAGCGACGCGGCATCCTGATCGAGCATCACGTTACCGACGACGCTGCCCAGAAGGAGCGGGACGACGCGTTTTTCCGCAGGGTCGCTGCAAAGATCCTGCATCTCGCCGGGGTGCCGCAGACAGGGCCAACCTGAACGACCCTTGGCGTCATCGTGGTCCCTGTAAGACACCAGGTCACGGATCATTTCCGTCTGCAGGCTTGCGGCCCTCAAAGCTCCGGGCGACAAATGATATGGATTGCGGGATACGAGCGAGGGCCGGCGCGAAGCGTCATCCGCGCAGCAGGCGTCGCGGTTTAGCAGGTACTGGCAGATGTCAGTTCAGCCGCGTTCCCGCGAGCGCATGGTTTGAAACGGGCGATCCATGCGGGCCCTGCCCTCCGGCTACACGTCTGCATCGGGAAGCGTCAATGTGGCATCCACGCCTGGAAAGTAGAATTCCTTGCCCTTTCGACAAGTTTTCGCGACTTCGGAGATTCAATCGGCAGGCAACAGAACTCATGGGCATGGGGGCGGGAATCAGCGGCGCATTTGCTGCGCCGCAGCTAGCCGACCTTCCTACGCCAGTGCGCGATCATCGAGTCGGTCGACGAGGAGGGCCATCTTTCGCGATGTGGTGAAATGGGCTAGCCTCGATCCATTGTCCAGTCAGCTCTTTGGGGGTGAACTCGCCGTGGAACAGCTCGACATTTTCGCCGACAGCCGCGACGTGATGTTGCGCAATGATGTGGTAGACGCGCTGCTGCGCCGGGACGCGGGTGCGGCGCGGGCCGCGTGGACGCGTCTTGGGGCGCAATACCCGGGCGACGGCACACTCCTGGCGTCTGGCACACTGGTGCTGGTGCTGGCGCTGGAGGCCGATTGCCGCTGGCCGTTTGCGGACCATGCCGAACTGGCTGTTGCCCGGCGCGAACTCAGTGAAACCATTGCGGCGGCTGCGCAGCGCGTCCTGCCCCTGACTTGTGTGCAGGCGTGGCTCGCCCCCTGCTGGCGTGCGCTGGCCGAACGGGCTGCAAGACTTCCCTTTCACGCGGGCGCTACAGATGACTGCGCCGCGCCGTTATGGCTGTGCGCCGGCGACTGGGACAAGGCACGACAGGCGGCTGAACAGATTCCGTCCTGGTGGCGCATCCCCGCTCCACTCGAGTGGGCGGCCGAGGCGCGTTACCGGTTAGAAGGGCTCGACGTCGCCTGGCCGCTGTTGACGGAACTGGCGTGGCTCGCGCCAGCGCGGTTCGTGGCGATGATGGGTCGGCTTGGCGATCGCGTGCTCGATGCGTTGCGGCGGCAGTTTGATGCGGAATTCGCCGGGACCGGTGACGCGGCTGATTTCGCCTGGTTTCCCGCCTGGCTGCTTACAGTCAAGCCAGGGCTCGCGGACCGGCTGCGCGAAGCGCGGCTCTCGCGGCACGTCGACGCGGAGCGGGCAACGTCATTGCTGCGGCAAATTCTGAGCCTTGAGCGCCAGGGTCGTCAGCATGATCTTGTCGAGCGTCGCGCGGCGTTACGTGGCCTGCATGCGGGCCTCTATGCTGCCTACATGAATACGCGCTGATATGGCGCCCCCATGACATCATGGCACGTACGACCTCTTACAAATGGACCGCGGCGCTCGCCACCGGCATGAAACGGGACGAGCTGAACGGACGTCTGCGGGACCAGTTTGCGTCGAGCCCCGGGAATACGTTCGTCGCGGCCGTGCTCGCGCGTCATGTGGCGCCAGGATGTCGCAATGCATCTGACTGACGACTTCTCCACCGCCTGTGCACCCGCGTACTCGCCAGCGGATCGCCGGGCTGCTGCCGTAGACCAGTACGGAGAAACACGACGCGATCGCAGACCGCATTGTTTTCAATGAGCAGAATGATGGAAGCGTACAACCCCGAGCGCGAGTCTGAGCCTGAATCATGGCTCAATCTTGATGAGCAGGAGAGAATTGCTCTCGTCGAAACCTGGCATCGCGCAGCCCGGATCAAGCTTCCCAACGCCAGGTTGCATGCCACGCTACACGTGATCGTCGAAAACCAGCTTGCATTGAGGCTCGACCCCGTGGTCCGGGCGATGCATCGCCTCAGGAAAGAGGGGCTTACACGACACGACGCAATCCACGCGATCGGCTCGGTTGTCGCAGAGCATCTGTTTGACATTTTGAAGGCGAATCAGGACGACGGCGCGGCTGCTTCGCAGGCGCGATATTACGCGGCGGTGGAACGATTGACCGCAGCGGCCTGGCGCGGAAGTCACGACTGACGCGAACACGACCGAAGCCTCAGCCCCGGGTTGAGGCGAGGTAGCGTATCAGGCTGAGCCACGCTCATATCCAGTTTACAACTGCGCAAGTACACATACGGCTGTTGATAACGAATGGGTGCTCGCGTCGACATGGCGAATGTTGCGTCCGGGGCGTTTGCAGTCGCGCCGGAGAGTGATCTTCTTCCGCGAGCTTGTGCAGCACACATGTTGGCCGCGTGCCGCCCACTGCTGCCAGTCGATCCTGGCGAAGGTGCAGGCCCGCCTGATAGCACAACGAACGCAGGGGGCGCCGGCAGGCAGGGAATCGTCGTCGTTACCGGGCACTTCTCGTTTGCGCTGGGCATCCCGCTGCAGTATCATCCGGTATCATGATATTTGATACCAATCATAATCAATGATACCACTTGAAACCTTGCAGCCGGACCCCTGGCATTTTCCCCGGCCAGACCTCGCTGCTGCCTATCTCCAGGCGTTTGACCTGAAGCTTTCGTCTGCTCGCGGGCTATTTGCGCGCCGGCGCATGGGAAAGACCGAATTTCTCCGCCGGGACCTGCTGCCAGCCGCGGCCGGGAGAAACTGCCTCGTGGCGTATACGAACCTTTGGGACAAACGTTCTGCGCCAGATGAAGCCCTGGTCAGCGCGCTTGCGGAAGCACTCGAACCCCAGGGTGTGAGGGCGGTGCTCGCAAAACTCGGTAGTCCGGTGAGGAAGCTGAAGGCGACCGCCAGGATTGCGGGAGCGGAGGGTTCCCTCGAGGCCGAGCTCGGCGCGGCAGGCGACAGTGCGGTGGCACTTCGCGAGGTGCTCCGCCAACTCGACAAACAGAAACGGCCGCTGCTCCTCGTCATAGACGAGGCGCAGGTTCTCGCCCTTGCGGACCACAGCGACTTCGCGCATGCATTGCGCGCGGCACTCGACGTTCGCAAGGATCGCATCAAGGTGATCTTTGCAGGGAGTTCGGAGACGACGCTGCGTGAGATGTTTGCCCGGGCCTCCGAGCCGTTCTACAACTGGGCGGCGCTGGAGCCATTTCCATTGCTTGGTGAGGAATTCGTCGCTTTCACGGTGAAGCTGCTGAACAGCATGGCTCGTCACAGGCTGACATTGGAGCAGGGAATGCACGCGTTCGAGGAACTGCATCGAACGCCCGAGTTCTTCAAGCGGTTCGTCGAGCGGTACATGCTCTACCAGCTCCAGGGCGACGAGGCGGCGCTCGCACATACGAGGACGTCGGTATTTTCGGATGAACACTTTCTCAGGCAGTGGACCGAGTTGAATCCCGCAGACCAGGCGGTCGTTACCATGCTTGCGCGTGGGGAAGGGGATATCCACGGTGCCGCGGGTCTGGCGCGGCTCACAGGGCTAACCGGAAAGCGGGCCACGAAGAACACGGCTGCTCATGCCCTACGCCGGCTCCAGTCTCACAACATCGTTACGAGACTCGCCATCGGTGAGTACCGCATCGAGGATGAAGCCTTCGCTGAGTGGGTGCGTCGCCGCAAGGGCACACGGGCCTGAATGCGCTGGTGTCGTCGATGTATCGTAATGACAGAGCTGACGTAGCCCCTGCAATGCCAGTCTCTCCGTTGCAGCGCAGCCGACTACAGACTCCCGCTCGTGAAGCGTACTCCTTTGTAATCGGGAAGCGGGAGCGATTGCAGTTTCCGTTAGCGGGGCCGCCAACAACAGCTACCCGCGCTGCCTTCTGATTGATGCCGCAGCTTCCAGGGACCTGACGCCTGGCTAAGCGGGGCGGCGGGGTGCGTGGTAGCATGCCGATCCCTGTCCATATCGCACCGGGCGTGCGCGACGGTTGACGGCCGCGGGGCGCCGATCACCGGGTCCATTTTTTCGACATTACCCGGCCCAACTGTCAAATCCCGTCTGCTGCCAACCGCGATGGTCGTCCAGCCAATAAATGCGACTAACGGTCTTGCGGCGCCCAACCTCCCAACATAGGCAGCCGGTGCAAAACCCCGTCTTCAGCAAGTGAGGTAACTGCGGGAGTGGTGTACCTCCTGACGTGTCGGGATCGTATCGATCCGATGGCCTGACGCTGGGCAGCGAGACGGGCTTCCTGAGCGGCGAGGGCGGAACTGGTCGCGAATGTGCGGCGGCCCGGCGCGCCCGGGCGTCGCTGCCCCCGGCGCGGGACACGCGGCAGGGCGGCCTTTTCTGATCAGGATGGCGCGCTTACGGAGTGACCGGTGGTGGCCGAGAATTCTCTCCGCGACG
>NZ_JBFRCF010000033.1:0-58785 GCF_040965655.1 Paraburkholderia sp. EG286B | reverse complement strand
CCCCACAGCGCTTAAAACAAGGTTGATTCGCGTTGAAATTGCACAATGCGAAAGATTTGGAGACGGTGGGCGCGTAAATCGAGGAAGGCAGCTTCCGCCGGGGGCGTATTTCCGCAACCTGCTAGGCGGCCACCTAGTCCAGTGAACCAATGAAATTGCACTGGTCTAATAGTGCATGTGCAAAATGAATCTGAGTGAAACCGAGCGCGAAGAACTGATGTCGATTCAGCGCAGCCGCACAATGACCGTTGGCGAGGTGAGGCGTGCGCGGTTGATCCTGCTGCTCGACGAAGGAGCCTCGCGGGCGGCGATCATGGCCGAATTGCGATGCGATTCGCGTTTCATCACAACGTGGCAATCGCGTTTCGGTGAGCGCCTTGCTGGCCTGTACGGCAGACATCCAGGCCGTGTGCCGCGATCTGACCTCGCGGGCCTTGAAGCGAGAGTGCTCGACTACGCGCTGCGACGCAAGCCGGCCGACGGCTCGACGCACTGGAGCAGCCGCAAACTGGCGGCACAGCTGGGCATGGCCTTCATGACCGTGCAACGTAACTGACGCAAGCACGACATTCGGCCACATCGTCTCGATACGCACATGGTGTCCAACGATCCTGACTTTGAGACCAAGGCCGCCGATGTGATCGGGCTGTACCTCAATCCGCCGTTGCATGCGGCGGTGTTCTGCGTGGACGAGAAGACAGCCATCCAGGCGCTGGATCGCAAGGACCGGATGTTGCCGCTCTCGCCCGGGCGCGCTGAGAGTCATGGCTTCGAATACAAACGCAACGGCACCCTGAGCCTGTTCGCCGCATTGAATGTCGCCACCGGCGAAGTGCTGGGCAAAACCGCGCCACGCCATACCAGCGCCCAGTTTGTCGCGTTCCTCACCGAGGTAGTATCGGCGCAGCCACGCGGAAAGGAGATTCACGCGTTATGTGACAACGTGAGCACCCATAAAACCGACGCTGTTCAAATATTTCTGGTCGACCATCCGAAGGTCTCGATACATTACACGCCCACGTATTCGTCATGGCTGAATCAGATCGAGAACTGGTTTGCCCGCATCCAGCGCGACGTCATTGCGCGTGGCGTATTCACCAGCACCAGGGATCTCGACAAAAAGCTCATGCGGTACATACGTCAATACGATAAGCAGGCACTCCCATTGAAATGGAAGTACTTCGATCCATCGCGGCGAATCCGGTGCAATTCATCTGGTTCAACGGACCTAGCGCCGTATTCGTCCACGGAGGGTTGTGTTAGACGCGTCCATTTGCGTGTTCCTCGGAGAAGACTAGCGTGCGATTCCCGCTTTACACCAGCAGGACTTGCTTCCGCTGCCCTCTCTCATTGAATCAAGTTAATTCAGCGAGATTTGCAACTTCCAGCAAGCGCTTTTAGAGCAAGGTTGCGAATCGGACTACGGAGCGCGGCCATACCTGGGTGCTGTGGACGACTAGTCAAAAAGTCGTGCGGACCGCGCCCTGCTGAGCGGCCGCGCACGATCGCCCACGTCGAGGGGCTGGGCAAACCAAGCCTAGGAAACAACCATCCTGCCATCATCGAACAATGTCATAACTGTAATCAGTCTTCGCAATATCAATCGTACTAGCATCGAGCTTCTCGAAGAATTCGTCAAGTAGTGCCAATAGAACGCGCAATGCTCCCTCATACCCCCAAGTCGGAAAGCGGTGATAGTGATGCCGGTCAAAAATAGGAAACGCGAGTCGCACTAGCGGTGTCCCCGTATCACGCTCCAGGTACTTCCCGTGAGTGTTGCCGATCAGGAAATCGACTGGTTCGGTAAACAGCAGCGAGCGCAGATGCCAGAGATCGCGCTTCGGATAGGCGTTGCATCCGGCCCCGTATGGCGACGCGTCTAACAACGCCCTGACCTTCTCGGCCCAGCCGTCGTTACCGTTTGTCGACACAACATGCACCGGCTCTGCACCGCACTCGAGCAAGAATTGCGTGTAACCTAGCATCTGGTCAGGATCGCCGAAGAGCGCATAGCGTTTGCCATGGAGAATAGCCTGACTGTCCGCCATTGCATCAACGAGTTGCCCCCGCTCCCTCTCCAGTTCAGGTGGAATCGGTTGGCCCGTGACACGGGATATCTCCATGAGGAAATGGTCGGTGCCAGCAACGCCGACTGGGGAATTAAGCACAATTACCTCTTGGCCGTGTTCCACGATATACTTCGCCGTCTTTTCGCAGCAATACTCTTGGAAAATGAACGTTGCTTTCGCATTCAGAGCACGTTCAACTTCTTCCTTCGTTGTCCCACCCTCGTACATGCGGAATTCTCCATCCGTTGGCGTATTCCATGTATCGGAAGGATCGCAGATGATGTTGACCCTCACGCCGAACAGATCGAAGATACGACGAATCTCCTTGATGTTGCCCACCACGAAACCGTCAAAGCCACCGATAAAATTTACACTCTCGTCCTGCACACGCATGAGTGGTGTTGCGGTACCGGCCTTCCCGTCCCAGAAGTGTTTGAGAATGCCGAGTAGAGCATTGTCATAACCCGTCACGTGACTGCCGACAAACGCGGGCGTATGAGCGAACGGCACATCGTAGTCTTGCGGAACGCTCCCCTTCTGCTTACTGTTCTTGATGAATGCATCGAGGTCGTCACCGATGACTTCTGCCATGCAGGTCGTCGATACGGCGATCATCTCGGGCTTATAAAGGTTGTATGCATTCGCCAGACCGTCGATCATATTATTGAGGCCCCCGAAGACCGCCGCGTCTTCTGTCATCGACGAACTCACGCACGACGTCGGTTCCTTGAAGTGCCGAGAAAAGTGTGAGCGGTAATAGGCCACGCAGCCCTGAGAGCCGTGCACGAACGGCAGTGTTTTATGAAAGCCGTTTGCCACGAATACCGCCCCCAGAGGCTGGCAGGCCTTCGCGGGATTGATGGTTAGCGAGTCGCGCGCGAAGTTCTTCTGCTTGTAGTCTTCAGTCTTCGTCCATTCGGCAACCTCCCTCACTGCCTCATCAGGATGACCGAACTCAAAATCTTGCTTCTTGTTGCGCAAAAGCGCCTGATATTCCGGCTCGCGAAAGAGCAGTTCGTGATCGAGAATGTTGTCGCTTGATTGGGGCATGACTCGCTCCTGAATCGATTTCCTGAAGAGCCATCAGGCGACACAACCGTATCGCCAGCGGCCCGCCTAGCTCACACTGCCTTTTTCCACGGCGCCTTGGAAAGAGTCCAGACCGGACTAGAAATTGCAATGTCCATGTCGCGCGCAAAGATCGCGAATCCGTCGTAGCCGTGGTACGGGCCTGAATAATCCCAACTGTGCATCTGGCGGAACGGAACACCCATCTTCTGAAAGACGTATTTTTCCTTGATTCCTGAACCGACGAGGTCCGGCCGCATGCGTTCGACGAACCGCTCGAATTCGTAGCCGGTCACGTCGTCGTAAATTAGCGTGCCGTCGTGAACGTGATGCGTAGTGCGCTGATAGTCATCGTTGTGGGCAAACTCGTAGCCGGTTCCAACGACTTCCATGCCGAGGTCTTCGTACGCCCCGATGATATGGCGCGGGCGAAGGCCGCCTACAAAAAGCATCACTTTCTTACCCTCGAGGCGTGGCTTATACCTCGCGATTACCGCATCCATCAGCGGGCGGTATTTGGCGATCACCTTCTCCGCATTGGTCTTAATTGTGTCGTCAAATCGGCTCGCGATCTCCCTCAGGCTCCTTTCAATCATTGTTGGACCGAAAAAGTTGTATTCCAGCCAAGGAATACCATACTTCTCTTCCATATGTCGGCTGATGTAATTCATTGACCGGTAGCAGTGGAGCAGGTTAAGCTTTGCGCGCGGCGTATGCTCCAGTTCAGCGAGCGTACCATCGCCCGACCACTGCGCAATAACGCGCAAACCCATCTCCTCAAGGAGAATGCGGCTTGACCATGCGTCGCCGCCGATATTGTAGTCACCGATGATCGCAACGTCGTACAGAGTTGATTTGAGCGCGGAATGTTTATTCGGGTCGGCACGGTCGAGCACGCAATCGCGAATCGCATCGTTCGCGAGATGATGCCCAAGCGACTGTGATACGCCGCGAAATCCCTCGCAGCGTACGGGTACGATTGTGTGCCCGCCGTACTGCGTGCTCTTCTTCTTCGAGACTGCCTCGATGTCATCGCCGATCAGACCGATCGGGCATTCCGTTTGAACTGATATGCCTCTGTTGAGCGGAAACAGCTCCTGAATCTCATCGACGATTTTGTCGAGTTTCTTGTCGCCACCGAACACGATGTCCTTCTCCTGAAAATCAGAAGTGAACTGCATCGTGACGAACGTATCGACTCCGGTTGTTCCGACATAATAATTGCGGCGCGAACCCCACGAATACTGGCCGCAGCCGACGGGTCCGTGACTGATGTGAATCATGTCCTTGATCGGTCCCCAGACGACGCCCTTCGAACCGGCATATGCGCAGCCGCGAATCGTCATAACACCAGGCAGCGACTTAATGTTGGACTTCACCCCACAGTCCGGCCTACCCTGCTCAAAAGTGCCTAAATGCTTGGCCCGCCGCTTGGCCATCTTTTCCGGGTAAGCTCGCAGCACTTCGTCAATGAGAGCCTTGTGAGCGGCCTTACGTTCTTCAACCGTTGCGGTCATTGCATATCCATAAATGGAGAAATGTGATCGGCGAAATCAGTTGCCGTACGCCGCACGGCAACCGTCATCCCTGCAGCCGTCAGACCGTCAGTTCAGCCGCTGTCTTGCCAACCTTCGACTCATCGACCTGCACCATAATTCCTTTTTCCATCAGGAGATCTTCGAGTTGGTCCATCGTGATCGGCGTTGGGATCACACCATTGCCAGCGTTGTTATGCACCTTCTCTGCAAGCGCGCGATACTCGGCGGCCTGTGCACTCTCTGGCGCGTACTCGATCACCGTCATACGGCGTAGTTCCGCATGCTGCACGATGTTGTCGCGCGGCACGAAGTGGATCAGACGTGTACCGAGCATCGCTGCGAGCGATTCCGCAAGCTCGAATTCCTTGTCTGTCTTGCGCTCATTGCAAATGAGGCCGCCCAAACGCACACCACCGCTGTTAGCATATTTGAGAATCCCTTTTGAGATATTGTTCGCAGCGTACATAGCCATCATCTCGCCTGACATCACAATATAAATCTCCTGTGCCTTGTTCTCTCGAATTGGCATTGCAAAGCCCCCGCACACCACGTCGCCCAGCACATCGTATGAGACGTAGTCCACTCCGTCGTAGGCACCGTTCTCCTCCAGGAAGTTGATCGATGTAATCACACCGCGACCCGCGCAACCGACACCCGGCTCAGGACCGCCCGACTCCACACAGCGTATGTCTTTGTAGCCAATCTTCATGACATCCTCGAGTTCGAGGTCCTCCACCGAGCCAGCTTCCGCCGCGAGGGAGAGAATTGTGTCCTGCGCCTTCGCGTGCAGTATCAGCCGTGTCGAGTCTGCCTTCGGATCGCAGCCGACAATGAGGATCCTTTGCCCGAGGTCGCTGAGCGCCGCGAGCGTGTTTTGCGACGTGGTCGATTTTCCAATCCCGCCCTTTCCGTAGAAAGCGATCTGCCGAAGTTGAACCATCGTGATACTCCATTGAGATAGAAGGATTAAACCAAGGTTGCCAATCAAGGCTGCAAAGCCGCGATCATGTCCTCAGCGTGCAGTGTCCATATGATCTTCTTCTGTGGAGTCACGCATCGGCCGGATGCTGTCCGCGCGAATCGCTATAGTGCAGTTTCTATGCCAAGGCTCCAGAATCGTCGAAGTGCCTTGCAAATCGCGCTTTGAGCAAGCATGCCGGCATGGCGCCTACCGACGTTCGCAGCGTCGGCTTCCTGACAAATCGTGCGTTGTTGTCGCAAACGAGATTTTCACCACCATTGTCGGCCCGCCTCGGTCAATGGCAGCGGGCCAGAAAGGGAGGGATTGGTGGTACGAAAGTTGCGAACGAAACGTCATACTTCTTGACCAATTGCGAACTGTCACTGCCATTTCACAAGTTATTCAAACTTAAGAGGAAAACCAAATGAACGATATGACTATCGACAAGGGCCTTGACCAGACCGTTTTCGCCCGCTTGCAGCGCGAGGGCCGTTTGCTCAATGCAGTGTTCAAGGGTCCCACCAGTACACCTCGTCGCATCGGTTTTCGCGGCGAACTTGCGCTGCGCTTCGGACCGCAACTCGCTGACGAAGCGCGCCCGCCTGAGCTGTCTTGCGAGCAGGTCATGGCAGTGGCCGACGTCGGCAACCCGCATCTCATATTTTTTGCGGGGTGGCTATTGAGCTTCGAAGATCTGAAAGACGTCGCCGAAGTGTTGGGAGACGCACTCTCGCCCAACGGAAAGTACTTTCTGTTCTGCGACAACATCGATCTTTCGAGTCGCTATCAGGCGCACTACCAGGGCGCAGTATTCTATGTCCTGCCTATCGTGGAATCGACGGTCTACAACGAAATACTTGAACTCCTGTATCTCGACAAGGCAGAGCTGAGGAAAAAGGACACCGCGGGAAAACTCGACGCGGTCGCCGATGCTGGGTCGAAGTTCGACTTGTGTTTCGATCCCATCAGTTACGCGCAGGGACTCGAACTGATGGGTCCAGTCCGTGATCCTAACGAAAACAGACCGGTCTAAGCTGCATTTCGCCGCGGTGCTTCTACATGAAGATGCCGCCATGCACACAAGTTACCAAAACGCTCACGTAATCTAACTGGAGAATTTCTATGGCCTTGCTAATCGATGCTGCCGCACGTCGAAAAGGGAACGGTCAAAGCCTCCCGCTCGCTGATGAGGGTCTGCAAGCTCGGCCACGTTCGTCAGTCGCTAGATGGCTGTCGGCACACGACTTTCCGGATGCCCATTCCTGCAGCGTTGACGGCATAACGCCGCTGATGCTCGCAGCGATGCATGGGGAAGACCGTATCGTCGCCGCGTTGCTCGACGAAGGGGCACCGGTCAGTGCGCTCGACGACAACGAAAACGATGCGCTATGGTACGCATGTCTATGCGGAACGCCCGGACCGATTCTACGGTTGGTCAGTGCCGGTCTTAATGTCGATCATGCCAATGCGCATGACGTCACATGCCTGATGCAGGCAGCCGCCAACGGCAGAGTCGACGTCATGTGGTTGCTAATATCCCTTGGTGCGAGTAACAGCTTGGTCGCGCCAGATGGGCGAACTGCTTTCGACATGGCCACGGATTTTGGACTACAGCTGCTGCTAACGGTAGACCGACTCAAAAACGCCATGCGCGAATCGTCGCGTTTCGCCGATGATGCTCCGTCGCACAACCTTGCCCATTGAGGAGAACTTCTCATGCCGCTTTACGACTACGTATGCCGCAACTGCAATTTTCGGTTCGAGACACTCGTACGCACCAATTCGTTGGCGTCCTGTCCGCGCTGTAGCAGTAATGCGATGGATAAGCAGGTCAGCGCACCGTCCGCCCCTCCACGCAACAAGGCACTCATTACGGCAGCACGCCGCCAGGCCGCTCGTGAAGGGCATTTGAGCAATTATTCCGCGGCTGAGCGCATGCAATTATTGCATCGACCTTGAAACGCCACAAGGAGCTGGCGCCTGTCATTCCATATCTGCCTTGCAAAAAAGTTAACTCCAAAATCATATGTCGCCGCAGTCTATTTACCTCATCGCACAAGAATTCTCCGTTGTAAATCCCGACAACGGGAAACAACTCGGTAGACTTGCAAACACAATTCGGTATGCCTCTTCTGTGTGTCTGATCTGGATATTAACATGGACAATGCCCGCATACTCGCAGAGCATGGATTCCCATATCGAATCATTTGACAGATTCATGGCTGACACGAGAGCGGCCGCCGCTCAGGATTTTATTGGTCGCTCTTGGCCCGAGTCTGGGGCGCATCTTGAGTCAGATCATCAACCTCCAATCTCGCGCAACTACAAAGTCAATGATCCGTCTGCTTTTGAAGGGATGCGCCAAGCGATTATTGAACGTTACAATGGAGTACACGTCTCAAGGAGTTTTTTTGCGAACGGCCAAACCTATGACTGCGTTCCGTTGATGGAGCAACCAGCTGTCCGGAGATATCAAATAAGGCAAATCGCAACACCTCCACAGTTAGCGTCAGCGACAAACCTCAACGGTGACTTATCCAGCCGATCGGTAGGGTCGTCTGAACAGTTGCAAAACGGTGTGAATACGCCAAGCTGTGGTACGGGCAGCGTCCCCTTGAATAGAGTCACATTGGAAGAGCTTAGTCGATTTACGACAGTAGATGCATATCACAGAAAGGCGCCTCCACCGATGACCAGGCTCCCGTCAAGCGGCGAATCAGCGAATGCACCCTTTTTCGCGAGTCAATTACTCTCCGCGGATCCCTATGCACACAAATATGCGACATTCGTGCAAAACGTCGAGAATCTCGGGGGCAACGTCACGTTCAATGTCTGGAATCCGAAAGTGGATGCTGCGGCGGGTCAGTATTTCAGTTTGTCCCAGATCTGGATTCTTGGTGGAGACAGAGCCGGCGGCGCAAACCCTCTTCAGTCGGAAGAGACTGGCTGGGTAGTCTCTCCTTCCATGTTTGCGGACAATCTGCCGCACTTCTTCATCTTCAGCACCGCCGATAACTACGTGAACACCGGATGCTGGAACAACAGCTGCGGGGATTTCGTGCAGGTTTCGGAGAAAGCGGTACTCGGGGGCGCGTTAGTTGACATCAGTTCTCCCGGCGGTCAACAGCACGAGTTCAGTGCCGGATATCATCGCGACGCACACGGGAACTGGTGGCTCCTTCGTAACGGAGTCGCGATTGGTTACTACCCCGCGGAGTTCTATCAAGGCGGACAGAACAGTCATAACGCGACGTCGATTGGGTTTGGTACAGAAACAACTGGGCTTACGTCTTGGCCAGGCGCCGGTAGTGGTAATTGGGACAGTCAACTATATGGCCACGCAGCTTATCAGCGCAACCTCTACTACTACGACCTCGCTGATACTGTTGCCTGGGACGATCCGCACTTGTTGGGACAATCGACTTGCTACCACGCGGCCGGGCCATTCAGCAACGGAGATGGCGGCAATATTCCGGCCGATAACTACCATCCAAGTTGGTGGACCCGATACATCTTCGTTGGTGGCCCAGGCGGAACACAGTGCAGATGAAGACGGCATAGAGCGCGTGATTCGTATTGTTCTATGATGCATAGCTCCGCCTAACATCCCGACTCCTCGCGCTTGCGCGGTTTCCACATGTTGCGTTTGGCAATTGGTTCATCGAGGCATCCTACGTGCGCGATGCCGAACGAGGCGGAGAGCTCACCCGGAGCCAGCCTTAAACGGCACACGAGAAGAGAACCGCGCGACACCGACGGTCAACCCACCTTCCCGTGACCAAAAAAACCGGTATTGCAATTCGCAGGCCAAGCGTTCGCCGTCACTGACTAATTGCGTACGTCCGCTTACCGATATTCCGCACTGTCCTCTTCACGTCGAGGCAGGTTGATATCGGCAAATACAGGCGAGGCCCTAACAGGTTGCGGAAATGCACCCGCGACGGAAGCGGGCGTATTCGATTTACGCGCCCACCGTTGCTAAATTTTTCGCATTGTGCAATTTCAACGCGAATCCACCTTTTTTTAAGCGTCGTGAGGCCGACTTCTGGCCTCATTGCCGCCTTCTTGCGCCACTATGGGCGCATTTGTGCCAGCGAGCGCATGCGCACGAGGTTGTAGGCCGCCATGTTCAACACGAACATCTGGTCTACCTTCTTCAAGCCACGCACCATCACCTGGCGCGTGCGGCCCACAGTCTTGGTCCAGCCGAAGCTTTGTTCGATCAACTTGCGCTTTTGCTGCGAAATGGCATAGTCCGGCCCACGCCTGGATCAGCGTGCCGTCCACGCTGAAATGTTCACCCGAGAGCAGGCACTTCTTCTGGGCGATGGCCACCCCTCGTCATCCATTGCCAGGCCGATGAACCAGCGAAACAAGAGGTTGTACTGGACTTGCTCCATCAGTTGGCGCTCGGAGCGGATGCTGAAAAGCACTTGAATCAGCGTGGCCCGCAGCAACTTCTCTGGAGCGATGCTCGGCCGCCCGCCCTTTATGTCCGCTTCGTACATCTGGGCGAACAGTCGATCCATCCTCGCCAGCGCGTCGTTCGCCATTACGCGGATCGAACGGAACGGATGCGACTTGGGGACGAAGTCGTCCAGCTTGCGCATGGAAAACAGACTCTCGGTGAATGTGTCGGCGCCGCGCATGGTCTCCGTGGGGCAAGTGGTGGTCCATCTATCAACGCTTCACGAGCTCTGCGCGATGACGTGTTTCAGCGGTAATTCAGCGGCCTGCTAAGCCGGCCAAGATAATTCCACGTGCAATCTATGGGATGGGATGTGCAGGGCGCGCTGGTAATTGCGTCACCCGCCCGATGCCCAGCACACGCAGGGCCATCGAGCTGCCGAGCGTCGAGTCACGGTGACAACGGCATCGCTGCGCCGAGCGACCGTAAGCTCGGACGAATCGAGCTCGGACCATTGCTCCAACGACTCGAAAGCCCGCGAAAACAAGCTAGATCGCCGTGGTGTGGTATGCCAGCTCGCAAAGTGCGATTTCTTCAGTCGCCATCGCAAAACGCCTCCTCTGCCAATATGAGGATATCCGCTTGCGCTGCCTCCGTGGTTACATTAATGCAAAAGCCGGTCCATGTCGCTAGATAGACCCGACGACCACGGAACTTGAGGAAGGGCTCCTCATCGCTTAGCTCGACTGCGGTGATCCGAATGATACGCACATCGGGATAGCGCTTTCGCCAAATTACCGCGGCTTCCTGCAACGTCGGTTCGGTACAAACCAGTTCAGTTATCGCATGAATCTGTTCCATAGTAAGGCCCATGTCATTCGCACCCGCCTGACACGCGCCGCGCCTCGACAGTTACCGGAAGCGTGGTATCGCTCGCAAGTTCGGGCAACTGAAACTGCCAGCCGTTAGCAAGCGTAATACGTCCACCCCAGAGCTGCGCTCCATCGATGTAGACGATTGGCTCCTCGAGATCCTTCTTCAGAACATAGGCCCTGAATACACCATTGTCATCCTTTCGGATCGTGACCTTCACGTTTATATCTCCCGGGTTGGTTAAGCGATTCGCGCCAGACGTATGGCTGCAACAACCGGCGGAGATGCCGCACGTGCGCAGTACGATGCCGCCTTATCCCACACAAACAGGCCGAGTTAAGGGAGTCCACCATCATCGAACGGCTCGCTAATGCGCTCAGCGCTTAGCGTCGGCATCTGCGCGCAGTTCTCCTTCTCCATATCGGCGTGCCACGAACCGATCCAGCGAAGCGCGTCGGCGCGCTTCCCCAGTTGGGCGAGCACCTCCGGCGGCAGGCGGTCGAGCGTGCAGAGCTCCTTCGCGCGCATTCCAACCCGGCGGTCTCCTTCGAAAAAGTGAACCGCATAGACGTAGAACCGCTGCAGAAACGTGCCGATTGCAGTGACATAACCGGCCTCGCCTTGGCTCACGAGCAGTTCCCCCATAGCCTTACCGTTGTATGTACCGTCGTTACGAATCACGGCGCGTGCAATCACTCGCTCGCCAACGGCGAACCGTGGTGGAAAAGCAAGTTCGACTGCATCGTCGCTCTCAACGTCCCTCACGCCCAGCTCATTTGAATACCGGGATGCACGCTTCATGACACCTCCCGTGGCAATGAGTTACGTCGGCGTCCGATCGCACTCGCGTCGATACGCGAGTCGCTCAACTTGCCTGCGCCATCGCGCGCGCGCGCGGCGACGCCAAATGCTTCGTTGCCCTTGTTGAATGCAAGGCCACACCTGTCTAGTGTTTCGACGAAGTCGACGGTAAAGCCGTCGAGCAACAGCCGACTTTCTGCCGGCAAGAAAATCCGCAGTCCATTGATCTCCGTAGTCTCGTCACCGGGTTGCGCATCGGCGGTGGCGCTCAGTTCGGCTTCGTATCCGGAGCAACCGCCAGTACTCACACAAATACGGACGCCCGCACCGGATGGCAGACCGGAAAAGCGCGCGATACGGTGAAGAAACTTTTCGGCGGCAGGTGTCACTGCAAAATTTGGCAACATGATTTAGAAATCGTCGAATTGAACAATCGTCGGGTACACTGCGCAAGGCAAGCGGAACCGCAGCGCTAGGCCGGCACGATGCACCCGTCCACAGGGCACGCCGCCACGCATTGTGGACTATCGAATTGCCCTTCGCACACGGTACATTTCCTCGGATCAATTGCGAAGACGCCGGCTTTCTCGATGATTGCGACGTTTGGGCATTGCGGCTCGCAAGCCGAGCAGCCAGTGCAGGCGGAGGAAATGATCTTTAGGACCATACCATGGACTCCTTGTGATGATTTTTGGTGTAACCGAGCACGTCGGGACGACTACGCGACCTGCCGCTCAAACAGGGGCGTCTTCTCCCACTCTAGTCAACCCGATCTGTGGGATTGTCGCGTCGCCGCGGTCCATGTGGTCAATTTCGCAAGTCGCGAGACGGCCACAATAGTCGGTGAGCCATGCAAGCGCGGCTTTTTCGATTGGTTCGTGGGCGTACATATCCACGGGTTCGATTCCCGCTTCTAATAGCGACTTCCGTGGGCACAAGCCAATCTTTGCAACCAGCACAGCATGGCAATCGTTGATCGCGTGTATGATCGACCCCAAGTCATCCTCATCGCCATCGCCGCCGCGGCAATAGGCGCCCACGCGGCGGTGCGCGACAAACAGGGCTCCAGCGGCGCTGACCTGGAAAATCTGGAACTCGGAAACGTGGCCGAAATGAGCGTTGACGAGCCCGCCTCCCTTCGTCGCAACGGCAATCCGCACCTCGACATCGCCTAGCACCAGGGTCGCTCCTGACAAGCTTCGTGTCTTATGTTTCATCTCGCGCTCTCCATCGCATTCGGCGTTCACGCGGCGTTGACGTGTACGGCCAAGATCAAGCTTGTCCACGGGGTCCATGTGTTCGATGCTTGCGAGCGAAAACTCGTGATGGCGGTCTTCGCCCAGAAGGCCTACTGCATCTGCACGACATTGCCGGCAATGGCGCATTAGGGCCGCGCCGCCCATGCAGGCGTCCTGCACGGCCTTCAACTCGCGAGCGGTAGGCTCGCGCTGGCCACGGCCACCGAAATACGTGCCGTGCGTAGGATCCGAGATCAGCGGCATGATGTTGTGCAAAAACGCACCCCGCCTTTTTACTTCGCGATTCACTTCGACCAGGTGCTCGTCGTTGATGCCAGGGATGAGTACCGAGTTGATCTTCGTAAGTACGCCACGCGCGCTCAACATGTCGAGCCCTAGCATCTGCCGCTCGTGCAGAATTCGCGCGGCCTCTTCGCCCGTGACTCTTCTGTGATCCCAAAAGATCCATGGATAGATCTTTGCGCCGATGACAGGGTCCACCATGTTGATAGTGATCGTCACGTGATCAATGCCGTAATCGCAAATTTCGTTGACATAGTCAGGCAGAGAAAGGCCGTTCGTCGAAAGACATAGCTTAATGTCCGGCTTGAGTTCGCGAAGCATACGAAAGGTGTCGAACGTTTTGTTCGGATTGGCCAGTGCATCCCCCGGGCCCGCGATCCCGACGACAGTCAATTGCGGAATCCTCGAGGCGACGGTCATCACCTTTTTCACGGCCTGATCCGGCGCGAGCTTCTCTGATACCACACCAGGCCGCGACTCGTTCGAGCAATCATACTTTCGGTTGCAGTAGTTGCATTGGATATTGCAGGCGGGTGCCACTGCGACATGCATGCGCGCATAATGGCGATGCGCGTCCTCCGAATAACACGGGTGATCTCTAATCCTTTCCCACACCTCCGCACTGATGTTTTCTGGTGCGTCGGTCGAACAGCAACTTGACCCGGCTGGTGCGCCATTTGAATCAGAGCGGCCGTATCCGGCAAGTGGATCCGCGGCCGACACCGATGGCATGATGTGTGTGACTCTGGCGCCGTCGGCCAAGATCAGAGCGCCGGCATTCGCGCAATCGTGCATGGCATCTCTCCGCAATGAACAGTGGGTGTGCCATTGCTCCCAGCGAAATCCATGCCATCGCGAAAACGCACGATGTGCGAGTGGACGATACTTGAAGCCGAGAGCATCGCCGAGTGTTCCGTCGCCATGACACATGGGTAGTCCAGCCACGCTGGCGCTGTGTCTCAGTTCTTATTCATTTGAATTACTCGCGATAAAAGCAACCGCTTTCGCGTTCGCCGATAACTCGATCGGCCAGATTCAAGCGCGACACTGTTGGGAATGGGACATTCCCGACGCGACTTATCACACCACGTACTCCGATTCCCGACATGATGCCTTTCAGGTTCAAACAGAACCATACTCCCGCCGTAGCGTCCCATTGGCACGATGTTTGCAGCGCGATCGACACCTCTCGGGAGACTTGACATGCATCTTCCAATTATTAATGACACGACGCTACGCGATGGTGACCAGGTTGCAGGAGTCGCATTTCGCGCCGAGGAAAAATGCGCGATCGCGAGCGCCTTGTCTCAGGCCGGCGTGCCGGAACTAGAAATCGGGGTTCCCGCAATGGGCGGCGAGGAAATGGCGTGCATAGCGGAAATTTCCGGGTTAAATCTCGGCTCTCGTATAGTCGTCTGGGGACGCCTCACCGAAGGTGACCTAGCGGCGGCATTGCGTTGCAATGCCGATATCGTTCACCTCTCTATCCCTGTTTCGGATATTCATCTGCGCCACAAGCTTCAGCAGTCGCGTACGTGGGTTCTGCATCAAATTGACCGGATAGTCGAGATAGCAATCGGAAGTCGCGCAACCATTTCTCTCGGCATGGAAGACGCCTCGCGCGCGGATCCTTCCTTTGTCATCGAAGTGGCTCAATGCGCACGGCAGCACGGGGTTCAGCGCTCGCGTTTCGCAGACACGGTCGGCGTGCTGGATCCGGTTAAGACATACCACGCGATTGCGGCGCTGCGCGTTGCCGTGGACCTCGAGATCGAAATCCATGCGCACGACGATCTCGGACTTGCCATAGCCAACACGTTGGCGGCCCTTGCGGCAGGCGCAACACATGCCAGCACCACCGTCAACGGTCTTGGCAAGCGAGCCGGCAACGCGGCGCTAGAGGAAGTCGTGATGGGAGCACGTCATCTTCTGCGACGAGATACGGGCGTCGACACTAAAGCGCTGCCCGGTATTTCGTCGCTGGTCGAACATGCGTCGGGCCGAGCCGTCTCCTCTGGAAAAAGCATCGTCGGTCGAGGCGTTTTTACTCACGAAGCGGGAATTCACACGGACGGCTTTTCCAAACACCCCGCAACCTACGAAGGATTCGATCCTGCAGAGGTGGGCCGGCAACGGTCTACAGTGCTCGGCAATCATTCCGGGTCTCAAGGTGTACGTGACGCATATGACGCTTTGGGCCTGAAGGTATCGGAGCGGCTTGTGCCGCTACTGCTACCGCACATCCGGGCCTTCGCCACGCGACATAAGCAGCCGCCTAGCGCAATCGATCTCCGCCGCTTTTTGAGTGAGGTACGGAGCACGCGAGTCAGAGCGTCCTGAAGGCCGCTCATAGCGAGAAACAGACTTAGGAGGAGCAAACCCGTGGAAGGACTCATCCGAGACTTCGTCCACTTTCATCTATGGAGGATTTCCGCGTCTCTTTTGCATTGCCCTCGACAAAAGGATAGTGAGGTTGAACCGCCTGCACATCATGAAACGTTTCTTTCGGTACATCGAACAACAGAACGACACGCCGCCCTCCACGAAGGCTGACCTATCACGGCTTGCTGCGGAAGGCCTGCGACGACTTCGTTGTATCCAGGCCCCCTGAACAACGAGTGTTTAAAGTCTTTAGAAGGTCGCCGACCGGCATGTCGTCTTCCTGAAAAGCCAGTGCGCGTCGCTGTCGGCACCCAGCGGCGTCTGATTAGGAGAATCTCAATGCATATTGTCGTTTGCATCAAGCAAGTACCGGATTCTGCCCAGATTCGGGTTCACCCTGTGACCAACACCATCATGCGGCAAGGCGTGCCGGCGATCGTCAACCCTTACGATCTCTTCTCGCTAGAAGAAGCGTTACGGCTAAAAGACCGCTTCGACGCATGGGTCACGATACTTTCTATGGGACCACCACAGGCCGAGGACGCACTGCGTAAATGCATCAGCTACGGTGCAGACGACGCCGTGCTCATCACCGACCGGTCGTTCGCTGGCGCCGACACGCTCGCCACTTCTTATGCGTTGGCCGCCGCGATCCGCCAGATCGCGAGTGAACGCTCGGTGGATATGATCTTTACGGGCAAACAAACGATCGACGGTGATACAGCCCAAGTCGGCCCGGGCATCGCGACGCGCATGGGCATCCAACTGCTTACCTACGTGTCAAGAATCCTCGAGATTGACCTCGGCAGACGCACGATCATGGCCGAACGCCGTGCTGAAGGGGGCGTTCAGGTACTCGAGACTGCGTTGCCGTGCCTTGTTACTATGCTTGAAAACACGAACGATCTGCGTTTCGCAACACTGCCCAGAGTAATCCATGCCGCTGGCTTCCCCGTACGCAAGTGGAACCGCCAGCAGGCCGGGATCGATGACGTCAGCAAGATCGGGCTGAAGGGTTCACATACCGTCGTACGTAAGGTATTCGGCGCAACGCCGCGTGCAGAAGATGCCGAGATGATCGAATTCGCCGAGTCGTGTCTCCACGACGCGGCGGCTCAACTTGTGCGTAAGATCTTTACTCGCCATCCGACGCTAGAGGTGGACCTGCGGCTCACGGAGAGGAATGCATGAATTCGCTTGTTGCTTGGAAACAAAAACCGGCCGAGCCGATCGCACACGCTAACGGCTGCAACGTAGAACTTCCCGACCGTATGAAAGACTATCGGGGCGTGTGGGTCTTCATCGAGCACGATCGTGGCCGTGCGCACAGCGTATCGTGGGAACTGGTCGGTGAGGCTCGCAAGCTCGCCGACAAACTTGGTAGCAACGTCGCTGTCGCGGTACTCGGTGGTACTGAAGAGCCACTCGAGCAATTTGCCGCTGAGGCGTTCACCTTGGGTGCGGACAAAGCGTATGTCATCCACGATCCGGTGTTGCGCGGTTACCGCAACGAACCGTTCACGAAAGGCCTGTCAGATCTGGTTAGCAAGTATTGCCCCGAGATACTGTTGCTCGGTGCGACTTCAATGGGCCGAGATCTCGCGGGCTCTGTCGCAACACGGCTTCTGACTGGCCTTACTGCCGACTGCACTGAGTTGAATATCGATCCCGCCTCGCGTGTACTAGCTGCGACGCGGCCGACCTTCGGCGGCTCTCTGCTTTGTACGATCATGACGCTCGAATCCCGCCCTCAGATGGCGACTGTGCGCCCACGAGTCATGTCCATGCCGCCGGCGCAGCAAGGCCGCAGTGGCGAGATCGTGCAGGAAACGCTCAGGATGATCGAGGCCAATATAGTAACTAAATTGCTTGACTTCATCCCGGACGAGACGAGTGATCAAATCAACCTCGCCTACGCGGACGTGATCGTGAGCGGCGGCAAGGGACTCAAGAATCGCGAGAACTTCATGCTGCTGTTCGAGCTAGCGCAGGTGCTCGGTGGCGAAGTCGGCGCGAGCCGCCCATGCGTGCAGGCGGGTTGGGTCCGAGCCGAACGCCAGATTGGACAGACCGGCAAAACTGTCAGGCCCAAGCTTTATATCGCCGCGGGAATCTCTGGTGCGATCCAGCATCGGGTCGGAATGGAAAGCTCTGACGTCATCGTCGCAATCAACACCGACCCAAACGCACCGATTTTTGATTACGCGCACTACGGCATTTTGGGGGACGCAATGCGCGTACTACCGGAACTAACACAGGCCTTTAAGCAACACCTGACACCGCAGCGGCTAGACTCGTAAGGAATACAAATATGGCAACCTCCCCCAAATTCGATGCCATTGTGGTCGGAGCTGGACCATCAGGCAACGCCGCAGCCTACGTTATGGCGAAAGGCGGACTGAAAGTGCTTCAGATTGAACGCGGCGAGTATCCCGGAAGCAAAAACGTTCAGGGCGCGATTCTTTACGCCAATGCACTGGAACAGATCATTCCGGACTTCCGTGACGATGCCCCTCTCGAGCGCCACATCATCGAGCAGCGCCTGTGGATGCTCGACGATACCTCGTTTGTTGGCACGCACGCGCGCAGCGAAGACTACAACAATCCCCCATATAACCGCTACACAATCATACGGACACAGTTCGACAAGTGGTTTTCATCGAAAGTACGTGAAGCAGGCGCTTTGCTGATCTGCGAGACCACGGTGAATCGCCTGATAATGGACGGAGACCAGGTTGTCGGCGTGCAATGCGACCGCCAACACGGTGACGTCTATGCGGACATCGTGGTCCTCGCGGACGGCGTCAATTCGACATTGGCGCGTAAGGCAGGCTTTCATGGCGAAATCAAGGCAGGCAATGTCGCGCTGGCTGTGAAGGAGATTCTCTTTATGCCTGAGGAAACAATTTGCCAGCGTTTTAACGTTGCCGATAACGAAGGCGTCGTCATTGAGATGGTCGGCCGAATCACCGACGGCATGGCTGGAACCGGCTTCCTGTACACTAACAAGGAGTCGCTGACAATCGGCGTCGGCTGTATGCTGAGCGACTTCAAAAACAACTCGAACCGTACAAGCCCGTACGTGTTGCTTGAAAAAATGAAGCGTCATCCGTCCATCGCCCCGCTCATCGCCGGCGGTGAAATGAAGGAGTACTGTGCGCATCTGATCCCCGAAGGGGGCTTCAATGCAATCCCGGAAGTGTACGGCAATGGCTGGATGATCGTCGGCGATTCCGGTGGCTTCGTCAATTCCGCACATCGCGAAGGTTCTAATCTTGCCATGACGACAGGACGTCTCGCCGCGGAGACCGCGATAGCCGCAAAAGCCTCCGGAGGCCACAGCTATCGGGCTAGCGCCCTCTCCGGGTACAAGGCTGCGCTCGACAGGAGTTTCGTGATGAAGGACCTGCTCAAGTACCGAGACATGCCGAAGATCTTGCATCACAATCCGCAGTTTTTCACCACATACCCTGATCTCGTCGCTAAAGCGGCTCGGACAATGATTACGGTCGATGGCGTGGACAAGCAGACAAAGAAAGGAGAGGTCATGGCGAGTTTCCGCAAAAGTCGCTCACTAACAGGCCTGATGGGCGACGCATACAAACTCTGGAGGGCCTTCCGATGACCAGACTTACTGTGAACATCGACGAGAAGCTATTCCAAAACCGTTACCGAGTTGACGTTGGCCGACCACACGTCCAAATAAGAAATCCCGAAACCTGCATTAATGAATGTAGCGATAAAAGCTGTACGTTCGTCTGCCCCGCTTCCTGTTATCGGAATGAGAACAACGGCGCCGTGACTCTAATTACCGACGGCTGCCTTGAGTGCGGCAGTTGTCGCATTCTATGCAGGGAACACCATAACCTTTCTTGGGAGTATCCGAGAGGTGGCCACGGAATCCAATTCAAGTTTGGATAGACGAATACGACCTCGTCATTTTGGCCTCCGCCCACCTACCACAGGAAGGGCCTTATCGTTTTGGAGCAAGTCAATGAATATCCTTACTGGCATTGAGTCGGCAGATCTGTTTGGCGGCGCCGTGCCTCCTGCCGTATTGCGCTTAATCGAGGACGCACGTGGCGGCCGCTGTGACGATGTGACCGCTGCATTGTGGACCGCCGTTCTTTCTCACCCGCGCTGCCTGCCACCCTACTATCTGCTATACAAGTTTTACGCGAACCGGGGCGAGCTTGGCGAAGCGAAGGAAGTTGCAACCAAGGCTTTGACAGCTGCAGCCCGGGAAGCGTCAATTGACATTGACTGGTGTGCCGTACAGCCAGGCGACACAGATTTCACGATTCCTGGCCCGGCACGCTTTTGGCTCTTCACGCTGAAGGCGCTGGCCTTTATCAGCGTTCGCCGCTGCGAACGCGCGGTTGCCCTGAAGCTCCTTGCCAAGCTGCGCCGGCTGGACCCGGCCGACTGCGTCGGCTTTACCGTGGTGGAAGCCCTTCTCGCGCGGTCCGGGCGCCGATGAGCCCTACCGGCACGCCAGCCGTCGGCTCTGGTGCAAATGGCGCGGAGCGCGAATCGGTTAAGGTGTCGGGCTGAACGAATTAAGAACTTGTTGGACGCACCCGATGCAGATACGTGGTTCGGACAGCGCGATCGTCTATTGCTCGCGCTGCTCTACAACACCGGCGCCAGAGTATCTGAGCTGAGCGGGATGCGGGTGGCCGATGTAACGCTTGCTGTAACGCCGTGGGTACGCCTGCATGGGTCGAAAGCAGCGTGCCGTACCCCTGTGGCGTGAAACTGCTGCGGCGATACGCCACTGGATACGTGAGCAGGGTTTGCAACCGGATCAGCCGCTGTTGCCAAGCTGCCATGGTGGACCAATGACGCGCGGAAACGTGGCTGAGCGATTTTCGCTGGCACTGACGGCAGAAGGGAGGACCTGCCCATCGCCTGTCGATTAACGGAGTTGCGTCTGTAGCCATGCGTTGTCGCGAGGCTCGGGAAATTGGGCACCAGACATGCGACCGGTGTCCGGGCGTCGTGGTTACGCAGCCCGTTGCGCCCTACCGATCGTGACTGCCAGCTTACGTGAAATGAAGTGGCGTCTTGCTCGGCATAGCCGGAAATCGCCGTACGGATGGGCTGTACTTTCGTTAAGGATTTCCCTACAGCTGCCGTGCAATGCGCATTGCGGGCGCGCCGCAGTAAGAGCAGACAAATGGAATCGCCTCTCCTGAAAAAATTGACGTAGACGAGCGTAACGGTAAACTACGGCAGATGAACGCTCTACACGCTTCCGACGCAGACGGCAGCGCCAGTATCCTGCGAGAAGATGGCGAGCTCATCCTCTACCGGGTCCGGCCCCCGGGTGGCGCCGACAGTGTGCTGATTGTGCGTACCGCCGACGAACATCCCTCTGCGGCCGTCCTCGAGCGTCTCGCTCACGAGTTCGCGCTGAAGGACCTGCTCAACGATGAGTGGGCAGTGCACCCTGTGAAGCTGGTGCGCGAAGACGGACGGATGGCGCTGGAGCTCGAGGATCCACTTGGCGAACTGCTCGAGCGGCAGGTCGGCGGACCTCTCGAGGTGGGACACGTCTTGTGCCTCGCCGTGGACATCGCCGCAGCGCTGGGTAAGCTCCATCAGCGCGGCCTCGTGCATAAGGACATCAAACCCGCGCATATTCTGGTGAACTGCGCCGACGACCACGTGCGGCTCACTGGCTTTGGCATCGCCTCGCGAGTGGCACGCGAACGACAATTGCCCGAGCCGCCGGAAACGATCGTCGGCTCCCTCGCATACATGGCGCCCGAGCAGACCGGGCGGATGAATCGCTCGATTGATTCGCGCAGCGACCTCTACGCATTCGGGGTCACGCTCTATCAGATGTTCACAGGGGTCCTGCCATTCACGGCCGCCGACCCGATGGAATGGGTGCATTGCCATATTGCACGCAAGCCGGTCCCGCCCAGCATGCGGGTAGACACGGTTCCGGCTGCCGTCTCGGAACTTGTCATGAAACTGCTCGCCAAGACACCCGAGGAGCGGTATCAGACTGCGGCAGGCGTCGAGCGGGACCTGCGGCGTTGTCTGACCCAATGGCAGCGTCACCGCCACGTCGACGCCTTCCTGCCGGGCGAATACGACATGCCCGACCGGCTCCGGATCCCCGAGAAGCTCTACGGGAGGCACAGCGAGGTCGAAGCCCTGGTCGCTGCGTTCGATCGAGTGGTCGAGACCGGCACACCTGAACTCGTGCTGGTGTCCGGTTATTCGGGCATCGGCAAGTCCGCGGTTGTCAGTGAACTGCACAAGGCGCTGGTACCACCGCGTGGACTTTTCGCATCGGGCAAGTTTGACCAGTACAAACGCGACATACCCTATTCGACACTGGTACAGGCCTTTCAGGGCCTCGTGCGACCGCTCCTTGGCAAGCGCGACAGGGAACTGGCGATCTGGCGCGACGCGTTGATCGGGACACTCGGGCCGAATGCGCGCCTCATGACCGATCTGATCCCGGAACTGAGGCTCATCATCGGTGATCCGCCGCCCGTCCAGGAGCTCGAACCGCATCAGGCGCGACTGCGTTTCCAGCTCGTTTTCCGGCGCTTCATCGGGGTCTTTGCCCAACGTGAACATCCGCTGACACTGTTTCTCGACGACCTTCAATGGCTCGACGCCGCGACGCTCGACCTGCTGGAGGATCTCCTCACCCGCGCGGATCGGCAATACCTGTTGCTGATCGGCGCCTATCGCGACAATGAAGTCGACGCCGGCCATCCGCTGATGCGCAAGCTCCAGAGCGTCAGGGCCACGGGCGCGAGGCTCGACGAAATTGCTCTCGCGCCTCTCGCCCGCGAGCACGTGGTGCAGCTGATTTCCGACGCACTTCGCTGCGCAAGCGAACGCGCCGCACCACTCGCGACGCTGGTCCATGAGAAGACGCACGGCAATCCGTTCTTCGTGATCCAGTTCATGCACACGCTTGCCGATGCCGGTCTGCTCGCCTTCGATCACGACGCGACCTGCTGGTGCTGGGATTTGCCCCGCATTCACGGCAAGGGATACACCGACAACGTGGTAGACCTGATGGTCGCGAAACTGGCGCGTTTGCCCAACGAAGCGCAGCGCGCGCTGGAACAGCTCGCCTGCCTTGGCAACACTGCGCCGGTCGCGATGTTGCCGAAGGTTTTGGGGGTCTCGACGCACGCGGTCCAGGCGCTACTACAGCCGGCAGTCGATCAGGAGCTGGTCGAGCGACTGGAAGGCACCTACCGGTTCGCACACGACCGGATACAGGAAGCGGCCTATTCACTGATCCCGGAACACTCGCGTGCCCGCGCCCACCTGCGTATCGGACGGCTGCTCGCGGGGCAGACGCCCGCTGGCAAACGTGAAGAAGCTGTCTTCGAGATCGTCACGCAGCTCAATCGTGGCGCCGCACTGGTGACCTCCCGGCAGGAACGCGAGCAACTGGCCTGGTTCAACCTGAGCGCCGGCCAGCGAGCCAAGGCGTCGACAGCTTATGCGTCGGCGCTCACCTACCTCACTGCCGGCTCGGAACTCCTCACGGGCGATCGCTGGGCGCAAAGGCATGAGCTGATTTTCGCGCTGGAGTTGAACCGGTCCGAATGCGAGTTTCTCACCGGGCGCTTGTCGGACGCGCAAGAGCGGCTGGCCATGCTGTCAAGCCACGCGAAGACCACCTTCGAACAGGCGCAGGTCACGTGTCTGCGAATGGATGTCTACCTGACGCTCGATCGGAGTGATCGCGCAGTCGAGGCCTGTCTCGGCCACCTCCGGCAAGTCGGTATCGACTGGGTAGCCCACCCGCATGAAGACGACGTACATCGGGAGTACCAAAACATCCGGTCACTGCTCGCGGGCAGGAGTATTGAAGCACTCATCGATGTGCCATTGATGACGGACCGCGAGTCCCTTGCAGTCGCCGATGTGCTGAGCAAGCTCCTGAGGCCGGCCTGGTTTTTTGATGCGAATCTGGCATCCCTGGCCATATGCAAAGTGATCAGCCTTAGCCTGGAGCATGGCAACTGCGACGCGGCGTGTTTTGCGTATGCCATGTTCCCCCGGATTGCAGGACCACGCTTTGGCGATTACCACGCCGGAATCCAGTTCGGCCGGCTTGGCATTGATCTGGTCGAGCGCCGCGGACTCAAACGCTTCGAGGCTGTGACGCATCTCTGCTTTGCGCTGTACGTCGTGCGCTGGACGAAACACGTGCGCGAGAGCAGCAAGGTGCTGCGACACGCGTTCGAAACAGCGAACCGGATCGGGGACGTGCCGTCCGGCGCCTATACACGCTGCCATATCGTGTCGGACCTGCTTTTCGCCGGTGAACCGTTGATCGAACTCGAGCGCGAAGCCGAACAGGGCCTCGCGTTTTCCAGCAAGGCGCGTTTTGGCCTTGTAGTCGATAACATCACTACGCAACTCGCGTTGATCCGGATGCTCCGCGGCTCGACGCTGAAATTCGGTCGCTTCGATTACGATGAGTTCGACGAACTACGTACGGAGCGGCATTTGTCCAGCAACCCCGCGCTCGCGACGGCCGCGTGCTGGTACTGGATCCGGAAACTGCAGGGACGATTCCTTTCAGGCGACCACGTGGCCGCCATTCACGCGGCATCGATGGCGCAGCAGCTACTGTGGAGTTCCTCATCGCACCTGGAGGAAAGCGAATACCACTTCTACGGTGCACTGGCACGGTCCGCACACTGCGACCGCGCACCGGCCGGGGAGCGACAGCAGCATCACGACGCCATCGCTGCACACCAGCGGCAACTGGAGATCTGGGCGAAGAACTGTCCGGAGAATTTCGCAGACCGTGTGGCACTGGTGAGCGCCGAGATGGCTCGCCTGAATGGCCGCGATGTCGACGCGATGCGTCTCTATGATGAGGCCATCCGCTCGGCGCGCGCAAACGGCTTCGCACACAACGAAGCGCTTGCCAATGAACTCGCGTCAGGCTTCTACGCGGCGCGCGGTTTCGACAGGATCGCCCGTGCCTATCTGCGGGACGCCCGCCGGGGCTATCGGCGTTGGGGCGCCGAAGGCAAGGTGCGCCAACTCGAGGAACTGTACCCGCACATCAGGGACGAAGAACGAACGCACGGGCCAGGCAGCACGATCGGGGCACCTGTCGAACACCTCGATCTTGCCACCGTCATCAAGGTGTCGCAGGCGGTCTCCGGAGAGATCGACCTGGACAAGCTGATCGATATCGTCATGCGGACCGCAATCGAACAGGCGGGCGCCGAGCGAGGCTTGCTGGTTCTTCCGGACGCGAGAGGACAACGGATAGCCGCGGAAGCAAGGACGGAGGGTGACACGCTTTGCGTGCGGCTGCGCGATAGACCTGTGAGCGTCACCGCGATGCCCGAGTCGGTCCTCTATCATGTGCTGCGAACGGGGCAGAGCGTCATTCTGGACGATGCCGCAGGCTCGCCCACCTTCGCCGCGGATGCCTACATCAGGCAGCACCGGACCCGCTCAATTCTCTGTCTGCCCCTAACGAATCAGGCCAAGCTCATCGGCGCCCTGTACCTCGAAAACAATCTGCTCACCCGCGCGTTCTCGCCCGCCCGGATTGCCGTGCTGCGGCTGCTCGCGTCGCAGGCGGCGACCTCGATCGAGAATACCCGCCTGTACCGTGACCTGAAGGAACGGGAGGCCAGGATCCGGCGACTCGTCGACGCCAATATCATCGGTATTATCGTGTGGAACAACGAGGGTGACATCCTCGAAGCCAATGACGCGTTTTTGTGCATGGTGGGATATGAGCGCCAGGATCTCGCCGCGGCCTGTCTACGATGGCAAGATCTGACGCCGGTGGAATGGCGAGAAAGCGCCGAACAGGCCCTGGTACAGATCGGGCAGGACGGACGCATTCCACCCGCGGAGAAAGAGTACGTCCGGAAGGACGGCAGTCGTGTGCCCGTCATGGTCGGCCGGGCTGCGTTGGACGCCAGCGGGAAGGAAGGCGTCGCCTTCGTGATCGATCTGAGCGCACTCAAGGAGGCGGAGCGCCGGTTGCGCGAGTCCTACGAGATGCTGCGCGAGCTCACGTCACATCGCGAAATGGCTCGTGAGGAAGAGCGCAAGCACATCGCGCGTGAAATGCACGACGAACTTGGACAGCACCTCACCGCGCTTCGCCTGCAGGCGTCGGCCTTACGGATGCAGCTGGGCAACGATCGCCCGGAACTGGTCGGGCAGACCCAGGCGCTGATTGCGCTGGTGGACAAAACCATGCAGGTCGTAAGGGGCGTCATCGCGGCGCTGCGCCCGGCAGCGCTGGACACCGGCATTGCGGCTGGGCTTGAGTGGCTTGCAGCCGGGTTCAACCGCAATGGCCGCACCGTATGTCGCCTCCACTTGCAGGACGAGAATATCGTCGTGAGCGAGGACTGCGCTGTCGTGCTGTTTCGCCTCGTCCAGGAAGCGCTGACCAATGTAGCTCGTCACGCGGCCGCCCACCATGTGGTCATCATGCTCGAACGTGCGTCCGACTGCTGTCTCCTGGAAGTGCGCGACGATGGTCGAGGGTTCGATGTTCAGGCGGCGAGAAAACGATCATTCGGACTCGCAGGTATGGAAGAACGCGTTCTGATGCTGGGCGGTCGCATCGACGTTATCAGTTCGCCGGGAGCCGGTACCACAATTAAGGTGAGACTTCCTGACCAGCCGGCTCCATCGCCATAGCCGGCCTGGCCTGTGCCAGATGGTTCTCAACGAACACCGCTTCGCGAGCGCAGCAGCGCATCAGGGATCAGAATGTCTCCCAGCCTTCGCCAGACGAGCTTGCCACAGTTGCCGGGACGGGCGCGGCAGCCCGAATGCCCGGCTTCGCGACTGGCTTTGGCACCCGGGTTGTCGCCCGAACCGCTGGACTGGCAGCGGGCGGGCGCAGCTTGCTCTGCGGCGCAAGCACGCGCGAAATTGAAGGGCCTGCGTCGGCAAGCCTGAACACCGCAACCGCGGCGGTCAGATTCATTGCCTGCTCTTCGAGCGAATGGGCGGCCGCCGCAGCCTCCTCGACGAGCGCGGCGTTTTGCTGGGTCACGTCATCCATCTGCATGACGGCCTGATTGACCTGCTCGATGCCGCGGCTCTGCTCGCCGGACGCCGCCGCAATTTCGCCCACGACGTCGGACACCTGCTTGATCGCCTGCTTGACCTCGCCCATCGTCGCTCCCACGTCACCCGCCTGCTGCGCACCATGCCTGATCATCTCCACCGACGAACCGATCAGCTCCTTGATCTCCTTTGCTGCCGCCGCGGAACGCTGTGCCAAGCTGCGCACTTCACTGGCGACCACCGCGAAGCCCCGACCCTGCTCACCGGCCCGCGCTGCCTCCACTGCGGCATTGAGCGCGAGGATGTTGGTCTGGAACGCGATGCCCTCGATCACGCCGGTGATCTCCGAAATCTTCGTCGAGCTGCCGCTGATCCTCTCGATCGTGCCGACCATGCCTTGCACGGCCTCGTTGCCCGAATCGGCCATATCGGTGGCCCGGGTCGCCAGCGTGTTGGCCTGGCGGGCGTTGTCGGCGTTCTGCTTAACGGTTTCGGTCAACTCGGTCATGCTCGATGCGGTTTCTTCGAGCGACGCTGCCTGCTCTTCGGTGCGGGCCGACAGGTCCGTGTTGCCGGCTGCGATTTCCCGGGCCGCCACGGTAACCGACTCAGCGCTCGACTTGATGCCCCGCACGGTATGGCTCAACTGCAGGTCCATCTTGTTCAGCGCTTCGAGCAGTTGGCCGAATTCGTCGCGCGTGCGCGCCGTAATCCGGTTTTCCAGCTGCCCGGCGGCGATCTGGTTTGCGATGCCCACCGCTTCGCCAAGCGGCTTCGTAATTGCACGCGACAGATAGAGCATGGCGCCCATGGCACCGACGAGACCCAGGCCAATGAGCGCAACCGAGACCCAGCGAATCGTGCCGAAGGTGGCTTCACTGTCGTCGACAGACTCCTTTGCCTGGCGCCGATTTTCGGCCACGTCGTCGTCGAGCGCCTTGCTGGTCGCATTGGCCACTTCGCTATACTGATCAACGAGCATCGAGACGGCGTCATAGTTGCCCGCTTCCAGCGCCGTTACCTCGACGTCTACACCTGTCTCGAACTTCGGCAACAAATTCTTGATGGTGTCAGCGATTTCGCGCTCCTTGTCACTGGAAACGCGACCAGGGTAGTAGTCGCTCCAGCTTTTGGTGAGGTGGTCTTGAGCCGCGTGAATCCTGTCGATGCTGGCTTTCGTCTGGGCCGCGTCGTGAAGGGACTGCGCGCGGCGAACCTGTAGGCGCATTTCCAGCAGTGCAGCTCGCATGTCGCCGAGATCAAGTACCGGCAGCAGGTTCCCCTCGTAGGAATCGTTGACGTTCGAATTCAGCCTCGAAAGCCCGAACTGCCCAAAGAGGCCATTTGCGGCGATGAGCGCCACACATACGCTGAATGCAAGTACGATCTTTAGTTTGATGCTTTGTGTGAGGCTGTTCATGCTGTCTACCTGATGGTTCGCGTGGCCAGCGCTCACCGGAGTCCAGTATCGCTGTCTTCGTGGCCGACGAATACCATCATGTTTACGGTATCTCCCCACGAGATCTGAATCGGCACCACCCGTCAGACTTTCCTGAATCTAAGGTAGGGAAATTTCGCTTGCCGGCGTAGCGTCATGCGAAGATGTGCCGGTCATCGCATATTCGACCTCTCTTCCCGGCGAGTCAGTCCCGTCACATTGCAAACACTCTGTTACGAGAATACCGGGTAACGATCGGAGGCCGGTGCTATGCTTCGCCGCAAGCTCGCTGAAGAAACCACGGCGAACCCAGGCCTGTATAGCCTGTTAAAACCAGAGCGAGACCACCGAAACTGTCTGAGAACAAGGAACAATACGGGTATGTATATGAAGATTGCCCCTACGATCGTTATCGCGGCGCTGGCCAGCGCGATCGCGCTGCCGGCGGCGGCTAACGATTTGAACAATGCACTTGGCGGCGCGCTCGGCGGTGCGGCTGGCGCGGCGGTTGGCGGTGCCGTCGGAGGCCAGACCGGCTCGGTGATCGGAGGTGCACTCGGTGGTGGCGCAGGTGGCGCTGTGACCGCGAACCGTCAGGAGCGCACCGGCGCAATCATTGGCGGTGCGTTGGGCGGTGGCGCCGGAACGGCGGCGGGCAACGCAATGGGTGGCCGCACCGGCGGCGTTCTCGGTGCCGCAGTCGGCGGCGGCGCAGCGCTGGGCGGAAACCTGCAGCGCAGCTCGTACAATAACAACGACGCCTATGGTCGCGACTATCATCATCCCCGCAAGCACCGCCATCACCGTCACGATGACTGACGGCGCTGGCTTGTGAATCGCAGTATCCGGCACGCTATACGCGTGCCGGATACGTTTACGGGACTCGCAGGTTCCCTGTTCATGCAGCGCAAGCGTCCTTGAAACCCGTTTGAGAAGTCCGGGCAACGATGCAGGGAAGGAACAGGCAATCAGCCACGAATCGTTGCTTCGGGCGAAGGGGCGTAGCATCGGCCCCAGATCAGCATAGGTGCCGGTGCTCACCCATAAAAAAAGAATCTATGGTCACCCCGTTTTTGCAACCTTGATCGTTGACGTTGTGGTTGGCTTGCCTAAATCTATCCGGCGTCGTTGTGGGGATCACTCCCCGCGCCACGATGAGAGTCGCGCCTGATGGTCCTTAAAACCGCCGCGGCTTCGAGAGCCGATTTTTTTAACAGGTTGTCCGTCAGGCCGGTGTGCCGTTCACGTCATCAAAGTTCAGCGGTCGCAAAACCAGGTGGGGGACTGCGGTAAAGCGTGGTTGGGGATCGGGCGCTCAGGCCGGCGCGTTGAGGCCCGGTCGCGCATCGAACGTGCCGTGGCGAGTCGCCAGTGCCCAGGCGGTGCGCGCCAGCTTGTTCGCCAGCGCGCAGGCCACGACGTTCGAGTGTCGGCGCGTGAGCATGGCGCGCACCCACTCGGCGAGTCGGCCACTCTGCCGATGGAGCTGCTGCATGTAGACGCGGGCGCACTGCACCAACAGGCGCCGGATGTTCTTGTCACCCCTCTGATATGACTCCCGGTGTCAATCGGGATTGGTTTTGAACTTCGCATTAACTATCGTTCCCGGTACCTTCGGAATTCCCTGAGGGCGGCGTAGCAGTAACTCTCGACGGTGGATCAGGCTGATATTCGCGGGCTGGGTACCGCATTACAGTGGTCCGTCTCATGAGCCTGCCGCTGACTTGCTTCGCAAGCCGACCTGATGTCGTTGCTAAAAGAGGACGCGGGTTGCTCGAATACCGGGCTGCGCCGCCCTCAGGAAACTCTCATATCGTTACATAAGTTCCATTCTTCGCAGAAGTCAGATTGGATGACCGCACTGCGGGCTTGCCATGGCCATTCCTAGTCGGCCAATGTCCCGGATAAAAGCGGCCAGTTCGCGGGCGACTGCGACGATGGCAACGTGGGCAATCTTTCCTTTGGCCACCAGCTTCCGGTATCGCCGGCAAAGCCGTAGTTGGGCGTCCCAGGCGCGATCGATGATCGCCTTTGAAATGCCTTCATGACGGCGCTGGATATCGATGCTCACGCGTGCCGGATGTCGGTAGCTCCACGCGGATTCGACCAGCAGCTTTCTCGCGTAACTGTTTCCGGTCTTTGTGATGCTGCCCTGTCGCCGTCTGCCTCCTGACGAATGTTCTGACGGCGTCACACCTAGCCACGCCATCAACTGGCGCGGGTGCTCGAAGCGCGACAGATCGCCCAGTTCAGACACGAGGCCCACAGCCGACGTGAAGTTGATTCCCCGCATCGCCTGCAGGGCGAGCACGGCAGGATAGAAACGCCAGTCTGCAACCGCTTCACGCAATGCGGTTTCCAGTCGTTCGCATTGCGCGAGGCGATCCTCGATCGTGCGGCGGTGTTCATTGAACGCCAGTTGTTGCCAGCCGCTGTCGAACGTGAATGTGCTCAACCAGCGTCGGTGTGTCGGCCCCCAGTCCGCACGTCCAATGTAATTCATACCATGCTGGAGCAGGAACGATTTCAGCCGGCATCGCGCCTGTTTAAGATCTTCTCTCGCCGATGACCAGGCACGGGCCAGATCGCGAAACGCTTCGTCTTCCACCGTTGGCACATGCACCGCGGACAGATCGCCGGCTCGCAGCGAGCGCACCAGCTTGATGGCGTCGCGCCGGTCGGTCTTGACGCGCTCGCCGGGCTTGCGCGGGATGAGCGACGGTGCGCATACCATACAGTCGAAGCCCTTCTGCATCAGTTGCCGGTAAAGACCATAGCCGCATGGACCTGCTTCGTAGACGATGCGGATGCGCGTCGCTTTGGACTGCAGTCGTTTGCATAAGCGATCAACTTCGATCTGTGTCGTGCCGATCTTGCCGAGCAGCTCCACGTCGCTCATACCGACCGCATAGGCAACCATGATCGAATCCTTATGAACGTCGAGCCCTACATACAACGTGCTATCGTCTTGCATGCTAGCCTCCGTGCAGGAAACAGACCGTTGAGCGGCGGTTCCGGCCCCACTCAATGCGGCTCTGGCAGCAATGCTAACCCGCGCTTACATCCGCACGGCGGCTAGCCCCCGCCTCACGGGGAGTCATACTGACTTGCTGATGCCCAGCAGGTTCGCCCTGCCGCCCGTGCTGTATTGGCGCGGCACCAGTCCGATCGACGCGGCAAAGTCGCGGCTGCAGCCGTATTGCTTGCCGTCCCCCATTTCGGCGGAGAGCGCGCTCGCCGTGATCGGACCCACGCCGGGGATCGTCAGCAAGCGCTGGCCGAGATCGTCGTCGGCGAGCTGGCGCGCCATCTCCTTGTCGATCTCGGCGATCTCCTCACTGAGGTACTTGAAGTGCGCAAGTGCGCATGCAGGCGCTCGAGGATCTCGATCAGGCGCGGCGGCAGCGTATGCTCGGCCAGCACGGCCGGCAGTCGCTTGATGACGGATTGCCCGACCGGCAGGCTGATGCCGAACTCAAGTAGAAAGCCGTGGATTTGGTTAACGGCCTTCGTGCGGTCACGAATCAACGAATCGCGCACCCGGTGAAGTGCCGAGAGCATTTGCTGCGATTCAGTCTTCGGAGTAACGAACCGCATGGCCGGGCGCGACGCGGCCTCGCAGATCGCTTCGGCGTCCACGAAGTCATTCTTGTTACCCTTGACGAACGGCCGCACGAACTGCGGCGAGATCAGTTTGACCTGATGCCCGAAGCCCGCTAGCTTGCGGGCCAGGTGATGGGCGCCAGCGCACGCCTCCATGACCACCGTGCAGGCGTGAAACGCGGCGAAAAACTCAATCAGCTGCTTGCGCCCCACCTTCTTGCGAAACACGGCCTGGCCGTGCCGGTTTTGGCCGTGAAGGTGAAAGGAGTGCTTGCCCAGATCGATTCCAACCAGCGTCACATCCTACATGATGGCCTCTCCAGAAAAGAAAACACCCTACAGCGTAACCCGCGTGTAGGGTGGGGGTGACCATCTCATTACCGCCTCAAAGTGAGACGGTTCGAAGGTTCTGGACACCCGGGGAAGGTGCCAAAACATGAGAGATTGAATGGCAGTCCTCACGAGCCACATGGCTCCGAAGGCCAATGATTGTCACACGCAGCCTGAACGCGTCGTTTAACGACATGAAACGTATCTGGGCTTCCATGCATCGTCAACTTCCTCTGCGCTTGCGTGCCAACGGACCACACTGGCAATAGCAGGTCGTGCCAGAAAAACCAGTGAGCCGACCGTCGGTCGTCAATCCATCGGCGAATCATTAAGACGTTCGACCTTTGATGGGTCAAGAAGAAGGGGACCGTATATGAGGCTCATCGCGACGGCATGCTTGTGTCACCAGTTCGTCCACGCGCGCAGTTCCACCACCGCTTGCGACGGTACATCGTCAGTGACGAACGCGTTCATGCGCAAGCCTTCCGTCCCTCGTCCCGTATCTCAAGCTACACATTCATGCGGCCTGCCGTTCGACGCCCATCATGGGGCGCACGCGGTCCGGGGGAAAACATGCCAACCGTGCCCCGCATGATGGAAGAAAAACAGCGTGCAAGGACCGTTCACCCGGCGCCTCGACACACACGCTGAAGATCCGGCCCGACCGGGAGCGACGCACCGCCAGTACCCGAACGGACTGTTTTTGCCCCGCGCCAAGCCACTTGCCGACTGCCATCCGTAACGACTGCTCTTGCGCCATCGCCGCGCTCCCACCACCTGTTGAACCCATCGTAGGCGGCTCTCGCAGTCGCCTCAATCGGGACTGGCCGATACTTCCCTAAGGGATCGCTGGTTGCCATGTCAGGATTTTCTTCATGTCGCGAAGAGCCGGTGAGCTGCGCGTCTCACCCGGTAATCAGGCCCTGGCGGATCGCGTAGCGGATTACCTCGGCATTATTGGAAAGCCCGAGCTTCTGCATCAGCCGCATTTTGTGGGTGCTGATCGTTTTGGCGCTGAGGGCGCACGTCCCGGCGATGTCGTTGATGCTCTTGCCAGACGCGAGCATCTGCAGCACCTGGAATTCACGATTCGAGAGAATCTCGTGCGGCGGCACATCGCCCGTGTGCTTTTCAAACACCATGGCGTCGACGAGCTTCGGGTCAATAAAGCGCCCGCCGTCAGCGAGCTTGCGGATCGCCGCGAGCAGCACTTCGGGATCGCTGTCCTTGGTGACATAGCCCGTGGCGCCAGCACGCAGCGCCCGCGACGCGACTTGCGCCTCGTTGTGGATGCTGAGCACGAGCACAGGTAG
Source organism: Paraburkholderia sp. EG286B (assembly GCF_040965655.1). Classification (NCBI taxonomy): domain Bacteria; kingdom Pseudomonadati; phylum Pseudomonadota; class Betaproteobacteria; order Burkholderiales; family Burkholderiaceae; genus Paraburkholderia; species Paraburkholderia sp. EG286B. The sequence continues at coordinate 25,402 of NZ_JBFRCF010000033.1, read as the reverse complement.
CGCAGGCCGGTCCGAGCGCACGCGGCGTATGAGATCGATGCCGCTGAGGCCCGGCATGTTCAAGTCCAGCAGTAGCAGATCGATTTCGCTGGTTCTCAGCTTTTCGATGACCTCCGGGCCCTGCCCGGCCTCTGCCGTCACGACGATGTCGGCCGTCGTCGCGAGAATCTGCCTGAGTCCGCCGCGCACGATGGCATGGTCATCGGCGATAAGTATCCTGATCATAAACTCGAACCACCCTCATACGGAACATGTATCGTCACTGTAGTACCCTTGCCTCGATCGCTGTCAATTTCCAGGGTCCCGCCGATCGATCGCGCGCGCTCCGCCATGCCTAGCAGACCATACGCGCGGTGTGAATATGCTGCCGCCAGATCGAACCCGCAACCGTCGTCGCGAATTCCCAGGTCGAGCACGCCGTTGCCCGTCACGAGCGTGACGTCGACGCGGCGCGCTGCGGCGTGGCGCGCAACGTTCGTCAGCGCAGCTTCCACGATCCTGAACAATACCGTCACCTGCATGTCCGACAATACCGGCTCGCCTCCTTCGATGTGCAGTCCGTGCTGGATCGCGTCGTGCTGGCGCAACCGGGCTAAAAGCCACTCGAGGGCCGACACCAGACCGAAGTCCAGCGCGGCGGGTCGCAGCTGGCTTGCAACGTTGCGGACCATCCAGATCGTGCCCTCGACAAGCTCGCGCATGTCATCTGCCCGCCCGATCGCCTCGGGATCGTCCGTGAGCCGCATCCTCAGCAACGACATGTCCATTTTCAGCGCGGTCAGCAACTGACCCAGATCCTCCTGAATCTCGAGCGCGCTTCGTTTTCGCTCATCTTCGCGCACGCCATCGAGGTACGCCGACAGCTCACGTTGTTGGTCGCGCGAGCGCAGAAGATCCTCCTCGGTACGTTTGCGTCCGGAAATGTCGTGCAGGCCAACATAGATGGCTGACCTCCCTTCATGGATCGCCACGCATGCGCTCGCCATCGCCCAAAACTGCGTCCCGTCCGCGCGACGCATCCTGACCTCGGCATCGCGGAAGCCGCCTTCAGAAGCGAGACAGCGAACCAGTCGTTCGCGCGCCGCCGGGTCCACATAGCAATCAGCCAGGTTGATGGTACCGCACGCCTCGTCGAGATGGAGCAACTCGCGCAGTCGGGCGTTAGCATAGAGCAGATAGCCGTCGGGCATCGAGGTAATGCACATCGGGACAGGGCCAGATTCGACGCTCACGCGAAACTGCGCTTCGCTGGCCTGCAGGCGCGCATCGCTCTCGCACCGCGCATCGATCTGCGCTGCAAGCTCCGATTGCACACGGGCCAGTTCGTCAGCACCCCGCGCGACGCGCTGCTCGAGTTCCGCCTGTACGCGCGAGTGCCCGGCCTGCACAAGACGTTGCCTCCGGGCGTCGTCGACCAACTGATGCTGCTGCAACAAGCACCGCTGGCGAGTCAGGTGCAACTCGATGTGCGTCCATACCCGGACCATCAACTCGTCGATGCGCAGCGGCTTCGGCACGTAGTCGGCCGCACCCGCGCTGATGCACTCCGCGAGTTCGTGTCCGTTGCGCGCCAGGGTCATGACGATCACGGGTATATTGCGCGTGCGTTCGTCCCGCTTCAGGCGGCGGCAGGTTGCGAGGCCGTCAAGGCCAGGCACGTCCAGATCGAGCAGGATCAGGTCGGGCTGCGAGCTACGCGCGGCTGCCAGCACCTCAAGGTTGTCGTGTGCAGCCAGCAGGCGGAACCCCTCCTTTGCAAGATGGTCCGCGAACCCGCTGGTATCGGAGGGCGCGCTATCGGCAACCAGGACCGTGCGGGGAGCGTCTGGCCCAATTACCTCGCCTGGGTAGTCGCTCATGGGAACGTGCCCCCCGTTGCGTGGGGAACTGCGCGCACCCCGACGACGACACCATCACGCGCGCAAAAGCGTGATCTGCGCCATGCCCCAACCCTGCTGGAAGTCAGCATGTCCATGAGTGCTCCCGTTCAGGATTTCTTGTTTTGCACTCTTGCCGAACGCACAGGCATTTTGCAGCCCGTCCAACCAATCAACCGTTGATCCCTCTTGCGCACAGAACCGGCGCAGTATCTGGCCGTCGCGCGCAAAGCGGCATCATTAGACGCTGCCTGCGTTCATCCCCGACCCGCGCGCGACCTGCAATTCTGGCAAGCTGCCAAGCGAACGTCCTCGCTGGCATTGCCGCCCGGTCGACCAGTTCATTGAAGCTGTGAACGAGTGCGCCAGGCGTCGACAAAGTTTGGGAGTCAAATGCGTTCGCATACAAGCAGCGCAACGCTATCGTCGTCTGCCGCGGGCGGCAAGATCGCCCCGTGTGCTTTTTCCCGCAGCGCGTCGGCCAGCCCGGCTGCAACCCCGCGCGATTCACGCCAGTGCATCGACAAGTCCCTGGCAGACGATGTTCAATTCCCTAGCGCGTCCCTTGTCAAGCGATCTGCAATTCATCGCTTGCGGCCGCTTGAGCTCTGATCACTGACTTTCCCATGATGAATCAGCCGTCGCTACCCTGCAGTCATCTTCGGCGGCAAACATGAACGGAAAATCCTGATTTTTACGTCAGGGAATCCTTATCATCCTGTCGCGCGGCGTCCCGAATTCGCTCAATCATGTGCCCGGTCTGGAGTTGAGTAAGGGCACCAAAATCGACGGCACCTGTCGCGCACCGTCCTTCGAAAGCATTGAAATGGGGGTAGCGAATCGGATGCGCGGCCGCCAAAGGCTTGAGGCTCCGGCCTTTCCCGTCTCATCGTCGCGTCAGGGTTCGACTGCAAGGACGGGCAGCGCAAGTGCGCTGTCGACAGGTCGGCGACGTCTCCCACTCCTTGCTCTTGTGGAGCAAGTCCCGCCCGTTACCGCAAGGGCATGTCGCTCACGATGAGCGCTTCCGGCGACACGCCCCCGGGATGTCCGCCCGGAGAAACCCTTTTTTCCCGCCAGCGATCCGGGACCTCCGTGGGCAGAATACGTCGACTGTTAGCCGCCTGTACATGACTTTTGAACTGGGCAGATTTCGCCCGCCCCGCTCGACGACAGTCGGGTCGGCTACTTGGTTGCCGATGACGTCCGGGGCGCTTTCGCCAATCGAATGCGCTTCATTTCGACGATAACCTGAACGCTCACGACCAATATCGCGAAACCGGCAGCGAGGTTGGGCGTCACGAGACCGACCGTCCACCAGTACACTGCAAACAGGAGATGCTGGAGCGGAAACGGAATCTCGCAGATGCGCGACCAGTCCCTGCCAGCAAGGGGGCAAACAAGGTAAGCACTTACGAGCTGCAGCGCATAAGTGCTTACCTTGCCGCTACCCCGTTTGGCTTTCGATCACGTCATCCGTCATGACAGAAACCTGCGGGTCGATGATGACGGCTAACACCACAGTTGCAAAGCCATTAATGACCGAAGAAAGATTCGCGCACGTCACCTGCAAATCTGGCTTCAGATATCCGGCGTAGAGGGACGCGAAAACACTGACAGTCCAGATGGCCATCGCGAAGACGTTGAGAGCGATTACCGTCTAGGAGACACCGGCACCGCTCGCTAGCTGAGATATGTTCTGGCGCGACGGAACTTGCGTGCCGTCCCGCATATAGTTGATGCCGCCACGGCTGAAGACGTGAAGCAAAAGGTGCGGCAACAAACGATTAGCCTGGAAGTGATCGACAGCGCGACTGAAGTAGCGCTGGAACGAAACGCATGCGGGAGAATCGGCGAGTTACGGTTGTCGTTGAGTGATCCAGCTGCGGGCCAAACCTGAGGACGTCGACTGGGACAGCAAGCCTTCGCATCTCAAAACGAAGAGAAGTTCAGCGCTCGGCTGCCGGCGCGGTGTCCGCGGCGGTGCCCCACACACGGGGCGACAGCTACGACAGCTCGGATCCGTTTCAGTATTACGACAAGGAACCACGCCATAGAAGGATCAACAGGCGGAAGTGACGCGTGCATAGCTGAGCGTTTCCGACCGCGCCCGGGGCATGGCTGCGAGCGAGCTAGACGTAGCGAACTGGAGCGAAGTCGTACCGTCTGATCTGCTCGTCATGGGTCAGAAGGACGATACCTTCGGCGATCGCCTGGCCGATGAGCAGTCGGTCAAACGGGTCACGATGCAGCGCAGAGAGCGTGGACACCTCGAATGCGTGCTGCGATTCGATAGAGAGTTCCTCATAGCCGGCATCAAGAAGGTTGCGGCGAAGCACGCGTGCGTCGACCTGAAAGTCGTCGCGGCCAAGGCCGCTCTTGATGACAATCTCCCACATGCTGGCCACACTGAAGTACAGCGTGTTGTCTTCGTCTTCGATGACCGCGCGTGCTTCGTCGGGCAGCGACGGATGGTCCGCCGCAACCCAGATCAGCAAATGCGTGTCGAGTAAGAGCTTCATTCGCCTTTTCCTTCGAACAGATCCGCCACGGCTTCGCCACCCATCGTGTCGAAGTCATCGGGAACCTTGATCAGGCCCTTCATGAAGCCGATGCGCTGTACGGGCTTGGCGGTCTCCGCCTCAAGGCGGACGACTTTGACCAGTGGCTTGCCGGCTTTCGCAATCACGAAGGGCTCCCCACCGTTGACAATCTCTTCGATCAGCCGCGACAGATTCGTCTTGGCGTCGTGGATGTTGTAGATATGCATGATCATCCTATGAACTTAGTTCAATGGACTTAGTTTACTCCGACTATGCCGAGACCGCCAGATCTACGGAATTTGGATGCCTATCGCTTGACGCTCTCGGGCGAGTCGATGCGCAAGCGCCGAAATGGTTTGACCACCGACGGCGAGGACGAGTAGAAGAGCTCACCCCGCGTCGCCGCGTCCGCAGCGCTCGCTTTGCAGTGGAATCGCTGCTCGACTTCGCGTGGAATGCCCGCTCGCCTTGCCGTGGAACGGCTGCTCGATTTGCGCGGAATACGCAGTTTCAGGCAGGCGCTCGTAGTTTCTTGCCAGTCGGCGGAAACGGTTGAGCCAGCCGAAGCTGCGCTCGACCACCCAGCTGCGTGGCAGCAACACGAACCCCTTTTTTGCCTCCGACAGCTTGATTACCTGAAGCTCAATGCCTTCATCGAGTGCCGCCTGCGCGGGCTCCTTTCCGGTATAGCCCTGATCGGCGAACGCCACTTTGATTGTGTGGCCCGTGGCCTGCTGAACCTGACGCGCCAGTTCCCCGACCTGCGCGCGCTCCTGTTCGTTGGCCGGCGTCACGTGCACCGCGAGCAGTTGACCCAGCGTGTCCACGGCCATATGCACCTTGCTGCCTTTTTTGCGCTTGTACCCGTCATAGCCCGCGCGTGGACCACTTTCGCACGTCGACTGCAGCGTACGGCCATCGAGAATGACGGCGCTGGGCTGACCGCGACGCTCCTCCTGCGCAACCCGGATAATCGAACGCAGGTCGCTCACCATGGCCTCGAAACAGCCTGCCTGAATCCAGCGTTGTGTCTGCTGATAGACCAACTCCCACGGTGGAAAGTCATTGGCAACAAACGCCACGGTGCGCCAGCGCGAACGATCCAGCGCAGCGCGTTAACCATGTCGCGCAATTCGTAGCGGCGCTGCGTCCTGGCTCATCAAGCTCAGATACGGAGCAGCGAAATACCACTCTTCATCCGATACATCCGTTGGGTAGGGTCTGCGTTTTGTCATCCCGCCAGGATACCAAGTCTGGCCCGTAGTTCCTAACACGCTAGCAGAAATGCAATCCACTTTCTACTGGATAGTGTGGTTGAAATCACCTACGTCTTCTTGCGGTCATCTTCGTCTATCAGTTGCTCGATACTTGTGCGAACTTCCTCGAGTTTAGCTCTGTATGCGTAGTGCTTCGAATCATCCCGCCACCGCTTCATCACGTCAGCAATGTCCGATGCGGTGCAAAGCCTTTCCGGTCTTCCTGCCGAACTTGTAGATCGGAGCTCCTTGATATCGCTCAGCATCTGATCGAAGTCACGCAACGGCTCCTGTTTGAGATCTGGATTGTGGGAGTAAAAGTCCCTAGCCATTGGTTCCAGAACTGCAAGAATCCGCGCGAGCTGACGACCGTATGAAAACTTCTGGGTAATGGCTATTTCAGTTTGCGGGTTGCCGGCACCTAGTAATTTCATGGTTTGATCTACCGCACCGCTTAAAGGATAGTTGTATTGGGGACACCAAAGCCACGTCAGTGGGTACATGTCGATCTCCTGTCTATCGGTGGCCCACGTCTGGAGACTGCTCAAGCTTCGGCGAGCGAGTGCGAAATCCGGGGAATAGCTCTAGTCCAGGCTTGGGCGGTGGCACGGGTCTGCGGCAAAAGTCTGCCTCTGGGACGCGAACGTTTGCGCGCCTCCTCCTGAGGAAGGAAAAATGAACTTCGTCGCTCATGTGATGGGTTTGATGGTACCCCGTAACGGACGGGTGTGCGGGAAACCCGTCCGCGAAGGCCTTTATGGAGGTGGTACGCTAGAAGTCGACAGATTTTCTATAAGAGACCGTTTCCAAAAGACTGCTCGGCACGTCTGAAGATGTTCCAGCAGACGAGCGAGCAACCAAGTTTAAGGAATGCCTCGTGAATGTCGGCTCGACGCTCAAAGCGAATGCGAAGACGACGAAAATTGTGCAGCCATGCGTGAGTCCGCTCGACCACCCAGCGGAATTTGCCGAGTCCGCTACCGTGTTCCGTACGGCGCCTGGCGATCACCGGTTCGATACCGCGCGCACGAAGCCGCTCACGATGCGGCTCGGAGTCGTAGCCGCGATCTGCGTAGATGACCTTGGGCTTGCGAAGCGGTCGGCCGCGTACGCCGCGAATGGGCGGGATCGCGTCAATGAGCGGCAGCAACTGGGTAACGTCGTTACGATTCGCGCCAGTCAGGATTGCACTGATGGGCACGCCGTTGGCGTCGACGAGGATGTGATGCTTCGAACCTGGTCGCGAGCGATCGGTGGGGTTCGGGCCAGTTTTTCGCCCGCCCCAACGGCTCGCACCGAGGATGAATCGACCGCTGCCCGTGAGAAATCGAGTTCGCCGGCCTCGCGTAACTTGGCGAGCAGCAACTCGTGCAACGCGCTCCACACGCCGGCCTTTTGCCAGTCGCGCAAACGCCTCCAGCAGGTCGGCCCCGATCCGAATCCCAGCTTGGTTGAAAGGTCGCACCAGCGTATTCCGGTCTTGAATACGAACAGGATGCCGTTCAGCGCAGCCCGGTCTGAAATCGGAAGCCGCCCCGGGGTTCTTGCGACGCGGCTTCGGCGGCGGTAGCAAAGGTTCGATCAATGCCCACAGTTCGTCATCAATGATCGGTGCGCCCATCCCCTTGGTTCCAGTTGTTCAGACGACCAAGGTTAACAGCTTGCCGAAAAGGTTAACAGCCCCCTTGGGGTCTTTTTGAAATGGTCTCTAAGAATCTTAAAACGGCCGAAAAATTATCGTTTGACTTATGTCATCCCTTCGTTCCGGGCGTGGGCCGCGCGAAAGTCTGCCTCGCTTTCGCGTTGAACGTCACCCCACGAAAGGAGCACGGTGGGTCAGGAAGAATTCTATTCTCTCGTGATGTAAGCAATCCTCTTCACCTTAGGCGCCTGATCGTCGCATCGTCCTTAACGCGACACAACCTGAAATGCGCCGTCCAGTGGCGCGTACACCCAATGGCCGAGATCGCGCGGCTCACCCATCCTTCGGGCGAAACCATGCACCCGCTCAGCAACTCGAGGAAACTGGCTTGCGAGCGAAGCGGCCCGGCGGTAAGCAGAACGTTGATCCATTCACTCAGGTAAAACTCAGAAACTCAGTGCGTTCCGACAAGGACATGGGCAATCGCAAGAGAACCGAAAACGATTCCCATTGGCCGCCGCGCTGCTTGCGCTAAAACCTCGCGCAAGCAGCGCGGCGGACTCACGATTGCCCTTCTATGTCAAGTTTTTCCGAATTGCGAATCATTTGTCAGGGCCCTTCATCGGGGTGCTGAATGTCTAAACTCGAGTAAGACTAATCGATCTTCATCAAAACACGCGTCGCGTCGATGCCCCATTTCAATACCTAATCGGAGTGTTGTCTATGTACCTGGTACTCGTGTTGCCACATCTTCGAACACGGTTCTCGAGCTTTGTCGTTCTGACCGCGGTCATGCTTACGCCTCAACCGTCGGCAGCCTGTCCGCCAGTTGAGGAAAGGATGGCCAGCTTGTTTAATCCAATACCGGAGCCTACCGTCACAGTGCTCGCGCATCGCGGACTCTGGGGCAAGGAGGCGCCGAACCCGCGCACGCCTGAGAATTCGCTCGCGTCCCTGCAGGCAGCAGATGATGCATGCACTGACGCCGTGGAGTTCGACGTGAAGCTAACGAGCGAAGGCATACCGGTCCTCATGCACGATTTCAACTTGGGGCGTACGACCGACGTCTATAACTCAGTGAGGTAAGCCACCGGCTCTGCCGGTGGACTCACCAAGGTTTGACCTTTACGACGGTCGGCGTGAATTTCCTATCTCCGCCAAGAGAAGGAGGTTCACGATGAAAGAGTATCAGAGCCTGAGCCACACGAGATGGGACTGCAAGTATCACGTAGTGTTCATTCCGAAGCGGCGCAAGAAACGGATTTTCGGGGCGTTGCGTCGGCAGCTGGGACAGATATTTCATGAACTAGCATCCTAAAAGGAGTCGAAAATCGTCGAGGGACACCTGATGGAGGATCACGTTCACATGTGCCTGAGCATTCCGTCGAAATATGCGGTATCGAACGTGGTCGGGTACATCAAGGGCAAGAGCGCAATTCAGATAGCCCGGAAGTACGGCGGCCGACAACGCAATTTTACCGGCGAGCACTTTTGGGCCCGAGGCTACTTCGTTTCCACGGTGGGGTTGGACGAGCACATGGTACGAGCGTACATCCGCAATCAGGAGGAGGAAGATGAGCGGTACGACCAGATGAAGCTGGACATGGAGTAAGAGACGGTTTCAAAAAAGAGTTCATAAGGGCTGTTAACCCGTAACGCAACCTGTTAACCTCGAACGTCGTATCAACAGGATCGAGGAGATGGGCAAACCAATCATCGACAACGAACTGTGGGCACTGATCGAGCCACTGCTACCACCAGCGAAGCCACGGCGCTTCAAGCATCCGGGCCGCAAACCGGTACCGGATCGGGCTGCGCTGACCGGCATCTTGTTCGTGCTGAAGACCGGTATCCGCTGGCGAGATTTGCCAGCGGAGATGGGGTGCGGCTCGGGCGTCAGTTGTTGGCGCAGGCTACGCGATTGGCAGCAAGCCGGTGTATGGGATCGATTGCACCTAGTGCTCCTGGCGAAATTGAGGGCGGTCGACAAGATCGATTTCTCACGCGTGGTCGTCGACTCATCGTCGATTCGCGCAGTTGGGGCGGGCGAAAAACTGGCCCGAATCCCACTGATCGAGCGCGACCAGGATCCAAGCACCACCTCGCCACCGACGCCCACGGAACACCAATCGCGGCAATCCTGACTGGCGCCAATCGTAACGACGTCACCCAACTTGTTCCGCTGATTGAGGCCATCGTACCGATTGGCGGCGTGCGTGGGCGGCCTTTGAGCCGTCCCGGCCGCGTCTACGCTGACCGGGGTTACGACCACGACAAATACCGACGCATTCTTCACGAGCGCAGTATTCCCACCAGCATCGCGCGACGCGGCCACCCCCACGGCAGTGGCCTTGGAAAGATCCGTTGGGTCGTCGAACGTACACATGCCTGGTTGCACAATTTCCGCCGTCTACGTATTCGCTTCGAACGTCGCGCCGACATTCACGAAGCGTTTCTCAAACTCGGCTGTTGCCTGATCTGCTGGAACACCCTTCAGCGAGCTCAACAGTCTTTATGAAACCGTCTCTAAGCCGCCACCGGAGGCTCACGGTTTTATGGGCGCCTTTGAGGCGCTCACAATTTCAAGCCACCGGCTTTGCCGGTGGTATCTGACTTCATCGGCAATAAGACGCAATATGACCGATGCTTAATATGAGCTGCGCAGATCGAATCAGGCTCATGATCGCTGCGGCGCGTTGTCCGGCGCGCAGCGAACCGGCAAACAGCCAGTTCCGCCTGTTATGCTGACGTCAGCATAACCGCCGCAATTATCTGTTCGCAGGCTCCGACGGCGGTGGCGAAAGCGCGGCGGTGATCTATAGGCTGATCGGTACGGCGCGCCTGAACGGCATGGAGCCGGTTGCCTACCTGCGCACGGTGTTTGAACGCATCGCCGATCATCCCATCAACCGCATCGACGAGTTACTGCCGTGGCGCCTGATGCCAGCCGAACACGTCGAGCAGCAAGCCGCGTAATAATTCGATGGCCCAAGCCCGCAAGCCCTCCCTCCGCCTGGTCAAGGCGCCAGTGCCCGATTACGTGCTGCGTGTTGAACTGCAATACATCAAGCCGGCGATCTGGCGACGAATCATCGTTCCCGACTGGATCCGGCTGGGCAAGCTGCATGTCGTGCTGCAACAGGCCATGGGCCGGGAAGGCGGGCACCTGCACGAGTCGGAACTTCAAATCTCGAGGTTATCAATAAGGCGTGTGCTGCCGAGACGCGCTGCTGCTAGCACAACGAGCTTTTGCTCGACGACTTCCGGCTCCGTTGGAGAGCGTAAGTCGGCCTGTTTTCGGACCGAGATGTAATCGGGCTTCCAGCCCCGATCGACGAGCGTTGAGAATGCGCGCCGCTCGATTCGCCGAATATCTTGTCGCCCGCCCAGGATATCCTCGCGCACGCTGTTGAGGAGCCGATGCAGCGTGGGCGCCTCCACCCGTTGCTCGGGCGTCAGAAAGCGATTGCGCGATGACAGCGCCAGTCCATCGATGTCGCGGCTGGTTTCGCCGGCTATGACATCCGTGAGCATGGCGAACTGCTTACACATTTCTCGAACTATCATCAGTTGTTGGTAGTCCTTTTTTCCAAACACCGTCACGCGCGGCTGCGCGCATAACAGCAGCTTCATTACGACCGTGCAAACGCCTTGAAAGAAACCAGGCCGGAATTCACCCTCCAGCATGTCGCCAAGGCCGCCAGGAGGCTGGACACGATACTCTTGCACCTGCGGAAAGAGGTCCCGCTCCGTCGGGGCAAAGACAACGTACACATTCTCCTTCTGAAGTTTCTCCAGGTCCGCCTCGAGGGTTCTCGGATAGCGCTCGAAATCTTCGCCTAGTCCAAACTGCAGCGGATTCACGAAAATGCTGGTGACGACCGGATCGCCATGCTGCCGTGCGAGCCTGATAAGCGAAAGATGCCCTGCATGCAGATTGCCCATGGTCGGCACGAAGGCCGTGCGGTTTTGTCCGCGCAACTGAGCTCTCAACTCCTCGATAGACCGAATCAGTTTCATACTAGAACTTGCCCCTGAGATTCACCTGGCACTGCTCACATGTTCGGATAATTCGGACGCCACCGCCTTCGGGCGTCACCCACACGATGTTCTGCGTCGGGTCCTTGATGTCACAGGTCTTGCAGTGCACGCAGTTCTGCGCGTTGATCTGCAGACGGTCGCTGTCATCGTCGTTCTTCACGAACTCGTACACCGCGGCCGGGCAGAAGCGCGCTTCCGGGCCCGCGTAGGTGCGCAGGTTCACGTTCACGGGTACGCTCGCATCCTTGAGCGTCAAGTGCGCGGGCTGGTTCTCTTCGTGGTTCGTGTTCGAAATGAACACCGACGAGAGCCGGTCGAACGTGAGCTTGCCGTCGGGTTTCGGGTACTCGATCGGCTTGCACTGCGACGCAGGCTTGAGCATTTCATGGTTGCGATGCTGGTGATGCAGCGTCCACGGCACGTTGCCGCCCAGCAGCTTCTGCTCGATGCCCACCATCAGCGTGCCCAGGTACAGGCCCTTGCTCATCCACTGCTTGAAGTTGCGCGCCTTGTACAGCTCCGTGTAGAGCCACGACTGCCTGAACGCTTCCGGTTCAACGTCGAGTGCAGACGAGCATGATTGTAGAAGCTCAGCCAATCAAGCACCTCGTCCATCGCCTCGCGACGCGTCGCAAAGCGCCGGCCGTGAATGCGCGCCTGCTTGAGCGATCCCCACAGGCTCTCGGTCGGCGAAGTGTCCCAGCAATTGGCCTTTCTGCTCATCGAGCAACGCATGCCGTAGCCCTTGAGCAGCGCCTGGAATTCGTCGCTGCAATATTGGGCTCCCACGGTCGCTGTGCAGGATCAGGCCGGCTTCGGGGCGACGGCGGAACCACGCCTGTTACCCATTGCTCAATCCCCCGTCACTGAAGTTTTACACACTCTCAGTAACGGATACGTTTTTCGAGGGCAAGGTCAAACGTGTCCGCACGTTCGCAATGGTCAATGCAGTTTACGTACCAGCTACGAAAAACCCGACACAACATATTAAATCGTTGAGTGACTGTCCTGAATGTGCGGTTTACGACATCGCGTGTTGGCAAACGGACGGGTGCACGCGCATTGCCGAAAGCGAAACACTTCGCCGGGGGGCTGTTCTCAGCATTGACGGGCGTGGTTCAAAAAGCGCGATTTTTGCGTTACACAGACGAGCGGAAGCAGCCTGCGTAAGAAAGCAGGAATAATAAGGAGTGCGGTTCAAATGGAGGTCGGCGACGACCTGCCGATGTCAGGTTCGCTGAGGCTGGAGTGGGCCGAATCCGAGCAGCGTCAGCCAGTGATCGTGAGATTGCCGCTCATCTGTTCCCTTGGGCTCTTTCCAGTTCGCTCAGGGCATCGGCTGCGGGCAAAGCGGCGATGGTTGAAGACAAACTGCAGCAGACCAAGCCAGGCCCGCCCGCCCTTCAGATGACGCCGGTTGGTCAGGTAGACGCGCAGTCGCGAGTTGAGATTTTCGACCAGAGCTGCTGCGTGTGCTATGCAGCGCCCCGGATACGGGCGGCGTAGACGCCGTGAAACGGGCGTCCGATGCGGGCTAGCAGGCGATTCCACCCTTGCCAGAACGCACTCGACGTTTCGGACTTGCGATGCAGCATGCAGACCTCGCGCACGAGATGGCGCGCCACGTTGTGCGTTCGTGCAATGGCGTCGAGTTTTGTGTCGAGCAGGCCCGCGAAAGCGAGCAGGCCGTCGCGCTGGTTCTGCAGGGCACGCCGGTATGCGCCTGTACGTGACAGATCCCGTGCTTCACGTTGCTGCAGTTCGGCAACCACGAAATCGAACAGCCGTTGACGCGTCGCGAGGTCCGGCCCAGCCAGTGACAGGATGTCACGTTCGAGCCACTGAACCAGGGTGCGCAGGTCGGCAGCCAGCTCGTGCGCATGGGCTTCATTGCGCCGAAGCGTTTCCAGCGCGGCTTCGAGGAGGCTATCCTCACCACGTCGACAGGGATTGGCCAGACGCGCTTCGAGCTGCTCGCGCCCGGTGCGAGCGCCACTGGCGACACGATGCCAGAGCGTCGCCAGTGATTTACCCTGCTGGATGATGTGGAACACGTCGCCGTGACACGGCGTATCGGGCTAGGCCATTTTTTGCCCGGCACGCAGACCGGTTCCCGCATCGGCGATCGTGTGCTCAGGATCGAGGCCCTGTGCCTGCAGGTCCAGCAGATGGATGGCCCAGGTGTCGCCGTCGCGATGGGCTTCGGGGGCGAGCAGATAGCAATAGGTCGAGGCGACATCGATACCGGCGACCACGGGTCGGGAACCCTGAAAGAGTTCGTCGTGCAGACCGACCCGGATGGGAGAGAGATCGATACCGGCGTTGACGGCGATGGCCTGCTTTGCGGCCCGCTGAAGAACGGTGTGAATCGTGCCTAGGCTGGTCGAGACGCCGAGCAGGTCGTGCATGAGTTCAAGGGTACTGCGAAACGAAACGTGGCCCACCATCGTGAGCGCCACGATGACCTGATCGAGCCATTGGCGGGTGACCGGCAGCATGAAAAGCACCTGATCTGCGTCGGCTGCCCGCGTGGTATCAAAGGCTTCATCGAGCGCTACACTGGCCGTGCCGATCTGTCGGTAGACCGTCGGGCGGCTCGGGGTCCCCGTGATTTTGATGCCGTTTACCGGGTTAGCGGGCTCCAGACCTGACAAGGCTTTGCGGTCTAGCCCTTTATAAAGTCTCCGTAAAATCAAGAGCTTGCTGTTTGCCTTCCCCGGTGGCCCGCAGTGCCTCGCCCCCAATTGTCAAGGCGATATTGTTGGCATAGCCTGAGCGGTTCCTCTTGCGGCTGCGGAGCGGACGGCGATGGAACACTGGCGGCAGGGCCTATCTCGGGATGCGGTCCATCCCGCACACGCTCAACGAGTTCGAGCTCGCCACGTTCTTCACGTTTTCCGCGAGGGAATGCGCGTTGATCAATGCGCGTCGCCGACACGTCTACCGCTTCGCGCTGGCGCTTCACATCGGTTTCGTGCGCATGACCGGTCGCACGCTCGATGCTTGCCGGTACGTGCCACACAATCTCTGGCAGCACCTGGGGCAACAGCTCCGCATCGAACCGCCCGATCTCGGGACGATGACGTCGCTGTACGACGGCCATACCGACACGCTGGTCGAACATCAGGCCTGCGCATACCAGGCGCTCGGCTTCGGCTCCATGACCGAACACCAACGCCGCTACGTGATGCGCTGGCTCAAAGCCGCGCTCTCGGGCCGGCAGGATCGTAATGGTCTGCTGCACGAACTCAAACGCTGGCTCTACGAACACCGGATCCTGTTGCCGCGCGATCGCACCTTGCGGGAACTGATCGTGCAGGCCATCCGGGACGTCGAAGCCACGCTCACGGGCGAGCTTACGCAGGCCTTTGGCGAAGCCACACTGGATCGTTGGGGCAAGCTGCTGCCGAAGCCCCATGGCGAGGCATCGAGCCTGCAGCAATGGCTGTGGTCGGTGCCGCTGCGCAATTCGACGCGACAGATGAGCGAACTCTTGCGCAAGCTCGACTGTCTGGTCGAGCTCGGCGTACAGGTGCAGTGGCCCGACACATGCAACGAAGCTATCGTCCGGCATTATGCGCGGCGCTGCGCGGACCGCAAACCCTCGGTGAGCCACCGCATCCAGCCGGCCATACGGCGGCTCGAGGCCGCCTGCTTCATGCGCTACGCGTTGTGCTCGGCAACCGACCAGCTCCTGTCGATGCTCGGCGACTGGGTCCGCAAGGCGATCAGGACAGCCAATGATCGGGTGGCCGCCTCGCGCCCGGATCTGAAGGCGCAGCTGCGCGAATTTGCCACGGCAGTCAAGGTGCTCGCAGGCAACAAGGATCTGACACGCGATGCGCTTGCCAGGCAATTGTGCGAACTGGCGGACGCAGTCCTCAAACAGGATGCACCCAGTCGGACCAGCCTGATGCGGGCACAGCTCGTCTCGAAGCGGCGCGTCGCGCGTGCACTGCTTGCAAAGCTGCTGGACCTACCTTTCCAGGCCCAGAGCGCCCATCCGGTCATGGATGCGCTCACCTTGCTGCGCGAGCGCTACTCGAACAAGGCGGTCGATCTGCCAACGGACACGCAGATCCCGCTTGGACGGGCCTGGCAGCGGATGATCGCCAGCGAGAACCGCACCGACGCGCTGATCGCCTTCGAATGGGCGACGCTCTTTGCCTTGCGGGTGGCCCTGCGCAATGGATCGGTCTATGTCGAGCACAGCTTCTCGTTTCGCAGCCTCGGCATGCTGTTGATCCCCGCTGACGACTGGCAACGTCAGCGCAACCATTTCTACGGGCAGTTGGGGTTGCCGCAGGATCCGAGGGTGTTTCTCGAACCCGTCATCAGGCACCTTGACGAAGGCCTCGAGCGTCTGAGCGAAGCGGTCGAACGCGGCGAAGTCCACGTCGACGACGCGGTTCATCTCGATGCCCTGAGGGCCGAGCCGGGACAGAAGGCGGTCGAGGACCTGCGCCGAGCCCTGTTCGCGTCACGCCCGGACGGGCAGCTGCCCGAGATCATCCTGCAGGTGGACAGCGAGGTGCGCTTCAGCTGGATCCTGCTGGGGCGCGAGCCGCGCTCGCGCAGTGAACTGCTGATGCTCTACGCCGCCATCCTCGCGCATGGCACCTCGATGTCCGCCGCCGACATCGCGCGCATGGTACCCGAGCTGTCGGCCGAGGCGATCCGCCAGATGATGCGCCGCATTGCCGATGAACGGCTGCTGCGTCAGGCAGCCGACGCCGTGCTGCAGTTTATGCACAGCCATCCGGTCACCCAGTACTGGGGGCGAGCGGATCTCGCATCATCGGACATGACGTCGCTCGAGACTGCCCGAACGGTCTGGCAGGCCCGCGCCGACCCACGCCGGCGCACGCGCTCGATCGGCATGTACACGCACGTGCACGACCGCTGGGGCGTCTTCTACGATCAGCCCATCCTGCTAAACCAGCGGCAGGCAGGGGCTGCGATCGAGGGCGTCATTCTCCAGGACAGCATTGACGACGTCGCGCAAATTGCGGTGGATACTCACGGCTATACTGATTTCGCGATGGCGCTCGCACGTGGGGCCGGCTTCGATCTGTGCCCCCGGCTGGCGCATCTGCGCGACCGGCGACTGCATGTGCCCGCCGGACACGCGGTGCCCGAACTGCTGAGGGATGTCACCGACGGCGACGTCGCGTCAAGGCCATCGAGGCCATCTGGGATGAGTTCGTGCGCGTGGTCGCTTCTGTCTGCAGCGGGCGCTGCACGGCCGTCCAGGCCCTGTCGCGCTTCGGTTCCGATGCGCGCGGCCAGCCCCTCTATGACGGCGGCATGTATCTCGGCCGGCTGTTTCGCTCGATCTTCCTGATCGACTACTTCACCACCCCGGCGTTTCGGCGCGAACTGCACCATGCGCTCAATCGCGGCGAAGCGGTGCATAGCGTGCAGCGCGCCATCCATCAGGGCAAGATTGCGCTTGAACTCGCGCGGCAGCCGCATTCGCTGGTCGCAGTTTCTTCCGCGCTAACGCTGCTTACCAACGCCGTCATGGCCTGGAACACGATGCACATGCAGCACGCACTCGAAACCATCGAACGGCTTGGCCAGGCCCCTGTCATCGCCGAACACATGCGACGCATTGCGCCCACCGCGCTGGAAGGCATCAACCTGCGCGGCACGTTCGATTTCCCGGTCGCCCAGTACGTCAGTCGCCTCATGCCCAGCACCATCGCCGTTCCGGTATCGGCCCTCGCCGGGGCAAGGTAACATGCGGCTGTCGTGACCATGGTAACCCACCACCATGACCCATCGCCCCGGCCGCAACGATCCCTGTCCCTGCGGCAGCGGCAGCGGCAGGAAGTACAAGCACTGCTGCCTCAATGCCGACCTTCCCCGCGACGAGGATCCGTCCAGCGCCGTTCCCCGTGCGCTGACCTGGCTCGAGAACCGGCACGGACGTGCCGTGCGCGAGGCGATCGACGATGCCTTGTTCGAAGACCTCGACGATGACGATCTCGAGGATTTCGGCGACCTGGATGAGGATATCCGCGAGTTCATCATCGGTCAGACCTACGAGTGGTTGCTGGCCGAAGGCGAGATTCAGGTGCGCGGCGAGCCGCGTCGTGTCGCCGACCTGCTGCTCGGCACGGGTGGCCCGACATTCAGTGACACCCAGCGCGCCTGGCTCACGCAGCTGGCCACAACGCCGCTGCGGCTCTACACCGTGACCGACGTCAAGCCTCAACGATCGATGACCGTGTGCGATGTGCTCGATCCGGACGTCGAGCCCGCTATCGTCTCCGAAAGCGTGGGCAGCAAGGCCGACCTGCTCGGCGCGACCATCGGCTTGCGCGTGATCCGGGAGAACGGGGCATTCGTCCTGTCGGGCACGATGCATGTTTTCGTCCCGATGCAGGCCGCCCATCTGCTTCGGTGGATTCGCGAGACCAGCGAACCCGGACAGGAGCCGACCGCTTCGGAGCTCAGTTTCATGATCCGTCGCGCGTGGCTCGCGCAGTTTTTCGAGGACCTTGAGCCGCCCACGCTGATCGACGCCGCGAGCAACGAGCCGTTGCTGCTCGTGACCGACCGCTATCGCGTGCGCGATTGGGAGAAGGTGGCTGCGGTGCTCGCCGCGCAGCCCGATGTCGAGGGCAATCCCGGGCAGGGCTGGGAACGGCGCATCGACTGCGATAATGGTCAGGTCCGCAGCGCCATCAGCCGCACGCGCGACGGTGAACATCTCATCGTGTTCTGCCGCACGCAGCACGATGCCGATGACAGCCGCAACTGGTTCGACGCGATCATGAGAGACGCCGTCGAATTTCGCATTCGCGACATCCAGGATCCCGTCGGCGCACTCGGCCGCATGGGCGACGATCCATCCCCCACATCCGGGGCCGCCGATCTGCCGCCCGAGCTCGCGACATCGGCCATCCGGCAGGCGCTGATGCGTATCTACGCGGACTGGCCCGATGAACCGATGCCGATCCTGGACGGGCGATCGCCTCGCGAGGCGATAGTCACGCCCGCTGGGCTGGAGCGCGTCAAGGGCCTGCTGCGCACCTACCAGCGGGATGAGAACCGGCAGGCGCAATTGCAGCAGCGCGAGCCCGTGTCGCTTCAGTTTCTCTGGGACGCCCTGGGCCTCGCGCCCGAATGAGGTGCGTCGTGCGACGCGAACGTCCCCTCGACGAACGCGCGCAACTGCGAGAGATCCGTTTTCGCGTACGCAGCGGTTGTCTGCACCGACGCATGGCCGAGCAGCGCCTGCGCCACCGGCAGCGGGACCTGGTGGTCGACGATCATCTGTCGCGCGTAGGCATGCCGCAGCCAGTGCGGCGACGCCTGCCGCAGGCGGGCGGCCCCCTCGGGGTCCGCGTTTGCAAGACGTTCCGCGGCCGCCACGAAGATCGCCTTGACTTCGTCGTACAGGCCCGAACCCTTCAGCGAGCCGCCCTTGAGTCCATGGACCAACGCGGCGTGTTCAAGGAGCGGTGGTTGCGACGGCAGGCCGCGCAACTCACGGTAGGTCCGCAACACGGACACGCAGACCGCCGGCAGGGGAATCGCGCGCGTCCTGCGGCCCTTGCCGAGCACCGTGAGCGTCCAGCTGCCATGCCCGTCGACCTCGACCTTCGGCAACTGCGCCTCGTCGGACCACACGAGTTCGATCAGCCGCACGCCGGCATAGCGGTACAGCGCCCAGATCGCACGGCGCCGCGCGGTGATCAGGGGATCGTCGCCCGCAGCGGCTTCGGTCACCCACGCATCGCATGCGGCGAGCAACGCCGGCGGCAGCATGCGCTGGGGCGCGAAGCTCGCGCGCGAACGGCCGCCGCGCACGACGCCGGCAGCGGGGTTGGCACTCAGATACCCGGTTTCCGTCCAGTAACGGAACAGGCTCGCGATGACGGCGAGCGCCCGGGACTGCAATGCCTCCGACATCCTGCGCGGCGTATCACCCACGGTCTCCGGCGCTGGCTGGCGCAGGGCCTGCCGGTACGCGAGCAGGTCATGGCGCGTCAGGTCGGACAGCGGCCCGAGCTGTCGCGTCTCGCACCAGGTGACGAGGCGGCGCAGCTCGGTGCGGTACGCGCGCAGTGTGTGCGGCGAACGGCTCGCCCGGTCGCGCAGGAACAGCGCCGCCGCCTGGGCGTCGTCACCGACGCCGAGCGTATTCGTTGCGCTCGCCACCGCCGCGAAACGCCCGGCGCGCGCGAGCCACTCGACCAGCGGCCGGGGCAAGGTCATCAGGGCCGTGGCCTCCCGTTTCGGCTCACCGGTCGCAACAAGCTCCCCGCCTTCGGGTACCGGCTTGAAGCGCCGGCGATGCGTATGCAGCACGCGGGCCAGCACGGCGTCGGGAGCGGGCGCCGCGTCGACAGTGACCGTACGCACACGACCGCGGTCCCAGTATTCGACAGCGGCCTCATGATCCAGCAGCACACGCATGACGGCCGGCCGTGCCGCCTTCGCGTCGGCCAGTGAGGCATGACGCTACCTGATCATGCGTCCAGCGCGTATAAACGACGTGACCGAGCACATCGGCCAGATACGCGATGGCATCTCCGGCGCCGGCCGGCAGGCGCTGCGGGGGCAGCGTGCCGTGATCGATCCAGTCCGACGGGTTCATCGGGGCGCTCATGCTTTCTTCGCGCGCGTGGTGGCACTCCCTTTCGCTGCGGTCTTTGTGCGCCGAGCGCTCGCCAGCCCCGCGGAGGCGCCCGGCGGCCGACGCGGCACATTGAGCCCGGACACCACGCGCATCAGTTCGTCGATGCTGCGCATGCTGGCTCGAGTTGACGGCCTTCAGCGCGAGCGCCTCGCCGACCGCCTGCTGGCGTGTCGCCCGCTCACCGGCAAGCTCCGCTTCGAGCCGCTCGCGCTCGCCCTCGAGCGCGGCGATACGACGCTCGGCGAACTTCAGCTGCGAGGCGAACTGCCCGTGTTCCTTCTTCAGCGCCTCGCGCTGGTGCGCCGTTTCCTGGAGCAGCTGTTTCGACAGCGCCTCGTACCGCTGCTGCGCCTGGGCAAGTCCTTGCGCGTGCGCGTGCGCGTGCTCGAGCGTCGCCCGTCCGGTTGTGGGGGCATCGAGCTGGCTCTGCAGCTCAGCCAGCTCCGCGTCGCGGCTGGTGAGGGCCGCGCGCAGTTCGGTCACTTCCTGGCGCAGCAGCTCGACACGCAGCCCGGCGTCGGTACGCGCCGCCTCGGCCGCAGCGACCGCCTGCTGCGCCTCGGCCTTCAGGCGTACGACGTCGTCGAGCTGGACGGTAACGGCGGCCTGCCAGAGCGCGTGCATCTGCTCGGCGATATCCGGCGGAATGCCGGGGATCGCGATTTCGGCCAGCCCGGCGCGCACGACCTCGGCCTCGATCACGTTGAGGGCACGCGCGAGCGTGGCCGGGTCGCCGGCACCGAGCCGTGCGCGCAGTTTGCGCACCGACACGAGCTGCCGGAAGCGCGCCCCGCTCACGGGCGTCGCGTCACCCGCTTCGGCGAGCATCGCCAGCACGGTGGCGCGGATCTGTTCAGGGGTGGCGGCGGCCGGACGGGACATGGCGAGCTCCAAGCGGAAAACGGGTGATTTTTCAGGCCATTGTTCCATACATTTCTAACGTTAGAAAATCAGTTTTACTACGGGAATATATAGCTACCAAGAATAATACTTATCGCCGCCATGCAGGCCCGACTGACCCGCTCGAGAGCCCAACAGGCTGGATAAGCCCCTCCGGCTTGGTTCTTCACGCAATACAAAAAGACCAGACAGCAACCATTTGATTTATTTTGAAATTAATGTAGGGGCAGACCGGAAAACCTTGTCGCCAGCTAACCCGGTAAACGGCACGAAAAGCACGGGGACCCCTGCATGCGCCAGAAGTCGAATGTTTGGCGAAAGGCAAGGCTCGCTCGCCCTACGAATTCGGTGTGAAAGTGTCGATCACGACGACACACAAGGAAGGGCTTGTGGTCGGCGCCCGCTCGATGCCAAGCAACCCATACGACGGTCACACGCTGGCAGAAGCGTTGGAGCAGGCCGCGATCCTGACCGATGTGAAGCCCGAAGTCGCCATCGTGGATCGCGGTTATAAGGGTGTCGCTGTCGAGGGAGTGAAGGTCTACCACCAAGGATTGCGGCGCGGTATCACGAGGGGCCTGCGTGCGATGATCCAAAGGCGAAACGCGATCGAGCCTGCCATTGGTCACATGAAGGCCGACGGCAAACTCGATCGAAACTGGCTCAAAGGCGCGCTCGGTGATGCGATTCACGCTGTGCTTTGTGGCGCCGGCCACAACCTACGCATGATCCTCAGGAAGCTGCGGTTTTTTTGCGCCCTTGTTCTGTTCGCTTTGCTCAACAGCTCGACCACTGTCGTCTTCAAGGCATGAGGGCTAGCGCCGCACAAAACGATTTATTCAGGCCGGACTACTGATTCTTGATCTGGCCGCGACGCCATGGATATGGCGTGCGCAACCAGATGTCCAGGTGGTGTTAGCGAATCTTAAGCCATCAGGCGATCGGCAGCAGCAACCAAGACGGTACGCCGTCAACGCTTACCTCCGACTGCTCTCGACATGGAAGCATCCCCGATAGCGTTTAGATCTGCTAGCGTCCTGATGCTACTTTCTTGCTGCCGCGAAGTGGTGCTCGTCTATTTCATCGTTATTGTGCACAACGCCGAGTTTTGGACTCCCTGACAGGTGCACGCCACTGCGTTGAAGTACATTCAGCGTCGGTACAGGCAGAGAACTCCACTCCTGGTTCTTCCCGCCATTGTACGGCCAGATCAGAACCGGATTTCCGGGGACTGTGATGCCGCCGGAATTGTCGAGAACCATGGTCGGATATTCGACGTTCGAAATGTACGGCGGGCGTCCCACCCAGTTCCACAGTTGGCTGTTTCGTCCCAGCACGAGGTCCGCAACAATTACCTGACCCTTCTGCCCATCGAATCCCTGAATATCAAGACATTTCGTCGGATCGGCGGCCAATGTGATGTAGCCGCTATTGGGATCCATGTTCCACTGGGATAGTTTCCCGCCAATACCGGCCAATTCTTGCAACGTGACGAGCGAGCCGGCAGCCGCGCTGGTTGCACCAATGCACAAGTTGGAATTTTGCAAACTCTGGATTACATATGCTGTCATATTTGCCTCCGGTTTTGAAAAGCCGACACATCCGGTAAAAGCCCGCCTTCTACCTCGGTCGGCAGATCGCACCAACCAGCATCCATATGTGTGCCCGAATTTGGCACTGGCAAATGCATATTGAGCAACACGAATCGAAAAGTCAGAGCAAGGCACACGCTGCTTGGCAAATGAAGTCTACTGAGAAGCGCACTTTTTCATGTTGACCGGAGTCAATGACACTGCTGAGCGCTGCATCGAGCCCTCCTACGTCAGGATCAAGGCTGCGAATTTCGTGAAACTTCCTCGTTGCGAGTATTTTTTGCATCAGTCGGCGGCTTAAGACTCGCTGACACAACTTGGACATCTAGTGTTCCGTTCCGCTGATTCGCGTACATAGTCTTTGTAGCTTGGCGAGGATGGAGTCAGCGGTAGCGGTTCACATGAATGGCTCGCAGTTCTGGTTGTAGTGGGAGACAAATTGATCGATACGTTTAACCAGTTGCTTGACCGAACCAAACGAACCACGGCGGATGGCCTTGCCGGTGATCAGAACGAAGAAGCGTTCGACCTGGTTAAGCCACGAACTGTAAGTCGGGATGAAATGCATATGCCACCGAGGACGTGCTGCCAACCACGCTTTGACCTTCGGATGCTTGTGGGCACTGTAGTTGTCCACGATGCAGTGGACGTCAAGGGCGGCCGGCACCGCCTTGTCGATTTCGCGCAGAAACGACAGGAATTCCTGATGCCGGTGACGCGGTTTGCAGGTGGCGAGCACTGCACCGTTGAGCACGTTCAGCGCCGCGAACAGCGTCGTTGTGCCATGGCGCTTGTAGTCATGAGTGACTCCTTCAACGTAGCCGAATCCCATCGGCAGCATGGGTTGCGTACGCTCGAGCGCCTGACACTGGCTCTTCTCGTCCACGCACAAGACCAGAGCATTCTCCGGCGGACTCAGGTAAAGGCCGACCACGTCGCGCAATTTCTCGATGAAGAACGGTCGAGAGCTTGAAGCTTTCGCTGCGATGCGGTTGCAGACCCAACAGCTTGAAGTAACGGTGCACACTGGTCGGCGAGATCGCTGTTTCGGCAGCAATCGTACGTACGCTCCAGTGCGTGGAGCCATCGGCGGGTTTGGTGTGCAGGGTCTTGTGAATCAGCTGAGCCACCCGCTCATCGTCGATCGTGCGCGGCTTGCCGCGGCGCACTTCGTCATAAAGTCCGTTGATGCGCTGATCCAGAAACCGAAGACGCCACTTCCCCACCGTGGCGCGCGTGAGTTGCAGGCGCTGCGCGATCGCACTGTTGGGCTCTCCGTCCACCGCCGCCAGCACGATGCGCGCCCGCGTGACCAGCGCAGCCGAAATCGAGCGAGAACGTGTGATCGATATCAGTTGCAAGCGCTCGTCTTCGTTCAGCACCAGTTCCGCCTTAGGTCGCCCCATCGACATGCTGATGTCTCCCGTTCCACTGACGTCAACATGCTACGCGAACATAGATTAATTAACAACGGAACGGAACACTAGACCTCCAGTATCTGTCGATCGTCATGGAAGTCGACCGTCTCGGCAGAGTGACGGCCGCTGCCGAACGCCTGAATGTCACGCAGTCCGCGCTGTCACACATGGTCCGGAAGTTCGAGGAGCGGCACGGCGTCAAGCTGTGGACGAAGAACGGCCGCGGATTGCGTTTCACGCACGCAGGGGAATATTTGCTAAGTCTCGCGGGACGCGTGATCCCGCAGATGGAACACGCCGAACGCACGCTGACCAATTTCGCCGAAGGTCGCCGCGGAGCGTTGCGCGTGGGAATGGAGTGTCATCCGTGCCAGAAGTGGTTGACGCGCCTGACGCCTCATTATCTCGCCGCGTGGCCTGACGTCGATTTCGACGTGCGCACCGCTTTCCGCTTCGAAGGCGTCGTTGCGCTGCTCGGCTACGAGATCGACATGCTGATCACGCCGGACCCCATCGACCTGCCTGACATCGCTTTCGCACCTGTTATAGACTACGAACTGATGCTCGTCGTGCAGGACGCGCATCCGCTTGCCGCGCGCGAGTTTGTGCTGAAGCAGGATCTGATGAACGAGGAGCTCATCACCGTTCCCGTCAGCAAGGAGCGTCTGGACATCTTCACGCGGTTTCTCGTGCCCGCGCATTGCAAGCCGAGGTATCACCGGACGGCGGAGGAGACAGAACTGATGCTGCAACTCGTCGCGGCCGGACGCGGCGTCGCGGTGTTGCCGGACTGGCTTGTAGCGGAAGAGGGCGAAGGGTTGGCTGTACGGGCCATTCGTCTGGGCGAGCCGGGTATCAGCAAATGCATCAATGTAGGTGTGCGGAACGGAGAAGAGGAAATCGCTTACATCGCGGGGTTTCTCGACCTTGCGCGAGAGCTCGGCGCGACGTGTAGTCGTCACGCTTAAAGCGAAGTACGTTGAGGCTTTGGAACCTCGTGGTTCGATCCGATGCACATACTTCTTTACTCAAGCTGCTTGTTGCGGTGTGGGTAACTCGAAGACGTTGTACAGGCCCCTACCACTCGGCCATGGGGAGATCGCTCGCTGCTGTTCGGGATCCGGACGGCAATCTGGTTGACTTCTTCGCGCCGGTCAGCGCGGAGGCACTCGCAAGTACATGAAAGGGATGCGGCAGCGGGTTCCGCTGCCGCATCCCACTCGGTGTCCGACCGCTGTCCCTCCTTCCCCCAAACAGCGCAGTGCGCCTCCGGCCGCACAAGTGAGTCCCTACTCGCCTCTCCCGCAGACGCGGTGACGTCATTACCAGGTTCATCTTGGGGGGCGAACAAGGTAAGCACTTATGCTCTGCAGCGCATAAGGCTGATTAGGCACAGTTCCCGATTACGCTCAGTTCGCGGGCAGGGGCGATTCACTTGGGTTGCTGGGCATTGGTTGTTGCTGTCCGGGACTGGAAACGT
>NZ_JBFRCF010000032.1:0-66715 GCF_040965655.1 Paraburkholderia sp. EG286B | reverse complement strand
GTGGCTTCTTTACGCCGCCCATGAGGTGGCTCGATTACGCCGCCCCTGAACTGGCTTCATTGCGCCGCCCCTCAGGTGGCCCGATTACGCCGCCCCCAGATTGGCTCTATAACGCCGCCCGCTGACACCATGTACGAGGATGGAACCTACGAGCGAATATATGGCAAGTGGTTTTCGCCAGGGAAGTGAGAGCCGGCGTACTGCTAACGGGAACTGCGGTCATAGGCTCCTGACCATCGAACGGAAGAGTTGGCGACCGTGCAGGAATCGGTCGCCATCTTCAGCCCCGCTAACTCATGACGCGTTCCCTCGCGAGATGCTGCAACTTGGGGCGAACATCCCTCCAGTCCTCCGCATCCGGCAGCGCGGGTTGCCTGGCGGTGATCGCAGGCCACTGCTTGGCCAATGCGATATTGAGGTCGACAAACTGGCGCTGGCTGTCGTCGATCTCGTCGGCCGATACGATGGCATCAATCGGGCACTCCGGCGCGCAAACGCCACAATCAATGCACTCTTCAGGGTCGATCACGAGAAAGTTCGGACCCTCGCGGAAGCAATCGGTCGGGCATACTTCGACGCAATCGGTGTATCTGCATCGGATGCAGGCTTCCGTTACCACATAGGCCATGGGATCTCCTGGAAACGTATGTGAAAGACATTCATGCTTCGGCCGCGACGGCGCGCTGGCTCTCGTCTGAAGATCCCGGGATATAGCGTCCGGAATGCCGCGCGACCAGTTGCAGTGTCTTGCGCGGCGCATCGTGGTCGTTTTCGAAGAAGAACTTCGTTTCGCCGAAAGCGGGTACGAGATCGTCAAGCCAGGTTGCCGTGGGATCGAAGCGGGCGTAGAAGGGACGACGCACCCAGTCAGGATTGCGTGCCTGCAGGAACTGCAGGGCAAACACCTTTTCGCCACCGATCGTGACAATTCCGTCTACGACGACCTTGCCGGGGAAGGCGCTCATCGAGGGGCCGCGAACCGTGCGCGCCAGACCCGATACCGACTGATATGCGGCCTGGAAAACTTCGTAGGCTCGCGCCAGTGGCAACTGGAAATAGTGGCTGGGTCCGGTATCCCGCTCGACAAACATGTAGTAGGGAATAGCGCCCAGACGAACGCCTGTCGTCCACAACTCAGCCCAGCCTTTTGGATCTTCGTTGATGTGACGGATGAGCGGCGCCTGCATGCGCAGCGTGGCGCCCGATGAAACGATCCGTTTGACCGCGCGCTGCGCAATGGGAGTCCGCAACTCGGCCGGATGATTGTAGTGGCCCATGATCGCGAGATTCTTGCCCGACGCAACGACCTTTTCGAACAGGCGCAACAGATCGTCGGAGTCCTTGTCGGTCACGAATCGCTGAGGCCAGTAGGCGACAGATTTGGTGCCGATGCGAATGTTCTGGATATGCGAAAGCTCCGGCACAAGCAGCGGCTCGATATAGCCGGCGAGCGAACGCGTGTTCATGATGAGCGGGTCGCCGCCGGTGATCAGAACATCGGTGACCTCGGGATGCAGCTTGAGATAGGCGACGAGTTCGTTCGACTCCCTGGCGTCGAACTTGAGATCGTCCATGCCGACAAATTGCGGCCAGCGGAAACAGAAGGTGCAGTATGCATGACATGTCTGGCCTGCGCTCGGGAAGAAGAGCACCGTCTCCTTGTACTTGTGCTGCAGTCCACGCACCGGCTGCCCGTCTATGAAGGGGACGTTATGCGTCAACTGGCCGGCTGGATGCGGGTTCATGGACAAGCGGATCTGGCGCACCGATTCTTCGATAGCTGCCTCGTTCTTCTTGACCAATACCAGGTCTCTCAAGTTTGCATAGTCGGAAGGCGAAAGCATGTCCTCATGGGGAAACGTGAGCCGATAGATGGGATCGTCCGGAACATTGGTCCAGTCGATCAATTCATCCATGACGTACTGATTCGTGCGAAACGGCATGACACGGGAGACCACCTGTACAGCTTCCCGGAGCGCTTCAGGAAGCGTCTGCCATTGCGGAGCCTGGCTGATCGTCTGCCGGGTATAAGGTTTGAACTTTGCAGGAAGAGAATCGGAGGCCATGGATCGTTCCTTCAGTGGTAGGATGTATTGATACGGAATACTGAATGACATTCGAGGAATGCCGGAATCTGGTGATCCGCGCGGTCGTAATGCGTCCGCCATACGCGGGAGCGATTTTCACTTCCGGGTTGACGCGGCGATCCTGCGGGAATCCACAGGTAGCGGCGATAACCAGGGGAGCACATGGAGACATTGTTGCTACGTGGTTCGCGCCATGCAAACGATATAAACTCGCAACGTTGTGCGTTTGAGGAAGGAACGTGAGAAGAAAGATTCCGGGTATGGAAGCGCTGATCGCATTCGAGGCGGCGGCGAGGCACCTGAGCTTTACCCGTAGTGCAGACGAATTGGCGCTGACCCAAAGCGCAGTGGGGCGGCAGGTGGCGGCGCTCGAGGAGTATTTGGGCGTGCCGCTTTTCAATCGCGTCAAGAAACGGCTGAGCCTGACCGAGATTGGTGAAATCTACGCCCGGCAGGTGCGTGACAACCTTGCAAGGATGGAGCGCGACACGCTGGCCGCCATGGCGCACCGTGAGGCCGGCGGCATCCTTGAACTCGCAGTGATTCCGACATTCGCCACGCGCTGGCTGATTCCGCGTCTCCCGCTCTTCTATGCAGAGCACAAGCACGTGACGGTGAATCTGGCGACCCGGGCAGAGCCGTTCCTCTTCACCGATACCCTGTTCGACGCGGCCATTCACTTTGGCGACCCTGTCTGGCCTGGCTCGATTGCCAGGTACCTTTTCGGGGAGGAGATGACGCCTGTATGCAGTCCGCAGCTGCTAAAGGGAAGGGTGTCGCTGGAACCCCGTGAAGTGTCGGAGTTCACGCTGCTGCATCAGTCGGCGCGGCCGGACGCGTGGCGGCATTGGTTCGCACAGGCCGGCATTCACGACGCCGATTGCATGCAAGGCCAGCGTTACGAACTGTTTTCGATGCTGGTGGAAGCGGCGCGCGCAGGGCTGGGAATCGCGCTCGTGCCGCGCTTCTTTGTTTCGCACGAGCTAGCCATTGGCGAATTGCTCCTGCCTTGCAAGCTCTCGCTAACCAGCGACAAGGGATACTACCTGGTTTATCCCGAGCAAAAGCAGCATTCGCCTCAACTGCAGGGATTCGAGGCATGGCTTCTCGCCGAGGCGAGCAGATACGTCCAACTCGGTTCGTAAGCCGGGCTTCGGCGGCGCGCTGCGCCGCACGGGTCAATCCTGCTCGACCGGCAGGATCAGACGTTCCGGAATGACCGGCGGCGTGAGGCGCATGGCGGCGTAGTAGAGCACGCCAGGCACGATCAGGCCGAGAATCCACGAGATGTCCGTGCCGCCGAGTGCGTCGACGAAGGGGCCGGTATAGAAGCTCGTCGAGATGAACGGCATCTGCACCAGCACGCCGAGCACGTAGATGCCGATCGCCTTGGCGTTCCAGCGGCCGTAGCGGCCATCGGGGTTCGAGAGCGCCGGCACGTCGTAGCGCGAGCGCGTGAAGCAGTAGAAGTCCACCAGGTTGATCGCGCTCCACGGCGTGAAGAACGCGAGCAGAAACAGGATGAACGCCGTGAATTCCTTGAGAAACGAGTGGCGGCCCGCGAGCGCGACGAGCGTCGAGACGCCCACCATGCCGATGATGTAGACGAAACGGTGGCGCGTGGAGATCGCGCGCTTCGCGCGAAACGCGCTCACGATCGTCGCCATCGACATGAAGCTGCCGTAGGCGTTGAGCGTGGTGACGGTGAGCTTGCCGAAGGCGATGCTGAAGTAGAGCATCGCGGCGACCGCGCCGCTCGCGCCGAGGCTCACGATATACGCCACCTCATGGTGTGCGAACGCATGGCCCGCGAGCGCGGCCGCAAACACGCCGAACACCATCGCCGCCTGCGCGCCGATCACCGAGCCGAGGCCGACGGCGAGGAACGTGCGCACGGGCGAAGTCGAGTGCGGCAGATAGCGCGAATAGTCGGCGACGTAGGGGCCGAATGCGATCTGCCACGAAGCCGAAAGCGACATGGAAAGCAGGAAGCTCGCGATCGAAAAATGGCGATTGGCCAGCAGCGCGCCGATATCGTGGTGCGCAAACAGCTGCGCGAACATGAACACGAACGCGAGCACGCCGATCACGCTGGCAATGCGCCCGACGAAGTGAATCGAGCGATAGCCGAGCAGCGTCAGCACGACGATCAGCACGGCGAAAAGGCAGATGCCCGTCGTATCGGAAACGTCGAGCAGCTGCGCCGTGGCCTGGCCGGCGAGCACCGTGCCGCTCGCGGAAAAGCCGACGTACATGATGCAGACGAGCACGATCGGAATGGCCGCGCCGTAGACGCCGAATTGCACGCGGCTGGAGATCATCTGGGGCAGGCCGAGCTGCGGGCCTTGCGCGCCGTGCAGCGCCATGACCGTGCCGCCTATGAGTTGCCCCGTCAACAGCGCGAAGAGCGACCAGAAGACGTCGCCGCCAAGCACGACGGCGAGCGCGCCGGTAATGATCGCGGTGACCTGCAGATTCGCTGAAAGCCAGAGCGTGAACTGGCTGAACAGGCTGCCGTGGCGCTCCGCCTCGGGGATGTAATCGATCGAGCGCGTTTCCAGGATCTTGCGGCCATCGGTTTCGAGGTTGGCGACGGATTCAGGCATGGCCACGGACGGCTCCGAACATTGGGGGGAAATACGGGGCGCCCGCGAGCTGCGGACGATGGGAATGTCCGCATGATGTTGTATAGACAACTTCGGAGAAATTGGGGATAACCCTGTCGATGCGTGGCTTACAAAAGCCACTCAATAGGCAGGATGGAGAAGAACCAGACGCTCAGCCGCTGGTTCCATGTGGTGTTGGGCTCGGTGTCGTAGCGGATGACCGTGTCGTCGGAAAGGCGCGTCCAGTAGAGCTTGCCGTTCTCGTCGAGGTGCGCCTGCCAGGCGAGCTGCGGCACGCGCGTCCAGAACGCTTTTTCGATCTGGATGGCGAGCACGGGGCTGTCGATCACGAGCCCGAGTTCGGTGTTGAGGTTGGCCGAGCGCGGATCGAAATTCACCGAGCCGACGAAGACGCGCTCCGCATCCACGGCGAAGGTCTTGGCGTGCAGGCTCGAGCCCGTGCTGCCGAACGGTCCGCTGCCTGCGCCTTTGCCCGCGGCTTTGTCCGAGCCCTTGCTCGCGCCCGCCGCGCGCCGCAGCTCGAACAGCTCCACGCCGCCTTCGAGCAGCGCCACGCGGCGCCGCGCGTAGCCGGAATGGACGGCGGACACATCGGTGGCTTCGAGCGAGTTCGTCAGCACGCGCACGGTCACGCCCTGGGCGGCGAGCTGGGTGAAGTATTGCGTGCCCACCTCGCCCGGCACGAAGTAAGGCGAGACCAGATCGAGTTCGCGGTGCGGATCGCCGACGATCTCGTGGAGCTGACTGAGGATGAGCGACTCCTTGGGCGCCGTGCCCAGCGCTTTCGCGGGGTCGTCGCTGACCAGTTGCGTCTTCGCCCATTCGAGCGGCAGCGTGCCGTCCAGCAGGCGGCGCACGTCGGTGGTCTTGCGCAGCGCTTCGATGTATTCCGCCGCGGACGGGTCGGTGCGCGCGGCAAGCGCCGCGCGATCGAGCGTGGCGAGTGCGTC
This sequence comes from Paraburkholderia sp. EG286B, assembly GCF_040965655.1. Taxonomy (NCBI): domain Bacteria; kingdom Pseudomonadati; phylum Pseudomonadota; class Betaproteobacteria; order Burkholderiales; family Burkholderiaceae; genus Paraburkholderia; species Paraburkholderia sp. EG286B. Next base: position 61,051 of record NZ_JBFRCF010000032.1, on the reverse strand, counting down.
GGGCGCCGTGTACGGCAGGATTTGCGACGCGGGGAATGACGACGCGCTGGCCCAGTAGCGGTCGAAGTCGTTTGCGACATCGGTGGCGGCGGGGCCGATCGCGAGCACGTCGAGGTCGGCGAACACGACGCCGTCAGTTGCGCCGAAATATTCGTCGCCGATATTGCGGCCGCCAAGAATGGTCGCCACGCCGTCAGCCGTGAGCGACTTGTTGTGCATGCGCCGGTTCAGCCGCGAGAAGTCGGTGAGAAAGCCGACGGCCTTGGGTTGGCGCGTGACGAACGGATTGAAGAGCCGAACCTCGATGTTGGGATGCCCGTTGAGCGCCGCGAGCGTGGGGTCGAGCGAGGACGGAATGCCATTGTCGTCGAGCAGCAGGCGCACGCGCACGCCGCGGTCGGCAGCCTCGCGCAGTTCTTCGAGCAACAGCGTGCCGGTGAGATCGTTGCGCCAGATGTAGTACTGGACGTCCAGCGTACGCTGGGCGTTGCGCACGAGCGCCACGCGCGAGGCGAAGGCGTCGAGCGGATTCGCGAGCGGGTCGATGCCGGTGAAGTCGGGATGGGTGGCGAGTTCGGCCGCTACGGCTTTGCCGAGTTGAGTCGATCGCGCTTCGGCTGACGTGAGTGCCGTGGTTTGCGTGCGCTCGCCGAGCGGGGGTAACTGCTGACACGCGGCAAGACCTGTGGCGAGCGCGATTGCGCATAGCGGCAACGCCTTGGCGCACAGTTTTTGCAACCCGTCTGCAGCCAGCGCGATGAGCGATCTTTGCATGGAGCGTTCGCTTTTCCGTGTCGATCCCGCTTCGAGGCGCGAAGCGGGGGGCTTCGCGAGTGGGCGTGCAACGACGTCAGCTTACGCGATTGGCGTGGCGGGCACCATGCCGGGCGTACAAGCCCAGCGCCCTGGGCCCAGGAGCGAACGCGTGGGTGGCGCGAGCTTAGTGCGCGTCGAGCGCGGCTTGCGCGCGGGCGCGGGAGTCTTGCGCCGACTGGTTGCGCTCGGCCCTGGCGTCACGCGCTTCCTGGTTGAAGGTCTGGCGCGCCTCCGCTGTGCGGGCGCGCTGTTGCCGGTTGGCCTCGCGAACTTCCATGCGCTTTTGAACGATCGGGTCGTTATGCGTCACCGTGGTGGCGGGCTGGCCTTGCTGGCTTGCCGGCGCGGGGGTCTGTGCAAACACCTGGCCCGCAAACAGGGCGCTGGCCACGATGGCGACGACGGCAACGGTGCGAGTTCTGACTTTCATGAGTTTCTCTCCGGCAAATAACTTTGGGTTGCTAATTAATTCTCGGGCTCGGGTAAGAGCGGGAGCGGGGCCTGTCGAGCGATCAGAGGCGGGTGGCCTCGTCTGCTCTTGTTTTCTGAGTTTTCATTTTACTTTCGAGTTCAGGCAGGTCAACCCGCGAGAGGCTCTAGCGACATGGCCGTGCGGCCGCGAAGCGCCTATTCACAGGCTATTGAGGAATTTGCATGACAGATGGTCGCAGTTTCGCGTTCTGTCACCGACGCAGCATGTCTGCAATCGTTTGTGTGAGCAGCGTCTGCTTGTGTGCTTTCCGATGAATCATCCCCACCGTGCGGATGAATGACCGCCCGGGGAGCGGCACGAGCCGCAGATGCGGATCGCTCTGCCATTTGCCGCCTTGCAGAACGGGCAACACGCTCACGCCCACATCGTTGCGCACCAGCGAGACGATCGTTTCGATCGAGTTCAGCTCCAGATATTCGAGCGGTTCGATGCCTAGCTCGCGCAACGCGTGGTCGATCACGACGCCCGTCGGCACGCGCCGGTCGAAGCGCAGAAAGCCCCGCTCGCGCAGGATGCGGCGCGCGTCGTCGCCGGGCGTCGCGCGGCTCGTCACGAGCATGAGCGGCTCTTCGTAGAGCGGCGACCACGCGAGCGACTCGTGTAGCGAACCGTCTGCACTGCTAACCACGACGGCGAGGTCCACATCGCCGTCTTCCACCATGCGCGCCAGTTCGTTCGAGCGCGCCGAGGTGAGGCGTACTTCGAGTTCCGGATGGCCCGTTTTCAGATGCGCGACGGCCAGCGAAAGCGCGCCGATCACCGACACCACCGCGCCGATGATGATCGAGCCGCGCATCGTGTCGCCCGCGCTGGCGGGCAGCTCGTCGATCAGCGCAAGAATGTGCTCGACCTTCGCGCAGATCTCGCGGCCTTCGCGCGTGAGCGCGACCTGGCGCGCGCGGCGGTCGAAGATCTGCCGCCCGAGCGCTTCTTCGAGCCCGCGCATCTGCAGGCTCACGGCCGCCTGGGTGAGCGCCGTTTTTTCCGCCGCCGTGGCGAACGACCCGCTGCGCGCGACGGCCTGCAAGGTGCGCAGCATGCGTAGAGTTAGCATGTAAATAAAACTTAAGTTTCGAGAATAAAATATTAATATTTTTTTGACTGATCCTTCAAGATAATCGATAGATCGACATGAGCCGTGCGCGCCGCAACTGAGTGCGGCCGTGCGCGTGCCGCTGCTTTCGTTCATTACCGGAATCCGGACTTCCATGACGCGCTTCAACTGGCAAAACCCCTATCCGACGCCGCGCCTGCCGGTGTTCGCCCGCAATATCGTTTCGACATCGCATCCGCTTGCCGCGCAGGCCGGGCTGCGCATGCTCTGGAAAGGCGGCAATGCCGTCGACGCCGCCATCGCCGCCGCCGCCGCCATCGCCGTGGTCGAGCCCGTATCGAACGGGCTTGGCAGCGACTGCTTCGCGCTCGTCTGGGACGGCGCGAAGCTGCACGGCCTGAACGCGTCGGGCAATGCGCCGGCCGCGTGGAGCGTCGATTATTTCCGCCGCAAATACGGCGAGGAAAACGGCCTCGCGAAGCAGCCCAAACGCGGCTGGGACACGGTGACCGTGCCCGGCGTGATCGCAGGCTGGGAAGCGCTGCATGCGAAGTTCGGCAAGCTGCCGTTCGCGGACCTGATGGAGCCGGCCATCGAGATCGCGGAGCGCGGCCATGCGGTGGCGACCATCGTCACGCGCAAGTGGCAGGCCGCGATTCCCGAATTGCACAATCAGCCGGGCTTTGCCGACACCTTCATGCCGCGCGGCCGCGCGCCCGAAGTGAGCGAGCGCGTGTGCTTCCCCGGCCATGCCGCCACCCTGCGGCGTCTGGCGGAACGCGGTCCGCGCGACTACTACGAAGGCGAACTCGCCGGGCGCATCGCCGCGTTTGCGCGCGAAGGCGGCGCGGCGCTCACGCTGGACGACCTGCGCAACTATCGCCCGGAATGGGTCGAGCCGATCGGCAAGAATTATCGCGGCTACACGGTGCACGAGATTCCGCCGAACGGGCAGGGCATCGCCGCGCTGATCGCGCTCGGCATTCTCGAACAGTTCGACATGGGCTCGCTCGCGCTCGACAGCCTCGAATCGCAGCATCTGCAGATCGAGGCCATGAAGCTCGCGTTCGCCGACGTCTATCGCTACGTTGCCGATCCGCGTTCGATGGAAGTCACGCCCGAGCAGATGCTCGACGACGCCTACCTGAAAGAGCGCGCGAAGCTGATCGACCCGAAGCGCGCCACGCAGTTCGACTTCGGCATGCCGCGCTCGGGCGGCACGATCTATCTCTCCGCCGTGGACGAGCGCGGCATGATGGTGAGCTTCATCCAGTCGAACTACATGGGCTTCGGTTCGGGCGTAGTCGTGCCGGGCACGGGTATCGCGCTGCAGAACCGCGGCTGCGGTTTTTCGATGGACCCGGCGTCACCCAACGTCGTGGCAGGCGGCAAGCGCCCGTTCCACACCATCATTCCGGCGTTCCTCACGCAGCAGGTGGACGGCCGCCAGGAGGCGGTGATGAGCTTCGGCGTGATGGGCGGCGACATGCAGCCGCAAGGGCATCTGCAGTCGGTCGTGCGCATGCTCGACTACGGCCAGCAGCCGCAGGCCGCGTGCGATGCGCCGCGCTGGAAGGTCAACCGCGACTTCACGCTCGATATCGAGTCGACCTTCAATCCGCAGACGGCGCGTGCGCTGCAAGGACTTGGCCACGAGATCAAGGGCATCGACGATCCATACATGGACTTCGGCTCGGGCCAGTTCATCTGGAAGCTCGATCGCAACGATCCCGAGCGCGGTTATGTGGCCGCGAGCGATACGCGCCGCGACGGGCTCGCCGCGGGCTTCTAGGCGGCAAACCGGCAAGCAGTATTGGACGCGAGCGGGAAAACCCCCGCTCGCGGTTCACGACGAACAATGAGTAGACCAAATAAAAACGGAGGAGACTGACATGGAGACCGGTTCATCGGTAACGGGCGCGCCGCTCAGCCGCGGCATGGTGCGCCGCATCGTGTTCTCCTCGTCGATCGGCAATGCGCTGGAGTGGTTCGACTTTCTCGTCTACGGCTACTTCGCGCCGATCATCGCGAAGCAGTTCTTTCCCGTGCACGACGAATGGCTTTCCACGCTGCTGGCGGTCGGCACCTTCGGCATCTCTTTTCTCATGCGTCCGCTCGGCGCAATCGTGCTGGGCGTCTACGGTGACCGCAAGGGGCGCAAGGCCGCGCTCACGCTCGCCATTGCGCTCATGATGGCGGGCACGCTCGCCATGGCGGTCATGCCGCCGTATGCGTCGATCGGCATCGCCGCGCCGCTCCTGATCCTGCTCGCGCGCCTCGTGCAGGGCTTCGCGGTGGGCGGCGAATTCGGCAGCGCGACGGCGTTCATGGTGGAGCACAGCCCCGCGAAGCGCGGCTACTACGCGAGCTGGCAGTTCGCGAGCCAGGGCGCGGCCGCGATTCTCGCGGCGTCGTTCGGCGGCGTGCTCGCATGGTGGCTGCCGCCCGAGCAGCTGCAGGCGTGGGGCTGGCGCGTGCCGTTCTTCTTCGGGCTCGTGCTCGGGCCCGTGGGCTGGTACATCCGCTCGCATCTGGACGAGACGCCCGAATTCGTCGCGAACCAGCAAGCGCGCAGCGAAGCGGATGCGCGCGCAACGAATGAGCCGGGGCTCGGGCGCCAATGGGTGAACCTGGTGCTCGCGGTGGGCATCGTTGCGCAGTCCACCGTCGGCGTGTACATCCTCCAGCTCTACATGCCGATGTACGCGGTGAAGCAGCTCCACATGGCGGCGGCAACCTCGTTCGGCGTGGTCGTGCTCAACGGCGGCCTGCAGTTCGCGCTTTCGCCGGTGATGGGCGCGCTCTCGGACCGCATCGGTCGCATCCGCATCATGCTGACCACCTCGATCCTGCTCGCGGCGCTCACGTATCCCATGTTCGCGCTGTTGCAGCGGCACCCCACGCTCGGCTGGCTGCTCGTGCTCCAGGGCGCGGCGGGCATCTTCAAGGCCGCCTATTCGGGCCCGATGCCCGCGTTGATGTCGGAGATCTTTCCCGTGCGCGTGCGCTCGGCGGGGCTTTCCATCGCGTATAGCCTTGGTGTGACGCTCTTCGGCGGCTTCGCACCGACGATTGCCGAAGTGCTGATTCACGCGACGGGCGATACGCTCGCGCCCGCGTATTACGTCTCGCTTGCCGCCGTGATCTCGGGCGTTTCGCTCGCGATCGTCGGCTGGCGGACGATGCGGCAGGCTTCGATGCGCACCACGCTCGCGAGCTGAAATTCGGAAGTCCGAACTGACCCGATTGTTCTTGCGCCCGCAGAATCGCTCCTTAAAACAGGGCGTGAATGCGGGCGCGGTGTTTTTGCACGACGTGTTCGCGACTTCGTGTGGACCTCGCTGAAGCGTCACGAAAGTGGTGATATAGTCGCCCCCTCACCGCCGTCCGGCGGGGCGAGCATTACGTTTTGTCAGGTTTCGGGAGAGTATATGGCAGTCGAATATCGTGGCTTTCGAGTCACTGTCGATGCGAAAGCAGACGCGACGGACACGCAATGGCTGTGCCGCGCGGTTATGGAAGGTGTCGACGCACAAGTGGAAACGGCCAGGCTGCCTTCCGTGGAGCTTGCCATTCCCAAGCTGAAGATCGATGTGCTGATGGCGCTCAGCGTGGTTGAGCAAACGGCGAAGCAGGCCGTCGACGAATGGTGGCACGCCAAGCAGCCGGAAATGGCCTGATGTTTCAGGCGCGGGCAACCCCGCTGCGGTTGCCGCGCCTCGCGCTCAACGCGCACTAACCCGATTGCGCGGCTTGCCTTCGCAAAACGCCGCAATGTTTTCGACGAGTTGATCCGCAAGCGCCTGCATGGCTTGATCGCTCGCCCACGCAACGTGGGGTGTGAGGATGAAAGCCGGATGCGAGACGACGGCCTGAAACGGATGATCGGCAGGCAACGGTTCCTGCGTCACGACATCGAAACCCGCGCCTGAAATCGCGCCGTTTTGCAGGGCGTCCACCAACGCCGCTTCGTTCACGAGTCCCCCACGTGCCGTGTTGATCAGCAAGGGCCGCCGCTTCATGCGCGCGAATGCCGTGGCGTCGATCAGATCCCGTGTTTCCACGGTGAGCGGACAGTGCAGCGTGATGATGTCGCTGTCTTCGAGCAGCGTTTCGAGCGGCACGTAGCCCGCTTTCGCGTCGTTGCGCGTTTTGCGCGCGGCGAACAGCACGCGCAGGCCCAGCGCGCGTCCCATTTGCGCAACGGCTTGTCCCAGTGCGCCGTCCCCGATGACGCCAAGCGTCGAACCCGCGAGATTGCGGATCGGAAAATCAAAGAAGCAGAACTGTCCCGCTTCGAGCCAGCGGCCCGCGCGCACGGCGTCGCGATACGCGGCCAGGCTGCGGCGCAGCGCGAATATCAATGCGAACGTATGCTCCGGCACGCTGTTGCCGGCGTAGTCGCGCACGTTGCTCACGACGATGCCGCGCGCCGCGCAGGCGTGCAGATCGACGTTGTCCGTGCCCGTGGCGGCGACGGCGACCATGCGCAGGCGGGGCGCGGCAGCCAGCGCTTCGGCGCCGATGCGCGCCTTGTTCGTGATGACGATGTCGGCGTTGCGAATGCGCGCGGCGACCTCCTCGGGCGCGGTGCGCTCGAAGGTTTCCAGGGTGTGGTCGAACGGCAGCGGACGAAGCCGCGTCTGGGGCGCGAGCGTCGCGCGATCGAGAAAAACGACGTGCATGATGTCTGGCCTGAGCGAAAGAGGGGCAGTACTTCCATTGTCGCGCACTGGGCGCCGGGCTGGCTTGCTCGATCCGCCAGCTGGGTTTCCGGTGAGGAAATTCGCAGCGACGCGGCGCCATAGGGGCTCGCGCAGCCTTTCCATTTGCTCAAGCCAGATTGAGCAAGCATCGATTATCAAAGGGTGCGGTCCGGTTCATCATGTCTCCCATAGTTAGTCGCAGACAGTCCGAAATAACCCCTTTCATGGGACGAGAGTAAGGAGCTTTGCATGGGATCAGAGTCAAGAGCTTTGCATGGGATCAGAATAAGCGCTAAAGCGCTACTCTGATCGACAGCTAAAGCGCTAACTCTGATCGACAGCTTTGCCCCACCTCTGGTCGACAGGAGACAGCCATGCCACGACCACTCGAAGGTATCCGCGTTCTGGAGCTCGGACAGCTCATCGCGGGTCCGTTTGCTGGGCGCATGCTCGCCGAATTCGGCGCGAGCGTCATCAAGGTAGAGCCGCCCGGCGTGGGCGATCCGTTGCGCAAGTGGCGCCTGCTGCACGACGGCACGTCGGTCTGGTGGGCTGCCCAGTCGCGCAACAAGGACTCCATCACGCTCGATCTGCGCACGCCCGAAGGGCAGGACGTGATTCGCCGTCTCGTCTCGGAAACCGATGTGCTGATCGAAAATTTCCGCCCTGGCACGCTCGAAGGCTGGGGCCTCGGCTGGGACGAACTCAGCGCGATCAATCCCGGGCTCATCATGCTGCGCGTCTCGGGCTACGGGCAGACCGGCCCGTATCGCGACCGGCCTGGTTTCGGCGTGGTCGCCGAAGCGATGGGCGGCCTGCGCCACCTGAGCGGGGAGCCCGAGCGCACGCCGGTGCGCGTGGGCATCTCGATCGGCGATTCGCTCTCCGCGCTGCATGGCGTGATCGGCATCCTGCTGGCGCTGCGGCACCGCGAGCAGCAGGGCGGACGGGGCCAGGTCGTGGACGTCGCGCTCTACGAGTCGGTCTTCAACATGATGGAAAGCCTGTTGCCCGAGTATTCGGTGTTCGGCGCCGTGCGCCAGCCGGCGGGCAGCAGCCTGCCCGGCATCGCACCGAGCAACGCCTACCGCTGCAGCGACGGCAAGTACGCGCTGATCGCAGGCAACGGCGACAGCATCTATCGCCGCCTGATGGAGCTGATCGGCCGCACGGACCTGGGCAACGATCCGGCGCTCGCGCAGAACGACGGACGCGTCGCGCAGGTCGAGCGCATCGACGCTGCGATCGGCGCATGGACCGCGCGACACACGCTCGACCAGGTGCTCGCGGCGCTCAACGAAGCGCGCATTCCGGCGGGCCGCATCTACGACGTCGCGGACATCGCGGCCGATCCGCATTACCACGCCCGCGGGATGATCGTGGACGACACCTTGCCCGACGGCACGGCGGTGCAGGTGCCGGGCGTGGTGCCCAAACTGTGCGGCACACCGGGCACGATCGAGCGCAGCGCGCCGACGCTCGGCGAGCATACCGACACGGTGCTGGAATCGATAGGCGTGGACGCCGCAACGCGCGAAGCATGGCGTGCGCGCGGCGTGATCTGAACGGAGAACGGCAAGATGACGACTGGAAATAAGGACAACTTCAAGGGCAAGGTGCTGTATCTGAACGAAGTCGCGACGCGCGACGGCTTTCAGAACGAAGCCGCCTTCATCGACACCGACGACAAGATCGCGCTGATCGACCGCCTGAGCGCCTGCGGCTACGCGAAGATCGAAGTGACCTCGTTCACGTCGCCCAAGGCGATTCCCGCATTGCGCGACGCCGAGGCGGTGATGCATGGCATCAAGCGCGTGCCGGGCGTCGTCTATACGGTGCTCGTGCCGAACGTGCGCGGCGCCGAACGCGCGCTGTCGTGCAACGTCAATGAAGTGAATCTCGTGATGTCGGTGAGCGAGACCCACAATCGCACCAATCTGCGCATGACGCGCGAGCAGTCGTTCACGCAGTTGCGCGACGTGATCGACGCGGTGCGCGGCACGGGCGTGGCGATCAATGTTTCGCTCTCCACAGCAATGGGCTGCCCGATGGAGGGCGACGTACCCGTGCAGGACGTGCTCGGCTGGATGCAGCGTTTCGCCGAACTGGGCGTGCAGGGCGTCACGCTTTGCGATACGACCGGCATGGCGCATCCCGCGCAGGTGCGGGCGTTGTGCGAAAGCGCTTCGCAGGCGTTCGGCTCGCTCGAACTCACGCTGCACTTCCACAATACGCGCGGCATGGCGCTTGCCAACACGCTTGCGGCGCTCGATGCGGGCATCGTGCGCTTCGACGCCTCGCTCGGCGGTCTGGGCGGTTGTCCGTACGCGCCGGGTGCGAGCGGCAACGTGTGCACGGAAGAACTCGTGCACATGCTCGAACTCGACGGCTACGACACCGGTGTCAATCTCGCCGCCGTGCTCGATGCCGCCGCGCTGTTGCCCGGCCTGATCGGCCACGACGTGCCCAGCCAGATTCTCAAGGCCGGCCGCCGTCTCGACCTGCATCCGGTGCCGGAACAGGCGCAAGGCATGCCCGTACAACGGGCGCTCGCATGACAAGGAGTGAGGCATGGCGTTGATCGACCACCTCGACCATCTGGTGCTGACCTGCGTGGACCCCGAGGCCACGAAGCACTTCTATACGGAAGTGTTGCAGATGCAACTGGAGACCTTCGGCGCGGGGCGGCTCGCGTTTCGCTTCGGCAACCAGAAGATCAATCTGCATGTGCGTGGCGCGGAATTCGAGCCCAAGGCGCATGTGCCGGTGCCGGGCGCGCTCGATCTGTGCTTCATCGCCGCGGTACCGCTCGATGCGGTGATCGCGCATCTCGCGCTGAAGCACTGGCCGATCGTCGAAGGTCCGGTCGAGCGCACCGGCGCGACGCAGAAGATCCGTTCTGTCTATGTGCGCGACCCGGATCTGAATCTCATCGAAATTTCCGAGCTGATCCAGGCCGGTTGATACCTCTCGCCAGTTTTCGCCGTTGAGCGGGGGGGGCGCCGGTTCGGCGGCGAGCGCCGGCCCGCGTGGCCGGCACGCGGACGTGCATCGCAGCACGTCCGCCTCTCCATCCCCCGATCCGCACTTCCTCCCAGGGCCGCGATGCAGGACAATCGTCTCTCGCGCCGGCTTTGCCCCATTCATCATGGTCAATCCACTTCACTTCGATCTGCAGTCGCTGCGGGTCTTTCTGCTCGTCGCGGAACATGGCAGCCTCACCAAGGCCGCCGAGCACGGGCAGCTCACGCTTTCGGCGGTCAGCAAGCGCATTGCCGAACTCGAAAGCGTGACCGACTGCGCCTTGTTCATCCGCCGCGCGCGCGGCGTGGATCTCACGCCCGCGGGGCATGCGCTGCTGGAGCACGCCACGCGCGTGGTCGATCAGGTCAATCGCATGGCCACGGAGATGAGCGATTACGCCGCCGGTGTGCGCGGGCACGTGCGCATGTGGGCGAATACGTCGGCGATCGTGCAGTTTTTGCCTGTCGATCTCGCCTCTTTCCTGAACGAGCATCCGGGCATCAAGGTCAGTCTCGAAGAGCGGCTGAGCCACGAAATCGTCGAAGCGCTGGGCGCAGGCAAGGCCGACCTCGGCGTGTTCGCCGACAATGTGCCCGCGCCCGGCATCGAGCGGCGGCTCTATCGCCGCGACGAACTCGTGCTGCTCGTGCCGCGCAGTCATCACTTTGCGCAACTCGAGGTGATCCGCTTCGCCGATACGCTCGATGAGGACTACGTGGGCCTGAGCGATGGCAGCTCGCTGCTCGCGCGCATGACGGACGCGGCATTTGCCATCGAGCGATCGCTGAAGCTGCGCATCCAGGCCTCGAACTTCGACGGCGTGTTCCGCATGATCGAAGCGGGACTGGGTATCGGCGTGCTGCCGCGCGACGCGGTGAGCGACGAGCGCGGCAAGGCCGGCGTCGTGAAGGTCAAGCTGGCGGACACGTGGGCGACGCGCACGCTCTGGATCGGCATGAAGGCGGATAGCGCGCCGAGCTCGGACATCGTGAGCCTGTTCGACTACATGTCGGCGCGCGCGGCGCAATGAAAATCGGGGCGGCCCCGCATGATGCGGCAGCCGCCCCGATGATCGAGGGACGCTCGAGGGATCGGGCGGTCAGACCGGATTGATCTCGTCCTGGCTGCGCCGCGTGGTGAGGGGCCCGAGCGCACGCAGGGTCACGGCGACGATGGCCAGCGCGGCGGAGATCACGCCGAACATCGCGATCGGGCCGTGCTGCGTGAGCACCGGCAACAGGATGAAGGGCAGGGCGCTGCTCATGATGCGCGAGAGCGAATAGGTGCTGCCGATCGCCGTCGAGCGCACGCTGGCGGGGAAAATTTCGGCCTGGTACACGTGGTAGGCGTTGCTGAACACATTCGACGCACAGGTCGTCAGCACGCCGAAGCAAACGATCAGCGCGGCCTGTCCCGAGTACGCGAAACCAAGACCAAAAATGCCGATGGAGATCAGCGAGGCGATCACGAGTGTGCGCCGCTCGATCCAGTTGAGCAGCGGCACGGAAAGCAGCGAGCCGATCGGGTAGCCGAGGAACGAGAGGGCGACGAACAGCGTGCTGCCCGTCACGTCGATGCCGCGGCTCTTCACGACGACGCCCGCGAGCGTGCCGAAGCCGTAGTAGCCGAAGGCCTGGAACAGGTGAAACACGACGAGCATGACATAGCGCTTGTCGTAGGGCGCGCGCCGCAGCACGGCAATGCGCTCCGAGAGGCGCAGCGGATGCTGGCGCGTTTGCGGCTCGGCGAAGCGTTTCGGCATCGGCGCGCCGGCGCTTTGCGCGAAGCGGCCCAGGGTGGCATAGGCTTCGTCGGTGCGGCCTTGCGCCAGCAGCCAGCGCGGGCTTTCCGGCAGGCGATGCTGCACGGCCAGCACGAACAGGGCGCCGAGGCTGCCGATGGCGAGAATGATGCGCCATCCCGCAATGCCGGCAGGATGGATCGGATTGAGCCAAACCGCGAGGAAGCCGACCAGCGGCACCGCGACGTACGAGGTGGTATAGGCCCACGCGGCCATCCGGCCGCGTTTCTCCTTCGGCAGGATCTCCGAAAGGAAACTATCGGCCACCGGATAGATCGCGCCGACGCCCACGCCGGTCAGAAAGCGGCACACCACCAGCATGGTGGCGTTCACGGAAAACGCGGCGAGCAGCGAGAACGCGCTGTACCACACGAGCGTGAACAGGAAGGCGCGCCGGCGGCCGATGCGGTCGGCGAGACTGCCGAGGAACAGCGAGCCGAAAAACATGCCGACGAAGGCCGAGGCCAGCAAGAGCTTGAACGCGAGGCTGTGCGCATCGAGCCCGTATTCGTTCTGCAGCGCGGAGCCGATCGAGCTGACGAGAAAGATCTCGTACATGTCGAAGAAGAGGCCGATGCCGATCACCCACACCACGAAGCGGTGCAGCGCGCCCACGGGCATGTCGTCCATGAAGCTGCTGAGCGTGACGCCCTGAGGGCTTGGCAACGGGGCTTCCGCGGTGAGCGGGCAGCGTGGCGCTTCGCCCGGCGCGCTGCCGCCCAGGTCGAGGGGATGGCTGTTCATGCTGTCTCCAGTATTGTCGATGCCGCGTCACGAGCCGCGGTCGGGGCGCAACTCCGTACGAACGGTACGGAACCGGCGTGATGGCAAGTGTGGGAGATTTTCGCGAGCGCGAAAATTGAGGAAGGGTGAAGCGTGCTTTCCCGTGGGGAAAGGCTAAGGCGGGGCGGCGCGTTCGAGCCGCGCTTTTGCGCCCGAAATGCGTCCAGCTTTGCGTTTGCGAGCGCGAGGCAGGCGCCGGGTCAGATCTGCAGCCGCTCGAGCACTTCAAGGAAGAGCAGCACGGCAATGAGGATGCCGATCCACCTGACCGTCAGTCTGAGGTTGAGGAGCGTCGGTCCCAGCGAGCTCACGGCTTCCGCGACGACCTTCGCCGCTCCCTGCGGGTCGCCGCTCGCCGCCGAGCCACGCAATGACGCCGTTGCAAAGTCGATCCGCAGGTGGGTGACATAGCCGGTCGCTATGTTCGGCCATTCGATCGTGTCGTCGCTTTCACTGGGACGGAGAAAGAGCCGGGGCTGGCGTGCCGGCTCGGCCGCGGGATCTTCGGACGTATAGAGGTGCCGCATTGCCAGACCCAGCTCTACCGCGCCAAGCTGGCCGTCGGAGATCGCCTTCGCGAGCACCTGCAGGCAGGCGGGGGGAATGTGGCACGCGAGCCACCATTGATCGGGCTCTCCGGTCTCGTCGTCGGCGGGATTGAAGCCCAGCCGGGCGGTGCCGAGCGCCACATCGGACATCGAGTTGCCCAGTTCGTCTTCGAGTGCGCGCAGGCCAAGCCGGTCGGCCGTGCTGACGTCGCGGGCTTCGAAGCTCACCTGAAGCATGCGCGTCGCCAGCTGGGGAAGGCCAATGATCGCAAGCTCCTGGCCGTCGAGATGCGCCACGCCGTGGAGCGACGTGGACAGGACCGGCTGCCGGTCCTGATCCAGCGGCTCGACGAGTTGCTGCGCCACCTGAAGCTGTTCCAGCTTCAACCACATCGACATGGTGGGGTAGTAGGTCCGCTTCGCGCTTTCCAGTTCGACGACTTCAAGAGCGTGATCTGTGCGTTCGACGAGATTCACCACCGCTCTCTTTTCCAGAAAATCCATGTCCCACTCCCGCCGCTAAGTCCGCCAAGTCCCTCGCCGGCATGAGACCAGGAGGTGAGTGCCGTCCGTCTGACTGCGTGATCGAGAAGCGTCCGCGGTATTCGCATTTTCGCGTGACGTGAATACGGGGGATTGTACCCATCGGAAAGTTCGCCGCTATATGCCACAGGGCACATAAGAACGACATTTCAATCCTCTGATGGATTCGAAGAACCACGTCGATCTGAAATGCTAATGAAAGCAATGGCGCTGCGCGAGCGGTCCGCTTCCATGCCGGAATCTCGGCATGACGGGTCGCTTGTGTGGGCCAGGACACACTCCATCGCCCGTCAGCAACGCGACCGCGCAACGCGATGGGTTTGCCCTACTGCAAGTGTAGGGAGGTGACCCATCGCAGGCTCCGCTGCCCATATCCAGAATCCACATACGGGTCAGTGTGACGATCGCATCAGCCCGCAACTGCAGTTGAGCGTGACGTTCAGCGCCTGACGCGCTGCTTGACCCCAAGGACGGAGGTCATATGTTCAGCATCCGCATGTGTCGCAATAGCGTGGCAGCCCTGCTGTGCATGATGTTTGCGATCCCCTCATTTTCCCAGTCGTTCATGGTTCAATGCCCGCCGACCACGCCCTCCCATCCGACGGCGCTGGCGGCGGGCGCCGGCGAACCGCCGTACACGGGACCGTCCTTCACGGGCCAGACCTCGGCATCGACGGGTGTCGTCAACGGCGCCATCAAGTGCCAGCAGATTTCGGGTGGCGACGGTTACGCGACGATGGCCAATGGCGTGCAGACCTATCTGTTCGCGTTCGGGCCGCTGTCCGGTCTCGCCGACATCAAGGCGGGCCTGCCCGGCACGCAGTTCGCCTCGGTGTTCAACACCGTCGGCGATCCGAGAACCGACCCGACCTACAACGGCGCGGTCGGTCTCACGCCCGATCCGGAATCGACGCCGCCCGGCCAGCTCACGGGCCATGTCGACCCGCGGCCGATCATGGACATCGGCGTGATGAACGGCAACGAGCCCGCGCCGATGATGGCGATCGACGAGGACGACGAGTTCTTCCTCACGCTCACGAACGTCGGCATGATCATGCGCCCCGACCTGTTCGAGAAGCACACGGTGCACTTCCACGGCTATCCGAATGCCTCGTCGTTCTATGACGGCGTGCCGGACGCTTCGGTCGCGATCAACATCGGCGCGAGCTTTACGTATTACTACCTCGCGCCGGATGCGGGTACCTACTTCTGGCACTGCCACATCACGCCGCCGGAGCACCTGCAGATGGGCATGGTCGGGCAGATCTTCGTGCGTCCGCGTCAGAACCGGGTCCCCGCAGGCCAGTCGCTCTACCAGTCGCTGGTGCTGCAGCAGCAGGATCTGCGCACGCGGTGCGGCACCGACATTCTGTGCACGACGCCGCTGCCGCCGCAAAACGGCGTGCTGCACGTGAACAATCTGAGCGGGACGCCCACGCTCTACGCGTACAACGACGGCGACGGCTCGACCGCCTACGACGTCGAGTACCCGGTGCAGATTCACGGCTTCGATCCGAACTTCCACTTCGTCGGCATGACGTTCAATCCGGAGCCCTTCACCGACATGAAAGACAAGTTCTTCATGCTCAATGGCCGCAGCTATCCGGACACCGTCAATCCGCATCCGCTTTCGACGCCGGCGTCGGACGGCGTGCCGCGCTTCTCGCAACCGCTGCCGTCGCTGATCAATATCCCCGTCGGCGGCAAGGTGCTGCTGCGCATCTCCGATCTCGACGTCACCGAATATCAGACGCTCGCCTCGCTCGGCATTCCGATGCACGTGGTCGCGGTCAATGCGCGGCTGCTGCGCGACATGGCCGGCAACGACATGACCTACTACACGAACTCGATCACGCTCGGCGGCGGGGAGTCGCTCGACCTGATCCTCGACGCCAGCGACACGACGAAGTATCAGTCCGGGCAGGTCTTCTACCTGTACACGCCGAATCTGGATCATCTGGCGAACGACCAGGAAAACTTCGGAGGCCTGATGACCGAGGTGCACATCTGCAGGTCGGTGGATCCGAAGACGAAGGTCTGCACGCTATGAAACGCTTCATGCACGCGATAAAGACGGTTCATGGCTGCCCAGCCATGGACCCGGCCAGGAAGTCCTGCACCTAGGAGAAGAGCCGTGGGACACATCACTTACCGCATAGGGATCGCGACCCTCGCGCGCCTCGGACGGCTTGCACGGTTCGGCGTGGCGGCGCTCGCGGCGCTCTTCTGCATGCAGGTGCATGCGGCTGCGCCTGGCATCACGGGCACGCATTTCGACCTGCGCGCCGAGGCGAGCCGCATCACCCAGCCGGACGGCAATAGCGTCTATTCGTGGGGCTACGGCTGCAACTCCGCGCCGGCCGGATTCTCGCCGCCCAACATTGCCGGTGCGAATTGCCCGACCATGCAGATTCCCGGCCCCACGCTGATCGTCAACCAGGGCGACATCGTCACGGTGACGCTCACCAACAATCTGCCGGCGGCGGCGGGCAATACGTCTATTCTCTTTCCCGGGTTCGACGTCTGCATGGGGACGATCGACCCGACGACGCGGCTCTGCTCCGGCACGCCGACGGGCGTGCAGGGCCTGCTCACGCGTGAGGCGTCCCACACCGTCACGGTCACCTACAGCTTCATCGCCGCCACACCGGGCACGCACGCTTACTACAGCGGCACGCAGGGCGATCTGCAGATCGAAATGGGCCTGTATGGCGCGGTCATCGTGCTGCCGACGTCGACGCCCGGCACGCTCGCCGTGCCGACCGGCTGCAACCCGATCCAGGGCACGCGCAAGCTGCTCGACGGCCAGCCAGACTTCCGCAATGCCGCGGCGGCCTACAACCACAGCGCGGCGTGCTACGACCGCGAGTATCTGTTTCAGTTCTCCGAAATGGATCCGCGCATTCACGCACAGGCGGAGCAGCAGGCCAGCAACGCCTGCACGAGTCCGACCGGCTGCATGACGGTCGAAACGGAGCCTTATCACCCGGCGTACTACATGGTGAACGGACGCTCGATGCCGGACGACATGGACCCGAACTACGCGGCGCAATATCCGAATCAGCCATACAACGGCAACCCGCACATGCACCCCGGCGAGCTGGTGCTGCTGCGGATCATCGGCACGGGCCGCTGGCAGCATCCGTTCCACGAGCACGGCAATCACGTGCGCGTGCTCGCGCGCGACGGCAACATGCTGCTCGCCAAGACGGACGCGACCAAGGTCGCCGGCCCGCTGCTGTTCACGACCACGACGACACCGGGCCTTGCGATGGACGGGATCTTCTACTGGACGGGCAAGGGGTTGAACTGGGACGTCTATGGGCACTATCCCGGCGACGGCAGCGTCTGCATCCCGGATGCAAACGGCTACTACACGCAGGATCCGACGGCGCCGAACTATTACGAGTGGTGCGCGGATCACAACAAGGCGCTCGAAACCCATCCGTTCGGCAAGGTGGGGAGCGGCGGCCCGGTGACGTTGCCCGACTCGCACGTGCTGACCAACGGCTTCTGGTACGGCGGCAGCCCCTATCTCGGCCCCGATGCGACCATGCGTGCAACCTCGCCCACGGGTACGACGCCGCCAAGCGGTACATCGGTGAATCCGCCGCAAACGGAAGCCGGCTTTGCATTCATGTGGCACTCGCACAATGAGCGCGAGATCACCACGAACAACATCTTTCCTGGCGGAATGATGATGATGATGCTCGTTGATCCGCAAGCGTTCCTGATCGACGAATCGAACTAGAGGCGGGGAGAACGGCGATGAGATCCACCACACTCAAGGCAAATCTGTTAGGTATGCTTAAGGCGTCGATTGCCGCTTCCGTATTGTTGAGCGCGAGCGGGATGGCATTCGCCCAGGCATCCGTCACGCTCACTGCGAAGGCCACCACGGCCGTGATGCCCGATGGGCAGGCGGTGCCGATGTGGGGTTACAGCTGCACAGCGGCCGGTGCGCCGGCCACGTGTACGGCGGCGAACCCCGGGGCAGGGGCGAACTGGTCGCCCGTCGTCATCACGGTGCCGCCAGGGCCGCTCACGATCAATCTCGCCAACAGCCTGCCCGGCGCCGTGCCGACCTCGCTCGTGATCGTCGGGCAGCTGGGCGGCGGTCTGGGCACGTCGGCGACGAGCATGCCGAGCCCGACGCACCCCACCCAGACCGCGACCACCTGGCCGACCGCCGCCGCCGCGCCCGGCGGTGCGACCTTCACGCCGCCGACGCAAACGGCCCGCGTGCAGTCGTTCGCGACCGAAGTGGCGCACGGCAGCACCACCGCGCTCACGTGGAGCAACCTGAACCCGGGCACCTACCTGATCGAGTCAGGCACGCACCCATCGATCCAGGGGCCGATGGGGCTGTATGGCGTGCTGGTGGTGAGAACGGCGGCCAACGGCACGACGCCCGCGCAGGCGTATCCGGGCATCAGCTACGACACCGACGTGCCGCTCGTGCTGAGCGAAATCGATCCGGTGCAGAACACCGCGGTCGCCGCCGCGGTCGCGACGCCGGGCTTCAGCGAAACCCTGTCCTGGTCCGGGCAGCCGGGCGGCTGCGGCGATTCGAAGTCGACTGCGTTCGGCACCTGCTATCCGCCCACGGTGAACTACGATCCGCGCTACTACCTGATCAACGGCGTCTCGTTCGACCGCACCAATCCGGGCGCTTCGACCTTCGCGGCGACGAGCGCCGCGACCACCGGGCCGGTGATGCTTCGCTTCGTCAACGCGGGGCTGCGCATGCACGTGCCGGCCGTGGTCGGCGCGCAAACGGGCGCCACGCCGGTCTCCGGCTTCGCGTTGATCGCCGAGGACGGCAACGTGCTGCCCGGCAATCCGCGGATTCAGTCGGAAGTGTTCATGGCGGCCGGCAAGACCTACGACGCGCTGGTCAACATGCCGGCGGCAGCCGCTTCCGCGCTGCCGGTGTTCGATCGCGAACTGAGCCTGTCGACGAACAACGCGCGTGACGGCGGCATGCAGGGTTACATCAGCGTGAACAACTCCACCGCGGCGTCCGCTGCCGCGGTGGCGAACGCTTCGGTCACCGGTTCCACCTATTTCTTCGTACCCGGCAAGACGCTGACCGTGTCCGACCCGGCGCGAGGCGTGGCGGCGAAGGACGCCAACGTCTATGGCGTGCAGGTGAAGACGCCACCGACTGGCGGCTCGCTCACGCTGAACCCGGACGGCACGTTCGTCTACACGCCGAGTCAAGGGACGACGGCCGACAGCTTCGTGTACCAGGCGAACGGCAATCCGAACGCCGCGGCGACGGTGACGCTCACCGCGTGCACGACGGGCAACGGATGTCAGTCCGGACCGCCCACGGCCGGTAACGCCGCCTATACGAGCAACATTGCCTCGCGGCTGCAGATCTCCGAGCCTGGTGTGCTCACTTACGCCAGCGATCCGAATGGCCTGCAGCTCACCGCGACGCTGGTCGGCACCCCGTCGGGCGGCTCCGTCACGCTGAATCCGGACGGCTCGTTCACGGCGAGCCCGGCAACAGCGCCAATGGGCAGCGCGGCATCCGCCAGCGTGACGTTCCAGTATCAGGCAGTGAATGCGCAGAACACCGCGAGCAACACGGCGACCGTGACGGTGACGTTCAAGGGCGGCAGCGGACTCGTCGTCAACGTGCTCGATGCGCCGAGCACGCAGCCGGGCAAGACGCCGGTGAAGATCAGCGACTACCGCTGGATCATCGAGGAAGATCGCACCTTCCAGATCGATCCGGCATGCCAGGTGAATTCGCCCACGCGTCCGGCTACGTGTCCGCCGCTGCCGGTGCCGAGCCTCGGCGCGAACTTCCATACGAGCTACATGCCGGTGGTGGCGGCGGGCTGTGTCGGCGTCGCCGCGTGCGAAGCGGGGCAGACGGTCTACGACCCGGTCAGCCAGACCCACCTGCCGGCGGTGTGCGACGTCGGCAACGGCGTGTGCCGGACCACGGCGGCGCAGCAGGTGCCGGTGGATCCGTCGCAGGTGGCGCTCGATCCGAAGAAGCGCTATTACATTTCGATCCTGCCGGGCAACGCGTACAACTCGTTCACGAACGGCGGCGGCGTTCCACAGCCGGTCGACCCGACCAACCCCTCAGGCGCGCAGCGGCAGTTCGACATTTCCAAAGACTGTCCGGGCGTCGCGAACTTCGCGCCGGGCACGGGCAAGTGCGGCAACGGCATGGGCGGCGCGCCGATCGCGGCCGGCCAGACGTCGGTCAACGTGTTGCTGGAGGAGTCGCCATTCCCGACAGCGAAGGTTTCCGTGTTCGTGTTCGAGGACGACGCGCCGCTGAACGGCGAAGTGGACGTGAGCGGCGGCACCGACACCTTCGGCTCGGCCCGCGAGCCGGGACTCGGCGGCTTCGAGATCAAGCTGTGGGACGACGCGGGCGGCAGCGGCCAGCCGACCGGACAGATGACCTACGACATGTTCAACATGCCGCTGTCCAACTCGCTGCAAGGCACGATCGATCCGGTCAGCGGGCTCAACGCGTGCCCGATTTCGACATCGACCGATGGCCTCGTCGGCATGATCCCGACCTGCCCGAAATACGAGTCGGATGGCAAGACGCTGTCGCCGCTCGTCGGACAGGCCATCATCGCGAACCTGATGCCGGGTAGGTACGGCGTCATCGCGACGCCCGCTGCTGACCGCATCGCGCGAGGCGAGGAGTGGCTGCAGACGAACACGCTGGACGGCGAGAAGGCCCACGACTCGTTCATCAAGATCGGCGGCCCGGCGTACTTCCAGGAATTCGGCCCGGCGGGCTTCCACGTGTCGATCGGCTTTGCGAATCCGAAGATCATCAACGCGCGGCTGCCTTTGCTGTGCGCCACCTCGAGCTGCAACAACGGGCTCAAGGGGCGGGTGACGAACCTGCACTACAGCCGTCCGCCTGACGAGCACCTGTATGGCAGCCAGTCGCGCAAGCCGTTGAGCTTCACGCAATGCTACGTGAGCGTGGGCGATCCGGACGGTGAAGACTACGCGTTCACCAAGTGCAACGCGGACGGCACGTTCAGTTTCACGGGCCTGCCTGCCGGCATAACCCGAATCACCGTGTTCGACCAGTGGAACGACCAGATCGTCGACGGGCTCGCATCGGCCGTGACGCTCGGCGGCGGCACGGTGACCGACGCGGGCGATATCGCGGTGCTTCAGTGGCAAACGAATCTCTATACGCGGACGTTCCTCGACACGAACGGCAACGGCGTGGGAGATCCGAGCAAGCCGGGCCTCGCGCTGCTGCCGACCAACATCCGTTTCCGCGACGGCAGTTATTCGGATTTCAACGTCACCGACGGGAACGGCTATGCGTCGTTCAACGAAGAGTTCCCGCTGTTCAACTGGTATGTCGTCGATACCGACCTGACGCGCTTCAAGCAGACGGGCGTGCACGTCGTCTATGACGCGGGCGGTCCGCCCGACGGCACGCCGGGCGGCGGCACATCGACCATTGCCGCGAACTTCGCGAACACGCAGGAATCGGTGCATCTGCCGACGAACCTGCGGGTGCCGGGCGCGGTGTACTGCAACGACGCGGACTGCAACGACCGTTCGGGCTCGAATCCCTCGACCGGCCGCGTCGATCCGCCGTGGGTGACCACAATGGGCTGGCAGGGCTTCTCGGGACAGAACTCGTTCATCGAGTTCGGCAAGACGCAGTACGGGGCGAACGAGAACGGCGGGATCCGTGGCGAAGTCGTCTACGCTTCGACGCGCCCGTTCGACGATCCCACCTTGCTGGTTCACACGAAGTGGACGCCCGACGTGCCGAACGTCACGGTGAACCTGTACCAGGAAGGCGTGGCGGCGGACGGCTCGACGAGCCTGAAGCTCGTCGACACGACGAAGACAGCGAGCTGGGATGACTGGGCCCAGGGCTTCCGTTCGGACGGCGTGCCGAACATGAACTGTCCGGGCCAGAGCACCACCGATCCGTACTTCTACACGCTGCGGAACACGCCGAACTGGCTCGACCCGCAGCAGCGTGCGCTGCCGAATAATGCGCAGTTCAAGTGCTATGACGGCATGCACGTGTTCAACCAGGTACAACCGGCGCCATTCGACGGGATGTATCAGTTCCCGAGCGTGACGGGCCGCGATCCGCATAGCGGCCTGCCGACCGGCACCAACTGCACGATCTGCAGCGCGAATCCGACGAAGGACGGCACGCAGATGCTGCCGCCCGGCAAGTATGTGGTCGAGATCATCGTGCCGCCGGGCTACGAACTGGTGAAGGAGGAGGACAAGAACATCCTGATCGGCGACAACTATATCGCGCCGGTCACCCAGCAGTTCGGCGGGATCGGCGACGTCTTCATTCTGCCCGACCAGGCGGCGATGAATTCCACCTACAACCGGAACAACGCGCAGAACATGACCTCGAATCTCGGTTCGACCCCGCACGCCGAAGGCGACACCGGGTCCATCGAACGCTTCTGGCCGTGCGTCGGCGAGCTGCGGATCGTGCCGGACTATATCAGCCTGTTCCCGGGCTCGCAGGAAGTCTCGCCGTTTGCGGGGGCTTCGAGGAACCTGTGCGACCGCAAGGAGGTGGAGCTCACCGACCAGAGCGCGGTGCAGGCGAAGTTCTGGATCTTCAGCTCGACGCACGTTGCTGCCCACTACACCGGCTTCATGCTGGACGACTTCTCGTCGGAGTTCGACCCGTATTCGCCGCAGTTCGGCGAGAAGTTCGCAGTGCCAAACGTGCCGGTGTCATTCAAGGACTTCGCGGGCAACGAAATCTCGCGCACCTATTCGGATCAGTGGGGCATCTTCAACGGGCTGACCTACTCGACCTGGCAAGTCAACCCGCCGAACCCGACGGGCTACGCGCCAACGATGATGGTCGCCTGCATGAACGATCCGTACATGCCCGACCCGGCGCATTCCGGCCAGACCATCAAGGACCCGCTCTATAACCCGGCATACAGCCAGTTCTGCTACGAGATTCCGTTCATGCCCGGACAGACGCAGTACATGGACACGCCGGTCGTGCCCGTCTCGGCCTTCGCGGACGGCTATAACCAGGTCGACTGTGCCTATCCGGATGGCACGCCGGGCATTGCCTCGGTGACCGGCGACGCGATTGCGGGCAATACGTCCGCGGGCAGCAACGGCGGCGCGGGCCCGTGGGTCAGCTCACCGCTGAAGACGCTGACGATCACCTCGGTCGGCACGCAGCAGGTGCCGAACCACGCCTACACGGGTCCGAGTGCCACCGGCGCGCCGTTCAACCAGAAGTTCATCACGCGCAACTACGGTTTCGGCCAGCAACGGGGCGTCGTGACGATCGCGGGCATCCCGGCGCCGGTGACATCGTGGAGCGACGCGAAGATCACCGTGGTCGTGCCGCCTCTGCTCGGTCCCGATGCGGCCTGCACGATCCAGCAGCGCGGCGTGACGACGCCGACCCAGTGCGGCCAGCTCGTCGTCACCGCAGCCAGCGGCAAGCGCTCGATCGATGCGGTCACCGTGACGATCGGCGGCAAGGCGCCCACCTTCGTGGGTGGCGAGAACACCGCGGGCAATGCGATCCAGACCGCGATCGACCATGCCGCTCCGGGCGACATGATCGTCGTCGGTCCGGGCACCTACAAGGAGATGCTGCTCATGTGGAAGCCGGTGCGGCTGCAGGGCGTGGGTGCAACGTCCGTGACCGTGGACGCGAACCCGCATCCGTCGGGCAAGCTCGACCCGTGGCGCAGGCAGGTAGGGTGCCTGTTCGGCGACGCGCTGAACGGCGGCCTGATCTCGGCGAGCAACCCGTACGATCCGACCGGCGCATATAGTTGCCTCGCCTCGATGCAGCGCAAGATCGACGGGATCCCGTTCGAGCCGACGTCCGGCTGGGATTTCAACCTCAACGGCAACCTCGCGGAGACGCTGATCGAGCCGACGCTGATGGGCGCGTACGAAGGCGCGGCCATTACCGTGCTCGGCAAGGGCGTGAAGGACGTGCTGGTGGGCGGTGTGCTGACCCAGGACCAGAACTGCCTGGCGAACGGCATCTGCACGCCGCTCACCAACAGCGCCGCGGACTGCAATACCTATCAGAGCAACTTCCTGTGCAACCCGTCGCGCATCGACGGCATGTCGTTCACGAACAGCTCGCAAGGCGGCGGCGGTATCTACCTGCATGGCTGGAACCACTACACGGAGGTATCGAACAATCGCGTCTTCTCCAACGCGGGAACGCTCACGGGCGGCATCATCGTCGGCCAGGTCGAAGTGCCCGACGGCAACATCGCGGCGAACAACGCGACCCAGCTGCCGTTCGAGTACAACGTCCACGTGAACGTGCACAACAACCAGGTCACGTCGAACGCTTCGTATGGCGACGAAATCAATTCGACCACGCCGTCTTCGGCCGGAGGGGTGACGTTCTGCTCGGGCGCCGACTACTACAAGTTCAACTACAACTGGGTATGCGGCAATATCAGCAGCGGTGACGGCGGCGGTGTCGCGCACTTCGGCTTCAGCTACAACGGCGACCTGTCGCACAACTGGATCCTGTTCAATCAGAGCAACAACCCGACGCTGCCGACGTACGGCGGCGGGCTGATCGTCCAGGGTGTGCCGCCCGACGGCACTTTCTGCGAGAACGCGGCCACCGACGTCGACTGCGCGCCGCAGCTCTCGGACGGCGCGGGCCCGGACATCACGATCGACGGCAACCTGATCGTCGGCAACACGGCGGAAAGCGGCAAGGGCGGCGGCTTGCGCCTGCAGAACGTCAACGGCACCGACGTGCAACGGAGTCCGAACGACAGCTCCCGGTGGTATCGCGTGAAGGTGACGAACAACATCATCGCGAACAACGTGGCGGGCTGGGCGGGCGGCGGCGTGTCGCTGCAGGATGCCGTGGCGGTGAGCTTCATCAATAACACGGTCATCTCCAACGACACGACGGCGACGGCCGGTGTGCTGTTCAACACGGCCGCCGCGACCCAGGCCAATGTCGGGCCGCCGAACTGCACGACCTCGGGTTCGGAAACGACGTGCCAGCCGACCACGACGTCGCAGTACGAGCCGGCCGGGCTCGAGACCGCGCGCCACACGCAGAACCTGGTGGCGGCATTCACCCGGCCGAACGTGAAGTGCCCGGCAGGCCACCCGGACTGCACAACGTTCTCGAACCCGGTGCTCACGAATGACCTGTTCTGGCAGAACCGCACGTTCTACATCACGGTGGGAGGACTGGATCCGGGCATCGCCGGGCTGCAGAACGTGGTCACGCTGAATCCGTCGCTGAATCAGGCCGGGCACGCCACGGGCTATTGCGATCCGAAGGCGGTCTACTGGGACATCGGCGCGTTCGGCGACACCGGCGCCGCCAACCATGGTTCCGGTCTGACGATGAACCCGCGGTACTCGATCCTGACCGACGCCGGCGACTATCCGAACGCGAACAACAGCGGCTCGAATCCGGGTGTCGTGCATCAGTACTGCAACGGTGCGCGTGTGCCGCCGGAGGCGGGTGGCATCGGCATCACGGTGCCCCCGGGCATTGCGGACACGGTGCTGCCGAATCCGTTGTTCAGCCTGCTGCCGTCGGCGACGCCGGACGAGGGCAACAACTGGATCAACATGTCGTACGGTCCGCTGTCGCTGTTCAACGAGGCGAGCACGGGCACGCAACTCAACACGCTGCTCGGCAACTACACGATTCCGGGGACCTCGCCGGCGGTCAACCATGCCACGGCAGCGGGTGCGCCGAATCGCGACATCTTCGGCACGCCGCGGCCGCAGCTGGGTGGCTACGACATCGGAGCCGTCGAGTTCGTGAGGCCCGGCGTGTTCGCCTCGCAGCCGTATCCGCTCGCGCTTGGCGTCAACGATCCGGTGACGCTGCTCGGATTGCTGCAGGGGATCTTGCCGAACGCCGCGAACGCCGGAGGGCTGCCCGGCACCGGAGGCGCACAGGGCAACCAGGGCAATCAGGGCCAGCCTGCGCTGCCGGTGGGCACGCCGCCCGCAGTCACGACGCCGGCGGGTCTGAAGACACTGGGAGCGTTGCCATGAGCCAGCGTCGCGACCGGTCGCCGCGGGCCGTGCTGCTGGCCGGCAGTATCTGCCTCGCCGCCGCCTCGCTTCAGCCGGCGGTGGGCGAGGCCGGTGCGAGCGCGGCGGCGAAGCAGTCGCCGTACTCGCCGGCGAGCCTGCCGCAGCGCGCGAAGGGCTACTACGAAATGATGCAGGGCATCGACCACCTGAGCGTGCGCCGCACGGCGTCGGGCAACCTGATCCGCTTCAGCTATCGCGTGACGGACCCGGTGGCCGCGCGGCCGCTCGGCGAAAAGACCGCGACGGCCGTGATGTTCGGGCGCACGAGCCATGCGTTGCTCGAAATCCCGGTAATGGACAAGGTCGGCGCGCTGCGCCAGAGCGGTCCGCTGGAAACCGGTCAGGAGTACTGGATGGTGTTCTCGAACAAGGGCGGTCTGATCAAGGCCGGGGAGCGCGTCGACGTATTCGTGGGGTCGTTCCACATCGACGGGCTGATAGTCGAATGATGGCGCACGCGCTTTTCGTGCGCAGATGAAGAGGAGATAACTCATGAACCGCTTTCTTTCGCTGGCGATCCGGACCGCGTCGGCAGTGACGCTCGTGGCAAGCGCTCCCATGGCGTTCGCGGGGTCTTCTGCGGCGAGCGCCCAGACCGCAGGGGCGGCGCACATGGGCGCGGCGCAGATCGTCGAGCGCAACGTCGCGGCGCGCGGCGGCCTGCAGGCGTGGCACGCGGTCAACGCGATGACGATGTCGGGGCAGCTCGAAGCGGGCGGCACGAAGAACACGAAGCTGCCTTTCACGATGACGCTCAAGCGCCCGCGCAAGAGCCGCATCGAGGTCCGCTTCAACGACCAGACGGCATTCCAGGTCTATGACGGCGCGCAGGGCTGGAAGGTCAGGCCGTTCCTCGGCCGCAACGAAGTGGAGCCCTACACGCCCGCGGAGGCCAGGGCGGCCGCATCGTGGGCCGAACTGGACGGTCCGCTCATGGACTATGCGGCGAAGGGCACGCGCATCGACGTGCTCGGCATGGAAATGGTCGAGGGCCACCGCGCGTATGTGCTCAAGTTGACGATGAAAGACGGCACGTCGCGCCGCGTATGGATCGATGCGGCCAGC
The DNA here is from genome assembly GCF_040965655.1 of Paraburkholderia sp. EG286B. Lineage (NCBI taxonomy): Bacteria > Pseudomonadati > Pseudomonadota > Betaproteobacteria > Burkholderiales > Burkholderiaceae > Paraburkholderia > Paraburkholderia sp. EG286B. The sequence goes on along the minus strand of NZ_JBFRCF010000032.1, from coordinate 34,131 downwards.
TTTCTCGAACTGAAGGTCGACGGCGATGCGCGCAAGCTCGACGGCAAGATGCACAACGTCGCCATCTTCTATCGCGATTACCGCAAGGAGGGCGGCCTCGTCATGCCGCATACGATCGAAACGGTGGTCGTCGGCGCGAGAGGGACGCACAAGCTGACCATCGATAAGGTCGCGCTGAATCCGCAGGCAGACGACGCGCTCTTTGCCAAGCCGCAGCTCACGGTGTCGAAAGTCACGCACCCCACACCGGTCGTCAGCGCGAACCCGGGCCCGAGCCCGCGTCCGGCGACGAGTGCGAGCCCAACTGCCAATGCCGGCGCGCATCCGGGCCCGCGCCAGAACTCAAGCCACTAGCCGCTGGGTGCCCCCATGAGGTTGACGGCCATGAAACCAGTCGCAGCTTGGGTGCTCGCCGGCAGCGTTGCGGCGGTCGTGTTCGCGGGCGAGCAGATCCCCGCGCATGATCTGAGTGCCGATGAGATCGTCGAGAAGAACGTCGAGGCGAGAGGCGGCCTCGACGCGTGGCGCAAAGTCCAGACCATGATCTGGTCCGGCCACGTGGATAGCGCCAATGCGCCTGCGCCGGATCTGCCGTTCGTCCTCGCCATGAAACGCCCCAACAAGACACGCTTCGAGGTCACCGTGTACAACCAGAAGTCCGTGCGGGTATTCGACGGCAAACAAGGCTGGAAACTGGGCCCCAACGGCATGGGCAGCGCGACGCCGCGACCGTACTCGATGGACGAGGCGACCTCCGCGCGCGACGAGCAGGTGATCGACGGGCTCCTGATCGACCATGCAGCGAAGGGCGTCACCGTCACCCTCGAGGGCAAGGATCAGGTGGGCGGGCGCGATGCGTATCGTCTTGCCGCGAAGCTGCCTTCCGGTGTGATCCGCCACGTGTGGATCGACGCTCAAACGTTTCTCGACGTGCAGGTCGACCACCAGGTGCGCACGCCGCGTGGCCAGACGGTCGTCGTGGAGGTGAGTTACAGCGACTTCAGGAGCGTCGAGGGGCTGCAGATACCGCTCGAGATCGAGAGCGGGGCAGCGACATCCGACAAAAAGGACAAGCTGACGATCGACAAGGTGTCGCTCAATCCGGCGCTGGACGATGGCATCTTCACGAGGCCAGCGCCGCCGCAGATGCACCGCAAATCGGTTTCGATCGACGTCGATGCCTCGCCGGCGCTGCCTGGCGCCGGACATCCGTCGCCCTGATCATGAAGCGCGCGGCAAGCAGGCCGGGAGGCCGCGCACGGGCACCGTCGCGGGCGACGCGATGGTTGGCTCCATGCGCGTTGCTCGTCGCGCTGATCGTGCCTGTGCGCGAGGCGCGTTGCGCGCCTGCCGCCGAGCCGGTCGCGACGGCGAGTGCCGGGCAGGCCATCTATCAGCAGGGCGTACTGGGTTCGGGCGCAGCGCTCGAGGCGATGCACGACGGGGGTGTGCACCTGCAAGGCGCAGCCGCAGCCTGTATGAACTGTCATCGCCGCAGTGGGCTGGGTTCGAGGGAAGGCAACAGCAGCATCCCGCCGATCAGCTGGCGCTACCTCGTCGAGCCACGCACTCAAACGCCGGAGGATGGCGACTTGCCGTACGTTCCCGGAATGCGCGCCGAACGTGAACCGTACACGGAGGCGACGGTCGCGCGAGCCATACGCGAAGGCATCGACTCCGAAGGCAAGCCGCTCAGCAGCCTGATGCCGCAGTACGCGCTGAACGACGCCGACATGCAGGCGCTGATCGGCTATCTGAAACAGCTCGATCGGCGCAGGCCCACGGGCGTCACCGATACCGTGCTGCACTTCGCGACGATCATCACCCCCGATGCGGACCCGGTGAAACGCACGGGCATGCTCGATGTCCTCACGCATTATTTCGCCGACAAAAACGTCTTTCCGCTCGGCGCGGTGCCGCCGTTGCGTTCGTCGCGCAAGATGATGTTCATGGTGAATCGGCGCTGGGAACTGCACGTGTGGGAGCTCAAAGGTCCGCCGGACACGTGGCGCGGGCAACTCACGCAGTTTCTGGCCCGGCAGCCCGTGTTCGCCGTGCTGTCGGGTCTCGGTGGCAAGAACTGGGCGCCGATTCACGACTTCTGCGAAGAGGAGGCCGTGCCGTGCCTCTTTCCCAATGTCGAGGTGCCAATCGAAAACGATCGCGACTTCTATTCCGTGTACTTCTCGAAGGGCGTGCTGCTCGAGTCGGAGCTGATCGGGGCGCGCATCGTCGATGAAGCCGGCGCGCCGCCCGTGCTGGAGACGAAAGAGGTAAAGGCGACGACGCGCGTCTGGCAGGTCTACCGCACGGGAGACAACGGCGAACGCGGCGCGCAGTCGCTCGCTACGGCATTGGCGGCGCACGGCATCGCGGTCTCGAACCACGCGCTCGCCCCCGGCGAGGGCGTTGCCGGTGCGCTGCGTGGCATACCGCGCTCGGACGTGCTCGTGCTGTGGCTGCGTCCGCCCGATATTGCAGCGCTCGCGCGAATCCCTCCAGCGACGCATACGGTGTTCATGTCGGGCCTCATGGGCGGCCTGGATAGCACCCCCCTGCCGGCGAGCTGGCGTGGCGTCACGCGCCTTGCGTACCCGTTCGATTTGCCGGAAGGGCGGCGCGTGCGCGTCGACTACGCGTTCGGCTGGTTCTCGATCAGACAGATACCGATGGTGGCGCCCCAGGTGCAGGCGGACACCTACCTTGCCTGCGGTCTGCTCGCCGAGACCCTGAGCCATATGGTCGATGCGTTCGTGAGGGACTATCTGGTGGAGCGGATTCAGGACATGCTCGAACGCCGCATCCTGACGGGCTACTATCCGCGCCTGACGCTGGCGCCGGGGCAGACGTTCGCATCCAAGGGCGGCTATATCGTCCGCTTTGCCGGGCCGGACCACATCAAGCTCGTCGCCGACGGGGACTGGATCGTGCCGTGAGATCGATGGCGTATTGCGGGAGCGTGTCGTGCATCTGCACACTTTCGACGGAAAGCGGGAATAGCCCAAATGCGACGCGTCTATTTTTTGCTGCCCAACGCACAGCGCGCGCGAGCGGTCGCCAGCGAACTGCTGTTGCATCAGGTCGAGTGGCGGCATATGCATGTCATCGCCAACGAGAATGTGTCGCTCGACGCCTTGCCGCAGGCATCGCTCGCGCAACGCAGCGATCTGCTCGCTTCGCTGGCGCGAGGCGCGGCAGTGGGCTGTGCGATCGGGCTGGTGGTGGCGCTGATTGCGCTTGTCTGTCCGCCCGAAGACGTCCGGATCGCCGGCGGCACGGTGGCGATCCTCGCACTTTCAGGCGCAGGTTTCGGCGCCGCGGTAGCGGCGATGGTCGGCGTCGAGATGCGCAATACGCGCTTGAAACGCTTCGAAGAAGCGATCCTCCGCGGCGAGCTTTTGATGATGATCGACGTCCCGAAGGAGCGCGTGGAAGAGATCGAGGACATGATCGAGCTTCACCATGCACTGGCGCACGGCGAGGGATCGGACAAGACCATTGCCTTGTTTCGGTGACGTGTGCCCGCACGCGGTAGACAACGGAGGGAGAGCGTAGGACGCAGCACCCCTGCAAGGGTTCGCGTTCTACGTCGCAGAGGGCGTCCGGCCGACTGAACTGGTCCCCCAGTCGGCCGGTTCGCTATGCAGGCCGTCGGGTGGCGCGCAAGCCGGCGATCAACTGGCCGCGAGAAGCTGCTTGTAGCGCGCCAGCACGCGCGGCACGTACAGACGTGTTTCCGGCAGCGACGGCACGCGATAGCCGGCGCGAATCACCGCGTTCTCACCGGCGTTGTAGGCGGCCAGCGTGAGTTCTACATCGTCCTTGAACAGATCGAGAAGGAAGCGCAGATAGCGGGCGCCGGCCAGCACGTTGTCTCGTGGATTGAACATGTCGCCCTGCGAGAATCGCGCAGCGGTTTCCGGCATCAACTGCATCAGTCCCAGCGCGCCCTTGTCCGAAACCGCCTTCGGGTTGTATCCCGACTCGATGTCGATCACCGCGCGAAGCAGTTCGGGTCGAACGCGAAAGGAGCGGCTCGCTTCGTCGATCACGTCCGCGTACAACGGGGAGTCGGCGCCGCCCGGTGACTTGCGCGACCGGCGCCTCGCGCCTGGTTCGCCCGGCGGTTCGCCCGCGACGATCACCTTCAATCCTGGCTTGCCGCGCACATTCGTCAGAACGATGGCGCCGTTGGTGTCGACCGTGCCAAAAATTTGCGCGCACGCCGTTCCCGGCAACACCGCACCGAGCATCGCGAATGCGGCAATGATCGCGTTTCCGAAGCGGGATGACGGTTGGCAATGCATCGTTGTTTTCTCCTGCACCTGAATTGTGGTGGAAGAAAAAACGGCTCGGCAATGGGGCACCTCCCTACACTTTGTGACGCGAGAGAGCGGCCAAAAAGCCCATTGCAAAAACTTAACATTAGAAACAAACGGTAATAGACGGTAATCAACGGCGGCCAATCGGCCGTCATGCGCAGTGCCTTATTTCTTCTCACTGGATGCAAATATCATCGGTTAATTTTCACCCAATGATAAAAAAGAACGGGTTTCCTGCTAGCCATTGTGATGGCTAATCTTCTGGAGATTTCAAAAGAGTTCGAATTTGAAACATTTTTCGGCGCTTGATGCACTGCCGAAATGCCTCGAACAGTGGAGATGCGCGCCGTTGCTCGCTCTGCGCGAAGTGGCGTGAACCTTGCGAAGGGCAGGCGCACACACAGTAATCCAAAAATAACATAAGGCTAACAGTTAGGAATTCGAATGTAAATAGTGAAAGCTTTGTGGAAGGGAAGAATTTCGTCAAATCGTTAATGCGGTTATGACGGCCCAGGGCACGGGCACGGGAGACAAGACGTGTATACCAAATGTCGCGTTGTAATCGCAGAGGATCACGATCTGCTGCGAAATGGTCTACGTTCGATGCTGTGTGCGCAAGCCGACTACGACGTCGTCGGCGAAGCGCGCGACGGCAAGGAAGCCTGCCAGCAGGCGATGACGCTCGCCCCTCATCTGATCCTGATGGATCTGTCGATGCGGGGGATGAACGGCATCGACGCCAGCGCGACAATCAAACGGCGCTCGCCGGGCATCCGGATCATCGCGCTCACGGTGCATCAAAGCGAGGAGTACGTGCGGGAAGCGCTGCGTGCCGGCGTCGACGGCTACGTGCTGAAGGACGTCTCGTTCGAAGAGTTGCTGGTCGCGATGCACTCGGTCATGCAGGGCAAAAAGCATCTGAGTGCGGACGTCTATGGGTATATGGTCGACTCGTTCGTCAGCGGCCGCGAAGCGCCCGCACCGAAGCATGCCTGGGACGTGCTGACGGCGCGCGAGCGCAGCGTGCTGAAGCTGATCGCGGAAGGGCGCACCAACCGGCAGGTCGGACAATATCTGAACCTGAGTCCGAAGACGATCGAGAAGTATCGCGCGAGCATGATGCACAAGCTTCATATCGCCAACCTGACCGAACTGGTGCTCGTTGCGATGAGCATGGGTTTGCTGACCTCGCTCGCCGCCAAATGCGCCGAGCCGGACGTGAGCGACGAGCATTTGCCGGAACGCACCGATCCGGCGCCGGGCTCGGGGCCAAGCGGCGAAGAGCCCGAATACCGGCTGGGCGAGACGGGAACCTGAATGCGGCGAGGGCGGCGCTAGCGCGTCCAGGTCGCGCAGACGAGCGTCCCGGTCGCCGCGGACGACTCGATCGAAAACGCGCCGCCGTGCGTTTCTACGCGGTGCTGCATGCCGATGAGCCCCAATCCTGTTGTATACGCTTCGTCCGTGGCGAACGGATGGTTCTCGTAGCCAATGCCGTTGTCCCGAATCGTCAGCACCAGACGCACCGCATCGCCGCGCAGGCTGAGGGAGATCTCGGTTGCCTCGGCATGCTTGACGGCGTTGTTCAGCGCCTCCTGAGCGACTCTGAACATGTCTGCTTTCAGATGCTCGGGCACGTCCTTGTCGGCGACATCGCAGTCGAACACGACCGACATCGCCTCCGTGCCGCGTTCGATGCGCCGGCACAGCGAACCCAATGCCGCGGGAAGCCCCAGTTTGTCGAGCATGAGCGGCCTCAGTTCGCCGCATATCTGCCGCACGTCGCCGATCGTTTCGCGGATCCTGAATACGGTCGAATCCAGCAGCTGCACCGCATCGTCGACCTGCCCGCGACGGATGCGCATCAGCGCGTCCTCGGTCATCAGCTTGACGAGGGTGAGCGCCTGGCCGAGGCCGTCGTGCAACTCCGAAGCGAGACGCTGGCGTTCTTTCTGCTGACCGATCATCAGATACGTCTGGCATAACCGCTCGCTCGCGTCGAGCCGCTCGGCGGGGTCGGCAGCCCCGGGTTCGATGATCAGCGGTTCTTCGAAAAGCGTCAGCAAGACGCCCGAATCCATCGCCTTCGTGGGCACCCATTGCTGATGCAGTGCAAGCCGCGTCGGGTGACCGGTCCGGCCGGTGAGCACGGCGCTGAAGGAATGAAACTCGCGAACTACGCTGGCGGACAATTCGTCTGCCAACGCGGCATGAGCGTCGTCGGGCGCAAGGTCGACGAGGCCCTTGCCGGCGAGTTCGGCGCTCGAATAGCCGAGCAGTGCGGCCGCGCTGCGGTTGGCCGACACGAAGGTCCCATCGGGCGTGACAATCGCGAGCGCCGCGCCACGTGCGTCGGTGACGACGCCGGCGTCGGGTTGGCTGGCGCAGGCCGCACTACGAAGTTTGCGCATTGCGTCGATCAGATCGAGCAATCTTACCTGCGGTCCCCCTGGCTGAATCGCATCCATTGGAGCTCCCCGATGCGTCGACATAATCCGATCGTAAGAATACCGGGATTTTAGGCCGTGAGCGATGTGAGCGGCAACGGGGAATATGGGGGCTCGTAGTGTGGGGACTCCCCCATTGCAGGGTGCGGGTTTTCCATCAAGCGGGCATACCCTACCGTCGTTTGGGGTCCCTCCACCCATGACGCTCACTGGCAAATTCATGACACTGGGCTCGCAGGGGAGTGAAAGCGCCGCGACCTGCGCATCGCGAGAAGCGACCTTTCTCCTCATTTCTGGAGACCAGTATGAACAGGACTGCAAAGTTAAGGCTCGGGGCGCTGGCGGGCATCGCACTCGCGGCAACCGCGGCATGGAGCGCGCCGGCCGACGACGCCGCTGCCGATCCTCACATGCATCATCACATGATGGCGGGCATGACGACGCGCACGACCGAGCAATACACGCTGCCTTCGGTCGACCTCGTGCGCGACGACGGCAAGACCGTTTCGCTCGTCGACGAGTTGAACGATGGCCGTCCGGTGATCGTGACCTTCATCTATACGACCTGCACGACGATCTGCCCGATGACCAGCCAGACGCTCGAGCAATTTCAGAACGATCTGGGCAGCGACCGGGACAAGGTCCATATCGTCTCGATCTCGATCGATCCGGAAGAGGACACGCCTGCGCGTCTGAAGGCCTATGCGGCCAGGTTCGAAGCCGGCCCCGAGTGGCAGCACTATACCGGCACGGTCGAGGCGAGCATCGCGGCGCAGCGCGCGTTCAACGTCTATCGGGGCGACAAGATGAATCACACGCCGGTCGCCTTCCTGCGCGCCGCGCCGGGCAAGCCCTGGCTGCGCATCGACGGCTTCGCCACGCCGTCGGAGCTGCTCGCCGCCTATCACGATGTCGTCGCTTCCAACTAGGTCTGCAGCGTCCCGCAAGGAGCGACGAAATTGGAAAAAAGACATCGTGTGCTGATTGCCGAGGACCAGCATTTATTGCGCAGCGGCCTTTGCCGCATGGTTTCCGAACTGGACGACTACTGCATCGTCGGCGAGGCGGCCGGCGGGCTCGAAGCCCATCGCCTCGCGAGAGAGACGCTGCCCGACCTGATCCTGATGGATCTGACGATGCCCGGCGGCAGCGGCTTCGAAGCGATCGCCGCGATCAAGCGCGAGTTTCAGCGCGTCCGGATCATCGTCCTTACCGTGCACTGGAGCGAAGACCACGTGCGGGAGGCGTTCGCCGCGGGCGCCGACGGCTACGTGGTCAAAGACGCGTCGTTCGATCAACTGGTGCGGGAAATGCGCTTCGTGATGCAGGGCAAGCCCGCGGCCGGCGGGAACCGGATCAGCGGCGGGGCGCACGGATCGCAGGAGGACTTCGCCCACAAGGCGCAGCTCTGGAACGCGTTGACGGGCCGCGAACGCACGGTGTTGCGGCTCGTGGTGGAAGGGCACACCAACCGTCAGGTCGGCGAGTGCCTGAGTCTCAGCCCCAAGACCATCGAAAAGCATCGCGCGAACCTGATGCGCAAGCTCGGCATCAGGAACCTGAACGGCCTCGTGCGCATTGCGATCGACATGGGCGTGCTGTCGTTGCCCGACGACGAGCATGTGTGAAATCCCTCCAGACGGGATCGTGCAACTGGAGGGTCTTTACCCATGTCTTTGGACGGCACTCCCTACTTCTTGCCCGTATCGACCTGAACAAGAATGCATGCAACGGCTTCAGCGGCGCTGAAGCGGTGAGTCGATACAGGGGGGAGCCGTGCATAGCGAATCGACCTCTATCCAACGCGGTGTGCGGATGCCCGAGTCAGCGGCGCCGCGGCGTTGCGCCGGTTTTGCGGCACCGGCACGCACGTATGCGCGCCGCGGCTTCACGCTGCTCGAACTGCTCGTCGTGATGGTCATCATCGGCTTGCTGGCCGGTCTCGTTGCGCCCCGATATTTCGAACAGGTCGGCAAGTCGAACGTCAAGATCGCGCGAGCGCAGATCGTGTCGCTCGGCCAGGCGCTCGATCAATACCGGCTCGACGTCGGCGCCTATCCGACGACCGAAGAAGGCCTGGAGGCGCTGGTGGAGAAGCCGCAGAATGCCACGCGCTGGAGCGGGCCGTATCTGCAGAAGGCGGTGCCCGTGGACCCGTGGGATCGCGCATACCAGTATCGTTCGCCGGGCGACCACGGCGACTACGACCTGTATTCGCTCGGCAAGAACGGACGCGGTGACGGCACGGGCGAGAACGTCACGATCTCGTCGTGGTAGGGACGCGCGGCGCGGGTGAGTTGTCTGCAAGGAGAGTCGACGTGAAGTACGTGCTGCGTGTCTTCGATACGAATGGCTCGGTCCAGACGCTTCGCCTCGACAGCGAAACGCCCGCGGCGGCCACGGCACTCGCGCGTTCCCGCGGTCTGCGCGTCGTCTCGGTGCGCGCCGAGGGCGGCCGGCGGCGGCAACGTGCGAACCGGCTGGGGCTTCCCGGCGGCCGGTTCAACGTCGAACTCTTTGCGCGCGAGCTCGCCGCGCTGCTCGATGCGGGCGTGGGTGTCGTCGACGCGTTGCGCACGCTTGGCGGCAACGAGCGCCGCGAGGCGTCGGCGCAAGTGTATCGCGACCTCCTGCGCCAGCTCGAGGAAGGGCACTCGCTGTCCGCGGCGCTCGAGCACGCAAGCCATATCTTCCCGCTGGTGCTGGTGGCGTGCGTGAAGGCGAGCGAGCAGACCGGCGGCCTCGCCGACAGCCTCACACGCTATTCGCGCAACAGCGCGACGCTCCACGAACTGCGTGCACGCGTGGTGTCCGCGGCGATCTATCCGACGGTCCTGCTGTTCGTCGGCGCGGCGGTCGTCCTGTTCCTGCTCGGTTTCGTGGTGCCGCGCTTCGCGAGCCTGCTCGAACACAGCGGGCGCGAGCTGCCGCTGCTGTCGCGCATGCTGATGGCCTGGGGCGGGTTGGTGCACGCGCACGGGTCCGGGCTGTCCGTGAGCGTCGCGGTGCTGGCCGTGGCGACGGGCTTCGCATTGCGCCGCCCGTTCGTGCGCAACTGGATCGCCGACCGCATGCTGGCGCTGCCCGGTATCGGGCAACACTTCCGCGTGTTTCGCCAGTCGCAGTTCTATCGCACGACGGCCATGCTCGTCGACGGCGGCATTCCCGCCGTGAAGGCCTTCGACCTCGCGCAGGGCCTGGTCGGACGAGCGGACCAGACGGCGCTCGCGGGTGCACTGCACCAGGTGCGCAACGGCGCGAAGGTTTCGGACGCGTTTCAGGAGGCGGGGCTCGCCAACGCGATCGCGTACCGCCTGTTGACGGTCGCGGAGAAGACGGGTGGTCTCGGCCCCGTGCTCGACCGCATCGCGGCGTTCCAGGAGGCGCAGGTGTCGCGCACGATCGATCTGATTTCGCGCTTGATCGAGCCCGCCATGATGATCTTCATCGGCGTGGTGATAGGCGGGATCGTGGTGCTGATGTACATGCCGATTTTCGAAATTGCCTCGAGCATTCAGTAGACCGAATTGGGGAAGCACGTGGATACCCTCATCGCCCAGCCGGATGGCACACCAGCCGAAGCGCGCGCAGACCTGCGCGACGCACTGAGAGCGCTCGGCGAGCGGCATGGTTCCGGCATTCGCGCGCTCGAGGAGTTGATGGCGCAAACCTCGCTCAGCGCGGAAGAACTGCGCGTGCAACTGGCCGCGCTGTTCCGCATGAAGTCGATCGCCATGCGCGAGCTGAATCGGCTCGAACCGGACTTCGAAGTGATTTCGTTCGTCGAAGCGGCGACCCGCCTGTGCGTCTGCTTCCACGATCCCGATGCCAGCCACGCGCGGCTGTTCGCGATTGCCGATCCGCTCGATGCGCGCACGCGCGGCTGGGTCGAGCACCGGATGCGCGCGCAGCCGGGCGTGCCGTATAGCTGGGCGCTCGCGAGCGCGGGAGACATCAACGCGTATCTGACCGTGCGCGAAAAGGACGTGCGCGCGATGGACTCGCTCGCGTTCGACGACCCGGTCCAGAACACGGTCGATCCAGCCTCGCTGGCGTTGACGCTGCAGGGCATCAGCAGCGACGACAGTCCTGTGGTCAGACTGCTCAACTCGACGATCTACGACGCGCTCAAGATGATGGCGAGCGACATTCACCTCGAATGCCGCGCGAACGGGCTGATGATCAAGTGCCGCGTGGACGGCGTGCTCGCCGTGGTCGGCCGTGCCGAGGGCCGCGATGTCGCGGACCAGGTGCTCTCGCGCGTGAAGGTGATCTCCGAGCTCGACATCGCCGAGCGGCGCGTGCCGCAGGATGGCCGTTTCAAGGCGCAGTACGCGGGGCGTGAAATCGACTTCCGCGTGTCGATCATGCCGAACCAGTTCGGCGAGGACGCGGTGCTGCGGATTCTCGACCGCTATCAGCTTTCGCAGTCGGCGGGCGGCCTGACGCTCGAGGCGCTCGGCTTTCAGGAGGCCGATACGCGCTTTATGCGCAAGCTCGCGTCGATGCCGTACGGCATGCTGCTCGTCACGGGGCCGACCGGCAGCGGCAAGACGACGACGCTCTACGCGATCCTCACGGAAATCAACAACGGTCTCGAGAAGATCGTGACGATCGAGGATCCGGTCGAATACCAGCTGGGCGAAATCCTGCAGATCCCGGTCAACGAGGCGAAAGGGCTCACGTTCGCCCGCGGGCTGCGCTCGATTCTGCGGCACGACCCGGACAAGATCATGGTCGGGGAAATCCGCGATCCGGAAACGGCGCAGATCGCCGTGCAGGCCGCATTGACCGGGCACCAGGTGTTCACGACCGTGCACGCGAACAACGTGTTCGACGTGATCGGCCGTTTCACCAACATGGAGGTCGATCCGTACAGCTTCGTCTCCGCGCTCAATGGCGTGGTGGCGCAGCGCCTGTTGCGGCAATGCTGCCCGGACTGCGTGACCGAAGACCGGGTGGATACCGAAACGCTCATCCGCTCAGGCATCGACCCGGACGCGGCGGGCGGCTACCTCTTTCGCCGCGGCGCCGGCTGTGGTGCATGCCGTGGCAGCGGCTATCGCGGACGGCGTGCGATCGCCGAGGCGCTGCGCATGAACGACGAGCTGCGGCAACTGCTGTCGGAGCGCGCGCCGCTCGGTCACATCAAGGCCGCAGCGATGCGCTACGGCATGCAGACACTGCGCGTCGCCGCGATCGAACTGGTGAAGCGCGGCGAAACGACTCTCGAGGAGATCAATCGTGTCACGATGGTCGAATAGTCCGGTTGCGATCGGAGTCGGCACACGCGAGATCGTCGTCGGCGTACGCGCGCCCGGACTCTGGCGTGCGCGCAAGCACCTGCCGCCTGCGGAGCCGGCCAGCTTCACGATCCCTGATGACCAGTACGGCACAGAGACGGGCTTGCTCGACGCGCTGCGCGCGGCGCTCGTCGCCACGCCCGGCGCCGATGCCGGTGATGCGGATGAACCGGCGCGCCGCGAGGCGAAGCCGGCGACGCGCAACGCACACGTGGTGCTGGACGACTTCTGGGGCATCCACGCGATATTGCGCGGCGACTTTCGCACGCTGCGAGCGCGCGAGCTCGAAGAAGTCGCGCTGGCCCATTTCACCGACACCTATGGGGTCGACGGCGCAACGCTGCTGGTGCGCTTCTGCGTGCAGCAGGGCGGACGCGCGCTGTTCGCGAGCGCCATGTCCCGCGCGCTTCATGACGGCATTCATGAAGTCGGTGCGTCCGGACAGGTGCGGATTGCGCGCCTGAAACTGGGTCTGCCCGAAATGCTCAATTGCATCGACGTGGCGGCGGGCGGCGACGCACTGCTGATGTTCGTCGCCGAGGAGTTGATGCAGGCCGTCATGATCGAGCGGCGCGGCTGGGCCGCCTACGATGCGCAGCGCCTGTTTCCCGGCGATGCGGCCAATGCGTCCCGGCTTGCCGAACTGGCCGAGCAGCTGTTCGAACGCTCGGCGACGCGAGCGGGCCTCAAGCGGGAGGACTGCACGATCTATCTGTTCGGCAACGACACCGACTTGGCGCCGTTCGAGGCGCGTTTTGCGGCCGCGATACGGCCGGCCCAGCCGGCGACGGACAACTCGCCCGCGCGCCGGCTGATGGAGTATGCGCAATGAACCAGGTCCTCGACATCGACTTCGGCAGGCGGCGCGCACGCAGTGGGACGAGCGGCCTGATCCTGCTGTGCGTCGCGGCTCTGCTGCTGCTCGGATGCGGTGCGCGGCTCTGGCGTGCGTATGCCGAGAACGATCGCGTGCAGGCGCAACTCGACGCCGTGCGGCACCGGACGTTCGCGCAGCGACACGCGGTAACGCCGCCGCTCACACCGGCTGCCAGGCAGGCGGAAAAGCAGAGCCTGTCGATCCTGCGCGAACTGACCGTACCGTGGCAGGACCTCTTTTCGATCGTGGAAGATTATCCGGACCATGACGTCGCGCTGATCGGCATCGACCAGAACCCCGCGCAGAGCCAGATTCGTATCACCGCCGAAGCGAAGAATACCGACGCGATGATCGCGTACCTGAAGTATCTGCAGACGAGCGTGCTGCTGCGCGAAGCGGTGCTCAACGACCATCTGGTCGAGAACAACGTGCCGGGCAAGCCGGTTCGTTTCCAGATCACCGCCGTCTGGAGGAAGTCATGAATGCGGATCTGTTGCGCGACCGGCTGCTGACACTGCGATTCGAGCTGCGGCGTCTGTTCGGCCTGGCTGGATTAATCGGTATCCTGATGATTGGTGCCGCGGCCCTCATGTGTGCCGAGATTGCCAGCGTGGAAGCCGATACGAAGGAGATGCAGACCCCGGGCCATGTCGTCGAGGCGGCAAAGACGCGCCATGCAGTCGGCAAGCACGATGCGGAGGCCGACGCAGTAGCGCTCGCGGCCTTGCCAGAACTGTTCCCGCACTTTTCGCAAAGTGCGGATGATATCGCGTCCATATTCGAGCAGGCGCGCGGCAGCAACCTGACACTCGGGTCTGCCGAGTACCAGGTGAGCACGGATGCGGGCGCGCGCTACACGCGCTATCAGGTGATGCTGCCGGTCAAGGATCAGTACAGCGCGATCCGGCATTTTCTCGCCTTGGTGCTCAACAACGTGCCGAATGCAGCGCTGCGGGAAATCCACGTGGAACGTCCCGCGGTGGACGGCAATATTCTCGATGCGCGGGTGCGCTTCGAACTCATTTACCGGAGCGCCCAGCCATGAAACCCGCTCTGCCCATGCGTGTGCTGCTGGTGATTTGCGCAATCGCGGCCGCCGGGGCAGGGTATCGCGTGCTGGTCGCGGCACGCCAGATGCCGGCGCAGGCCGCCGCGCTCGACAGTCCGCATCGCAACGACACGCACGCGCGGCCGGATGCCAGGCGCCACACGCACGCGTCCGAGGCGGCCGCGAAGGCTGCGGGACCGGCGACCGCGTCTGCGGCGCAGGCCTCGGCGACGTCGGCGGCCCATGCGAAGCTCGTCTCGTTGCGCGCGCCGCTTTCCCTCGAATCGGCCCACGATCCCTTTACGGCGTCTTCGTGGCTTCCGCCGCCGCCCGTCGAAGTGCCGGCCGCGCCGGTGCAGCCCCCGCCGCCCACCGCGCCTCCCGTGCCGTTCGCCTACGTGGGGCAACTCGATGCCAAGGCGGCGAAGCCGCAGGTCTTTCTCAGCAACGGAGACCAGTTGCTGATCGTGTCGCCGGGCGACCTGATCGACAACCAGTACCGCGTCGAGTCGGTGTCGGAGTCCGACGTCGTGCTGACCTATTTGCCGCTGCACGAAAGACAGGTGGTCGCCATTCCACGAGAGGACAAGTAAATGAAAACCTCACGCACTCGGGGTGCGGGCCGCGACTCAGGCAGCGGCCCGGCAACACGCCTCGCGCCAGTCATCCGGTTCCCTGTTCCGTGCCCGGACGCGATGCGGGTCGCAAGACGACGCGCGCTTGCCGTCGCCGTGTCCGTGCTCGCCTTTAGCGGCTGCATGCACGTCCCGAACGTTCATGACGATCCGACCGACGCCCAGGCGAAGGTCGACTATCTGAACCAGCGCAACGCCCAGGTCAACACGCTGCTCGACCAGGCCGATCAGTACCGCAAGAATTATCAGTTCGACGAAGCGATCCGCAATCTCTTCCAGGCGTACGACATCGATCCGACCAACGAGCGCATCCGCAAGATCGGCTTGCAGATCGATCAGGACCGCAAGGACCTGGCCATCCTGCAGGAGGCCGAACGCATGATGAAGCGCGGCGCGTATGCGCAGGCGGCCGAGCGGGTGCACCGCGTGCTGGTGGAGAACCCCACCAACACCCTCGCGCAGCAGATGCAGACCGAGCTCAACGCCAAACTCAGTCAGCAGCGGGCGGATCGCGATGACAAGCTGGCGGCTTCGTCGATCATGCAGAAGCCCGTGACGCTGCAGTTTCGCGACGCGAACGTGCGCATGGTGTTCGAAGCGCTGTCGCGCACTACGGGATTGAACGTGATCTTCGACCGCGACGTCCGCGCCGATCTGAAGACGACGATCTTCGTGACGAACGCGTCGGTGCAGGACACGGTCGACATGATCCTGATGCAGAATCAGCTCGACAAGAAGCAGCTCAACGCGAACACGCTGTTCATTTATCCCGCCACGCCCGCCAAGCAGCTCGAATATCAGGAACTCAAGGTCCGCACGTTCCAGTTGTCGAACGTCGACGCCAAGCAGATCCAGCAGTTGCTCAAGAGCATTCTGAAGGTCAAGGAAGTCGTGATCGACGAGCGTGCGAATACCGTGACGGTTCGCGGCACACCCGACACGATCAAGGTGGCCGAGGAGATGATCGCCGCGCAGGATTTGCCGGATCCCGAGGTGATGATGGAAGTCGAGGTGCTGGAAGTGTCGCACGAGCGCCTCACCGATCTGGGTATCGACTGGCCCAACTCGTTCACGATGTCGACCCCGAGCACCGCGACGACATGGGGCCTGCTGCATCATCTGACGATCAATGAACTGAATGTCAGCAGCCTCTCGGCCACGGCGAACTTCAAGCTCACCGATACCGACGCGAACCTGCTTGCGAGCCCGCGCATCAGGACGCGCAACAACGAGAAGGCGCGCATCATGATTGGCGATAAGGTGCCGGTGATTTCGAGCTCCAGCACGCCGAGCACGAGCGGCCCGTCTTATACGCAAATGATTCAGTACCTCGACGTCGGCATCAAGCTCGAGGTGCAGCCACGCGTCTATCGCGATGGCGACGTCGGCATCCAGCTGAATCTCGAAGTCAGCAACATCACGAATACGATTTCGAGCAGCAATTCGAACGGCCTGAATTCGCTCGCCTATCAGATCGGAACGCGCAGCGCCTCGACGAGTCTGCGCCTGCGTGATGGCGAAACCCAGATTCTCGGCGGCCTCATCTCGGACGAAGACCGCAGGAATGCCAACAAGGTGCCCGGTCTTGGCCAGTTGCCGGTGCTGGGGAGGCTGTTCTCCAACCACCAGGGCGACCACGTCAAGACGGAGATCGTGTTGCAGATCACACCGCACATCGTCCGGCCGCAGCTTGCCGCCGATGCGGATACGCAGGAGTTGTGGTCGGGCACCGACGTCAACGTGCACGCCGACCAACTGCGGCTGGACCCCGTCGTGGCGAACGCGGCAACGTCCATGGCGCCTGCGGCGAAGCCGATGCCGGGCATGGTCGGCGGCGGCACGGTTGGCGGCGCGTCGTCGCGAGGCGGCGCCGAGGCGTACCCCGCGCTGCCGTCGCCATCGAACGGCGCGTTCGGACAGATGGCGCCGCCGCCGCGCACGACGCCGCCACCCGAACCATATGGCGGACGCTTCTCGCGAACGCCCACGCCGCAAGCGGCTCCCGCGCCGCAGTCCGGCCAGGGCGCGGCGCCCGCACCAGCCGAACCAACGGCCGCGGAGCAGACGGGCGGCGAAGCGGCGGCCGCCGCGGCACCGCCGCCCGCGCCGCCGCCCGCAGCGCCTGCGCCCCCCGCACCGCCGCCGATGCTGACGATGCCGCCCGGCACCATGCCGAGCGATAACCCGCTTCGCCCGGTCGAGGGGGGGTACTGAGCCGTGGCTACCGGAACGAGCACGATGCGTTTGCGCGCCGCACGTCATCTCGATCAGCGTGGATTTACGCTGATCGAGATGGTGATCACGCTCGCGCTCGTCGGCATTCTCGCGCTTGCCATCATGCCGTTTTCGGAACTGATGGTGCAGCGCCAAAAGGAACTGCAGCTGAGCGACGCATTGCGCGAGATCCGTACCGCGCTCGACGCCTACAAGGAGGCGAGCGATACCGGTCTCATCGACAAGGATGCCGAAGCGTCCGGCTATCCGCCGACGTTGAGCGTGCTCGTGACGGGCGTGAAGAACGCGAGAGACCCGAAAGGCGGACTGCTGATGTTCCTGCGTCACGTGCCGCGCGATCCTTTCTTTAGCGGCGACCCGGACACGCTCGCCGAGGATACGTGGAGCGTGCGGTCGTATGGCGAGCCGCCGGATCCGGCGGCGGGTGGCGACCCGGGCATGAGCAGCGAACAGGCTGGCAAGGACGTATTCGACGTGTCGTCGAAATCCGATCGCGTCGGCATTAACGGCATCCCGTACAAACAATGGTGACGATGCATCATGAAACCCGCTCGCACGCACAAGGCCCGCGGCTTCACGCTGATCGAACTCGTCGTCGTGATGGCCATCATCGGCCTGCTTCTGACCATCGCGGTGCCGCGCTACATGCACAGCATCGAACGCGGCAAGGAGCAGGTCAGGCAGCAGAATGTCGCCGTGATGCGCAATGCGATCGATCAGTACTACGGAGACAACGGTCAGTATCCTGAGACGCTCGACGAACTGGTGGCGAAGCATTACTTGCGCGCCGTCCCGGTCGATCCGGTCAATGGCGACGACAAATGGGCGGTGATCGCTTCGCCGGACGAAAACAAGCCGGGCGTCTACGACGTGGCGCCGGCGAGTGCGCCTCAGGGAGCACCGCCGCGCGCGGATGGGAGCCCCAAATGAGCCGCGCGGCCGGCACGCCGCGCGTCGCCTCGCGCGCGAAAGCGCGGGCGCGGCGACGCTCGCGGCCGCGTGCCGCGCGTGCGGGTGGGCTCGTGCTGCTGACGCTCCTGATTGCGCTGATGCTGATGTCGATTGCGTTGGCGGGGGCGCTCGACGTGTGGTCGCTGCAACGCCGCCGCGAGCAGGAGAAGCAACTGCTGTTCGCCGGCAACCAGTACCGGCTCGCGATCCTGCGGTACTACCGCGTCGGCCGGGCTTATCCGGCATCGGTCGATGAACTGCTCGACGACAGACGGTTTCCCAAGCCCTTGCATCATCTGCGTTTTGCCTATCCGGATCCGGTCACGGGCAAGAACGACTGGGTGCCGATGCTGCAGGGCGATCGCTTCTACGGCGTCTTCAGCCCGTCAGAGGAGGCCACGATCAAGCGCGCGGGATTTCCGCGGCAATACGAGGATTTCGAGGGCGCGGAGACCTATGACGGGTGGAAGTTCCTGTTTCTGGCCCCGGGCCTGCGAACCACACAGAGCAATGCTGGCGGCCTCGCCGCGCCCAGCAAATCGA
Source organism: Paraburkholderia sp. EG286B (assembly GCF_040965655.1). NCBI lineage: Bacteria > Pseudomonadati > Pseudomonadota > Betaproteobacteria > Burkholderiales > Burkholderiaceae > Paraburkholderia > Paraburkholderia sp. EG286B. The sequence continues at coordinate 15,770 of NZ_JBFRCF010000032.1, read as the reverse complement.
CCAGCTTTCCTGCGCTGTCTGGCTTCGATGGCGGCTTCCTGCCGGGGCAGCGGGTGCCCGGGTCACGGTAGCCGCCCTCGACACTTGAAGGCTTTACCTTTGCAAATGATGATCGGTTAAAGCGAATCGATCCATGAAGCCACGGCGGCGTTCACGTCGTCCGGGCGGTCCTGCATGATCCAGTGACCCGCGTCGGACCAGGCTTGCACTCTCGATTTTGGGTGGGAGAACCACGCCTGCATGCTATCGGCCTGGACTGGGTCGACACACAGGTGATAGAAGGGGACGGGCAAGCCAGCGCAGAATCTCGCGCTCGCGTCCCCGATGCCGATCTGATCGTCGCCGAAGAACAAAGGGGCGAAGGACTCGCGAATGACGTGTAGCGGCATGGCTTGCAGCCGGCTCGCGTGCCGACGCTTGTGAGCCGGATCGGTCGCGGGCCCGTAGACGCGCTCGAACAACGCGGCGACGACGGCGCGAGGATCGCCGGCGTTCAGTTCATGCGCCGTTTTCTCGAAGACTTCAGCGGCATCGCCCGAAAATCCGAGTGCGCCGTCAACGGAGACGACGGCGCTGACCAGATCGGGCCGGCGTGCCGCGAGACGCGCTGCGATCTGGCCGCCCATCGAATGTCCCACGACGATGAAGCGCTCGTTCGGGTAGCGCGTCGCAATCAGCGTCTCGATGTCGGTAACATAGTCGTTCGGCGAATAAGCGCCGGACGGCGGAACCTCGGACGCGCCGTGCCCGCGCAGGTCGACGGCGACGACGTGATACCTGCTCGCGAAGAAGGGCAATTGCCCGCTCCAATCCTGGGAGTCGCAGGTCCAGCCGTGCAAAAACATCACGTTCGTTCCTGTGCCGCGGTCTGTGAAAGAGAGTCGTGCCGTGGATGCGTTCGTTGGGATGGCGAAATCGGCTGCGTCGAGTAATGCCGAGCTGCTCGGGCCTGCTTCCATTCTCTATTCTCCGTGGTGATCGAGCAGCGCCATTCAGGCTCCGGACTCGAACCAATCTGCGTGATACTCATGGTATACGTTGGAGATCTACGGTCAATTACGCACCGCGAAGTGCGTAGATATACAGGAGGATATCTGCATGGCTTGCGAGGTTGACGCGGTATTCTTTGCGGACTGTGCCGCGCGTTCGTTTTTCGATCAGGTGGCCAACAAGTGGTCGGTGATGATCCTGACGCTGCTCACGGAGAGGCCGACACGGTTCAATGAAATCAAGCGGCGCCTGGAGGGCGTCACGCACAAGGCGCTCACGCAGGCACTGCGGCGTCTCGAACGCAATGGTCTGATTGCGCGCGAAGTGATCAATGCTTCGCCGGTGGCGGTCGAATATTCGATTACCGAATTGGGGCGCACGCTGCAAGTGCCGTTTGGTGCCGTCTATGACTGGTCGATCAAGCATCTGGACGAGATTGAGCACGCCCGGGATGCCTATGATCAACGGGAAGGTCAGTGAAGTCGATTCAACAGGATGCCTAAGAATCCGCGAAATGCGGTTCGCGCCCGACACATTCCACCAGAAACCCCATCACGGCCTTGACGGCCGGCGTGCGACGGAGGTCGGGATAGGTCACGAGCCAAAGTGGCGTTGCCGGCGGCGCCGCTCCGCCGCCGACCCTGACCAGTGCCGTGTCGCCATCGCCGATCATCGTCGGCAGGAGCGCGACGCCCACACCGTTGCGAGCCGCCGCCTGCTGGCCGATCACATCGCCTGTTTCGAATACGATGGGGCGCCCGTCGAGATAGGCGCGCAGCCAGCGCTGATGACTCACATGGTCCAGTGACGCGTCATAGGCGATGAACTCCCATTGCCCTGCGGGGCGCGAGGCGTAGTCATGGCTGGCATACAAGCCGAAGCGGATCGCTCCGATCCGCCGTGTGACCAGACTGGCCTCCCTGGGTTCGACCATGCGGATGGCAATGTCGGCGACGCCGCGATCCAGTGGTGCGATGCCGGCGGCGCCTTCCATGACGATCTTCACCGTTGGGTTGGCTTCGCGAAACGCGCGCATGTGCTGCGCGATGCAATGGCTGCCGAGAGTCGGCGGCACGCTGATGCGCACCGTCCCGGACAACGAGGCGGAAGCGCGCAATGCGTAGGCCTCGATCGCCAGCGCGCCTTCGGCCATCGGTGCGGCCAGCGCGGCGATCGCCTTGCCGTCCTCGGTCAGGCGAACGCTGCGAGGCAGGCGATAAACGAGCTTCAACCCGAGTGCCGTCTCCAGTGACGCGACTCGCCGCCCGATGGTCGCGTGTTCGACCGACAGCGCGCCCGCGGCGCCGGAGAGCGTCCCCACGCGCGCGAGCACGACAAAGTAGCGTAGATCCTGCCAGTCGAACATGGCGATTCCCAGACAGAGTGTGTGAGAAAAGAGGGAATTCTCTTCTGAATGGGCCCAGTTTAAGCTCGTTGGTCAAGGACGTCAGAAGGGGCGTTCATGGACTCAGGAGATTCGCTATGCATTACGAACTAACTACGCTGTCGTCCCACATTCTGAAGCTTCCCCAGGTGATCGAAAATGCGCAGGCGTGGCTCGATCGTCCGGTGGCCACGGGCCGCAGGCTCGGGATCTGGACCTCGGAAAACGGCCGGCTCGGAAGTGTGCGCGTGCTGCGCGGCTTCGCCGATGCGGAAGAACTGGCGGAGGAACGATACCGCGAGTTGCACCATCCCGATCCGTTCGGGGCCGCCAGCAGCGCCTGTACTTTCGAGAGCGAGAGCTACGCCGGTTTTCCGTTTCTCCCGGCCGTCGAGCCGGGAGTGTTCGGCAAGTACTACGAGTTCCGCACCTACTGGCTGAAGCCAGGCGGACTGACGCCGACCCTCGAGGCATGGGAGGCGGCAATGCCCGAGCGTTCAAAACGGTCGCCGCTGACGCTCAACATGTATGCGCTCGATGGCGCGCCGCGCATCACGCACATCTGGCCTTGGAACAGCCTCGACGAGCGCATCGCGATTCGCGCTAAATCGTATGCCGACGGCATCTGGCCGCCGAAGGGCGGACCGGAGCAATTCCACGAAGCGACTTCCACGATCTGGATTCCGACCGTCGACTCGCCGCTTCGTTGACTTCGTCCGGTAGCTTGCCGATCGCGCACTGCCGCGTGTTCGGTTTGCGAGTCAATTGCGCACGCAGCGAAATCCCGCATAAACATACTGATAACGCGGCTGAAACCAGTTGCGGAACGTCGGCCGCAGCATGCATTGGGCCGTGCGCGGCGAGCCGCCTTTCATTGCGTAGTGCTGACCGTCGAAGAAGTTGGCCGAATACCCTTCATAGAACGGGAACGCCTTGAAGCCCGGCAGCGGGCCAAAGAGCGTGGAGGTCCATTCCCAGCCATTGCCGTACAGGCCTTCCACGCCCCACGTGCTGGCGCTGTCCGGCGTGGCGTCGACGGCCACGGGGTTCCAGTCGCGGAAATCGAAGTTGTCGCTGCGGCCGGGCAGCGCGCCGTGCGCCGCGCGCTGCCACTGCGCCTCGCTCGGCAGCGCCATGCCGCGCCAGCGCGCAAAGGCGCTGGCCTCGGCGTGGCTCACGTACACGGGCCACGCAAGCGGCAATGCGATGTCTTCGAACATCGTGCGCAGCGTCCAGCCTTCGGGGCCGCGCGACCAGAACACGGGGTGCGCCACGCGTGCGCTTTCCTTCCAGGCCCAGTCTGCGTCGTTCCAGAGTTCGCGCCTGTCGTAGCCGCCGTCCTCGATGAATTCGAGAAACGCGCCGTTCGTGACCATGTAGCGGTCGATCTCGAAGGCCGGCACGTCGACCTGCTGCTCGCCGAACTCGTTGTCCCAGCCGAACAGGCCACGCTCGGCGGTCATGCCGAGTTCCGTGCGGCCCGCGGGCACCTGCACCGTTCCGGCCTTGACCGTACGGAGCGGGTCGGCGCGCGCGCCCGCAGCGGCGGGCGCCTGCTTTTGCTCGAACGGCAGCTGGTGGAGCATGTAGGCGAGCGTTTCGACGTGCATGAGCCGATGTTCGATCGCGACGTTCAGCAACTGCCCCGGCGTGTCGTGATTCGAGGCGCCGGGCGGCAGGTCGAGCGTGGAGAGCTGCGCGTCGATGCGGCTGCGTGCGTCGCGTCCGTAGGCCAGGACTTCGGCGAGGTCGGGCCAGTCGGCGCGCACGTCGGTCGGCAGGCCGCCATCGACAGGATCGATGCCGAACGCGAACAGCTGGTCGAGGCGCGCATCGGCGGAGGGCAGGTCGAACAGGCGCTTGTCGAAGAGGTTACGGTCAAATGCTTCCAGATGACCGATATAGAACACGATGCGGTGGCGCTCGCGAATGGGCCGCTCGTACAGAAACTCGGGTTTGACGACGTTGAAGAGCGCGTCGCTGGCGCCGCGCGCCGCTTCGAGGCGGGCCGCGAGCGTGGGGGATTGCGGGAGATGCATTTCGGCCATTCTCCTTGCGTGGGCGTAGTACGAAACTTTAACCCTGCGCAGGAGTTGTGCCAACGGCGTTGCCGCGCCAGCGAGGTGCGGCGCCGGCACCCCTGGGCAGGCCGCCCGCCCGGGGTTTGGCGCGAATTACAGATGCCGCAGACCTTCGATATCGATGATACGGATCAGCTTGCCCTGAGCGTCGATCAGGCCGCGCTTTTGAAATCTCGACAGGGTGCGGCTCACCGTTTCGAGCGTCATGCCGAGATAGCTGCCCATGTCCTCGCGCGTCATGCGCAGGTTGAACTCCGCATGCGAATAGCCGCGCTGGCCGTTGCGTTCGGAAACGTCGAGCAGGAACGCGGCGACGCGTTCGTCGGCGGAGAGCGAGCCGAGCACCATCATTTGCGACGATTCGCGGATCAGCTGCTCGCTCATGAGGCGGTGCAGCCGGTCCTGCATGGCGCCGGTTTCGCGGCACAAATGCTTGAGGGCCGAGTAGGGGATGAGGCAGACCGAGCTGTCTTCGAGCGCCACGGCGCTGCAGGTGTGGAAGCCGGTGCTGATGCCGTCGAGGCCGAGCGGGTCGCCGGCCAGACGCAGGCCGGTGACCTGCTCGCGGCCGTCGCGGTGCGCCATGACCGTCTTGAGCGAGCCGGAGCGCGCGACGTAGAGGTTGTCGAATGTGTCGCCGGCGCGATACAGGGCTTCGCCGCGCCGCACACTGCGCGCGGAGCAGATCAAGGCTTCGAGCTTGGGCAGGTCGTCGAGCGTGAGGCCCTGGGGCATGCACAGATGCCGCATGGCGCACACCGAACAGCGCGTGGACGTGCGCGGCGCCGTCGTCAGGGGCGTGCGATTGCTGCGGCGCACGGTGGTTTGAGACGTGACGGTATGGTTCAGCATGGACAATGCTCCTTTGATTTCTGTCCAGGCATTGTCTACCGGGGTCGAATCTCAGATTAGTGGCAAAGCGACGCGCATTTAAGATGAATCGTTTTGAGGCTTGTCACAAGCCGCTCACGCGGCGTCTGACGGCGCGCAAGCGACTTTCCAATAACGCGCAAAACAGCCTGCCCCCAGTGCGACTACTGCCCGGCATTTCCGGCGGCCGACGGGATCAGGAGGACGGGCAGCGTGGACTGCCGCACGCACCGTTCGGCAACGCTGCCGAGGATGAGGCGCTGGAAGCCCCGGCGGCCGTGCGTGCCCATCACGATCAGGTCGGCGCCCGCGGTCTTCGCGGCGTTGAGCACGAGCGTCGGCACGTCGTCGAGCGAGGAGGCTTCGCCCGTGACCATGGCGCCTTGCACGCCACGCTCGCCCATCGCCTTGTCCATTTCTTCCGCGAGTTCGTTGCCCTGCGCGATCATCTGGTTGCGCAGGATCGACGGGTCGTAGCCGGGCGCGTCGAAATACATGGGCGTGTTCTCGATCACGTAATACGGCTGCAGCGTCGCGCCCGTTGCCTTGGCCAGGTCGAGCGCGGCTTCGAAGGCGCGGCGCGAGGTGGCGCTGCCGTCGACGGCGACAAGGATGCGTGTGTACATAAGACCTCCTCTTTGCGTGGGATCGAGAATCGCGCGGCCCCGGGCGATGCTGCGACGAGGCGGGCGCGGCGTGTCGTGACTGGCGAGAAGCTTAATGGATCGCAGGTCAACGCGCAGCCGGACTGTATGAAATGTGGAAGGTGCAGGAAGGAAGATCAAGTGGGTTGCGTCGGAATACCACAGCGCCGCCTGGTTTCGTTTGCTATGTCGTTATGTTGCACGCGCACCGGCATACCGCTATCGTTGCCTCTTTTTCGCTCCGCGCAGTCTTCCCCTCCCGTGAAACCTTCCTCCGCTCACCTGCCGTTTCGCGACGCGCTGCTGGCCATGCTCGGCATCGGCCTCGTCAACATGCTCGTCGCACTCGATCAAACCGTCGTCAGCACCGCTTTGCCCTCGATCGTCGCCGAACTGCACGGTTTCGAGTTCTACGCGTGGATCGCGAGCGCCTACCTGCTGGCCTCGGTCGTGACGGTGCCCGTGTTCGGCCGGCTCGGCGACTACTTTGGCCGCAAGCGCTTCGTGATCGCCGCGGTGATCGTGTTCACGGTGGCCTCGGTGCTGTGTGGCCTTGCGACCGACATGCGTTTTCTGGCGGCGGCGCGCGCGCTGCAGGGCGTTGGCGGCGGGATGATGGTGGGCACGGCGTTCGCCTCGATTCCCGATCTCTTCCCCGACCCGCGCGCGCGGGTGCGCTGGCAGGTCGTCATGGCGGCCGCCTACGGCATCGGCACGGCGGCGGGGCCTTCGCTGGGCGGCTGGCTCAGCGAGCACTTTGGCTGGCGCTCGACCTTTCTCGTCAATCTGCCGGTGGGCGCGCTTGCACTTTATTTCATCTGGGCGCATCTGCCGCGCTACCAGCCGGCGCGTACCGGCGAGGTGCGCATCGACTGGACGGGCGCCGCGCTCGTCGCACTGGTGCTGGGCGGCTTCCAGACCCTGATCGAGGCGGTGCCCAAAAGCGGCCTGACGGCCGGCAACGGCGTGCTCGCGCTGGCGGTACTCGCCGGCGCGGCGGCGCTGCTGGCCTGCGAGCGCCGCGCGACGCACCCGATCATCCCGCTCGACCTGTTTCGCGACCCGCAGCTCGTCACGTTGTTCACGCTCTCGACGCTTTCGGGCTTCGTGATGTTCTCGCTGATCTTTTTCGCGCCGCTCCTGCTGCAGGGCGGTTTCGGGCTGTCGCCCCAGGAGGCGGGCCTGCTCGCCACGCCGATCGCCGCCTGTATCGCGCTAGGCAGCCTGATCAACACGCGCATCGTGATCCGGCTGCGCAAGCCCACGACGATTCTCACCGTCGGCTTCAGCCTGCTGGTCGCGGCTTCCGCCGGTCTTGCCTTCGCATCCCGGCACACGGCTCACCTCTGGCTCGAGCTGGCGATGTCGGCGGTCGGTATCGGGCTCGGCTTCATCCTGAACAACCTGAATATCTTCGGCCAGGAGATTGCCGGGCGGGAGCGTTTCGGCATCACGACCGCCTTGCTGCAATCCACGCGCATGGTGGGCGGCATGCTCGGCACCAGCGTCGTGGCGACCATCGTCAACCATCGCTATGCGGCCGGAGTGGGGGACGCGCTGGCGGTGATCGGCGCGCCGCTGCAACAGCGCTGGCAACCCCAGCTCGCCGATCCGCGCGTGCTGATCGACCCGTCGCTGCGCGAGGGTCTCGTTGCGCAGATGAAGGCGGCGAGCCTCGACGGCGCGGCGCTGATCGATGCGGTGCGCCACGTACTGGTCGACGCGATCCATCTGGGGATCGGCCTGACGGGCTGCGCGGCGCTCGTGGCGGCCCTGTGCGTGGGGAGGATTTCCCACATCCGCTTTAGCCGCAGCGCCTCGGCGGCGCCGAAAAGTGCGGAAGTGCGCGCCGACGAGGTCAAGGCCGATTAGGGGCGACCGCGTTCGGGTGTAGGCAGTCTGCGCAGGTTTTCGGGTTAGATTTGTCTGACAAAAACAACACATGCCTGGCTGAGCGAGCACGGCCGCGGCGCCCAGCCAGCGCGTATCTGTCCCTGCGCGGCGTCGCCCTCAGGCGGCGTGGGCCATCGCCCCGAACAGCGCGTGGTGCGTTTGCTGGCTCATCGCGATTTCCAGCGCGACGGCATTTTCCACGCCAATGCGCATCGGCGCGCCGAGCCGCGTCAGCTCGATGCCCGTGCGGCGCAGCAGGCGCTCCATTGGCGTCGTGGTCACCGTCACATAGCTGTTGATGCCCGCCCGGTCGGCGAACGAGACGACCGCGCGCATCGCGCTCATGGTCACATCGGCGAAGCCGAATGCCTGGTCGTTGCCCGACTCGATGGCGAAGCGGCTCAGTTCCCAGATGTTGCGGGACGTAGGCGCAGCCTTGCCCTGCAGCAGTTGCGGGAAGGTGTCGCGCAGCATGTTGGGGCCTTCGGTGGGCATCAGGCGCCAGCAGCCGCGCACGTGGCCCGCGCCGTCCTGAATCAGCATGTAATGGGGCCCGAGCGCGTCGTAGCCGTCGATTTCCATCCCCGCAATGGTGGGAATGTCCCAGCCCAGGCGGTCGCGGAACACGCGCGCGCGCAGCCGGTACATCTCGTTGATGTCCTCGTTGTCGAAGTCCTGTCTCAGTCCGATCCGTATCGCAGCTTGCATGACAACTCTCCCGATTTGTGTGGAGGCGCGGCAGTACGGTTCGAAAGCTATGCGTTATGAATATAAAAAAACACCTATCTAGATAGGTAGGTGCGCAGATGGGGCCTCTTAAGGAGAATCACTTCCGCGGCAGTCACTCATCAGGCATATCTGACAGCGAGAGTCATCATGGAACTTATGGGCAATCAATGGCACTCGGGTGCGAATACCATGTCGTCCCCCGGGGATCTGTCCTCGGTCGTCGACCGCGTCCTGATCATTGCGTATCGGAAGAAGAAGAAAGAAAGCCAGCGCCGCTTCTGGGCGCGTTTCGGCGTGACGCAGTCGCGCGGCAGCCGGTTCGAGTCGGGCGCGGAGATTCCGCCGCCGGTGTCGATTCTGCTCGGGCTGTATTTCAACAAGACAATTTCGGACGGCGACCTTGGCCGTGCCGAGCGCGTGTTGCGCGGCGAAGCACCGATGGTGCTTAGCCCGGGTCAATAAGACCCATCTGGGTCGCAATCACGGCTGCCGCTCGCCGTGAGTTCACGCCGAACTTCCCGCGAATGTTCTTCATGTGGAAGTTCACGACGGCCTCAGAACAATTCAGGATGTGAGAAATTTCCCAGGTGGACTTGCCTAGCGCAGTCCACTTGAGGCATTCCTTTTCCCGAGGCGTGAGCTTGGGTATCAGCGACTGAACGTGGTCGTTCAGGTGCCGCTGGCTCGTGTCCAGCACGAGATCGCGCAGCAGGACGAGATTCGGCAACGCGCGGTTCACGTCGTCCCAGAACTTGTCCGTGGGATTCGCGTCGTTGACGAAGCAGAGCATGCCGATTTCCTGGCGCGGGCCATGGATCGGCAGGGTGATGCCTGCGCGCAGGCCGTACGAGCGGGCCTCCTCATACATCGATTGTTGCTGCTCGGTCGCGAACAACTCCGGCGACCAGATGAGCGGCGCCGAACGCGTGGTGCAATGCGACACGGTCGGGTCGAAGTAGGCCATGCCGTGGTCGTTGTACGTCTGCCGCCAGGCGGCCGAGTAGTTCGTGCGGATGAACGCATCCTCGAGCCTCATGCCCGGGCGCGGCAAGATAGCCAGCATGAGCTGGCTGAATCCCCACGAGCTGGCGAGCTTCGCCACCGCGTCGAACCACGCTGCCTCTTCGGGCGCGTCGAGCACGGGCGACATCTGCTCAATAAAATGTAGAGGCACGTTCAACACTCTCCATCAGCGCTGGGCGAGATCGCGGGGCAAGCCCTCAGACACTCGCTCCTCGCTTCTTATGATGTAAGAATTTATCACTAAATTCCTATCTGATCCCCCCTCGTCTGCAATCCTCCCGCTTTGCTGGGGTCATTTCTGTCAGATTTCGGTGACATCGGAGAGAATTCTGCGTCTCCTGAACAAGCGCGCCTGCACGAAAAAAGTGCATTGCGCCGGAGCCGAAATAAAGCCAGACGGCATTTCGAAAGCGGCAAAAGCGTGCAACTCGCCGGGATAATGCTGGCGATTTATCGGCTTTCATTAATTTTCAGGCTTTTCATTTCGAGTTTTAACTGCACTCGACTGGATACTGTCCGTATCCGCCATTGCTGCGATATCGCCTGGATAATCGCAAACGATTCGCCGCATGGTGAGCGGCGAACCGTTGTTCAGGGCTTGCGCTGCAACTCGATCACGCGTGTCGGTCGCAGGTGGTTGACCGCGAAGTGCAGGCGCCCCGGGCTGCGGCGCACGCCTGCTTCGCGCGCGGCGTTGCGCTGCCACTCGGCGTCTTCGGGCTCTTCGGGCGCACTCATGCCGAGGTCGACGGCCTCGTAGCCGGACTCCAGCGCGATCGGCAGCCGGTGCACGCCCTTGCGGCTGTCGAAACCCGCCAGGCCGTCATCGGCTTCGGCCACGCTGTTGACGAGCGTCGCGTTGCTGGTCGTCACCTCGTCGGGGCCGATCCAGCCTTCGCCCGCGAGGCGCGCCGCCTCGCGGTTCTTGCCGTCGGTGTCGACCGAACTGTCGTGCGTGCGGTCGTTGTGGAGTTCGGCGCTGCGCGGCCGCGACGGCGACGCGCTCACATCTCCCACCTTCGCTGTTTGCATGTCGTCGGGACGATTCATGATGCTTCCTCCTTGGAAGATCTGGGTGCCTGCGTTCAGCAGGCCATTCCGCAAGCGCTGTTCCGCTGCAGCGCCGCACCCTTGAATCGGGGTGAAAAGCTAGCCGGTTCGCCAGGAGAACGCCTCCAGCGATGTTGCATTTTTTTCGTTGGTTTGGGCTTTTTCCCAGGAGTATGATCCTCTTTCAACGAGTTGGCGCGCTTTCGATTAATGGGCCGGGCGAGGGCTCATGCTGTGGCTTTGCCGCACGATCCTGAATGCACGCGCCAAATAAAATGGACGAGGCAGTCAGGGGCGGGTGACACACATGCACTTCGACGCTGCATTTACGCATCGTGGCTATTTGCTGAATTGCGCACCGGCGCGTGCCGGTGACGGCACGTATCAACCGTATGTGGTGATTTCGCGCTCGAGCGACGGCGAACTCGTTGCCAACCGATTTTTCCCTGCCGAATTGCGCTTTTCCGATGAGGCGGCCGCCATCGCCCATGCGCGCGACTGGGCCGTGCGCTGGATCGACGCGAGCACGGTCACGCTCTGAACGCGCGCGCCCCGCGGGCCTGGCCCGGCTCCGCGGACGCTTCGGCGAACTCCGGCAAAACGCGGTAATCTCTGGGGTCGATACACTCACTCCCGCACGGCCCCTGCGTCCGCTGCCGCATCACCATGTCCAAAGCTGCTTCCCCCGACTGGGGTCTCGAACAGATCGTCGCCGACCTGCGTGCGTCGCGTGAAGAGCGGCACCGCACGCGCCATCCACTCGGTATCCGCGAACTGCCGTCACGCGACGCGGTCGTCAACATCGTGGCCGGCCTGCGCGCCGCGCTCTTTCCCACGCATTACGGCGCGCCCGACCTGACCGACGAGAGCATCGACTACTACGTGGGCCATACGCTCGACAGCACCTTGCGGCTGCTCGCCGAGCAGATTCGCCGCGCGCTGCGCTTCCTGCCGGAAAGCTCGCAGGCGAGCGACGACGAACTGCGCGCGCGCGCATTCGAGGTGGCACGCGAGTTCGGCCGGCAACTGCCCGATATTCGCGCGCTGCTCGTGAGCGACATTCAGGCGGCGTTCACGGGCGACCCGGCCGCGCAGCACATCACCGAGATCCTGCTGTGCTACCCGGGCGTGTGGGCCATGACGCATCATCGGCTCGCGCATGCGCTGCACCGTCTCGGCGTGCCGCTGCTCGCGCGCTTCATCAACGAGATCGCGCATTCGGCAACGGGCATCGACATTCACCCGGGCGCGCAGATCGGTTCGAGCTTCTTCATCGACCACGGCACGGGCGTCGTGATCGGCGAGACGGCGATCATCGGCGAGCGCGTGCGTGTATATCAGGCCGTCACGCTCGGTGCGAAGAGCTTCGCGGCCGACCTCGACGGTACGCTCGTGAAGGGCAATGCGCGCCATCCGATCGTCGAGGACGACGTGGTGATCTACGCCGGCGCGACGATCCTCGGCCGCGTGACGATCGGGCGCGGCTCGGTGATTGGCGGGAACGTGTGGCTCACGCATAGCGTGCCGCCGGGCAGCAGTGTGCGCCAGGGCAAGATTCGCGAGATCGAGCGGGGCGACGAAAGTCCGCTCAAGTGAGGAGGGGAACGGGACACGCCGTCCCGTTCTTTGTCTGTGCGCTCCGATCAAGTATTCGAGACGCTCATCGCGCTCGGATTGCCGACGATCGCGAGAAACTCGCGGCGCGTGGAAGGATCGGTGCGGAACGTGCCGAGCATGCGCGACGTCACCATCGCCACACCGGCCTTGTGCACGCCGCGCGTAGACATGCATTGATGCGCCGCTTCGAGTATCACGCCCACGCCCTTGGGCTGGAGGATTTCATTGAGCGTGTCGGCGATCTGTGCGGTCATCTTCTCCTGGATCTGCAGACGCTTCGCGAACGCGTCGACGAGACGCGCGAGCTTCGAGATGCCCACCACGCGATGCTCGGGCAAATACGCCACGTGCGCGCGCCCGATGATCGGCACCATGTGATGCTCGCAGTAGCTCTCGAAGCGGATGTCCTTCAACACGATCATTTCGTCGTAGCCGTCCACCTCAGAGAAGGTGCGTGACAGGATTTCGCGCGGATCGACCTCATAGCCCGCGAAGAATTCCTCATAGGCGCGCACGACGCGGCCCGGCGTATCGAGCAGCCCTTCGCGAGCGGGATCGTCACCGGCCCAGCGCAACAGCACGCGTACCGCGTCCTCGGCTTCGGCGCGTGACGGGCGCGCGACGGTCGTGCTCGCTGCGCTCTTGCGTTGCTTCGCGGCTTGGGTCGTACCTTGCTTCGCGCTTTGCTTCGATTTCCCGGCCTTTTTTTCTTCGCTCATGCATGGGCTCCTGTCAGGTGGGAGTACGCCGCTTTGGCGTGCACCACGAGCGCCCATTGTTTCATGTTTTGCCGTGCTTGGCGCGAGGGGTCATTTGGGCCATTCGTCCATGGCGTCGTTGAACAGTTCCGCCACGATGCTGCGCAGCCATTCGCCACGCGGCGCATTGTGATACTTGCGATGCCAGTGCTGCTTGAGATCGAAACGCGGCAACTGCAGCGGCGGCTCGACGAGCGTGATCGATGCATGCTCGGACACATAGGCGAAGCCGATGGCATGCGGCACGGTCGCGATGAGATCGGAGCGCGTGAGAATGAACGGCAGGCTCATGAAGTGAGGCGTTTCGAGCACGGCGCGGCGGCGCATGCGCCTTTTCTCCAGATACTGCTCCAGCACTTCCTGGCTGCGTCCCTCGGCGCGCACGACGGCATGGCCCATGGCGAGAAACTGCTCGATCGTCATGGCTTTGCCCGCGAGCGGATGTCCGCTGCGCATCATGCAGATGAAGCGGTGCGTGAAGAGGCGCTGTTGGAAAAAGTTGTTGCCGCCGAGGTCGGGGAAGTAACCGACCGCGAGATCGATGTCGCCCGATTCGAGACCGCGCTCGACCTGGCCAGGCGGCAGCGACACCGAACGCAGGTTCGCGTTGGGCGCGCGTTCGGCGAACACCTGCAGGAGACGCGGTAGAAACACGATCTCGCCGACGTCGGAAAGCGCGATGGAGAACGTATGCGTGCTCGTGGCGGGATCGAAGTCCTGCGCCTGCAGCATGCCTTTCTCGATGCGCACCAGCGCGTCGCGCGCGGCGGGAATCAGGCCGAGCGCGCGCGGCGTGGGCTCCATGCCGCGCGAGGTGCGCACGAAGAGCGGGTCGCCGAAGAACTCGCGCAGCTTGCCGAGCGCAGTGCTCACGCGCGGCTGGCTGACGCCGAGCCGTTCGGCGGCGCGGCTCACGTTGCGCGTCTCCTCCATGGCCACGAGAAAGGGGATGAGATTCAGATCGAGGTCTTGCATGGAGGCGAGGGCGGCGGCGCCGACTATGTCGAATTCGGATAAAGACTAGTCGACGAATCGGAATTCCGGATATTGGGGTATGTGCCCACAGGCGCGCCCGGCCTGAAGGACGGCCCGCGCGTGCGATCCGGCGCGCACCGTCGCCGGCATGAAGTAGATTGCCTGTGTGGGTAGACCCGCCTTGACAAGCGCTTGAATCCACTCCGATAATGCGCTGGACGTTCGCTAAACGAATCAGTGTTCGTATATAGAACTTTTTCGCGATCGAGTGACGTGGACCTTCCGCGATGCGCATCGCTTTCAGGAACAGGCATGATCAACAAGATTTTCGACTCGCTTCAAGCCGCCGTGGCCGATGTGCATGACGGCGCCACGGTGATGATCGGCGGCTTCGGCACGGCCGGTATGCCCGCCGAACTGATCGACGCGCTCATCGAGCAGGGCGCGCGCGACCTCACCATCGTCAACAACAACGCGGGCAACGGCGACATCGGTCTTGCCGCGCTGCTCAACGCGAAGCGTGTGCGCAAGATCATTTGCTCGTTCCCGCGCCAGACCGACTCGTATGTGTTCGACGCGCTCTATCGCGCCGGCGAAATCGAGCTCGAACTCGTGCCGCAAGGCAATCTGGCCGAGCGCATCCGCGCCGCCGGCGCCGGCATTGGCGGCTTCTTCACGCCCACGGGCTACGGCACGAAGCTGGCCGAAGGCAAGGAAACGCGCCTGATCGACGGCCGTCACTATGTGCTCGAAGCGCCGCTGCACGCCGACTTCGCGCTCATCAAGGCGTACAAGGGCGATCGCTGGGGCAACCTCGTCTATCGCAAGACCGCGCGCAACTTCGGCCCGATCATGGCGAGCGCGGCGAAGGTCGCCATCGCGCAGGTTTCGGAGGTCGTCGCACTCGGTCAGCTCGATCCGGAAAACATCGTGACGCCCGGCATTTTCGTGCAACGCGTCGTGGCAGTGCCGCAAGCGGCGCATCAAGCGCACGCCGACCAAAGCGGCCAGGCAGCCTGAAGGAACGGAGAGAGGCAATGAAACGACTGAATCGCGATGAAATGGCCAAGCGCGTGGCCGCGGACATTCCCGAAGGCGCGTATGTGAATCTCGGCATCGGCGTACCCACGCTGGTGGCCAATCACCTCGATCCGAGCAAGGAAATCTTCCTGCACAGCGAGAACGGCCTGCTCGGCATGGGCCCGGCGCCCGCGCCCGGCGAAGAAGACGACGAGCTCATCAACGCGGGCAAGCAGCACGTCACGCTGCTCACCGGCGGCGCCTTCTTCCACCACGCCGACTCGTTCGCGATGATGCGCGGCGGCCACCTCGACTACTGCGTGCTCGGCGCGTTCCAGGTGTCGGTCAATGGCGACCTCGCGAACTGGCACACCGGCGCGCCCGACGCGATTCCGGCCGTGGGCGGCGCGATGGACCTCGCACTCGGCGCCAAGCAGGTGTTCGTGATGATGGAACTGCTCACCAAGCAAGGCGAAAGCAAGCTCGTGAGCGAATGCTCGTACCCGGTGACGGGCGTGGGCTGCGTGGGCCGCATCTATACCGACCTCGCGGCGTTCGACGTCACGCCCGAAGGCCTCGCCGTGCGCGAGATCTATTCGGACATCGATTTCGACGCGCTGCAGAAGCTCGCCGGCGTGCCGCTGATCGACGCGACGCAAAACCGTCGCGCAGCGTAAACTGTCTGTAGACGTGCGCATCGTTCGCATGTGAGTGGCGGGGGGGGGCCACCGAGAAG